>NZ_LUHG01000101.1 GCF_001623405.1 Hydrotalea flava
CTGTTATATCCACCACCGTTACCACCGCGATCGCGATTGTAGCCACCGCCGCTTCCGCCACGGTTACCACCAAATCCACCACCGCGGCTTCCGCCGCCACCGCCGTAGCTTTTCTTAAAGCCACCGCTTTTTCTTTCGCCTTCAGGGCGAGGGGTAGATTCGTTTACAACGATTTTGCGATCCTGCACATCTGTGTCATGTAATGCACTGATAGCAGTTCTTGCAGCTTCGTCATCAGGCATTTCAACAAAACCGAAACCTTTGCTGCGGTTGTTATTGAATTTGTCTGTTACGATTTTTGCTGAGGTAACTTCGCCATAAGGCGCAAAAAGTTCTTGCAGGTCTTCACTGGTCATGTTCCAGTTCAAATTTCCAACGTAAATGTTCATTTTAAAAAATTAAGTTAAGTGATACCAATGATGAAAACAGTAACCAAAAGCCCCGAAGCATTTACGTGAAAACCTTCTAGAGAAATGGAAGAACTGGTCATTGGACAAACGAAGATAATTTTTTTATTTGTTTCCCCAATTTTTTTTTTAATAAGTGGGTTTGTGGTGAACGGGCACAAAAAAACCGCAGCGCTTGCTACGGTTTAAAATATGGTGAAAAGGCTGTTTTACTCAGCTACCACATCAAATTCAATTTCTGCAAGGTTGCCATTGCCAAAATCGATTGATGCTTTGTGCAGGCCAATTTCTTTCACTTCTGATACAATATGAATTCTTCTGCGATCAATTTCATATCCTTTTTGGTTGCGAATGGCGCGGGTAATTTGTAAAGCAGTAACCGTTCCAAAAATTTTGCCACTGGTACCGGTTTTTACACCAATTTTTACTGGAGATGATTTCAGTACTTCAGTAACCTTATGAATTTCAGCCAGCATAGCTGCTTCTTTTTTGGTCTGTACTTTTAAGCGTTCTTCTAATTGTTTTAAATTGGAAGGACTAGCCTCTACTGCTAATTTTTGAGGAATAAGGTAATTGCGGGCATAACCGTTTTTAACAGCTACCAACTCGTTTTTGCCTCCTAAATTATCTACATCCTGAATTAAAATAACTTGCATATTATTGAATTTAGTTCCCTTTACCCAGTTGATGAAACTGTCCCTCATTCAATTTTACAGAGGTTAGGGAGGTTACTAAGAAATTTTATTTTAAAAGATCGGTTACGTATGGTAATAAGGCCATTTGGCGTGCTTTTTTAATGGCATCACCTACTTTACGCTGGTATTTTAAAGAATTGCCTGATAAGCGTTTAGGCAACATTTTACCTTGTTCATTGATGAATTTCTTTAAAAATTCAACATCTTTATAATCAACGTATTTAATGCCATATTTTTTAAACCGGCAGAATTTCTTTTTGGGTTTTTCCTGCTTAATGGCGGTAAGGTATTTAATTTCATTCTTTGCCATGGTTTATCCCTCCATTTTTTCGGTTATTTTAAATCCGCCATTTCTTTTTACATAGTTGTACTCGACGGCGTTTTTATCGAGTTTTGTAATCATGTGACGCATGATTTGCTCATCACGTAACATTTGAATTTTCAATTTTTCATTGAAATCGGGATTGGCGGTATATTCTAATACCCAATAAATACCCGTTGTTTTTTTCTGAATGGGATAAGCCAGCGATTTTAATCCCCAGGGATTGCTGTGCACAATGGTTCCGCCATTTTCGGTTACCAGTTCCGTATACTTTTTTTGAGCTGATTTAAAATCATCTTCTGAAAGTACCGGGGTAAAAATGATCATTAATTCGTAATTGTTCATTACCCTTTTTTTAATTGTTTAAATTGGTTTTTACCCAATGGACAAACTTTCTTTTGAAAGTATGATTCTGCCAAAACAGAATTGGGGCTGCAAAAGTAAGTGTTTATGGTTAAAATAAGAAACTGTTTTTTAAAATAAGTGTAGATATGCTTTTGGAAGGCTAAGTTATTCATATATTGATCCGATCAATGCGGATGAAATAAAAAAAAGAGCGCCTATTGCTCAGCGCTCCTCTTTTTTTAATTGAATTGATCAACCTATTTATTTCCCGGCTACTTGTTTGCGGATGATATTTAAAGCAGCCCCAGCTTTAAACCATTCAATCTGTTGCTGATTGTAGGTATGGTTGGCAATAATTGCTTCTGAACTGCCATCTGCATGATGTAAAACAATAGTTAAAGGCTTACCGGGTGCAAATTCGGTTAAACCAGTAATATCAATGGTATCATTTTCAGCAATTTTATCGTAATCATTTTTGTTGGCAAAAGTTAATGCCAGCATGCCTTGTTTTTTTAGGTTGGTTTCATGAATCCGGGCAAATGATTTGGTTAAAACTACACGTACACCTAAATGCCGGGGTTCCATGGCGGCATGTTCACGGGAAGAGCCTTCTCCATAATTTTCATCGCCCACCACAATGGTACCAATACCTGCTGCTTTATAAGCCCTTTGGGTATCGGGAACGGGGCCGTAAGCGCCTGTTAACTGGTTTTTTACCAAATTGGGTTTTTCGTTAAAAAAGTTAATAGCACCAATTAATAAATTGTTGGAAATATTATCTAAATGGCCACGGTATTTTAACCATGGGCCTGCCATAGAAATATGGTCAGTGGTACATTTTCCTTTTGCTTTAATGAGTAGTTTTAATCCCTTTAAATCGGTACCCTCCCATGCCGGGAAAGGTGCTAAGAGTTGTAAACGTTTTGATTGTGGGTCAACCACAACATTCACCTTACTTCCATCGGCGGCGGGTGCCTGATAACCGGGATCATCTACCGCAAAACCTTTGGCGGGTAATTCAATGCCTGCCGGAGGGTCTAGTTTTACTTTTTCACCTTTTTCGTTCGTTAAATAATCTGTTAATGGATTAAAAGTTAAATCGCCGGCAATGGCTAATGCAGTTACCATTTCAGGCGAAGCCACAAAAGCATAGGTATTGGGGTTACCATCGGCACGTTTGGCAAAGTTTCTGTTAAATGAATGTACAATGGTGTTTTTTTCCTGCTTTTCTGCGCCCATTCTATCCCACATGCCAATACAAGGCCCGCAGGCATTGGCAAAAACTTTTGCACCAATCTTTTCAAATGTATCTAAAAAGCCATCTCTTTCAATGGTAAATCTTACTTGTTCAGAACCGGGGGTAATTGTATATTCTGCTTTTGTTTTTAATTGTTTATCAGCAACTTGTTTTGCTAAACTAACCGCTCTGCTAATGTCTTCGTATGAAGAGTTGGTACAGCTGCCAATTAACCCAACTTCTACTTTGGTGGGCCATCCGTTTGCAGCGGCAGCTTCTTTCATTTTAGAAATAGGTGTAGCCAAATCGGGTGTAAAAGGCCCATTTAAATGCGGTTCCAATTCATTTAAATTAATTTCAATCACCTGATCAAAATAATTTTCGGGATTTTCATACACTTCCGGATCGGCATTCAAATATGATTTGATGGTATCTGCCATTGCAGCTACTTCTTTGCGGCCGGTGGCTTTTAAATAACGGCTCATGCTATCATCATAACCAAATGTAGAAGTGGTGGCACCAATTTCAGCCCCCATATTACAAATGGTTCCTTTTCCGGTGCAACTAAGGGCCGCTGCACCTTCACCAAAATATTCAACAATGGCTCCGGTTCCACCTTTTACAGTAAGAATTCCTGCAACTTTTAAAATAATATCTTTCGGTGCAGCCCATCCATTCAATTTTCCGGTTAGTTTAATGCCAATTAATTTAGGCCATTTCAGTTCCCAGGGTAAACCCGCCATCACATCACAGGCATCTGCTCCACCCACTCCAATTGCAATCATACCTAAGCCACCTGCATTTACAGTATGAGAGTCAGTACCTATCATCATACCGCCTGGAAAAGCATAATTTTCTAAAACCACCTGGTGAATAATTCCGGCACCGGGTTTCCAAAAACCAATACCATATTTGTTAGAAACAGAAGCTAAAAAATCATATACTTCTTTGCTTTCGGCAGTAGCTACCTGCAAATCTTCTTTTGCTTCTACACGTGCTGTAATTAAGTGATCACAATGTACTGTTGAGGGTACGGCAACTTTAGGCCTGCCTGCCTGCATAAATTGCAACAGGGCCATTTGTGCGGTAGCATCCTGCATCGCTACTCTGTCTGGAGCAAAGTCAACATAACTTTTGCCTCTTTCAAAGTTATTGAAAGGTTGTTCTGAGTGTAGGTGTGCAAATAATATTTTTTCTGCCAGTGTCAAGGGTCTGCCTAAAGTTTTACGGGCTGCGGCTATTTTAGCCGGCATTTCAGCGTAAACTTTTCTAATCATTTCAAGGTCGAATGCCATAATTGCTATTTTATAATTTGATGAATGAGAAGAGATGACTTTAATAAAGTGAACTGTTTCAAGTTTTTTGAAAATGCAAAATTACGATAAAACAAAAGGCGGTAAAAAACTGTTTTATGAATTGTTTTGCAGTTACTATTTGTAAATACAGTAAATTGCATAAAGTTTATTTCTAAAATAAACACTATGAAACTGATGAATAAGTTACGTGAGTTTATGGAAATGCATGCTTTTGGTGTTTGCACAGCAATAGGTGAAAAACTTGGTATTGCCACTTCAAGAATTAGGATGTGGTTTATTTATATTTCATTTCTAACCATGGGATCACCACTGATTATATATATGATTCTTGCTTTCTGGATGAATATAAAGCGATACATTCTCAATGCGAGAAGAAATCCGCTGAAGTATTTATAAAATATTTTTCAATTGTATTAACCAATTTTAACCACTGTTTCCCTCAGAGAAGCCAGTTTTTCAAGTAAATTTTCCAGTAAATGAAGTGGCAGCATATTGGCTCCATCACTAAGTGCCTTTGCCGGGTTGGGATGGGTTTCAATAAATAAACCGTCTGCCCCGGTTGCTATTGCTGCTTTTGCAATGGTTTCAATTAACGCAGGGTTACCGCCGGTAACGCCACTGGTTTGATTGGGTTGTTGTAAGCTATGGGTACAATCCATTATCACCGGTGTATCTAAAGCTTTCATCCAGGTAATATTTCTGTAATCTACCACCAAATCCTGATACCCAAATGTAGTACCTCGTTCTGTTAACATGATTTGCTGGTTTCCGGCTTTTTTAATTTTATCAACTGCAAACTGCATGGCAGGACCACTTAAAAATTGTCCTTTTTTTACATTAATAATTTTATGGGTAACTGCAGCAGACTGCAATAAATCAGTTTGCCGGCAAAGAAAAGCGGGGATTTGTAAAATATCTATATACTTTGCTGCTTCGGCTGCTTCATCGTGTGCATGAATATCTGAAGTGGTAGGAAGGCCAAAAGTTTTGCCTACTTTTTCTATCAATGTTAATCCAACCTCATCGCCTAAACCCGTAAATGAGTTCACACTGGTTCTGTTCGCTTTTCGATAACTGGCCTTGAATATATAAGGTATACCTAATTTTAGGCAGATGCTATATACTTTATCTGCTACTTCCATTACCAATTCTTCATTTTCTACTACACAGGGCCCGGCAATTAAAAAAAATTGTTGTGGATGATATTGTTGATTTTTTAATACAGAAGATAAGTATGCAGGCATCATAAAATTAAATGAGTTATTGAAATGCGAACTTACATGCATTTTTGTTTTCTTTGCGCTAACAATTGTTAGTAAATTTAAATTAAATGGTGAAAGATAAAATTTTGGTGATTGGAGCCAGCGGACAGATAGGTGTAGAATTAACCCTTGCTTTAAGAAAAGTGTATGGCAATGCAAATGTTGTGGCTTCTGATTTACGGGAAGAAAATGATTTACTGAAAGGAACAGGGCCTTATGTTAGTTTAGATGTAATGAATAAGGAAATGTTGCATGTGCAGGTAATACGGCAAAATATTACACAGATTTATTTATTGGCGGCTATCTTATCTGCTACCGGCGAAAAAAATCCAAATCTTGCCTGGAACCTGAATATGCAGGGGTTATTAAATGTTTTAGATATTGCCCGGGAAGAGCAAATTCATAAAGTTTACTGGCCAAGCAGTATTGCAGTTTTTGGACCTACTTCACCAAAAATAAATTGTCCGCAACAAACTATTATTGAGCCTATTACTGTTTATGGTATCAGTAAATACGCAGGTGAATTTTGGTGTAATTATTACCATCAACGGTATGGGGTTGATGTAAGAAGCCTTCGTTATCCAGGTTTAATCAGTTATAAGTCTGCCCCGGGTGGTGGTACAACTGATTATGCCATTGAAATTTTCCATGCTGCACTTGAAGAACAAAAATATACCTGTTTTCTGAAAGAAGACACTTATTTGCCCATGATGTATATGCCCGATGCCATTAAAGCCACATTAAGTTTAATGGAGGCACCACAGGATCAAATAACTGTACGAACTTCTTATAATGTTGCTGCCATGAGTTTTTCACCAAAAGAAATTACAACAGCCATTCAGCAATTTATTCCTGATTTTACCATTGCATACCAGCCCGATTACCGCCAAACCATTGCCGATAGCTGGCCGCAAAGTATTGATGATACTACCGCAAAAAAAGATTGGAACTGGCAACCCGATTTTAATTTGCAATTAATGACTGCAGATATGATTGCTAATTTGCAGCATGTTTAGTTTTAAAAATTATTTTGATGCACTGTAGTGAATAATACAGGTTTTGTTGTATCACTATGTTTTATTTCGTGCACGGGCTGTGCAGATACGATGATGGCAATGCAGATGTTCAGGAGTAAAAATAATATTTTCTTCTTTTATCATGACAACATGGCTAAATCTGCCACAGTTTTACCTTCTAAAATTTTTAAAGAAGCGTCTCTTACTTCTATCATCACTCTATTCAGGCCACAGACTTCTTCTTCACAATCTTTACATTTCTCATAAAAATTTAAACTTACACAAGGTAATAAAGCAATAGGCCCCTCCACAGTACGCATCACCTTTGCCAAAGGAATGGATGAAGGTGGACTTTTAAAAAAATAGCCACCACCCTTACCTTTCTTACTTTCTAAAATACCTGCTTTTTTTAATTCGAGCAGAATGTTTTCCAGAAATTTTATTGGAATATTTTTCTTTTTAGAAATTTCTGCAATTAAAACAGGATCATTATCCTGATGTTGTGCAAGATAAATCAGTGCTTTAAAAGCATATTGTGTTTTTTTAGACAGCATACACAGGGTTATTTTATATTCAATGTTAAATCTTTCAACGAATATCGTGAACTATTTTGCTTTTTCAACATGCTGTTAAATGTACTTATTTTATTGTTATGCATTTGTAAATTCATGATAACAGAATAACAATCACCATGCTAAATGTTGAGTAGTTTGTAACGTGTTGTACTATTAAAATCAGTTTTCGTTTGAAACTTATTGCCTAATGGTGTTTCAGTAAACTCTGTATAACTAATGGCTGTTGAGCCAATTTTATTGAAACTTATGCCCAGTAAGCTTTTCAGAGCTTAATAGCACAACACGTTAGTTTGTATTGATTGCTACAAGAAAGGAAGTTGTTTTTCTGATTCAAAAAACATGTAAGCGGTTTTAATGTAACCCTAATACATCTTTCATTGTAAAAATTCCCTGTTTACCTATCAAAAATTCGGCAGCCAAAACTGCTCCGCCGGCAAAGCCCATTCGGCTATGTGCGGTATGTACAATTTCAATATCATCAATTGTTGAGTGGTACAAAATTTTGTGTGTGCCGGGTGCAGGATCAATTCGCTCTGAAATGATACTTAATTCATCTGCGAGGTTTGTAATGGTATTAACCCATTTTTTTTTCGATGGTATTTCTTGCATAATTTGTTCTGCCAATGAAATAGCTGTACCGCTGGGTGCATCTTTTTTTTGTGTATGATGAATTTCTGTAATGGTTACTTCATATTCCGGATGCTGGTTCATTAAATGTGCCAGAAATTTATTTAATTCAAAAAACAGATTAACGCCTATACTGAAGTTGCTGGCATAAATTAATGAACCTTTTTGTTGTATACAAGCCGCTTCTATTGCATGCCATTTTGCTAACCAGCCGGTTGAACCACAAACTACCGGTGTGCCGCTGTTGATGCATTGCATTACATTGCTGAAAGCGCTGTGCGGGCCCGTGAACTCAATCGCAACATCTGCTTTCTGTAAATGTGCTGCATTCAATTCATGTGCATTGTTTACATCAATTTTTAAAACAATTTCATGACCTTTGGCTACTGCCACTTTTTCAATGGCCTGGCCCATTTTACCATAACCTATTAATGCAATTTTCATGATTCGATTGCTTGGAGTTTAAACAAATACCATTTACCTGGCATCGGGTAATGGTTTTAAAATATTGTGTTTATTTCTGAAACTAAAGGTAAAACTTAATCCCGGTGCCGAAAGCATAGGATTATAAGTGGGTTCAATATGTAAACTTAAATTGTTGCTAACATCAAAATCTTTTAAATGCCCATATACTGTGGCATCTACTACATTTAAACCCCATAAAATCATGAACCAGAGAATAGAGTAGTCTCTGTCTTTTCTAAATGAGTTGCGATAGGTTTGTAGAGCAGACGGATCTACATTTTGTAAAATGGGATAAATATTGGCAAAATGAGCAGTATCGTTATTAATTTTTATGTTGTATGCATCTCTGGTTCGTTTGTACCAGGTATTGTTGTATAAATAGGTAATGGTAGGAATAGCCAAAGCGCCATAAACAATAGGAATTTTCCAGTATTCGCGATTATATGCCTGGCCTAAACCCGGTAATATGGCAGAGCGGAGCGTGGCAATTTTTGGATTGTGTTTTTTTTTTATAATAGGACCTGTGGCCTCTTTCTGGTTGTTTTCACCCGTAGTATCCATCAAAAATTTTTCATGAATGTTGCTGCCGGGTAAACTGCTGCCATTCCTGCTGAATGCAGTAGATACAGTATTCAAAAAAATAATGATACCGAATATTGTAATGCTTACCTTCATTTTTAGCTAACGCTTATATTCATAAGCTCTAAAATTTTATTCAATTCCTGTAAAGAATAATATTCCAATGTAATACTTCCTTTCCCTGTTTTTTGATGTGCCAGCGAAACTTTGGTACCAAAGTGAGAGGCTAAATTATCTTCAATTTTTTTATAAGCCGGTGGTAATTGGTTTTTTGAGGAAGATTTAACAGCCTGATGGTTTTGTGCCTTATACATTTGGCGCACCAATTCTTCGGTTTGACGCACACTTAATTCCTTTGATTTAATTTCATTAAAAACAAATAGCTGTTTATCAACACTATCAATATTGATTAATGCTCTTGCATGCCCCATACTAATTTTATTGCCTCTTACTGCCAACTGTATATCAGGCGGCAATTTTAATAAACGCATGTAATTGGTGATGGTGCTTCTTTCTTTACCCATTCTTTCGGCTACCTGCTCTTGTGTATAATTTAATTCTTCCATCATGCGTTTGTAGCTTAAGCCAATTTCAATCGCATTTAAATCTTCACGCTGTAAATTCTCTAATAAAGCCAGCTCTAATAATTCTGTATCATTAGCCTGTCGGATATATACAGGTACATCTTTTAATCCGGCTAATTTGCTTGCTCTGTATCTTCTTTCGCCTGCAATGAGCTGGTATTTTCCGGAGGCTAATTTAGATACTGTTAAAGGTTGGATGATATCGTGTAATTTAATTGAAGCTGCTAATTCCTGAAGCGCATTTTCATCAAAATCACGCCGGGGCTGTTTGGGATTGATTTGAATATCCTGAATGGGTATGCGCATTACTCCGGTAACCTGTTCAACTATCTGGTTTTTAAGATGTCCGGTTGTATTTTTTAAATCTTCATCAATATTTTGCAGTAAAGAGCGGATGCCTTTGCCTAATAAAGCTTTATTTTGTTTTGGTGCACTCATAATCAATGATGTGTTTTGATCAGTTAGTTATTTTGAAATGACAGGTAAATAGGTCTATTCAATTATTCGTTCTGTGTTCGACATATTGGTCATTTCGTTTTTTTGTAAAATTTCTTTGGCCAAATTCAGATAATTAACAGAGCCCTTGCTTTCTGCATCGTACAAAATAACGGGTTTGCCTACACTGGGTGCTTCACTTAATCTGG
This sequence comes from Hydrotalea flava, assembly GCF_001623405.1. Taxonomy (GTDB): domain Bacteria; phylum Bacteroidota; class Bacteroidia; order Chitinophagales; family Chitinophagaceae; genus Hydrotalea; species Hydrotalea flava. The sequence continues at coordinate 10,075 of NZ_LUHG01000101.1, forward strand.
TATTTCTATGAATGATGGTTGAAAAAACCAAATCGTCGAAATGCCTTCTCACTTCACTGACTACCTGATTGCATAAACGTAAGCGGCCGTCATACATTGTCATTAATATACCTTCTATTTGTAAATTCGGATTCAACCTGTTTTGCACAATTTTTACGGTATTTAATAATTTCCCCAATCCTTCCAAAGCAAAAAATTCGCATTGAACCGGAACAGCAACACTATCGGCCGCAACCAATGAATTTACAGTAATCAATCCAAGAGAAGGGGAACAATCGATAACAATAAAATCGTATTTTTCTTTAATGGGTTCTAAAACTGTTTTTAAAACATTTTCCCGATTCGGGTAATTGATCATTTCAATTTCGGCACCTACCAAATCAATATGAGAAGGGATAACATCTAAATAAGGCATTTCACTTTTCAAAACCACATCTTCTGCGGTTGCATTATTTACCATACAATCGTATAAACTGTTGGTAATATTATGCAAATCGAAACCAACACCGGTAGTGCTGTTGGCCTGTGGATCAGCATCTACCAATAATGTTTTATACTCTAAAACTGCAAAACTGGCAGCCAGATTAATAGCTGTAGTGGTTTTACCTACACCTCCTTTTTGGTTTGCAATACTAATAATTCTCGCCATAGGGTTGATTGCTTAAAATGCAATTAAAAATAAGAATGGGTTTCCCAATTTATCAAGATTGCAAATCTAAAGTATTCTGTTGCATGTGTTCATATTTAATTTCTCTTATTTTGATGTGTTTTTCAGTTAGAATTTTTTTAATAGCAGGGATGCACAAAAAATGAATGATTCATTATAAGCGGTGATGGTTGTTTCAAAAACTTAAAAAGCCCCTTCTTTTTGGGGAAGAGGCTGGTATTTTATGATTGATTAGAATGTTTAAAGCGAAATGGTTTCGCCTATAGCTGGTAAATGCAGCGTTTTGCCGGCGGTGGCAAATGCTGCTTTTGCAGCTTCGGTGTCTATTTTAATAAAACCGAATGTGTTATAATGTACGCCAATAATATGTTTACATTGCACAAAATCGGCTGCTTTTACCGCATCGGCAACATCCATGGTAAAATTATCTCCAATGGGGAAAATGGCATAATGTAAGGCAGCCCAACCGGGAATGAGTTGCATCTCTAAGGTAAGTGCCGTATCGCCGCTATAATAAAAATTACCTTCATCAGTAGTAAAAACAAATCCAACCGGGTTGCCCCCGTAAGTGCCATCGGGTAATGAACTACTGTGTTGGGCAACCACACATTTAACGGTTCCAAAATCAAATTGCCATTTGCCGCCTGTGTTCATGGGGTGTGTATTGGCAACGCCATTTTTATTGAGCCATTCATGAATTTCAAAAACTGCAACCACTTTTGCTCCTGTTTTGGTGGCAATGGAAATACAATCGGCTATATGATCGGCATGGCCGTGGCTTAAAAAAATATAATCGGCTTCAATGGCATCTGCCTTAATGTTTTTTGCCAATTCATTGTAAGTAATAAATGGATCGAAAAGAATTTTTTTGCCTTTCACTTCAACCAAAAAACAAGAATGTCCGTAATACGTAAATTGCATAGTTGTATTATTAAGCATTTAAAAAATTTAATGTCATCTGCTTAACAAAATTAGTAGAAAGATGTTTAAACAATGTTGCAATGCTATTATAAACTTTAGTGCACAAAATATTGTCTGTTAAAAAAAATATTTATGCGTAGTACCGGAATTTGGTGGATCATTGCCTCTATTTTAATTATTTTAGATGTTTATGTATTTCAGGCTGTTAAAACAGTGCTGCAAAATACTTCGGAAAAAACCAGGATATGGGTAACTGTTATTTACTGGGTTATTGCCATATTTAGCTGGATTGCTTTATTTGCATTGCCCTATATTCAGGATTTGCAGGTTTCTAAATTTTTCAGAAACTATGTTTTTGCCATATTGGTGGGCTTATTCATGGCTAAATTAATTGGGTCGGCATTTTTTTTAATGGATGATATTCGACGCGGCATTGTTTGGATAGCAGCATTTTTTTCCACGAAATCAGGTGCTCATTTTGCCGATAATGGAGCTGAAGCTATTTCACGTTCCGTATTTTTAAGCTGGATGGGTATTGGTATGAGTACTACACTAATGGGTATCCTTTTATATGGTTTTGGAAATAAATACAATTATCAAATAAAACATATACGCCTGCAATTTGCGAATTTGCCCAATGCATTTAAAGGTTTAAGGATTGCTCAGATTAGTGATATACACAGCGGCAGTTTTAACAACAAACAGGCTGTTGCGCATGGGGTAGATATGTTGTTGCAACAAAAGCCCGATTTGGTGTTGTTTACCGGCGATTTGGTAAACGACCGCTACGAAGAGATGAACGATTATATGGATGTATTTGAAAAAGTAAAAGCGCCAATGGGCGTGTACAGTACATTGGGTAATCATGATTATGGCGATTATGTTCAATGGCCATCTATACAGACTAAACAACTGAATTTGGAAAAGTTGAAGGCAGTACATGCAGATTTAGGCTGGCGCCTTTTAATGAATGAACATGTTATTTTGGAAAAGAACGGTGATGCCGTTGCATTACTGGGAATTGAAAACTGGGGTGCAAAAGGCAGATTCCCAAAATATGGTAAAATGGAGGAAGCTTATCCCGGAACAGAAAAATATTCTTTTAAAATATTAATGAGCCACGATCCCAGCCATTGGGATGCTGAAGTTAGAACAAAATATCCCGATATTGATTTAACACTGTCTGGCCACACACATGGTATGCAATTTGGTGTAGAAACGCCCTTTTTTAAATGGAGTCCGGTACAATGGATGTACAAACAATGGGCAGGTTTATATCAGGAAGGCTCGCAGTATTTATATGTAAACCGCGGATATGGCTTCATTGGTTATCCGGGCAGAGTAGGTTTTTTGCCTGAAATTACCATAATAGAACTGGTTTAAATCAGCAGCAATAGCACAGTTGATTGTTCATTCATTGTATCAAGAAAAAATTTTAGCATTTTTAATTTTAAATAACGTGTTGTGCTATTAAAATCTGTTTTCGTTTGAAACTCATTGCCTAATGGTGTTTCAGTAAACTCTGTATAACTAATGGCTGTTGAGCCAAGTTTATTGAAACCTATGCTCAGTAAGCTTTTCAGAGCTTAATAGAACAACGCGTTAATTTTAAATATTATCATACAATACTGCTTGTTTGCAACTTGTTTACATATAGAATTAAGTTTGGCACAATCATTGACTTTTATTCCTGTAAAACAATCATTTATGAAAAAAATAATAGTATTAACCATTGGTGTGTTTTGTTTAACGGCCATAGTACAGGCGCAAGGTTTTAGAGCCGGTATTAAAGCAGGCGGCAATTTAACTAAGATTGATGGGCAAACTTTTGATCAGGGCTTTCAATTGTCGTATCAGGTGGGTGGTTTTGCCGAAATAGATTTTAATAAAAAATTTGGTATTCAGCCGGAATTACTCTGGAGCCAGTCTGCTACCAAATCGGCCACATTTGCTACTATTTTTCCACCCGATCAAAATATTAAGTTAGATTATTTAGCCATTCCTGTGCTATTGCGTTATAATGTTGGAAAATTGATAACCTTAAATTTAGGGCCACAATTTGGTATACTACTCAATAAAAATGACAACTTATTGGTAAATGGGCAAAATGCTTTTAAATCGGGCGATTTTGCCATGATTGGTGGCATACAGTTGAATTTTGACGTACTGCGCATTTATGGCCGTTATGCAGTTGGGTTGAATAATTTGAACGATGTAAGTAATCAAAATAATTGGAAAAGCCAGCAAATACAAATGGGTATTGGATTTAGGTTTTAATGTAAATTTCTGCACGATGCATGGCATATCTTACCGGGTATGCCATTTTTTTGCGCCATTTTGTACCGTTTGCCCATCTTTGTTGCCAATGGCATTAATATTGCCCCAAACATACGCCAATAAATAAATCATTTTTATTGGTTGTAAGTGACAAAATGACTTTTTACTATAGATGATAGTGTATGAACAAAAACAAATTTCTTTTTTCAGCAGAAGACGAGAATGATTTTATGCCCATCATTGCCATTAATGAACGGGAAGGTGAAGAAGAAAAAATTGTAATTCCCGATACTTTACCCTTGTTACCCTTACGAAACACGGTATTATTTCCGGGGGTAGTATTGCCCATAACAGTAGGGCGGGATAAAAGCATAAAGGCAGTAAATGAAGCTTATAAAAACGATAAGCTGATTGGCGTATTGGCACAAACCGATACCGAAGTAGAAGATCCGGCGGTAAAAGATTTGTGTAAAATTGGTACAGTTGCAAAAATTTTGAAACTGATTAAAATGCCCGATGGTGGGACAACCATCATTATTCAGGGTAAAAAAAGGTTTGAATTAATGCAAGTAATAGCCGAAGAACCATTTTTTAAAGCCCAAATACAATTATTAGAAGATCAACCGGTTTTAAATGACCCGGATTTTGATGCATACATCAGTACTATTAAAGATCTGGCAACAGAAATTATTCAGTTGTCTCCCAATTTACCTACTGAGGCTTCTATCATTTTAAAAAATATAGAAAATCCTTCCTTCCTCATCAATTTTGTAAGCAGCAATTTAAATACTTCTATTACAGAAAAGCAGGAATTGTTATCCCTTGAAAACATCAAAACAAGGGCAGAGAAATTAACCGGTATTTTACACAAAGAATTGCAGTTTGCAGAACTGAAAAATAAGGTTACCACAAAAACCAGAACAGAACTGGATAAACAACAACGCGATTATTTTTTACAGCAACAACTCAAAAGCATTAAAGAGGAGTTAGGCGGCGATCCCAATGAAAGAGAAATTGCTGAAATGAAAAAGAAAGCTGAAGCCAAAAAATGGCCTGAAGCTGCCAAAGCTATGTTTAAATCTGGTATTGAGAAATTAGAAAGAATGCATCCAAGCACGCCCGATTATTCTGTGGTATATAATCATTTAGATTTATTACTCGATTTACCCTGGGGAGAATATACCGACGATAATTATGATTTAAAAAATGCCAAAAAAATATTAGATGCCGACCATTATGGCATGCAAAAAATAAAAAATCGTATTTTGGAATACTTGGCTGTACTTAAATTAAAAGGCGATATGAAGAGCCCGATTCTTTGTTTTATTGGCCCTCCCGGAATTGGTAAAACATCTTTAGGTAAAAGTATAGCCCATGCAGTAGGCAGAAAATATGTGCGTGTAAGTTTAGGTGGTCTGCACGATGAAAGTGAAATACGAGGGCACCGGAAAACCTATATTGGCGCTATGCCCGGAAGAATTATACAAAATATCAGGAAAATAAAAACTTCTAATCCGGTGATGATTTTAGACGAGATTGATAAAATTGGTAACGATTTTCGCGGCGACCCATCCTCTGCATTGTTAGAGGTACTGGACCCCGAGCAAAACAACAGTTTCTATGATAATTACCTGGAACTGGAATATGATTTAAGCAAGGTATTGTTCATTGCTACTGCCAACGATATTCAAAACATACAACCCGCACTTCGCGACAGGTTGGAAATTATTGATTTAAGCGGTTATGCTATTGAGGAAAAAGTTGAAATTGCCAAACGACATCTTATTCCAAAACAAATGGAAGCACACGGGCTGGCAAAAGTAAATCTTAAATTCAGTGATAAGATTTTAGAAAAAATTATTGAAAACTATACACGTGAAAGTGGTGTAAGAGAATTAGACCGTCAATTAGCCTCCGTTATGCGCTATGAGGCTAAAGAGTTGGCTACAAAAAATAAAATTAAACCAACGGTTTCTTTAGCTGATGTAGAAAAAATATTAGGCCCGCAACGATATAATAATGAAATATACAAAATGGCCAATATGCCCGGGGTGGCAGTAGGTTTAGCCTGGACATATGTAGGAGGTGATATTTTATTTATTGAAACAGTTTTAAGTGAAGGAAAAGGTGAGTTGAAGCTTACCGGTAACCTGGGTAATGTAATGAAAGAAAGCGCCACCACTGCCTATACTTACCTACAAGCAAACGCAAAAAAACTGGGTATTGAAATGGGTGCTTTTACTACCCACAACGTACATGTACATGTACCCGAAGGGGCAACACCAAAAGATGGTCCCAGTGCCGGTATTACCATGCTTACTTCATTAGCCTCAGCATTTACCGGCCGAAAGGTAAAACCTTATTTAGCTATGACCGGCGAAATAACTTTGCGTGGCCAGGTATTACCAGTAGGAGGTATTAAAGAAAAAGTACTGGCAGCCAAAAGGGCCGGCCTTAAAGAAATTATTATGTGTTGGCAGAATGAAAAAGATGTACAGGAAATAGATAGCAATTTTATAACCGGTGTGCAGTTTCATTATGTTAAAACCATGCAACAAGTGCTTGATTTGGCATTGGTATAAAATATGTAGCCAGCCGCATGAACAAAACAACCATTAATATGTTGTTTATTGTATTTTTTCATGTTGGTTGTTTTAAGGGTTAAGTTCCTTCATATTTATGGGGGAACTTTTTTATTGGCTCATTTTTCATTGTTCACTTACACTGTACATTTGCAGATGCAAAAATTAAGTATGGATGCATTGGGCCGAAAGTCGGTTCAGGAATTTAAAGCATCTGCTAAACACCCATTGATTGTTGTTTTAGATAATATTCGCAGTATGCACAACGTGGGCAGTATTTTTAGAACCTGCGATGCGTTTTTAATGGAAGGAATTTGTATTTGCGGTTATACCCCTCAACCACCGCATCGGGATATTCATAAAACAGCTTTGGGAGCTACGGAAACGGTAGACTGGATGTATGTGCCAACTGCCTCTGCCGCAGTTCATTCATTGAAAAGTTTAGGCTATTCCGTTTGGGGTGTAGAACAGGCTAAAGGAAGTGTACCATTACAGCAGTTTGCAATAGCTTCAAACACCAAAATTGCTATTGTACTGGGAAATGAAGTAGAAGGGGTAAGTGAAGATGCATTAAGTTTATGCGATGGATGTATTGAAATTCCACAATGGGGAACCAAACATTCACTGAATGTATCTGTTGCAGCCGGTATTGTTTTATGGGAGCTGGTGAAGAAAATCCAATCATTTTAAAAAAAAATAAAATTTATGCATAAGGTAAAAAAATATTTAAGTCTCGTAAAGTTTTCTCATACCATTTTTGCCATGCCTTTTGCATTCATTGGTTTTTTTCTTGGTGTAATGCACCGGAAAACATCTAATATGTTTCAGGAAGTTGGCAATAATGAAACAATTATACAACACAGCTATTTTAGTAATCAGTATGTATTGGGAAAATTTTTATTGGTAATAATATGTATGGTTACTGCCCGAAATGCCGCAATGGCATTTAACAGATATTTAGACCGGCATTTCGATGCACGCAACCCACGTACCGCTATTCGCGAAATTCCCAAAGGCATTATTTCTCCTGAAAGTGCGCTAAGATTTGTTTTGCTGAATTGTCTTTTGTTTATGGGTACAACTTATTTCATCAATAAAATTTGTTTTTATTTGGCACCGGTAGCGCTTTTTGTAGTATTGTTTTACAGTTATACCAAACGGTTTACTGCATTATGCCATTTAGTGCTGGGTTTAGGGCTTTCATTGGCACCAATTGGGGCTTATCTGGCAGTAACCGGAACCTTTAACCTGCTGCCTGTTTTATTTTCATTTGCAGTAATATTTTGGGTGAGTGGCTTTGATGTAATTTATGCCTTACAGGATATAGAATTCGATCAGTCGCAGGATTTATACTCCATTCCTGCTGTATTTGGAAAAGCTACCGCACTGCGCATTTCTACGTTTTTACATTTTTTAAGTGCTGCTTGTGTAATATTGGCCGGTTATTATGGTCATTTTCACTGGTTGTATTGGATAGGAATTTTGCTTTTTACAGGTATGTTGCTTTACCAGCATTCCATTGTTAAACCCAATGATTTAAGCAGGGTAAATATTGCGTTTATGACTGCCAATGGTATTGCCAGTGTGGTGTTTAGTGTTTTTGTAATTGCCGATTTATTTATTTTTTAAAGTTGAAATTGTGGCCAGAATTATTTGTATTGATTATGGAGGAAAAAGAACCGGCATTGCTGTTACCGATCCACTGCAAATCATCGCTACGCCATTAACCACCATTCCCACCGCAACCTTATTTTCTTTTTTAAAAGAATATGTGGCCAAAGAGCCGGTAGAACTAATTTTAATTGGCGAGCCCTACAATTTAGACCAAACGGCTACCCATGCCACCCCATTGGTGTTAAAAGCAATCGGACAGCTAAAAAAACATTTTCCGCAAATACCCGTAAAAACTGTAGATGAGCAATACACTTCTAAAATGGCATCAAGAGCCATGGTAGAAATGGGCATGAAGAAAAAACAAAGAAGAATCAAAGAAAATATAGATCAGATTGCTGCCACCATTATGTTACAAACTTACCTGCAGGAAAGGGCTATGTAGCCACATTCAATTATCTTTGCAGTTGTATTTAAATTTATAATTCCTCCCTTTTTGTATATGATTTTACCAATAGTTGCATACGGCAATCCTGTATTAAGAAAACCGGCAGCAGAAATAACATCTGATTATGACGGATTGTATACATTGATTGAAGATATGTGGGAAACCATGTATGCCAGTAATGGCGTAGGGTTAGCTGCACCTCAAATCAATAAACCCATTCGATTATTTGTAATGGATAGTGCTCAAATTTTTGCCAATATGGAAGAAGATGATGAAACCTACCCTGATGAACCAGGCATTAAAAAAGTATTCATTAATGCCAAAGTGGTAGCATTAAATGGTGAAGAATGGGTATATAATGAAGGATGTTTGAGTATTCCTAAAATAAGGGAAGATATTCAACGCCCTGAATTAGTTACAATAGAATATGTGGATGAACATTTTGTACCACACCGAGAAACATTTACCGGCTTAACCGCCAGAGTTATTCAGCATGAATACGATCATATTGATGGTAAATTATTCATTGATTATTTAAAACCTCTCAAGAAAAAATTACTCCAAGGCAAGTTGAATGATATTAGTAAAGGCAAGGTGAAAGTGGATTACAAAATGATTTTTACAAAATGAAATTAGTGCAACTTCTAATTATAATCTGTTGTGCTGTTTCATCAACATTTTCGCAGGATACAACTTTGCATCACTCATTAGCCGATACAACGGTAGGTTTTAGCAAAACAGGCCGTTTTACTTTGCCCGAAGTAATGGTACGCACTAATTTTAACTATGAAAAATTACTGCAACAAATTAAAGAAGATACTACTTTTTATAAAGCCTTTCGCAATTTAAGAGTGTTGGGTTATTCTGCTTACAACGATATACAAATGAAGGATAAAACGGGTAATACTATTGCATCATTATATAGTAAAATCACACAAAATTATGTAAATGGTTGCCGCACCATGGATGTACTGGAAGAAAAAACAACCGGTGATTTTTACAATAAAAAACATCAGTACAACTACCTCACTCCTGAATTGTATGCAGCTTTGTTTTTTACAAAAGGTACGGTTTGCGGCGAAAATAATATTGTAAAAGGCCATGAATTTTCTACATCAGCTAAATCTGGTATCGATAAGCATAAAGAACAATTAAAAATGTTATTTTTTAATCCCGGTAAAAAAATTGCCGGTATACCTTTTATAGGTAATAAGTTAGATCTATACGATGAGAAAGCGCACAAATTATACGATTACCGATTAGATATTCAGGAATATCATCACCAATTATGTTATGTGTTTACTATTACTCCAAAAGAAGATTTAACGGCATCGCAAAGAGATGATGTAGTGGTTGATGAAATGGTTACCTGGTTTAATACCAATACATTAGAAGTGCAGGGCAGAAGGTATATTTTAAGTTATAAAGCCGGTGTATACGATTTTGATGTAAGCATGGAAGTAGAAATGACACATTATAAAAATCTTTTAGTACCCGCTATTTTAAGATATAAAGGTAATTGGGACGTGATATTTAAGAAACGTGAACGTGCAGTATTTACAGCTACTTTATTCGATTTTAAGTAGCACTTCCAAAATAATTGCTTACCCTTTATAAACTGTTTAAAAATACATTTAAACTTTGAACACTAATTTTTTTAGGATATAATTTTTGCAAACCTGCACTGAGCCCAAATAATGTATTTGTACCCAGATAAAAACTATTGTTAATCAATGAAATGCTAACAATGGTAATATTGGCATTTGTGGGAAGATGAGTGGTATAAAAGCCTTTTTCAATTGCCGATGGTGTTAACCGAATAACAGACTTTACATTATTAAAAACTGCAAAAGCTATTGTGTTTTTATTATTAAAATTAAGCGGTAATACTACGTTCAAATTGGTAGTAGCCTGTGTGGTATCCATTAAATAATTGGCACCCATCCATTGCAAGTGCGGCGATTGTATACGATAGCCGGTTTTGTGCATTCCATTTACTAAAGTATCCCAACGTGTAACAGAACCATTATTGTCCTGTTGCCAATTCACTTTATATTGACCGCCTGTGTTGGATGATCCTGAATAAAATTGCATGGCGTTGTTTACATCATCATCCATCCATTGTATGGTAATAGGTTTAGCAGGTGCAATCGCAATGGGCTGATTGTTTGAAGTGAAACTCACATAAAAATCTGCCGCACAAACCAGTGGATATTGATTAAAAGTAGTGGAAATTAGATATCTGATAAAATCACCCCGTTCTTTTAAGGTAATTAGCCTCAAGTAAACAGGATCTGTTACAGGATTGGCTGTATTGCTCATATACGCACTGGTATAAGCAGGAATTTTTAGTTGTATATCATTATTCAGCCAAAAAGCTGTATCACGGGTAGGATTAAATGTAGTATAGTAAGCCATCGGTAAGCCTAATTGCACTTGCAATGAATCAATAAGGTCATTGCTAATAGGCTCATTGGTCCAGGTTGTGTCATTAAACGACATGCCCTGATAAGGCGTAAATTCATCAGAAAAATCTTTCTTACAACTTGTAATGGTTGCAAAAATGATGAATATGTAAAAAAATACTTTTTTCATGGTTACTGAATAAGATATGGAATAGGTTATAAATGCTGCCTTCGGCCATTTAACTTTATGCGGGTGCCAATGTTTAAACCGGCGGCACCAAAACGTTGGTTCACGCCGTAAAGACTATTTGTACCAAAAAGATTATACCTGAAATAAGGTTCTGCAAATACATCAACCAAATCCGAGAGCCTTCTATAAATACTAACACTTCCATAAATGCTGGTGGTAAGTGAATGCTGATACACCCCATTGTTTGATTTACTATTGATGGCAACTACCTGTAAACTGGTATCTAAAGTTTCGCCCATGTACCAGGAGGAAAGATCAAAAATGAGTCCGCCATTAACTGCCATACGCCAGTTATCATCGGGCTGGCCAAATTCATAACCCAGCATTACCGGGATTTCTAAGTTTTTATAATGATTGAGACTTCTGATAACTCTATAACCAATTTGAGTAACAGAGGAAGTATCCATAATAGTTGTTGAATTGCCTTGTGGTGTTGTAATGGTGCGCCGTATAATTACTGTAGTTGTTTGCGTTTCGTTTTCTTTTCGCTGGCTAAATAATTCATTCATCTGGCTGTATTGCAAGCCTAATTTCAGATACGTGTGTTCGCCGATTGTTTTACTGAATCTGGCACCAACAGTAAAGCCGCCTTTCATGCGTTCGCTACTGTCTTTTTTCTGCAGGTAATTGGCACTGGCGCCATTGGTTAATACTGATTTCATGGTATAATCCGGCGCGCCATATAATTCAATATACCAGTCGTTTCGCTGGCTGCCATTGGCATTAGGGCAGGCATCCAATCCTAAAATGCGGCGTAAATTAAGCGGTGGTAAATGCAGGGAACCAGTATTATACAATAAATTATTTTTTAATGAAATAAAAGCATTTACCTGATTATAAGAGAAGTTATTTGCTGCATCTTGATTATTATCTGAGTAGCCGGGTAAATTGTGATTGAATGTGGGGGAGAAGGTTTGGCCTGATGATGCGTTATGGCTGGTGGTACTTTGAGGGCGCAATAACTGCTTGTTTGGTAAATAGCTATTTTTAGATAGATATGAATTGGATGCATTGTTTTGATGCTGGGGAAGTTTGGAAGTACTTTTGTTCAGGTTGTTTGAACTTTGCAAACTATCAGTTAAAACAGCACCATTTAATTGCTGATTTTCAGGAGAATTGTGTGTGTGAACATTAGATTGACCAGGGGTAGAAACTATTGTTTGTTGAAGCGTAGATTTTTGATCAATAGAAGAAGCATTTTTATTAAAAAAATAAAAAGTAAGACTACCGGCCAATATCAGGAAAAGTGCTGCTATGGCAAGTATAGTTTTGTGCTGATTTATCCAAAAGCCTTTGGGCTTTTTATTGGTATCAGCCATTATTTTCTCCCATAGATCGGGTGGGACGGGAGCGGAGTAATTTTTCAGTTTGTTTCTGATAAAATCATCCATTAATTGATCATTCATTACACAGCAATTTTTTGTAATTGTATAATTTGTTCCTGTAAAATTTTTCTGGCTTTTACTAATTGGCTTCTACTGGTACTGGCTTTAATATTCAGCATTTTAGCTATTTCTTCATGGCTATATCCTTCTATCACATTCAGGTTAAATACAATTTTATAACCTGTTGGTAATTGTTGAATCAGCTGTAGCAGCACTTCTTCACCCAACTGGCTATAAGCCATTGCAGGAATAGTAGCTGCTGAATCATGATGCTCACTTACTTCGGTAAACTGTAATTTTTTTTTCTGAATATATTTTAAAGCCACATTCACTGTTATTCTTCGCATCCAGCCCTCAAATGATCCTTCAAATTTAAATTGGTTGATGTAGTTAAAGATTCTTACAAATGCATCCTGCAAAATATCTTCCGCTTCCATGGCATCATTGGCATAACGCAAACAAACAGCCATTAATTTACCGGCATATTGCTCATAGAGCATACGCTGGCAATTTGCCTGTTGCTTTATACAGCCTTTAATTAATTCAAACTCTGTCAACGGGGGCAGGTTTATATATGTTAACAATTATCAGATGCCCAACAACATAGCAATGCTGCCCAAGCATCGGATATTTTCATAAAATTACCTAATTGTAGTTAAAATGAATGAAATATAGACTGTTAAATGCGCCGGATTGTTTAAAGTATGATGAAAGTTGCAGGTAATAAAGGTTAACGTAAAAGGAATTGGGATTGAATAAAATCGACCACTGTTTGCAAACTATTGGTAGTTTGGTAAACCTGAAGTTGTTTATCGGCACCGGTACCTTCCTGTAAAATTGTATGAATGTATTGCAAAGCCTCACGGGCATCTAATGCATCCATTACATCATCCACAAAATCGAGTAATTCTAAAATCAGTTGTCGGGTAGGTACTTCGGTTTCTTTACCAAAATCAATCAGCATACTGTCAATGCCATACCTGCTTGCCCGCCATTTATTTTCATTCAATAATGCACGTTGGTATGAAATGAAGTTGAGGTTTTGGGTACGCAACAAATACAATTTAGCACAAATTGTCTGAAATAATGCAGCTATGGCAATGGTTTCATTTATTTTTAATGGCACATCGCAAATGCGAAACTCAACCGTGTTGAAAAAGGGATGCACTCTTACATCCCACCATATTTTCTTTGCATTATCGATGCAATTGGTTTTAATCAACAGATTAACATAAGCTTCGTAGGCTTCAATGCTTTGAAAATGATCGGGTATTCCGGTTCGGGGAAATTTATCAAAAACTTTAGAGCGGAATGATTTATAGCCGGTATACCTGCCCTCCCAAAAAGGCGAGTTGGTGCTTAAAGCGTACACGTGGGGTAAAAAATAACGGGCACTATTGGCAATATGTATGGCCATTTTTCTATCTTCTACACCTACATGTACATGCAGCCCAAAAATTAAATTGCTACGGGCTGCTTCCTGCAATTCATTTACTATTTGATGATAACGGTCGTGATCGGTAATTAACTGGCTGTTCCAGTGGCTGAAGGGATGGGTACCTGCTGCCCCTACTCCCAAACCCATACTATGTGCAATAGCAGCAATATTGCCGCGCAGTGAAGCCACATCTTCTAAAGCTTCTGCTGCATTTTTGCATATATCGGTTCCTACTTCTACCACGGCTTGGTGCATTTCTGCTTTTACTTTATCTTTCAATAGCTTTTGCCCTTCCTGAACAATTTTTTGTTCATGGCTTTTCAACTCTCTGGTAACAGGGTCTATTACCATGTATTCTTCTTCAATACCTAATGTAAATTGATGAAAGTTAAGAGATGGCATAAGGTGCATTTAAATCATTAAAAATTACCCGGTTAATGCTGTTAAAATAGTTTTGTTTTGGTAGCGCTTCTTTTCAAATATTCACCCCAGGTTAAATTGTCTTTTCCGTTTTCTTGTATTTGTGCACGCTCAATGGCAAAGTTGGCAGCTGTTTCAACTACCCATTCAAAATTTTCTTCACCCACACTTTGTTTATCTGCATCCGGTGCCGGATTACAAAAATCGATAGCAAAGGGTACACCGCTACGAAGTGCCAATTCTACCGTGTTAAAATCATACCCCAAATATTGATTAATACGGAGTACTATTTCAGTCATTTCCTGCAGTTTTTCTGCCGATGGTTTAAAATGGGCATCATAGCGTAAATGGTGTGGGTTGCGTGGTTCATAAGGCATAATACGCACATGTTTTCCGCCTATACAATAACAACGGTAGTATTCTTCAAACACAATTTCTTCCTGCAATAGCATTACCAACTGCCCTGTGGTATTATATTTTTCAAAAAATTCTGCTTTGTTTTCTAATTTAAAAACATGCTTCCAACCTCCGCCGGCAAAGGGTTTCATATAGGCAGGAAATCCTGCATAACTAAAAATATGGTCCCAGTCTAACGGATAAGCCAAATTAGAAAACGAGGCATCTGTCGTATCATCCGGCAATTCCTTAGAGGGTAGAATAACTGTTTTAGGAACGGAGACATTTATTTTTGTAGCCAGACAATTATTAAAAAATTTTTCATCGGCACTCCACCAAAATGGATTATTAATGACTGCTGTACCGCATAATGCTGCGTTTTTTAGAAAAGCGCGGTAAAATGGCACATCCTGACTAATTCTATCCATAATAACACTATAACCTGTATCTTCTCCCTGTATTACTTTGCTTATATGAACCGGTTCGGCAATTATATTGGGAATTTGTTTGCTATTAATGCGTTGAATAATGGCTTCGGGAAAGCTTCTTTCTTTTCCAAACAATATACCTATTTTTTTCATAATGTAAAATTTGAAAAATGATTTGATTAAAAATACTGAATAAAATATTGGCGATGGTTTTAATGATGATACCCTTAAAATAAGTAAATTTTTGAATACAGCACCATGATTGTTTCATTTTTATTTTTTGGAAGGCCTGCTCATTCAGTTCAATAATGGTTTATTTAAAAAATTGCATCTGTAATTATCTACAGCAATAAAACAAACCAATTTACAGGATATTTTGGGAAGGCTAATTCAGATACATTATTTTTGGGTATATGCCCTCAGAAATTGTTCATACTCAAATTGAAGTTATCGTAGAACAATTTACCTTATCATCTCAATATCTGGAAAGAGATGTGGTGGTTGATGTATATGTTCCACCCTTATTCCACACTTTGGAAGAAGTAAGTTTGTTATTGATGAATGATGGGCAGGATTTAATTAAAATGGCATTGCAGAAGCAATTAAACCAATTATTTTCCCAAAATAAATTAATGCCCTTATTGTGTGTGGGTATTTATTGTGGCGAAGAGCGGAAACGCGAATATGGTACCGCATACAGTGCTGATTATTTGGGCAGGGGTGATAAAGCAGGGTTATATCATAAATTTATATTTGATGAACTCTTGCCCTTTATTCGAAAAAAATACCATGCACCATCTTTTAAAGAAAAAGCTTTTGCCGGATTTTCGTTAGGTGGTTTAAGTGCATTGGATATTGTGTGGAACCATGCTACCGAATTTGCCAAAGTGGGTGTTTTTAGCGGAAGTTTATGGTGGCGCAGAAAATCATACGATAATGGCTATGATGATGAAACAGACAGGCTTATGCATTTGCAGGTAAGAAATGGGGCTTTTTTTCCATGGCTTCAGTTTTTTTTGCAATGCGGCACTTTAGATGAAACGGCAGACCGGAATAATAATGGTGTAATTGATAGTATTGATGATACACTCGATTTAATTATTGCATTGAAAGCTAAAGGTTATACCGATGCACATATACATTATTTAATCATTGAAAATGGAAAGCATGATGTGGCAACCTGGGCTACTGCCTTGATTGAATTTTTAGAATGGGGTTGGGGTAAATAATGTAAAATTATTTTCATAATAAAAACCTGTTAGCCTTTTTTTTTACTAACAGGTTTTTATTTGTGTTGGATTGGGTCGCTTAGTTAAATAAATAACGTACACCAATTTGCCCTTGCCAGCGAGAGAAGATGCTGGTATTGTCCTGAAAACTGTTTACATAAGGAATTTGATTTTTAGGATCCTGATATAGGAAGGAGAACATCGGTTTGCCTGCATTAACGCCCGATTGTGCAATACCTTCAAATTTCAGGAATGAAGTATTATTAAATGTTTTAACAATACCCCAGTTCGGATTTAAGAAGTTACCTAAGTTAATCAGGTCAAAAGTTAAACGAATGGTATGTTTGGTTTTACCTGATTTTATATAAAAATCTTGTGTAACGTTTAAGTCAACATGTTTGTACCAAGGTAATACTACTGCATTTCTTTCAGCATATTGGCCTCTGTGTTTGCTCATGTATGGGTCTTGCTGAATAAAGTTATTCAGTTGGTTCCAGATAATATCAGGTGTACGGGTATCGGTAATGGTACCACCGCCTGTGTTTACAGGAACCAGTACAATATCGGATTGTGTTTTAGGAATATAAATTAATGAACTGTTACCTCCGGTACCACCGTTCACTAAATCGCCCTGATAAGTATAAGAACCAACACCAGCAGTTGCAGCTTCAAACACCAAACCTACTGAAGTGGCATAATGTTTACCATATTCAAAACGGTATTGGGCATACCCAATAACACGGTGTGGTTGGTAATAACCTGCATAGCCTAATTCATCAGAGTTTAAGTCGCCGTGTGTTGGACGATCCCTCCACATACTTTGTGCAATAGAACCGCCATCATTTACATTTTTAGCCTGGCTATAAGTGTAAGCTATACTGGTGGTTAAGTTTTTTACTGAGCGTTGAAACTGTGCGGTGGCGGTATAAGCATAACCTTTATTGGTATTGGCCATTAAGATTGCACTGCTAATGTTCGGATTGGTTACGGTAGCACCACCGGCGCCAGACCAAATCTTGGTAGAAGAATAACGTAAGCGATTATCAGGTCCTACCAAAGGTGTGCCTGTTGAAGGTAAGTTTACGTTTTGGAAATACACTGCATTCACATCTTTTGAGAAGGTGTATTCAAATGTAGCTACAATATTTCCGGGTAATTTTTGGTCAACTGCTGCACTTAACTTCATTACCTGAGGGTATTTAAACTTAGGATCAGTAAATACTAAGTTGTAGGAAGTATTGGGCGAAGTTGCTGAAGGTCTGTATGCATTAATATCGGGGCTAAATACCCAGGGTTTACCTGTGGCAGGATTGGTTTTAGCCTGGAAGAAAGACCCAAACAATACACCATTGTTGCTGGCCTGATTGCTAATCCATACAAATGGTGGAGGTCCTGCAAATAAACCGATACCACCACGAACCTGTGTTTTGTGGTCATGAAATACATCCCAGTTAACACCTAATCTTGGAGAAACCAACAAATTATTGTCCGGTTTATGACCTACATCGTAAGTTTTACCATCTCTAAATACCAATTGAGAGGCATAAGGGTTTGCAGTGAAGCTATTGGTGAAGATGGGTAAATCTAATCTTAAACCATAAGTAATGGTTAAATTATCTTTTGCACGCCATTTATCTTGTGCAAAGAAACCTAATTCATTTGAGCCTACCTGTGCAAATGGGAAAGAACCATCTTTAGTCAGCGCATATGATAAAGTATAATTGGCTGCAGTAGGAGCACCATTCATAGCACTGTTATAAAAATCTGTCAAAGTATTAAATTGGTAGGCACCGGCATAGTTGGGTGAAAAACCATTTTTAAAACGTTTGATATAATTCTGTGTTCCCAAGGTAATTTCATGATTGCCTTTATAAACAGTTACAATGTCTGAAAATTGGAATACATTGGTATTTAAAACGTTATTGTAAGTAAACGGCTCATAACCGAAAGCAGTATAGCTTTGGCCTAAACCATTCAGGATATCTACCAATGGGAAGTTGGCACCGGAAAGGCTTGATCTGAAATCTCTTAAAGCGGTATAACCTACTTGTAATTTGTTAGATACACGATTGCTGAAACGGGTATTTAATTCACCAATAACAATGTTGAAGTTGTTGTTAATTCTGTAACCACTACCACTAAAAGGTAAACCGGTATTACTGGGTTGGCGGTTACCATTTGGCGCACCACTGTTACTGGCTGAAATATCGCGATATGATTTGAGGTAATTGTATTTTAGCGTAAACGTACTGTTTTTTCCTACGTTCCAGTCTAAACGGGCAGTCAATTTATCACTATAGGTATTATAGTTATAGTTCTGATAATTGCCTGGATTGTAATTGTATTTTTGAATCAGGAAGTTTTTTAAAGCATCTAAAGTATCTGCTACTGCTTGCGAAACCACACCCGGTACAGGTGCTTGCCCCGGCTTGGCAGCAACAAAAGTGGTAGCAGGTTGGCTAATTCTTTCCTGTTCAGCACTAACAAAAATGAACAATTTATTTTCTATAATGGGTGCGCCGATAGATGCACCGCGTAAATTATAGGTATAACTGGGTCTGGGTACGGTATTGGTTCTAACATTGTAGCCCTGTAATCCCGGAGTTCTGATATAGGTATAAACAGAACCTTTTACCTGATTGGTACCACTACGGGTAACGGTGTTTACACCGGCACCGGCAAAACCGCCTTGGCGAACGTCATAAGGAGAAATGTTTACCTGAATTTGTTCTATCGCATCTAAGCTAATCGGTTGTGAATTGGTTTGTCCGCCTAAAACAGAAGAAAGACCAAAAGCATTATTAAAATTAGCACCGTCTACTGTAATGTTGTTGTAAGAACTATTCATGCCACCAAAGCTTAAACCGTTGGCAGAAGGTGTTAAACGGGTAAAATCCTGTAAACTTCTGTTGATGGTGGGTAAGCGTTCAATTTGGCTGCGGCTAATAATTTCCTGGCTGCCGGTATGGCCGGTATTAAATACTTTATCTTGCCTTATACCTTTTACTTCTACCGCATTTAGCTGATTACTGGTTTCAGTTAAAGAAAAGTCGGCTTTAAATTCCTGGCCTAACACCAAAAAAACATTGTCTTGTTGCTCTGTTCTGTAACCCAAAAAAGTAACGGTAATTTGGTAGGGACCTCCCACTTTCATATTGGCTAAATTATAGCGGCCATCTTTACGTGTTGTGGTTACATATTTGGTACCGGTAGGCTGATGAATGGCGGTAACAACAGCCCCTGCTACCGGATTTTTGCCATCGGTTACCCTTCCCTGAACATCGGAAGTGGTTTCCTGGGCCATTACATAATTGATTGCTCCGATAAACAGAGCTACCATAAGTAGTAGTTTTTTTAGCATGTGATTTGATTTTTTAATTTCAGGTACAAATTTGATAGTTAAGTTTTAACACAACCTTATACCAATGTTACCGTTTTATTAACAAAGCGCAAATATTCCGTTAAAAAGCAGAAGCCCCGAAATATTCGGAGCTTCTTTATTAAAATTTAATTGGTATTAAGCTAAAATTTAGAAGAAGTATTTCAAACCTAACTGCATACCCCAGGTACTTAATGTACTTAATGAGTTTTGCCATGGTTTGGTTACCAATTGCCCATTTAAGGTTTGCATATTAAAAGTGGGTCTTCCCTGACTATCTAATCCTCTAAAAATTAAAGGCTGTGTAGTGGTGGTAATTTGGCGTACTCCCCACATTTTATTAATCAGGTTGCCGGCATTTAAAATGTCTACAGAAAGTTGTAAAGTGTGTTTTCTATCACCCACTTTAGCGTAGAAATCCTGTAAAATTCTCACGTCAAATGTGCTTAACCAAGGTAAGTAAGCAGCATTTCTTTCTGCATCTTTTCCTTTGTTATTGTTTAAATAAGGCGTGTTTTGAATAAATTGCTGGAAAGCTGCAGCTTGTTGAGCCGGTGTGAAAGAACTTCCAGATTGTACAAATATAACCTGAGATGGATCTTTAGGAATATACATCAAATCAATACCACTTAACCCATCATTATTAATATCGCCACCATATACATAGCTATAATTGTTTTGTTTGGCTAATTGACCGAAAATACTTACAGTAGTAGCTAAGTGATTTAAGTATTCCCATCTGTATGAAAGCGTACCAATAAAACGATGGGGTGTAACATAAGATGATGTGGCCAATTGTAATGTATTAGGTGTTCCGGTTGTTGCATTGCTGTTCCATACAGAAGTTGCCTGAGCACCCGGGTTGGCGGTAACTTCTGAAGCAAAGCTGGCAGTATAAGCAAATGAACCATAAAAACCTTTTGCTGCTGATTTCTGAATTTGGAAGGTAGCAGAACCACTGGAACCCATACTGGTATTTTCTAACACAATAGCCGTATTGATATTGCTATAAACGTTTCTGGCCGCTGGAGATGAAAATCTGCCTCTGTAATCAATGCCATTAATGGTTCCATCCGGATTTTTTAAATTGGCATTACGCATTACTACTGCATTCACATCTTTTGTATACAAAAACTCAGTAGTAATTAACCAGCCCTTCCCAATTTTTTTGTCGAAGGCTAAATTAGAGCGCCATACCTGCGGGAATTTAAAATTAGGATCAATCAAAACAATATTGGCATTATTGGGTAATGTACCGGGTGTTGGATTAAATTTGCTGGCATACGCATCAGGGTTAGGATTGAATAAAAAATTCTGCAACTGTGCTGCATTATTCACTGCCTGACCAGACTGATACATGAAGCTGTTAGAGGGCATGTTGGTTAAGAATACAAAGGGTATTCTTCCGGTAAACAATCCGGTACCACCGCGAAATACAATGTTCTCTTCATCAATTTTATAACGGAAACCTACTCTGGGTGAGAAGTACAAGGTGCTTTTGGGCCATTTTCCTGTGCTATAATGGGTTGGATTACCATTTTTATCAGGGAAAGTTAAAGCCGTAATATTTGGATTTTCTAATGGTTGTTGCGGATAAACAGGTTTATCGATTCTTAAACCATAAGTAATCTTTAATTTATCATTCACGTTAAACTCGTCCTGTGCATATAAACCCAACTGACCAATTTTTAAATCGGCAGAATAAACGGCTGGTGTGCCCGGTACCAAAGAGAAGTTATAAGAGAAAAATGCAGGTGCCCGGTTATTCATGAAATCGCTTAAAGAATTAAAAGCATAATAACTGGAAGAACCCGGCATAAACATATTGCCTACACGCTGGTATTCATAAGTTGCACCAAAAGTTAATGTGTGTTTACCGGCATAATAGGTAAAGTTATCCGTAGCATTGTATATATCGTTAATTACGTCATTATTTCTGGTAAAAGGATCCGTTCCAGCAGACATATAGTTTTGCCCGTTATTGTTAAAAATATCAATAGTAGGGAAAGCTTGTCCGCCGGGAATGGTTCTGGTATCCTGTATTTTAGTAATGGTAGCAATAAACTGATTAGAGAAGCGGCTGTTGAAGTTAGAGTTCAATTCAAATGCACCTGATTTTACCAAATGCTTAAACCCATAGTTTGAATTACTGAATGCCATTGAGCGTAAACTAAACCTGTTATTGGGTAAACGGCTGATTTGTCCACTTCCACCTACCACTGAGAATGGTGCAGCGTTTGGAATACTAGTGCCATTCAGCGGGTTCATGTCTGTACCAATCAACTCATTGTATTTTACACTGAGTTTGTGCACTTTGTTAATATTCCAGTCTACCTTAATTAATAATTTATGGTTGGCAGTAACAAAATTCGGAAAATTATCATACGCACCAGGGTCGTAATTGTATTGCGATTTTAAATAATCAGCAAATTTCTTTAAAGAATCGATGGGTGTTTGTGATATATTTCCAATACCACTACCGCCTGTTGGAGAAAAAGTAATACCAGGTGAAGTATTTTCTTCATGCTCATAGTTGGCAAAGAAGAACAATTTATTTTTAATAATTGGACCACCCAGGGTAAAACCATAGATTTTTTTAGTAGAAGGAGCCGGGTCTGTTAAGGTTACAGAACCTACTTTTTTACCATTGTAATCCTGATTTCTGTACAAACCATAAGCTGAACCATGGAAGGTATTGGTACCACTTTTGGTAACTGCAAAAATACCGGCACCTGTAAAGCCTGATTGGCGAACATCAAATGGAGCAATGTTTACGGAAACTTCCTCAATAGCATCCAATGAAATAGGCTGGCTACCACCACCCGGTAAAGGGTCAGAACTTAAACCAAAGTTGTTGTTAAGGTTAGCACCGTCAATCACCACATTGTTGTATCGACCGTCTCTGCCTGCAAAGCTGTTGCCATTAGCCTGTGGTGTAATACGTGTAAAGTCGGTAATGCTTCTGCCAATGGTAGGCAGGGTAGATAATTGCCGTTGAGAAATTTGTGTGGAAGCTCCCGTGCGGTCTGTGTTAATTCTGCGGGCTTGAGATGTTACCACCACTTCACTTAAATTGTTCGATATATCCTGCATTGAAACGTTGGCAATGTAAGGTTCACCCAAATTCAGGTAAAAGTCCTCCACAGTTTCAGGCCTTAATCCTACATATTTAAATTCAATTTTGTAGGGGCCGCCAATTCTTACATTTGGTAAAGTGTATTCGCCGCTTTTGCGGGATACCGTACTGTAAACAGTTCCAGAAGGAATGTGGGTTGCAGTAATGGAAACACCTTCTAAAGGTTTTCCGTCTGACATTTTTACAAAACCTTTAATGCTACTGGTGGTTACCTGGGCAATCAATGTTACCGGCAAGCACAGTGATAGCAATACAAAGGCTCGCAGTAGTTTTTTACTAAGCATAATGTTAATTTTTTCTGAGGCAAATAAAGTGAATTATTTACGTTGAACCACATTAAAATATTAACAAATTGTTGCTTTTTATGAACGTTTACCGATTTTAAGACGAAAACCGAACCGTTTTAAACACATTCAAAATGCCCGCAAATTTTATATTTTTAAACAAAACAGCACCTAATCTGTACTTTTGTAAGATAATATTAAAACATGTTGCATTCTATCCAAGAGGGTATTGAAGCCATTAAAAATGGACAATTAGTGATTGTTGTAGATGATGAAGACCGTGAAAATGAAGGAGATTTTATTACTGCAGCCAGAAATGTAACCCCGGGAATCATCAATTTTATGAGTAAGGAAGGCAGGGGATTGATTTGTGCCCCCATTTCGGAAGCATTGGCCGATAAGCTTCAACTCAATTTAATGGTAAACCAAAATACCGCATTGCACGAAACGCCTTTTACTGTAAGTGTTGATTTGCTGGGGCATGGCTGCACTACCGGCATCAGTGCTCATGACAGAGCCAAAACCATACAGGCTTTAATTGACCCTGATACAAAACCTGATGATTTAGGCAGACCAGGCCATATTTTTCCACTGAGAGCGAAGACAGGCGGCGTTTTGCGCCGAACCGGACATACCGAAGCAACAGTTGATTTGGCACGTTTGGCAGGTTTTGAAGAAGCCGGCGTTTTGGTTGAAATTATGAATGAAGACGGGACCATGGCCAGGTTGCCCCAGTTATTAGAAATTGCAAAAAAATTTGATTTAAAAATTATTTCAATTAAAGATTTGATTGAATACCGTTTGCAATCCGATTCATTGATTGAAGAAGTTACTCGTGTAGAAATGCCCACCAAATACGGCTATTTTAAATTGGTGGCTTTTAAAGAAAAAATTTCTGGTGGCGAACACCTGGCATTAATAAAAGGTGAGTGGAAGCCCGATGAGCCAGTTCTAACCCGTGTACACAGCAGTTGTTTTACCGGCGATATTTTAGGCAGTTTTCGCTGCGATTGCGGCGATCAGTTGCATAAAGCCATGCAAATGGTACAGGCCGAAGGTAAAGGCGTTATTTTATATATGAATCAGGAAGGTAGAGGCATTGGGCTGATGAATAAATTAAAAGCGTACCGTTTACAGGAAGAGGGAATGGATACCGTAGAAGCCAATCTGCATCTGGGTTTTGGCATGGATGAACGTGATTATGGCGTAGGCGCACAAATGTTACGTGCATTGGGTGTAACCAAACTTCGATTAATGAGTAACAACCCCAAAAAAAGAGCAGCATTAAAAGGCTATGGCTTAGAAATTGTTGATATTGTTTCCATTGAAATTCCACCCAACCCCTTTAATGAAAAATATTTACAAACCAAACGCGACAAAATGGGTCACGAAATTTTGAAAAAGAAATAACATAAAAAAACGGTAAACTGATTTGGGTTTACCGTTTTTATTTCTGTTTATCTGTCTTTTAAAAATGCTTCTTCTTTTTCGTATTCCTTTTCATAGGCTTTAATAATGGCTTTTACCAGCTTATGCCGTACTACATCTTCTTCCGATAATTCAATATGTGCTATGCCATCAATATTTTGCAAAATGCGTGAAGCTTTATGCAAACCACTGCGCTGATTGCGTGGCAAATCTATTTGTGTAGGATCGCCGGTAATAATGGCTTTTGCATTGGCACCTATACGGGTTAAAAACATTTTTAACTGCAAGTCGTTGGTATTTTGCGCTTCATCCAAAATAATAAAGGCATTGTCTAATGTACGGCCTCGCATGTAGGCCAACGGTGCAATTTCAATCGTACGGGTAGTCATATAATAACCCAGTTTATCGGCAGGAATCATATCATCCAAAGCATCATATAAAGGGCGTAAATACGGGTCAATTTTTTCTTTTAAATCGCCGGGTAAAAAACCCAAACTTTCACCTGCTTCAACTGCAGGCCTGGTAAGAATAATTTTTTTTACCACTTTGTTTTTTAAAGCCCTAACAGCTAATGCAACAGCCGTGTAGGTTTTACCGGTACCTGCCGGCCCAATGGCGAAAACAATATCATTTTTATCAATAGCCTGTACCATTTTTTTCTGGTTGGCCGTTCTGGCACGTACTGTTTTGCCATTTGGTCCAAAAACTAAAATATCATTGGGGTGCCGGTCAACAAAATGGTCAACGGTTTCTGCATCATCTCCACCTAATATCTGTTCAAAATAATTTTCACTTAAATGCCCATTCCGTTCTAAGTATTGCAGAATGAGTTCAATTTTTTCTTTGGCTACTTCTATTTGTTCCGGAGCACCACTAATTTTTATTTGAGTACCTCTTGATAAAATTTTTAATAATGGAAACTTCTTTTTTAATAAATCTAATTTGCCGTTGTTAACGCCGAAGAATTCAATGGGATTAACGCTGTTAAGGCTAATAATGGTGTCTGTCAATGTTTATTCGTTTTAGGTTGAATAAAATTATTTATTTCTGTTTGCTGCTTTCTCAAATTTAATTTATTTTATCGATGTAATAACAAACTTGTTTTTGCACATATTGTGGAAAGAATTATTGAAGTTTAAGTATCACGCTTTTAAAAATAACTATAAACCTTTTTTCTTGATTGAATGATATTGAAAAAAGAAAATGTAATGCAATTATTTTTATGTTAACAGCATTCCTCCTCTTTCAAACAATTATTGTGTTCTAATGCATAATTATGCAGGGTTGATGAGGTGTATGATTCCACTGGTAGCAATTTGTAAGCCTACGCAAAAAACTAAAAAGGCACTTAATCTGTTTACAATTTGACCACCTTTGGCGCCGAGTTTTTTGATGAGAATAGGTGTATAAGCGTAGCTCAAAAAAATAAGTACAGCCATTAAAAGCACGGCAAAAAGCAGAGCGCCGAGGTTGATAAAATAAGTAGATACTGTTTTGGAATGCCCATGTGCACTTAAGGTTAGCAAAACTGATATTGTTCCCGCACCGGTGGTCATAGGAAATGATAATGGATAAAATAAAATTTTATTAACGCTTTCCAAATCAGTTTTGGTATCAGGACTTTTTGTTTCTTCCGAAGTTTTGATGTCATTGTCAGAAGATAGCAGTTGCCATCCCATTTTGCAAATTAATATCCCACCTGCTACTTGTACAACCGGAATGGAAATACCAAACAATTTAAAAATCCAACTCCCGGTAATGGTTGAAACCGCACAAATGATAAAACTATAAGTGGCAATTTTTTTTGCTGCTATCCTTCTTTGTTTTTCTTCTAAATTGTGCAGTAAAGGATCCATTACCAATGCAGTTCCAATAGGATTTACCGGTGGAAATAATGCCACAAATCCAATGAATACAAGATTTAAAAACGATAGTATAAGCTCCATGATGGTTTCGGTGCAGTTTGTATTTTTTTACTTTTATTTCGAATCTAATTTCTTCAATATTTCTAAAATCAACTCATTTTGTTTTTCTAAGTGAAGCAAAATTGATTCAATTTCAGCCTCAGCTTTTTGGTTAATTCTAAAATCTGTTTCGGCTCTTATTTCTGCATGTATGCCTTGCAGGTTTTGGCCTACCATAATGAGTGGCATCAATAAAATTTGAATCAGGTTTGAAATAAATAACCAAAACACAAAGGCCGGATAAGGATCAAATCTAAGCGCCTTTGGTCCAATGGTATTCCACAGCAACCATAAGGCCGACCAGGTAAAAATGATAATGAAAAAACCCATACTGCCTACTCTGATGGTAATCCATAAGGCTAATTTATTTAATGGGGTAAGATGTTCTTTGTAAGCAACATTCACATTTATTACCGGACTGGTTATTTGTTTTGAGTGATTATTTTCTATATTATTTTCGTTCATATATTTACAAGTTGAAGGTTACATTTTTATTGGCAAATTGTTATACCACCATTTTAAATTGTTCTATTGTAGCATCAGGGTGCGGGGTATTGAAGATAGCGCTTCCCGCTACCAAAACATTGGCGCCGCTGTGTATAACCGCTGCTGCATTTTTTAATGTAATGCCACCGTCTACTTCAATTAAAACTTCCGGAGCAACTTTGTTTAGTAACTTTCTTAATTCTTTTATTTTGTGTAAACTGTGCGGAATAAAAGATTGTCCGCCAAAACCGGGATTTACACTCATAATTAAAACCATATCAATATTCGAAAGAATATTTTCTAACATGCAAATTGGGGTGTGTGGATTTAAAGCAACACCTGCTTTTAAACCTGCGTCTTTTATTTGTTGAATATTACGGTGTAAATGCGGGCAGGCTTCTACATGAACCGTAATACTATCGGCACCGGCTTTTTTAAAATCATCAATATATTTTTCAGGTTCCACAATCATTAAATGTACATCCAATATTTTTGAAGTGGCCTTTTTAATGGCCTCTACTACCGGGATACCAAAACTAATATTGGGTACAAAGCGGCCATCCATAATATCTAAGTGAAACCAGTCTGCTTTACTTTCATTCAGCATAGTACAGGTTTGTTGTAGTTGCAAGAAATTGGCAGCTAAAATTGAAGGGGCTATAATTGGCATAGTACAATGTTATTTATGTGTTGAGCAATTAAATTTTCTTTTTGCAGTTGCCTAATGCTTTTCTAATCTTTTAATGGCAGTGGCAGCTTCAAGTAGGGTAGGATCTAAAGTAAGGGATGTTTGGTAATTTTTTATGGCATCGTTTGTTTGTTGCAGGGCCTCATAGCATTTGGCCTGCCAGTAATAAGCGTCAGGATAAGTATTGTTTACATTCGATGCCATATGAAAAATTTTTAAGGCGGTGGCATAATCTTTTTGATCATAATAAATAAATCCTTTTTCTAAATATGCCTCCATGTAGGCGAAGTTTTGATTAATGCATTGATCAAATGCCTGCAGTGCCTTATTCGTTTGTCCGGTTCGGGCATAATAAACACCGGTTATAAATAAGCAATTGGCATTTGTTTCGCGGCCTAATCTTAATTCAGCTACTTGATTACATAGTTCCAGGGCTTCTTTATTCTTTTTTTCTGCGTATAAATTTGCCAATGAAAGCAAAGCATCTGGTGCAGGATATATTTCAATTGCGTGCCTGTAGGCATCTATGGCAGCAGCGGTATCTTCTGCATTTTCAGACAAACGTCCTTTACGGTACCAAAGGCCGTAATTAAATTCATCTTTTGCAATGAGTGAATCTAATTCCAGTACTGCCGGTTTAAATAAATTCAAGCTGTCATAAGCATCAATCAATTTCAAACGAATACCTACACTATCCGGATGTGTGGCAATTGCTGTTTTTAAATTTTTAATATAGGGTGTTAGTACTACTGTTTGATTGCTGTCTGTTTTAGCCTGCTTTTCTGAGTTGCTGTTGGTACATTCTGCCATCAATAATACAATCAGGATGCTTGATATTATAGGGGGCAATATTTTCATGAAGCACTATTTACTTTGTTAAAATAATCATTATTTGTTAAATGAAAAAACGTTTTGTTATTCTTTTCCGGTACTGTACAAAAGTACAAGTGCCTGCGCATAAAAAATGTTATAAAAATCATTGTAAGCCGTTGAATGCCAAGTTCTGTTGTTTATAAGAAAATATTGCTACTTATCGGTTGTTTTGTAATTGAAAGTTATATCTTCGGGCAGTATATTTTTTAAATCTTCAATATTTTAAATATGAGTGCTTTAGATAGTTTTCTGCTTGTTTTACACAGTTGGTTACGCTGGATTATTTTAATTTTGTTAATGGTTGGCATTATTAACAGCATTGCCAAAATGCAAAAACCTTTGAGCAGCGTGGCCCAAAAAATGAATTTATGGCTAATGATTGCCGCACACATTACTTTATTAATTGGGTTATATCAATATTTTTTTGGTACCAAAGGCTTTGTTTTTTTTAGAACAATGGGTGCTGCAACGGTTATGAAAGATGCGGTACTACGTTTTTGGGCGGTGGAACATATTACGGGGATGATTATTGCCATTATATTGATTACTCTTACTCGCGGGGTAGCCAAAAAGGAAGCAGAACCTTCAAAAAAGAACAAAAAACTACTGTTATTCTATGTGTTGGCCCTTGTTATTATTCTTGCTTCTATACCCTGGCCCGGTCGTTTTGGCGATGTTCCATTGTTCAGAGGTATTTAATTTCAATTTCATTCACTCCAATCCATTTTATTTATATTGTAAGAGGTTTCGGCCTCTTTTGTTTTTGTATCTTTGAGTAAATACGATTGCCTAATGCCTTATTGCAGGAATATTATTTACTGGATAGATAAGCGTGGCTGGAAATATGTTTTCCTGCTTACTATGTTGGCACTGTCAACGTGCCCCATGGTTTTATTAAACAAACCAGCATAGCTAATGGTTTTGCATATTCTATCACAATAAAATCAACACAATGCCATATTATATTCAAAGAGGGAATATCCCGCCTAAACGACATACCCAGTTTAAAAAATCTGATGGATCATTATATTCAGAACAATTATTTTCTACCGAAGGCTTTAGTAACGATTATGCCTTGCTGTATCATTATCACCCGCCCACTCAAATAATAAAAACAGATGCTGCTGTAAATGTTACACCGGTAGTAGCCGAAGAAAAAATGCTGCATCACCGGTGTTTTGAAACATTTACTATAAAACCGGTACCCGATTTTTTGGAGAGCCGTAAACCTTTACTGGTGAATCGTGATTGCATGGTAAATGTAGCTGCTCCGGAAAAAAGTATGGAAAACTATTTTTATAAAAATGCAGATGCAGATGAGCTGCTTTTTATTCATGAAGGAAATGGTATTCTACATGCGCAATATGGCGATCTTTATTTTCAGTATGGCGATTATATTGTTATACCCAGAGGAACCATTTACCAAATTAGTTTTCAAAACAACAGTAACCGATTACTGATAGTGGAATCTTTTAGCCCCATTCGTTTCCCCAAAAAATATGTGAGTAAAAATGGCCAGTTGTTAGAACATTCTCCTTATACAGAACGCGATTTAAAAGTACCTGAATTTAAAGAGCCCGTTGATGCTAAAGGCGATTTTTTGATTCAAACAAAAAAACAAGGCATGCTGTATGGTGTTCATTATGCACATCACCCGTTTGATGTGATAGGGTGGGATGGCTGTTGCTATCCCTATATTTTAAGTATTCACGATTTTGAACCCATCACTGGCAGGGTACACCAACCCCCTCCCATTCATTTAACATTTGAAGCCAATAATTTTGTGGTTTGTAGTTTTGTGCCCCGGTTATATGATTATCATCCACTCGCAATTCCGGCACCTTATAATCACAGTAATATTGATAGTGATGAAGTTTTGTATTATGTAGATGGCGATTTTATGAGCCGTAAAAATGTTAGCAGAGGAATGATTACTTTACATCCTGCAGGAATACCACATGGTCCACATCCTGGAGCAGTTGAAAAAAGTATTGGTAAAAAAGAAACACGGGAACTGGCGGTAATGGTTGATACTTTTCATCCACTGCAACTCACAGAAATAGCTATTAATATTGAAAATAAAGACTATGTAATGAGTTGGGCAGAATAAAATTTACAGAAAAAAGCCTGCCCGGATGGAAAGGCGTTGCTAAAGTTTGTTTGTTTCGGAGGAAAGATTTGTGTTGCAATCTTTATTCAAACTGCTATGCAGCGAAATTTGGCACTAAAAAAACATTATTGCAATTACAAATGAGCCAAATTAGTCTGTTTTTTGTTCGCATAATTTTTTTATATTCATGGTCTAAAAATTTGCCAATATGATACCATTCAACGATCTTAAAATAGGTGATTATGTAAAATGCACCTTTGAAGGAAAACAATGGGAAGGGGAAGTAACCGACCTTAACCATGATGAAAAACAGGTATGTGTAGCAACTGAAGTACAGGAATTTTGGTATGAACCTGATGATTTAGAACCCCTGCCACTGAATGATGAACAATTGCAAAAACTACATTTTAAAAAAGAAGTTCAGGCAGATGGTTCCATTAAATATAGTAAGGGTGCTTTTAGAATGTTAATACCCGGTGAAGGCAATTTTTCAGGTTTAGATATGTGGTACAGAGAAGATAGAAGATATCATCCCAACGTTCATTACATCCATCAATTGCAAAACCATTATGCAGATATGACTAAAATTCATTTAACAACTGCACCCATGTAACAGTAGTTGTAATTTTTCCTTTCATCAAAAACAAGAGCAGTCTTTTGGACTGCTTTTTTTCTTTACCTATATTCACAACTTTAACTGCATAATCGGCAGTAGATTAAATTATTGAAGCTTATAAATAATTGATTGTATGAGAAAATGGCTTATGTTATTTGTTTTGTTTTTGGTGTCAGGAAGTTTAATGGCACAAAACACCATTACCAGTCCTGAAGAATTTTTGGGTTATCCTATTGGAAGCCGCTTTACCAGGCACCATCAAATTGTAGATTATTTTAAACTTATTGCAAAAGAAAGGCCAGATTGGGTAACCATTCAACCTTATGGTACAACCAACGAAGGCAGGGAATTAATGGTTGCCATAATTGCCAATCCGGAAAATCATAAGCAACTGGAAGAAATCCGAAAAAATAATTTACGATTAACCGGTTTATTAAAAGATAATGTTACACCCGTAAGTAATAACGTACCCCCCATTGTGTGGTTAAGTTATAATGTGCATGGTAATGAAGCCGCATCAAGCGAAGCTGCTATGCTAACTTTATATACTTTATTGAAACCCGATAATAAAGAGGCCCAGGAATGGTTACAACATGACGTCATTATCATGGATCCCTGTATTAATCCCGATGGTCGCGACCGTTACATTAATTGGTATAATAGCGTAGTTGGCGTAAATATGAATGTGGATGTGCAGTCAAGAGAGCATGTAGAACCCTGGCCTGGTGGCAGAACCAATCATTATAATTTTGATTTAAACCGCGATTGGGCCTGGCAAACACAAATTGAAACACAACAACGCCTGAATTTATACCAGCAATGGATGCCGGAAGTACATGTTGATTATCATGAACAGGGTTTTAATGAACCTTACTATTTTGCACCGGCTGCAGAGCCTTATCATGAAGTAATTACAAAATGGCAGAGGGATTTTCAGGTATTGATAGGTAAAAACAATGCATCTTATTTTGATAAAAATGGATGGCTATATTTTACCAAAGAGCGCTTCGATTTATTTTACCCATCTTATGGTGATACTTATCCATTATACAATGGCGCAATTGGAATGACGTTTGAGCAGGGTGGTATACGTGCAGGCCTTGGTGTAATGAATGATGATGGTGATACACTTACACTTCGCGACAGGGTAATGCATCATTTTACAACCGGTATCTCAACAGTTCAGGTATCTGCACTCCAACATCAGCAATTAATAGATAATTTTAAGAAATACTACGAGAATAATAACAATGCTGCCAATAGTGTATACAAAACCTATGTTGTTAGCAGTAATGATCTCAATAAAATCAATGCAGTAAAAAAATTACTCGATAATAATCGAATTGAATATGGTGTGATGGAAGGAAACTACAAAGGCTATCATTATGTTAATAATGCTATGGAAGATGTAAAACTGCAGAAATATCAATTAGCGGTATCCATGTACCAGCCTAAAAGTAGTTTGGCAAGGGTTTTATTTGAACCGAAATCAAAACTTTCAGACAGTGCTACTTACGATATTACTGCATGGAGTATTCCCTATACTTTTGGGTTAGATGCTTACGCTATCAATGAAAAGATAACTTTAAAGCAATTTCCTGGTGCAGTAAATGTTGCCAATGTTGTTGCAAGTGATTATGGCTATATTATTCCCTATCAATCATTTAATGCTGCAAAATTGCTGGCATACTTAATAAAAAACAAAGTGAAAGTACGGGTAACTGCCAAACCAATTACCTACAATAATATTACTTATCCCGATGGAACGCTATTGGTTTTAAAAACCAGTAACGATAACGTAAACTGGGTATCGTTAGTTCAGTCGGCTGCAACTTTGTATAATATTACACCCGTTCCCGTAAACACCGGATTAATGCAGAAGGGGCCTGATTTTGGAAGTCCTGATATTCAGGTTATTCATGCCCCTAAAGTAGCTTTAATAACCGGTGAACAAAGTTCTGCAACCGATGCAGGCGAAGTATGGAATTATTTTGATAAAGCATTGCAATATCCGCTTACCTTATTAAATGCTGTTGATTTGTACCGTTTGAATTTAAGTGCTTATACCGTTATCATCATACCGGATGGGTATTACAGGGTATTGAATGATAAAGCTGTATCAGAAAAATTGAAAAATTTTGTACAAGGCGGCGGTAAGTTAATTACCCTGCAAAATGCTACCGCAATTGTTGGAACCAATTTATTTGGCCTAAAATTAAAAGGGCAAAAAACAGACGACACCATTTCAGTAAATAAATTACCTGTTTATGATCAGCAAAACAGTGATCGTTTATCTTTTTCCATTCCCGGCAGTATTTATAGTGTTCAGTTAGATAATACCAACCCATTGGCGTATGGTTACGATAAAGTTTATTATACATTAAAACAAAATGATCAGGTATACGAATATGTTAACAATGGATGGAATGTAGGAACAATTGCAGATAACAATTATGTGGCCGGTTTTGTAGGTAACCAGTTAAAAGATAAAATTAAAAATGGCGTATTGTTTGGCACACAACCTGTAGGAAAAGGCATTTATGTATTTATGGCTGATGATCCAATTTTCAGAATGTTTTGGGAAAATGGAAAATTGATGTTTGCCAATGCTGTTTTCATGGTTAATTAATTATTATAATATATTTTTTATGAAATACCCGAATTTATCTGGCATTTTTGTTGGGTTTCATCCTTCAATTATACCCGATTTTTCGCTTAAATTTTGTATATTGTTCATAAAAAATGAATCCGCTTTGGTCGCAATTTATTTATCATCAAATTTTTAAAAAGAAAAGCTTTTTTATAAACAAAGACGATTCCAGTTATAAAAAAGCCAAAGGATTCCGTTTTTTCAAGCTGCTTTTCTTTCGATTGATAAAAGATGTGGTATTGATGTTGGGTGGAATTTTTTCAGCAGCCTTTGGATTAAAAGGCTTTTTATTACCCAATAAGTTTATTGATGGTGGTGTAACCGGTATTTCATTATTGATGGCCGCACTTACCCATTTGCCCATTTATGTTTATATTATTCTAATCAACATACCTTTTATTTTAATGGCATTTAAAGTTATCAATCGGGCATTTGCCATTAAAACTACTTTCGCAATTACAGGTTTGGCCATGTGTTTGGCATTTATTCAGTTTCCGGTAATTACAAAAGATCATTTGTTGGTAGCAGTATTTGGTGGATTTTTTTTGGGCGCCGGTATCGGACTTTCTGTTCGGGGGGGTGCAGTAATTGATGGTACCGAAATTTTGGCTATTTTTTTAAGTAAAAAATTACGAACTACCATTGGGGATATAATTGTTATAATTAATGTAATGATATTTTCTGCTGCAGCGTATTTACTTTCTATTGAAGCAGCCATGTATTCACTCATTACTTATTTGGCAGCTTCGAAAACCTTAGATTTTATTGTAGAAGGTATTGATGAATATATTGGTGTTACCATTATTTCGCCTTATCATGAAACTATCCGGCAAATGATTATTCATAAAATGGGAAGAGGCGTAACGGTGTATAACGGTAAACGCGGATTTGGCAAAAATGGCGAAACCAAAGAAGTAGATATCATTTATACAGTAGTAACCCGTTTGGAATTGAATAAATTAAGTGCAGAAATTGAACGGATAGATTCAAATGCATTTGTTGTAATGAGCAGTGTAAAAGACACCAAAGGTGGAATGATTAAAAAAAGAGGATTATAGACGATTGTAAATCAAATCTTTGAATTAGATTTTTGATCTAATGTTTTAACGTGTTGTGCTATTAAAATCTGTTTTCGTTTGAAACTCATTGCCTAATGGTGTTTCAGTAAACTCTGTATAACTAATGGCTGTTGAGCCAAGTTTATTGAAACATATGCTCAGTAAGCTTTTCAGAGCTTAATAGCACAACGCGTTAATATTTTAAAACATGCACATGCTATCGAAGCTATTATTGAACGTTCTTCCGAGCATAGTTATGTAAACCTTATTTTGAAAGATAACGGACAGGGATTTGATACCTCAAAAAACCAAAGGAATTGGCCTAAGAAATATTGCGAACCGGCTTTTGCTGCACAATGGTAAATTGTTAATTGAATCTTCTCCGGGCAATAACTGCACTTTAAAAGCTAATATTTTTATTGGCAATGAATTTGATCGTGTTATTTAAATTCATGGTATCTGCAATCAGAAAGCTTTCAATAAACTGAGAAAAACAGGATAATGGTCACTATATCCGTTTCTAAATTGGTATCCATCCCATGAACGCATTGGATATCCTTTATACTTTCCAATATTTTCGGTTAAAAAAGAAGCATTATAAATACCACTTCTATAATAAAAAAAACCTTTCTGTTTTTTATCTAACCATTCTTGCGACAAAATAATTTGATCAAAAAGCGCCCAGGCATCCTGAAAAGCAAGTGTGCCAATGCCTTTCATATAAAGCGCATGAAATGGGTTATACAAATTATTGGCAATGGCTTTTTCTTTTGCACCTAAAATCTGATAAATACTTTTGTTGGATGGATTGTCGTTGAAGTCGCCCATGATGATAATTTTTCTTCCTATCTCAATTTGTTTAATGCTGTCTATATGCCGTTTTAATACATTCGCAGCATACATTCTTGCCGGTTCACTGGCATTGGTTCCTCCATATCTGGATGGCCAGTGGTTGATGTATATGTCAATGAGTTCTCCGTCCAGAAATCCTTCCACCCATAAAATATCTCTGGTATATCTGCTTGTTTTACTTCCTTCCGGTAAAATTACCTGAATGGCTTTGTTTTGAATGACTTTGAAATAGGAGGGTTGGTAGAGCAGGGCAACATCAATTCCTCTGGCATCTCTGCTGTCATAATGCACAAACGAGTAGTTGGCAGTTCTCAACCTGGAATGGTTGACGATATCGTTTAGTACCCAATCATTTTCTATTTCTGCCAGCCCAATGAATGCAGGCAAATTGCTGTTATTTTCCTTTGTATTGCTGCCAATACTGGCCAATGTCTGAACAATGTTATTTAATTTACTGGTATAAATTGTGCCGGAATATTTTCTTGCTCCTGTTGGGGTAAACTCCTCATCTCTGTATAACGGATTTTGAATCGTGTCATATAAATTTTCTGTATTATAAAAAACAATGGTAGCTGATTTGAAAATGGATTTTTGTTGGCTATTTGCAAGCAGGCATGTTACAAGAAATAGTGAGAATATTGGTTTCATTTCAGAGAGGATTATGCTTAAAAAATAAAAATATTAAAAAATAGTTAAAGTAATTAAAAAGTTTATTAAATTTAATTTTTAGATGGCAATTATTCTGTTTTGGTGTGAGAGGATTGATGCCGGATAGTGCGTTAGGTAAGTGGGTAAAACTGCTTTGCTTAAATACCATATCTATATGCATTATGTTTTTCTCTTTTTTTGTCTGGGTGGCTTTAGTATGCTCATGGCCCAGCCGGTTACAGATACATCAAAAAATACGGAAAGTGTTTACTGGCAGCAACTTCGCCAACAAACTGCTGATGAAATGGCGTTGGTATCATTAGAAGATGCTACATTGGATGGCGAAAATAATCAACAGTATGCATCTTTACTTTCAGCCGGAAGAGATGCATTTTACAATGCTGCAGCTTTCAATTGGAATATTGCTCGTTTTAAAATGCGTGGCTATTCCAAATCTTTATTTACTACTTATTTAAATGGAGTGCCACTCGATAATCTGGCTAATGGCAATACATTGGTGAACTTATGGATGGGGTTAACAGACGTATTTAAATCCCGTGAAATGGTAATAGGGTTACAACCCAATCAATTTTCTTTTGGCAATCTGGGCAATGTCATCAATATTCATATTGCACCCATTCAGCAACAACGTCAAAATATTTTAAACTACAGCGTTGCCAATAAAAATTATTCCCATCGCATCAATTTTACGCATTACAGTGGCCAGTTAAAAAAGGGATGGTCATTTATATACAGCACTGCATGGCAATGGGCAAAAGAATCTTATGTTCCAGGTACTTATGCCAATTATTTATCACTCTTTTTTGCTGCCAATAAAATCATTTCATCTAAACATTTGCTCACATTTAGTTTTTTAGGGTCTTCTGCAATAAATGGTCAGGCTGCAGCCACAACTTTAGAAGCTATGCAATTGGCAGGTAATCGTTATTATAATCCCAATTGGGGATATCAGAATAACCGGAAGCGCAATGCAGCTGAACATCGAAATATACAACCACTAATTGTATTGAATTATCAATGGAGGATTGATCAGCAAAGTACTTTCAATTTGGGGGCATTAGTTAGTATAGGGCTACAAAAAAGCAGGGGTTTAGATTGGCACAATGCACCTGACCCTCGTCCGGATTATTATCGGTATTTACCCTCTTTTCAAACAGATCCGGATTTACAAATGCAGGTAAAAAAACGATTGGAAAATGAACCGAATTTATTGCAACTGAATTGGAAAAATTTTTATGAAATTAACCAAAATAGTAAAGAAACCATTGCCAATGTAAATGGTATAAATGGCAATAATATTAACGGACTAAGAAGTAATTATATATTAAGAGATAATAATGTGATGAATACTTTTTTTGCACTTTCTCCTGTATTGCATAAAAACTATTCAGGAAACTGGCAGCTCACTGCCGGAGGCACTGTTCAATATCAGCAAAGCCATTATTTTCAAACGGTAAACGATTTATTAGGGGGCGATTTTTTTGTGAATTGGAATCAGTTTGCTAACCAGAATCTGGTTGCGAATACAAATGCTTTACAATATGATATATTGCATCCTAACCGATTGGTAAAGAAGGGTGAAAAATATGGATACGATTTTCAAATAAATATCTGGAAGGCTTCCCGTTTTTTTCAGATTTTCAAACAATTCAAACACTTTGATTTTTTTGCTGCCGAGGCATTGAGTTATACCGGTTTTCAACGATTAGGTTTAGTTAAAAATGGTTTGTTCCCCCAAAGCTCTTATGGCCCTTCTACAACAAATACTTTTCTCAACTATGCATTTAAATCGGGGATTACTTACAAATTAAATGGTAAAAATTACTTCAGTTTAAATATGGCCTGGCTTTCAATGCCACCTTATTATTCAGATGTATTTCTATCACCCCGAACAAGAACTGCTACTCAGGACAATATTACCAGCACAAAATATGCAGCATATGAATTAAACTATCATTTAAATACTTCATTCATTAAATTACGTATTACCGGCTATTTAACCACAATTAAAGATGCATTAAAAATTTATACATTTTATGATGATGGTGTAAAGGGTTTTGTGAATGATGCTTTAAGTAATATTAACCAGATGAATGCGGGTATAGAATTGGGTGCTGAACTGAGATGGAATGACAAGCTACAATTTGCAGGCGCTTTTGCTTTGGCCAATAACCGCTATACCAACAGGCCTCAGGCCATCGTAACTTTCGACAATTCTTCTGAACTGATTCAAAAAGAAACAGTTTATATTAATAATTTTAAAGTGCCCGGATCACCGCAGCAAGCTGTGAATATTGCCGGAACATTTCGACCATCCCGCAAATGTTTTGTATCTGTTTCCGGTAATTATATGGCAGATAATTGGCTCAGTTTAAATCCAATCAGAAGAACCGAAAGGGCAGTGCAAGGCTTAGATACAAAAAGTAATGCGTTCAATGCTATTATTCGTCCCGAAAAATTACCCGATTATTTTGTTGTGAATTTGTTTGCAGGTTACCAGTTTGTAATGCCTGCAATTCAATCAAAAATAAAATCAAACCATTTGTTTGTGAGTTTAGGTATTACCAATTTGCTCAATAACAAAGCAATGGTTGCCGGCGGGTATGAACAAATGCGATTTGATTTTGCCACACAAAATCCGGAAAAATTTCCTCCAAAATATTATTATGCTTATGGGATACAATATTTTTTGAGTACTAGTTTAAAATTTTAAATCCAATGGTATGATGAAAAAATATGCACCATTTTTTTATTTTGCAGCCTGCTTTTTTTTAATGAATAGTTGCGCAAAACCATTTGATGCACCTCCTGCAAATGATACACTAACACTTAACGCAAATACTACTATCCGGCAGTTAAAATTATTGCATGTTAAAAATAATTTTGAAAGGATAACAGATGATTTAATTGTTAGTGGTATTGTAATTGCAAATGATCAATCAGGTAATTGGTATAAGCAAATTATTATTCAGGATGAAACCGGAGGAATTACTGTACGAATGGATGGTAACAATTTGTTTACCAATTACCCTGTAGGAAGAAAAATTGCAGTGAAAGCAAAAGGTTTGTATTTGGGTGATTATGGCGGCGTGATACAATTGGGAGCAGGTATTGATAACAGCGATCCCAATAATCCAAGCCTAATTCCGCTTCCAACATCTTTATTCGATAAATATGTTTTGAAAGGTAGTTTGAACAATCAGGTTATCCCCAGGTTAGTAAATATCAATACACTTTCTGCAAACTTGCAGGATACATTACAAAGTACTTTAATTCAGTTAGCCGATGTAGAATTTGCTGTAAATGAATTAGATAAAACTTATGCCGATGCAGTGGGTAAGCAGGCCGCAAACCTAACCATAAAAAATTGTTCCGGTAACAGTATTATATTACGAACAAGTGGTTATGCAGATTTTGCTTCCAATAAAATTCCGGCAGGCAATGGTAATCTGGTTGCGGTTTTTGCAATATTTGGAACGACCAAACAATTGTTGATTCGTGATACTTCAGATGTTCATTTTCAAAATGCCCGATGTGGGAACAGCACTGTCAGTAAAATTTCAATTGCTGCTGTTCGCAATAGCTATAAAGGTACTGCATATACTTATCAGGAAGATAAATTCATCAATGGTATTGTTATTTCAGATGCAACTGCGGGAAATATTCCTGAAAATGAAATGATTTTGCAGGAAGATTCAAATATGCCGGGTATTCTGCTCCAATTAAATACCGGGCATGGTTTTAAAATGGGCGATTCGGTAACTGTTCAATTAAATCAGGCCATGCTAACCAAAGAAAACAATATATTATTGCTGAAAAATATGGATACTACCGCTATTACAAAAATTGCCGGTTCAAAAAAAATTATTCCCCGAATGGTTACTATTCAGCAATTACAGGATAATATTACCAATTGGGAATCTACATTGATTCAATTGAACTATCCGGCAATCAGTGGAACAATTTGGAATAATGCTGTTCGTTTATCAGACCCATCCGGCAGCATTGATTTATTTACTTACTCAACAGCAAATTTTTATAATACACCGGTTCCTACTCAAGCAGTTAATAAACTAACAGCAATTGTAAGCTTTCATCAAACCGGTGCCGTTATTATGTTGCGTAATTTGAATGATGTTGAATTGCTTTCAGGAGGTAGTGGTAATTTGAACAATGTTATTCAATTAAATCAATCTCCTCTTCTCATCAACTTTGATGATATTGCCAATGGTTTGCCAAACGGTTGTTCTGTTTACACAAATGCAGGTAGCAATAGTTTGGGCAATGTTGCCAATTTTGCTACTTCAAAAACAAGTTGGGGAAATACCACCGGCGGGTTTAAAAACTGTGCATCAGCAATTGGCCTTCCTGCAAATGCAACCACTACGCAACAAGACAATGCCATGAACAGGGCGGTAGCTCTTCGGCAAACCGGAACCGGTGGTTATGATCCTGGTGCTGTTCTTCTTT
>NZ_LUHG01000038.1 GCF_001623405.1 Hydrotalea flava
GCACCACTGCCGGCAGCAGCACCATTCTTATTGCTGCCGCTGCTGTTGTATAAACCCAGTAATGGGAAAAACGACCCGGGCATAGTTTGATAAGACCCATAACTCTGTTGCGCCTGTGCATGCACTTCGGGGAATGTTTGTTGCTGCACCAGCTTTTTATTGAGCAGATGCTGTTCAACCAATTCTTTTTTAGCAGACACGGATGGGTATTGAAGCGTCTTTTGCCAGACATCTTCTAGCGTATATATTTTCTTTTGGGCAAACAGTATATTGTTTATTAGCAACAAAAATGCTGCCAGCACGAATATCTTATAAGTCATTTTTTCTTTCGGTGTAAATTGAAAAAAGGCCGAAATCAGCTACAAGCTGAAGGCAATTACGGTGAACTAAAGAGTAAAGAAAAAATCAAATACGCAACCGGAGATGTTGCAAAAAAAGAGGAAGTGTAGAATAATGGTATGATACTAAGTGAGTATAATCATAACTTACTCCGCTTAAAAAATAATTTATATCAAAACCAGGTTGCCTGGTGATATTTGTCAAGTATAGCGGGTCTGAAAAATTAATTTGTTTTGATAAGTCTGTTTTTACAAGAAAAATTTCTTTCGTAACTATTAAGCAATTATCAGTAGAATGATAATCAACAATACTACCCTGAATATTATTTGTTTGACCGATTTTTCCCGTAGCTGAAGAATTAGAAACATAGTTGTTTTGAAGCAACTTCTTTAAAGGGCACGATAGAACCAATATCATGACGGCAAGCGCAAAAACTAAGGATGAATATATATTGCCCCTAAGAGATATTCTATTTGCGACATTAACCATTGTGGTAAAAATACATTGATATTTTTTAAAAAGGGTAGATAGGCGACAATTAAACGTTAATAAAAAATTAATTCTTTTCACTAGTGTTTTGATGTTGTAAATATAAGTTCTTTGAAAGTCTTGTTGGTATTGGGTTTCAGCGGTTTTATAGCCTAACACGATTTGAAAAGTTTTAGGTTTTTGCTTAATATAACGCCTTGATAATCAATTTATATGAATCAAGGCGCCAATTTGTTCTCTCAGCTTATTTCTCTCATTTCGCCAACCAGTTTTAAAACCTGTGTTAAAAGAAATAATGGCGATTATAAAACCAAACATTTTAATTGTTGGCAACAATATCTCTGTATGGTTTTCGGCCAACTTACTTACCGGGAAAGTTTATCAGATACCATACTTTGTTTAAAAGCCAACTCTAATAAATTAAGGGCATCTTTAAAAACCATAAGATACGAAGCACTGTTTTAGTATAAACAGTTGTCTGAGATAAAAACAATAAACATGTCAAAAGCAAGAGGATTATTTACGAACAAATACGGATGGAGAAGCTGAGTAAAAAACAAGACCCGTTAGAACGGCTGAGTAATCATATTGATTTTGAATTTTTCCGCAAACCCCTCCGACAATTTTTTGATAAGGAAGTTGACCGTAGCAAAGGGGGGCGTCCGGCCTATGATTATGTGCTGATGTTTAAAGTGCTTATCCTGCAGCGATATTATAACCTGAGCGATGATACAATAGAGTATGCCATATTAGACCGGTTGAGTTTTATGCGTTTTTAGGGTTGGGTATTAACGACCCCGTACCGGATGCCAAAACGATATGGTTGTTCTGGGATAAACTCACTACCGGTGGGTATGGTAGAGAAATTATTCAGCCACCTGGATAAGCAATTAGATAAAGACGGCATCATAGTACACAAAGGCAAATTAGTAGATGCCTCTATTGTAGAAGTACTTGTGCAACACAACAGCCGGGATGAGAATAAACAACCCAAAGAAGGCAACATACCCCTGGAGTGGGATGAAAATAAACTGCGCCAGAAAGATACCGATGCGCAGTGGGTAGCCATAGAACAAGTATGCCGCATTAAAAATATTGAGAGCTGTATCCATGAAAAAGGGTACCGGGGTAATCCGCTCACCAAACGACAACAACAACGCAACAGAAACAAATCCGGTGAGGCACGCTCCACATCACCTCAAACAAAGTGGATAAAAACCTAAGCAATAGGTTTTTCCATTTTTAACCTTCAAAACCCAACTACATCCATCACATCCTGATTTAAACAATTAGAACCGTTGGTACCCGGGACGACATTATTACCCAAAAGACAATCTTACAAAAGGTTGCCCTTTTTGATCACAATAATGACCGGTTATTTGTTTTAAATACGCAATGGTATACTGCCAAAATGCAAGGTGACTTTTGGTGTCGTTTTGCTATTTACAAATGTATTTTAACTGTTACCCGCTGTATGGGTTGGTGCCTATACATCGTATCTTGTCCAGTAACAGCCGCGGGCTGTAAAAAAAGTGCTTGTAGTCGCTTTGCAGCAGCAACAATGGATATACCCTCTTTCAACCACTTCATTACCATACCCGTCATACGTTGTTGTAACCCTTTTTGCTTAGGTAATTGTTGGTATATTTTACTGGCAATGGGTGATGCCAACTTCAGCCATTCGCTGTATTGGCATTGGGTAGCAAATACAGGATCACGTTCAAATCGTTTTTTATCGAGAGAGGTTTTGCTGCGTACTAATTGACGGCATTTACATTATATAAAATTAATACGATATATGTTACGCTGATATAAAATGAAGATACTGTTGCCATAGCATATTAATTTTTTGTGTTTTCAACATACAACTTTCAACAGGCAGTTTCCAATTTTTTTTGGTATAAAATGGGCTTTTTTTGGGTGTAGAAAATGCCCATTTGCAGAGCATACAAAATCCATTCATTTCCTTGCTTACAGCGTTGCGCAACGCTATTGAGTGGAACTTGTATCGAGGCAGGGTAAAATATGTATTGGTTAGTAGTCGTTACTTTTTTATGGTATGGCTTCTATGCTTCAAAATAAATGACAGTTACAGTGCCGCCCCGCCGGACAGTTAATGCTGATTTTATTTGATGGCTGTATGCTTTGTTAAGGTTTTTGGTCAATTTTACTTTGCCAAAAAATCTTCTATCATTCTGCACATAAAAAAATTGGAACCAACGGCCGCTAAATTGATTTGCAATCCATAAACTTCTCTCGTTCCAATTCATACAAAAGCCAGAAAGATTGTTTATTTTCAACGATGCTATTGTTCTTGTTTTAAGAATTGTTGGCTCAAAATATGCATATGAAAACACTTTTTTTATTTTCCAAACAATCTATCCATATTGGCTGCATAGCATTGATATTGGGTATGTTGGTGGCTTGCCACTCTAAACAGTCGCAACAATACGCCTCCTGGCAGGTTTATGGCGCTAATAAAGAAAACAATCATTATTCATCACTTACACAAATTGATACCAATAATGTTGCTTCATTGCAACCGGTATGGGAATACCATTGTGGTGATGCAGGTGAATCAACACAAATTCAGGTGAATCCAATTATCGTAGATGGTGTTTTATATGGCGTTTCGCCACAATTGAAATTGTTTGCATTGAATGCAGCAAACGGACAACAAAAATGGAGTTTTAATCCATTGCTCGATACGGCAGGAGCTGCTAAAGCCACCGGCTATTTTATGATGAATGTATGTCGGGGTGTAACCTATTATGCAAATGGAGCCAACT
This sequence comes from Hydrotalea flava, assembly GCF_001623405.1. GTDB lineage: Bacteria > Bacteroidota > Bacteroidia > Chitinophagales > Chitinophagaceae > Hydrotalea > Hydrotalea flava. Next base: position 3,618 of record NZ_LUHG01000038.1, read on the forward strand.
ACCAATGTATATTTTATGCTGCCGGCGCTAAATTGTATTGTATCAATGCATCCAATGGAAAACCAATTCTATCATTTGGCAACGGTGGGAGCATTGACTTACACCATGATTTGGGGCCAAGGGCACAATCATTATATGTGGCTTCCACTTCACCGGGCATTATTTATAAAGACATGATTATAATTGGCACCCGTGTTGCTGAAGAAATGCCTGCAGCACCGGGTGATGTGCGTGCTTACGATGTACATAGCGGCCAATTGCGCTGGATATTTCACACCATTCCGCAACCCGGCGAACCGGGTTTTCATTCCTGGGATGATACCTCTGCTTACCGTCAGGTGGGTGGCGCTAACGCCTGGGCAGGTTTTAGTATGGATGAAGAGAAAGGTATTGTGTATGTACCCACTGGTTCTGCTGTATATGATTTTTATGGCGGTTTACGCCTTGGCAATAATCTTTTTGCCAATACACTTATTGCTTTAAATGCCAACAATGGTAAAGAAATCTGGCATTATCAAACCGTACACCATGATTTATGGGATCGAGACTTACCAACGGCACCGGCTTTGGTTACCCTTACCATAAACGGTAAAAAAATTGAAACAGTAGCACAACCCACTAAAACCGGTTTTATATTTTTATTCAACAGACTAAATGGTAAGCCTATATTCCCGATTGAGGAACAACCTGTGCCCACATTCAGTGAATTAACCGGTGAACAACCGGCACCTACCCAACCTTATCCTGCTTTGCCGGTTCCTTTTGCAAGGCAATCGCTAACTGAAAAAGATTTGAATCATTTAGTTTCCGATTCTTCTTTTAATGAATTGAAACAAAGGCTATCTCGTTACAAAACAGGCAGTTTGTTTATTCCTCCTTCAAAAGAAGGTACGGTTATTTTTCCCGGCTTTGATGGCGGAGCAGAGTGGGGTGGGCCTGCTGTAGACCCAACAAACGGTATATTGTATGTAAATGCCAGTGAAATGCCATGGATTTTAACGATGGTGGATGCAAAAAATAAGGTACCACCTACCGGTGAAACCAATCTTCAGGCGGGTATTCGTTTGTACCGTACACATTGTATGGCTTGTCATGGTACGTCAATGCAAGGCAGTGGCAATTATCCTTCGCTTTTTCAAATAAATAAAAAGTACAATAAAAATCAATTTGAGGCATTGTTAACTTCGGGCAGAAGAATGATGCCTTCTTTTCAACAATTAACGCCGGAAGAAAAAAATGCATTGGCTGCCTATGTGCTTGCAATAGCTGCACAACAACATCAAAAATTTATTGCACCTGCTAAAACATTCACTAAATGGGATAATATGCCCTATACCTCAACGGGCTACAATAAATTCTTATCGCGTGAAGGCTATCCGGCAGTGGCACCACCCTGGGGTACTTTAACGGCTATCAATTTAAACACAGGACAGTTGGTATGGAAAGACACTATAGGCGATTATCCTGAATGGAAAGCAAAAGGTATTCATACTGGTACAGAAAACTATGGCGGTCCTGTGGTAACGGCCGGCGGCTTGCTGTTTATTGCGGCCACCAGCGATGCTAAAATTCGTGCATTCAATAAAACGAATGGTAAGTTATTGTGGGAGGCTAATTTACCTGCATGTGGTTTTGCAACACCTGCCGTTTATGCAGTTAATGGCAAACAATATGTTGTTATTGCCTGTGGTGGTGGAAAATTAAAAAAACATTCTGGCGATAGTTATGTGGCATTTGCCTTGCCTGATGCACAAAAATAATTTTGTTACTGGCTTTTTGTTGGTATGGCAACAACTGTTGCGTCGCACACTTGTACGGCAGATGGTAGTGGCAACTTTTCTACGTCAATAATTGAACGTTAGTTTAAAAAATAATTGAAACGTTTTTCATTTTCTAAATCCAAATGCAATGGCTTTCTGTTTCATTTTTTGGGTAAGTGTGTGTAAAACTTCTTCCGATAATTTAAATCGTTCATAAGTATCAATATCACCCGATTCAATTTTTTCTAATCGTTGGTACCAGTCGCCCGGATTAACCATATCTCCCAAGCGCCTGGGTACAATATGCATGTGTAAATGAGCAACTGATTGGCCGGCAACTTCACGTTCCTGAATAGCCCAGTTAAATGCATCGGTACTAAATACCTTACACAATAAAGCTGCAGTGGTTCTTCCCAATTGCATAAATTCTGCCAATTCATCTTCTGTTAATTCAAATAAACTTTCCTTATGTTGTTTAGGAATAACCAATGAATGCCCGGGAAGAATAGGAGATATATTATATATCACTGCAAAATTTTCTGTTTCTAAGTAGAAATCATTTTTTTGTTTGTTGCAAAAGGGACAATCTTGCATAGATTTTTTTTATTCTTACAAAATTAAACAAACTTGCCCAAATGCACTACCGTGCAATAGTTTTAAAACCCTTGGTAAAATGCTTATATAAACCGATTAAAAGTAATGCCGGATATACCTTATTGTATTACCTGTAAATAAAATATTATTTATGGTTTAGTAACATATTTTTCCAATATGTTACGCACATTATCGTACGAGTTGTATAAATATTTTTCAATCTCTTCCTTTTGAATCCAATGTATCCATTCTATTTGCTCTTTTAATTCGGGCATCACATCTAAATGGGTGGTTGTTTTCATTTCAAACCAATGAATTTCTTTGATGGCCTCCTGGTGTAATGTATTGTCAAAATATTCATAATGTGTTATACCTGCACTACCGGTAATTTCAAGCGTTTTTAATCCGGTTTCCTCTTTTACTTCCCGCAAAGCGCATTGTTCGTAACTCTCATTCATTTGTAAATGACCTTTGGGCAAATCCCATTTTCCATACCGAAGTATCATGAGCAATTCATCGTTTTCACTCCAAACAATACCCCCGGCTGCATAAACAGTTTGTATCATAATTTCAGTTTAAACATATGGCTAAATAGCTGTTTTCAAGGTAATCTTTTTTGTAAAAAATGCATTCTATGCGTATAAAGTATTTAACTTCAGTTGTTTTTTTTTGGCTGCATTAATTCCGGTAAACCGGTTTGTTTAAAAATGGCTAAACCTAATCTTTGCTCAGATAATCCCCGTTTGCATTTGTAATCAAAAATTAGTTTATCTGCTTCCTGTTTCGTTTCAAAATAATAAAATGCAATTTTTTTATTGTCTTGTAATGTTGCATATATCTCGGTTAAATGGGTGGCAATTATAAAAAAACTTTGGCTCCATTGCAATGCCAATTGTGTAAATAATATTGTACAGTCTAAAGCATCTTTAATATTGGTGCCTTTAAAAGGCTCGTCAATAATTACGGCTACTGACTTATTTTTTTGCAAACAACCTGCCAGTAATTGTATTCTATTAATTTCTGCCTGAAAATAACTTTCTCCTTTCGATATGCTATCGGTAATGCCTATAAATGAAAACAAATCTTTTACTACGCTAATTTTACCTGCTGTTGCAGGAATTCCCATACCCAAATGTGCCAATAAAATAGAATGTGCAATGGCCTTTAAATAAGTGGTTTTGCCAGCCATATTAGGCCCGGTTACAAACATGATGTTTTGTTGCGTCAATACAGCATCGTTCATTATCGGTTCTTTTACGAATAAATGCCTCAAATTTTTTATTTCCCAAAAACTTTCTTCCCTTATTTCAGGAAAATGCAGTTGATAAAGCGTGCAGGCATGTGCCATTGACATGGTGGCATCTGTTTCATAAATCCATTCTAAAATATTTTTGATGTTATCCGTTACTTTTCTTCTCATCAACATATCAACATAAAGGGTGGCAAATGCAGATCGTTTAGCCAAACCTGCTGAATTGGGCGACAATATATTATTTAAAATATGTTGTATTTGTTGCTGTATAAGGATGGTAGACAGGGATGTTGCAATAGGATGGTTAGTAAGGAATTGCTCTACATCTTTCAACAGGTTTTGTAAGGATACAATATTCGAATGTAGATAGTGAAAGTAATCCGGATGTTGCCATTTAAATAATTTTGCTTTCCATTGGTGATAGGCATCTTTTTCCAAATTACTGATTTGGATGTTGGATTGTAGGTATAATTCAGCCATAACAATATTCCGTTCCTGAATGATTTGATGCCATTGCTGAATAAGTGGCATGCATTGTTGAATGGTTTGTTGCGTTTGCCGAATAACCTGAGCAGGCAAAAATGGCTGTACTATTTTTTGTTTTAAAACGTCTTCACCTCCTTGGGTAATGGTATGGTTCAGCAGATGAAAAAGATGGTTATTTTTTCCTTCTGATGATTCCAATATTTCTAAATCAATCAAAGTCTGGCTATCCATATCATACAGAATGGGTAAAACAATTTAAGTTATTTTTCATTGTTTCCAATGTTGTAATGCTGCCTTGTGTATTAAAATTTAATTCATTTGTTTTTTGCATGGTAATGACCATTTCCTGTTCTAATGTATTGAATAACTGTTGCACCTTTATTTTAAAATCTGAATTGAACTTGCGAAACGATTCCTGTATTTTATATTGCGCCTCGTAAATAATAGAGGCAGTATTTTGGACAATAATTTCATGGTACTGCTGCAAAACAGATTGCACAATGAGCTGTTCTTTGCTTTTTTTGGTGAGGTAAAAAAGTGGATTGTTTTTAGTAATGATGGCTTCTTTATCAAGCCCATTTAAAGTAATATAAGAAGCAGTGTATGCCTTCCAGTCAAATTTTTCAACAATTGTTTCAATACCTGTATTCAGATAATCGGAGAAATGAATGGCAATGTTGTGTAAAATGTTTTTTGAGTTCAACAAATATTGTTCAAGTATTTGTTTGAATTGTGCTTTACTGCTTTCTTCCAATTGTGTTTTTAACTGATCAAATCCGGTACGTATAATTTGATTGAGTGTTTTAATTAATTGTTGTTGATACTGTTTTTCTAATAATTGATAGGACGGGTGCAAATATCTTTCAATCAGTGCAATTATTTCTGTTTCAATACCTTTAGCTTTATCATTACATTGTACATGCACTGTTTCGTTGAGTTTTTGAATATAGTGTTGCAATATGGCATGAAAGCCTTCTATTTCATTCAATAAAACAGATTTGGTAGCCTGAAAATTGTTGACTCGTTGATTCAATTCCTGAACAGGCATTTGCAAATTATCCAGTCTTAATTGAATGAGTGAACGAATGCTTTGTTCAATCAATGCCAATTGCCTTTCTGTACTTTGTTGAACAATGGTTGGTTTGTTTTGTGCAATATTCTTTTCCAGTAACTGAAGTAGATTATCTATTCCTGAAGTAGCCATATTTCCGGCTAAATGAGTATTGGCCGAAACCGGTATAATGGCTATTTCTGCTATGGGTATGTTGCAATGTTCCGCAATCATTTTTTTATTATGCGCCATCATTTTTTCTAAATCGGATATATTGAGCAAATCTTTTTTGTTTTCAACAAAAACAATATCATTTACCTGCAATTTCAGTTGTGCTAAAAATTCAATATCTGATTTTGAGATGGGCATATCGGCGCTCAGTACAAATATGGCTACATCAATTTTTGTTAAAAATTGAAGGGTGGTATCGGTATTGTGTTCCAGCGATGAACCTACACCCGGCGTATCGATGATGGTAATTTGCTGAAGTATGGGTGCAGGATGGTACACAATAACATGCGATACATTTTTTATATTCTCCGGATTTTCTTCTTCACTCACATATTGCTGTAAACAGTGAAGGTCATTTTTTTCTGTTTGGTTATTTTTGTACACAATTTCAATTCCGGGAAAAGCAGCATACTTTAACAATGTAATAATGGCTGTAACCGGAACTACACCGGTGGGCATTATATTTTGGCCAATAAGCGCATTAATGAGTGAAGATTTACCTCTTTTAAAAAAGCCGGTAATCACAACATTTATTTCTGCGCTACTCAATTTCTGCTGTAATTGCATAATTTCATCCGCCAGGTTTTGCTGCTCTAATTGAATGGCAGTTTGATGTAATAATTGAATATATTGGGCACCGGTTGACATAAGAGTTATCTATTTAATAGAAAATTATTATATGCATCTGATAAACCGAGCGAAGCAATTTTTTTGATAACAGTTTTTACGGGGTATGCTACAAACTCAAACTGTACATGAACTGCAGCCGGTTCAGACAATGCTGCATCTTTCTTTATGTTTAACAGGGTATAACAAGCTCTATTATTCCCTTGTTTGGGTTTTCCAACGGAACCCACATTGACGGCATGCCGGTATATTTTTTTATTTTCTGCTTCACAAAATATAGGCCTGTACCAGGGTTTGTGCGTATGCCCCATGCATAAAATATCCGCTTCAATACTTTCCATCATCTCTAATAAATAGGCATCATCTGTACTTTCTTGTACATATTCTAAATTTGAAGTAGTGCTGCCATGCACCATTGCAATGGTAATGGTATGATACACCCCCTTGATTTCTATTTTAAAAAGGAAAGGTAAATTTTGTAAATAAGCCCTGTTGCTATTGGTTATATGTTCATTCACCCAACGGATGGAATCGATGCCAAATTGTTGTTGGGCTTTATTGGCAAAAGAATAAGGAAATATTTTTTTTGAATAACCAATGCCTTCATCATGGTTGCCCTGTAAACAAGGGATATTATTTTTTCTAATCAGGTCAATCACTTCATTATCCCATCCTGCAAAATTTACCAAATCGCCCAGGCAGAAAATAGCATCCGGTTGATGTTTTTTAATATCGTTGAGTACAGCTTTTAAAGCCGGTAAATTGGCATGTATATCGCTAATCAATGCAATTTTCATAATTATCTATTTTTGATTTTATTCGGTCACTCATGTTATTAGTATTTGAGTAATCTTACCGCATAGTAAATATGTAAAGGGCTTTTTTTTATTCCTTTAATTACGGTATCAATATCATAATCTAACCTGTAAAAATTTACTTGTAATGCTTCAGGATCATATTTAATATCTTTTTCGGTATCTATTTCAACTATGGCATAACAGGCATGCCAGCTTCCATCTTTAGGGCTGCCAACTGAACCGGGATTAATAATGTGCTGGTAGGTTTTTTTGCCATTGATGATTCTTTCAATTTGTTTGTGAAATGATGCATGTGTGTTCCCAATCATCAAAACATCTGCCGCCTCATCATCTAATATTTTTGATAATTCTGCTTGTTTATAAAATCGATAAATGCGTTCGGTATTGCTATTGGGTGTGCCATGTGCAAACAATAAAGTGCGCTGCTGGTTACCGGTTACTAATTTTACTTTTAGGTTTAAAGGCAGTGCACGTAAAATGGCTTTACGTTCTTCCGTAATTTGTTGTAATGAATATTGAATGGCATCTAATCCCCATTCAATTTCTTCTCTGCTCCCATAAGAAAAAGGATATTTTGCTTTGTTGTTGCCAATTCCCTCGTCGTGATTGCCGAGCACACTGGGTATATGGTATTGCTGCATAAAATCAATTACTTCATTGTTCCAGATATTTTGGTTTACCCAATCACCCAAACAATAAATGGCATCGGGCTGCTGTTTTTCAATATGCGCATATACTGCTTTTAAAGCTGGCAAGTTGGCATGCACATCACTAAATACAGCAATTTTCATTATATTTCATTTAAAAATTTGGAAATAGAATATCCTGAATCAGTTGGTGTGTTGCAATTGAAACTGATTCAGGTAACATTCATATGTTTTGTTTCAATGGTTAGAAGCGTTTATGCCGTTATGCCGAATTTATCTTTATACAATTGATGACTTCTGTTTACACAGGCCTGCGCTTCTTTTTTTCCATACATATCACCAACGGTTACCACTTTGTTCTCCAATGCTTTATACCCTTCAAAAAAGTGTTTTAATTCTACCATGTGGTGTTCCGGAATGTCTGATAAATCCTGAATATGCTGATAGGCTGGGTCGTGATGGGCAACGGAAAGTATTTTGTCATCAATACCGTTTTCATCTTCCATGTGCATAATGCCAATAATTCGGGCTTCTACAACACATAAAGGCTGAATATCGAATGAGCACATTACAAGAATGTCTAAAGGATCTCCGTCATCAAAATAAGTTTGTGGTACCAGCCCGTAATTCATGGGGTAGTAAATAGAAGAGTAGAGTACCCGGTCTAATCGAAGCAGGCCCGATGCTTTATTCAATTCATATTTCATTCTGCTTCCTTTTGGAATTTCAATGATGGTATTTACTACATTGGGTATATCGTTTCCGATTGAAATGTGCCAGGGATGTTGCACTTGCTGAATAATTTTATCCATAAAACTATTTGTTTTTAAATGCTTTAATGCCTGCAAATTTTGCTGACTTGCCTAATTCATCTTCTATACGGAGCAGTTGATTGAATTTGGCAATACGTTCACCTCTGCAACCACTGCCTGTTTTTAAATGACCTGCATTGGTAGCTACTGTTAAGTCTGCAATGGTGGTATCTTCCGTTTCGCCGCTGCGGTGTGAGATAAAGCAGTTATAATTGTTTTTGTAAGCCATTTGGATGGTATCAATGGTTTCTGTTACGGTTCCTATTTGGTTTAGTTTAATTAAAACAGAATTGGCAATACCTTCATCAATGCCTCTTTGTAAAATGGATGGGTTGGTGCAGAATATATCGTCGCCGGTTAATTCAACTTTGTTTTTTAATTGGTTGGTTAATAATTTCCAGCCTTCCCAATCATTTTCAGCCATACCATCTTCCAATAAAATAATAGGGTATTGTTTTATCCAGCTATCCCAAATATTTAAAAGTTCCTCTGAGCTCATTTTTTCTTTGGTAGATTTAAAAAATACATAGTGTCCATCTTCCCACATTTCACTGGTAGCGGGGTCAATACAAAGCGAAATGTCTTTGCCGGGTGTATAGCCTGCTTTTTGAATGGCTTCTAATATCACTTCAACTGCTTCTTCATTGGATTTTAAATTGGGTGCAAAGCCACCTTCGTCACCCACACCGGTGGAATACCCTTTCTTATTGAGAATGGATTTAAGTGCATGAAATGTTTCTTCACCCATCCTGATACTTTCTTTAAATGAAGTTGCATTGTGCGGTGCAATCATGAATTCCTGAAAATCTACATTATTGTCGGCGTGTTTTCCGCCATTGATTACATTCATGCAAGGAACGGGCATGGTAAATTTACCGGAGGTATTTAAATACCGATATAAAGGCATGTTTAATGTAGCTGCCATTGCACGGGCATAAGCCATTGATACGGCTAATATGGCATTAGCACCTAATTTGGCTTTGTTAGGAGTGCCATCTAATGTAATCAGTGCATTGTCAATGGCCTGCTGCGATTCAAATATTTTACCGGTAAATTGTTTTGCAATGGTTTTGTTTACATTATTAACAGCCCGGGTAACTCCTTTCCCGCCATATCGTTTGGGGTCATTATCACGTAATTCTACTGCCTCTAATTCACCGGTACTGGCACCCGATGGTACTATCGAACGACCTTTAATTTGGCGAATTATTTTTTTACTGCCATTTAATGGAGCTTCTATGGTAACTTCTGCTTCAACAGTTGGATTGCCTCTGGAATCTAATACTTCTCTGGCATAAATTTTTAAAATTTTCATATTGTTTTATTTATTTGTTTGAACAATTTAATTGAACGACTTAATTTAGGATGCGTATCATTTCATTAATAGCATTGGTAAATGCATTTATTTTTTTTTGATAATCATCCATTAATACTGCGTCTGTAATACCATATCCTTTCATCGAGTCTGCTCTTGCACCGGTAATATCTTCCCACAAAAAATTGGCTTTTACGTTTAATTCTTTTTTGAAATTAATTTGTTGAATGGGTACCCGGTAAGCTCTACAAAATTCTGAGAGAAGCTGATATAATGCGTTTAATTTTTCATGTATTTGTGCAAGCAGTTGCAGATTAGAAATGTTTTCATACTGAATAGATACCTGTTTTAACGGATGCTGGTGTGCAAGCAGTTGCAGTTGCATGTCTAATAATTTTTTTTCAATCATATAGGCAATAGCATTGAACACGTGCTGTTGTTTTTCCGGGATGGTATACATTGGGTTATCTAATTTGTTGTGTATGAAAATATTGTTGAATTTTTCCTGAAATAGCAGCTAGCAGCACTAAAGCGATGAGTTGTACAATAATAGAGAATGCCACCAGTATTATAATTGAATAATCATATAAATAACCCATTAATGCACTGCCTGCAAACCAAAACAATCCAAATACGGCATTAAATACACCGAATGCTGTTCCTCTTTTTTCAGGAGGAATAAAATGTGCAACGGTTGCTTTTACTATCGATTCCTGAGCACCCATACCAATACCCCATACCACCATGCCGGCAATGGCCCAATTCATCCCTCCCAAAAACACCATCGGGCCAAAAAACAAAGCAATGAGTAAAGTAAAAATGAGGGCTTTGGTACCTATTTTATCAAATATTTTACCTAATATTAATGCAGCAATACCATCGCTTGCCATTGCCAATGCGTACAGCAGCGGAATGATATCATCTGCCATTAAATGTGTGCTTTTAAAGTGAAAGGCAATGAGTGGAAAATCGGCATATCCTAGTGCTATAAAAGCAATGGCCATTAAATATTGCCAATACAGTTTTGGGTATCCTTTGGTTGCAAGTGCTTTTGTTTTAATTTCTAAATGCTCCGGATGCGGGTAAATATTTTTTGCATAAATAAGAAGGCTGATGGCAATAATGGCAGGTATAAATAAAATGATATATGCACTTTGATAATTATTGTTTTTGATAAACAATGCTGCACTTACCAATAATGGCCCAATGGTAGCACCGGTTTGGTCTAATGCTTCGTGCAGGCCAAATCCCCAGCCTTGCCCCATCTGGTGTGCGCCGAATGAAAGCATGGCATCTCTGGCAGGTGTTCTGATGGCTTTCCCTATCCGCTCTAAAATCATTAGTACAATGGCCAGTTGCCAAAAACCCACAAATGCCAGAAGGGGAACCGACAATAAATTAATGCAATAACCCACTAATGTAATGGCCCAGTAATTTTTTGTTTTATCGCTCAAATAACCTGAAATTACTCTTAGGCCATAACCCAATAATTCTCCTAATCCTGCTACCCAGCCAACTGTTGTTGCTGAAGCACCTAATACTTCCAGATAGGGGCCATTAATACTTCTGGCAGCTTCATAAGTCATGTCCGAGAAAAGACTGGTGCATCCTAAAAGGATTACAAAAACGGTGGCTTTTTTTAATTGCATATTTTTTAATTGGATGAAATAAAATGACTTTTTAAGCATCCATCAAAATATATCTAAGTGTTCAATACCTGTAATATTTGAGGGATGTTCAAAAAGAAAGCCAGGCGTCATCATCCTTTGTAAAAGGCGGTTAAATTGGGTGGAACGCCATCACCTGAAAATTAGCAATGTGTGTTTCATAGACTTTATTTATGTCATACGAGGTGGGGTAACCAATACCGGTATGGTAGAATGCCGAATAATATATTCAGCCGTAGAGCCTGTTAAAATTCTGTCTAATCCACTGCGGGCATGGGTACCCATTACAATTAAATCAGCCTCCCATTCCGAAGCAATGTTTAAAATTTCTTTTTCCGGAATACCTTCGGGTGTAAAACGAAAAACTTCTGTTTTGCCATCATACAATTCAATATATTGCTGAATGGTTTTATCTGCTTGCTGTAACAGCAAAGTTTTGCTTTGTTCCGGGGTAATGCCCAAATCGGCACTCACTATTTCTTTCGATTTATTAATCACATATACAACACCTACCACAGCTTCTAAAGCCTGTGCCAATGTAAAACCGGCTCTGGCTGCTTTAATGGCATAAGCACTATCATCAACGGCAATTAATATTCTTTTATATTCCATAAATAAAAATATTTCATGTATTTAAAATTATCGAATTAAAGTAGTTCCTCCAAATGTGGCTAGTATACCTATTGTTAGACTTAATAAGGCATACAGAAAAAAGTAAAATAAATTACCCTGTCTGATTAAGCTGATACTTTCATAAGAAAAACTTGAGAATGTTGTAAAGCCACCGCAAAAACCGGTAATCAGTAACAGGCGCCATTCTAAAGTTAGCCAGCTGTATTTATTAGCAATACCATAAAGCAGGCCGATGATAAAACATCCCAAAATGTTCACTAAAAAAGTTCCCATTGGGAAACTGAATGAGCCCATTTTGTTCACCATTACCTGGCCCAGGTAGCGTAAAATACTACCCACTGCACCACCTAAAGCTATAATCAGCAAGTTCTTCATAATCATGAAATTGAAACGGATTAATCAATGTCCCAAAATTCAACTTCTTTGTAAATTACAATTTTTGATTGTAACAGATCTTTGTGTTTCAGGAAAAAATCTTCTAATTTTTCTTTTTTGTCAATTAATTCCACACACATGGCCAGTTTTGAATTATCGCCTTCAGCACTAAAAGTTACAATATTACCATCTGTGCTAAAGCTGGTATGGGTGCTATGTGCAGAAGCATTGATAATGCCATCTTTTTTAGCTTCCGCTACAATATGCATGTAGGCCGATTTTGGAAATAGCTTTCTAAATAAAGTTCTGTCGCCATGCCTAACTTTATGTGCCGGCTCAATATAAATCTCTAGTTTTCCAAGAGAGTGGCTCTTGATTTTTTTAACCATTGTTTTCTTTTTTTAATACGTTTATCCCTTACATCGTGTAAGGTTTTGTCTGTATGGTGATGTAAATTTCCTACTTTAGAAACTGCTACTCTTTGTGCGTGGTAAATGCCTGAATGGCCGCTGAAATAATAGGCAGTAAAGCAGGCAACGGCATAGTATATTACATTTTCGCCACCAAATAATTCAATGCCCATAAATGTACAGGCAATGGGTGTATTAGTAGCACCGGCAAATACAGCAATAAAACCCAAACCAGCCATTAAATCAATAGGGGCACCTGTAATAACGCTTAATGTATTACCTAACGCAGCACCTATAAAAAATAGTGGGGTTACCTCACCGCCTTTAAAGCCCATGCCCAGTGTAATTGCTGTAAATAGTAATTTCCAAAACCAACTAAAATAAGTGGCTCCACCTTTATGAAAACTGCTGATGATACTTACACCATTTTTGTTGGGATTGGTAACTCCTAAACTTAAATAATCCTGTGTGCCAATAATATAGGTAAGTGCAATAATGATGAAACCTCCTACAACAGGAATCATCCATTTTTGAGGGATCCATTTATTACTGTAATTTTTAATGGTATGAGCTGTTTCTGCAAATGCAAAACCGGCTAATCCAAATAAAATACCAGCTCCAATTACTTTGAATAGCAGCAATAAATCGAAGTGAACATATTTAAAGTAAGTTTTATCTACTGAAGCAAACAGAATATGGTATTGGGTATGATGAATGCCCCAGGCGCCACAGGTAATATCGGCAAGAAAACTGGCAATAAAGCAAGGTAGTAGTGCATCATGTTTAATGCGGCCTAATGCTAATACTTCTAGCGCAAATATGGCACCGGTTATGGGCGTGCCAAATACGGCACCAAAACCAGCTGCTACACCGGAAGTGAGTAACATTCTTACATCTTCTCTCGTTAATTTGAATTGCCTTGCAAAGAAATTTGCCAAACTGCCACCCACCTGAACGGCAGTACCTTCACGACCGGCTGAGCCGCCAAAAAGATGTGTGATGATGGTGGCAACAATAACTAATGGTGCCATTCTTGCCGGTACGCCACCACCGGGTTCATGAATTTCATCCATAATTAAATTATTACCACCCTCTGCATTTTTACCGGAAAATTGATACAAAAAATGAATCATTATTCCTGCAAGAGGAAGTAACCATAATAGCCAAAGATGTGTATAACGAAAATTAATAGCTCTATCTAATAGCCATAAAAACCATGCAACTAAGGTACCTACTGAGATGGAAACAGGAATTACAAAAAGGGTCCATTTAAACAGGTGTGATACAATAAAAACGTGCTCAAAAGAATTTTTTATTCGCTTCATTCCTACAAATTAATGAATATTTAAAAATATTTCCGAATCTTAATTTGTAGGCGCCATCATCCCTTTTTATGGGGCAGTTAATCGGTGGACACCATCACCTTTGCATAATGTACTGCAAATATACTAGTCAATTTTGTCAGAAAAAAATGGAATCAGTTTATTATTTATTTCTAATTCATTTCTAATTTCTTTAGATAATCTTTTGTTGGTTGAATTACTTAATCGTAATATTGCGATATGTTTTTTATTTTTTGTTATGGGTACATCAAAACTTGAATTATTTACCAAGGAGCAAAATGAAATTGCTGCAATAGCTAAAGCATTGAGCCACCCGGCTCGTATAGCTATTATTCAGTCTTTATTGAAAAAAAATTCTTGTGTATGTGGCGATTTGGTTGAAGAAACCGGGTTAGCTCAATCTACTACTTCACAACATTTAAAAGAATTAAAAAATGCAGGAATTATTCAGGGTTCCGTAGATGGTGTGAATGTTTGTTATTGTATTGATGTAAAAACATGGACAAAGTACAGCAATTTATTTGCAAAATTTTTTGAAGCGGCAACCCATGTGAAAAGTCAATGTTGTTAATTATTAAATTTTATAAATATGAAAACAGATCAGGAATTAAAAGAAATTGTAAAGCAAAAATATAGTGAAATTGCTTTACAGGATAAAACAACCAATGCATCATCATGCTGCGGTGCCGGTGGATGCTCAACTGAAGTGTATAATATTATGAGTGATGATTATACTGCTTTAGAAGGCTATACTGCCGATGCTGATTTAGGTTTGGGATGTGGCCTGCCCACTCAATTTGCACAAATAAAAACGGGTGATACGGTTATCGATTTAGGCAGCGGTGCGGGTAATGATTGTTTTGTTGCAAGAGCAGTCACTGGTGTTTCAGGAAAAGTAATTGGGATTGATTTTACACCTGCTATGATTGAAAAAGCACGTGCCAATGCTGAGAAATTAGGTTTCAACAATGTAGAATTCAGACAGGGCGATATTGAACAAATGCCCGTTACTGCCAATGTTGCCGATGTAGTGGTAAGCAATTGTGTATTGAATTTAGTGCCCAATAAAGATGGTGTGTTTAAAGAAATTTTCCGGGTGTTGAAACCGGGTGGCCATTTTAGTATTTCAGATGTGGTTTTAGTAGGTAATTTACCTGAGGCATTAAGAAAAGATGCCGAAATGTATGCCGGATGTATATCGGGGGCTATTCAAAAAGATGTTTATTTAGAATTAATAAGGGTAAACGGATTTGAAAATATTATCATTCAAAAAGAAAAACCCATTATTATACCTGATGATATTTTATTAAATTATTTAACTCCGCAAGAAATAGCAGCCTTTAAAAATGGCACTACCGGTATATTCAGTATTACTGTATTTGCACAGAAACCTGAAAATGTAAATGATTGCTGTGCACCGGGCTGCTGCTAAAATAAAAAATTAATTAAATGTTATGTATTTAACCATTCAAACTTATTGCAATTCATTAGCAAAGCAATTTCATTCTATTGCATCTGACAGGAAAAAACTACTTTCATCTGTCAGTGATTTTATTAAGCAGCAAAAAGCACAAAATAAACCTGTGCAGTTGGTATACATTTGCACCCATAATTCGCGGCGTAGTCATTTTGGGCAGGTTTGGGCAGCAACTGCTGCTGCCTATTATGGTATATCCGATATTTATACTTTTTCAGGTGGTACAGAAGCCACTGCTTTTAATCAAAATGCCATTCAGGCATTAAAAAAAGCAGGATTTGAAATTTATTCAGATGGTCAGGAAAAGAATCCGGTATATCAGGTTTGTTATGGTGAGGAGGAGTGTACCACCTGTTTTTCTAAGGTGTACCATCATCCGGCCAATCCAAAAGATAATTTTTTAGCTATTATGACTTGTGGAGAAGCAGAAGCCAATTGCCCGTTTATACCCGGCGCTACTGGGCGCATAGCTACAACCTATGAAGATCCTAAATTGTATGATGGCACAACGCAGCAAGAAGCCGTTTATGATGAGCGGTGCCGGCAAATTGCTTTGGAAACTTTATATGTTTTTTCTTTAGTAAAATAGTGGTACCTAAGAACAGAAATGCGATATCGTTGTCTTTTGATGATATCCCATTTTTTTGATGCTTTAAAGTTTCATTTACATATCCCAAACCAATGCCGATGCACCCAAAATAGCTGCATCCGATTCGTTTAAATGACTCACTAAAATTTTTACTTTGTTTTGAAATACCTGAATCAGGTTTTCTTCCATATGTTTTTTGGTAGGGCTTAAAATTAAATCGCCGGCTTTGGTTAGTCCACCGAACAATATAATGGCTTCAGGGCTGGAGAACATAATGAAATTAGCCAATGCCATTCCTAAAATTTTACCGGTAAATTCAAAAATTTCCTGTGCCAGTGCATCCCCGGCAATAGCAGCTTCATATACTTTTTTTGAATCTATTTTTTCTTTCGGAATTTTTCTTAAAATACTTTCTCTCTTACTATTGGCTAATAATTCAAGTGCAGTGGTGGTAACGCCGGTAGCAGATGCATAACTTTCCAAAGATCCTTTTTTGCCGGTACCCGGATGGTATCTGCCATCGGGAATGATAGTGGTATGACCTAGTTCACCTGCAAAACCATCATGGCCATAAATGAGTTTACCATTGGCCACTATACCACTACCTACACCGGTACCCAAAGTAATCATAATAAAATCTTTCATGCCTTTGGCAGCGCCATACATCATTTCGCCTAACGCAGCCGCATTGGCGTCGTTGGTTAATACTACCGGTAATTTAAATTCATCCTGAACCAATTTCGCTAACGGTAAAATGCCTTTCCAGGGTAAATTAGGTGCATATTCTACTGTGCCGGTGTAATAGTTGCCATTAGGAGCACCTACACCAATACCTTTAATACGACCAATGCCTCCTGCTTTTTCAATAAGTGGGACTAAATTTTGTTGCAGGTCTGCAATAAAAGTTTCTATTTCAATATGCTTTTTTGTGCTGATTTCTGATGAAAATAATACATTTCCCAACCGGTCTACAATACCAAATTTGGTACCAGTACCACCAATATCTATACCTATTGCTAATGAATCGAGTGTGGAAGTTGAGGTTGACATGAATAATACTTTTTTAATATGATAGTTATAAATTAATGTCCTGATGCCACTTGTGAATCAAAGTCTAATCCCTGCGCTTTTAAAACAGATTTTAATTTAATGGCTAAAAATGCAAGTGCAGCAAAACAGCAAGCAGCAACTACATAGGAAGGATGCATGCCAAAAGCATCGCCCAATGCACCTTGAAAAGGCGGGATGACTGCACCACCTAAAATCATCATAATTAAAAATGCTGAACCCTGACTGGTATATTTTCCCAATCCGGCAACGCCAAGTGAAAAGATACAAGGCCACATAATTGAACAACATAATCCGCCAAATATAATGGCATAAACTGATATAATACCGGTAAGGGTTGTGCCTATAATCATTGAAATGGTTCCGAGTACTGCCAGCGTTAATAGGGTTTTGGCAGGTTTTTCCTGTCCGTAAAAGAATGCAGCAATGGCAATAATAATACAAACAGTATAGGGTAATAATTCCATAATATCATTTCCATATAAATGATTTACAAACAACACAACGCCAAATGCAATAAAGGGTACAACAATAGTGGCAATTTTTTTACCCATGTTCGATAAATTGAATACACCAATGGCACCTGTCCATCTTCCAATCATTAAACTGCCCCAGTATAAAGAAACAAATTTTGAAATCTTACTTTCATCCAATCCCATTTGTGTTAAATAACCGGGTGTTTTTAATAATGCACCAAAATTGTTATCAATAGTAACTTCCGTTCCCACATAAATAAAAATTCCTATCATGCCATATACCAATTGCGGGTATTTCATGGCACCCCATCCATCGTTGTTTTTGATGGCTTTATTGTTCGAATAAAATAAGGTAAAGAAAACAACGAATAAGGTTACAATCAGTAATGGTAATTTTTCAATGTTGGTTAACTGCCCTACAATAATGATGGCAATAATTAATCCGGTAAGAATTATTAAAGATTTAGATGCATTTTTTGAAGCTTCAAACTTTGCTTCATTTTTGCCATCGGGTAATTTTTTGGATAATGCAAAAAATAGTGCCACCGCCAAGAATACGCTGGCTACAATTAAATACAAATTATTGATATTGGTTACAGTTACATTTTCTATGGCAGTTCCAACTGAGCCAAACAGAAAAAAGCTGACAATAATGGGGCCCAGTGTGGTTCCAAAAGAGTTAACTCCGCCGGTAAGATTTAAGCGGTGCGACCCCGTTGCAGGATCGCCCAATGCTATGGCAAAAACCAGA
>NZ_LUHG01000114.1 GCF_001623405.1 Hydrotalea flava
CATGTAACAACGGCTTGGCAAAAAAGCGGCTGACGCAGTCCTAAGACGCATTTTTTTTAAATAATCTATCGGAATTCTAATTATCTTTATTCTAAACAATCCGCTTCTTCGCCAAGCCCGGGGCGTTGTATGCCATAATAGTGCAACGTTTTAGTGGACACAACTGTCATCTTAAAAAAATGGCTATGAAAAATTATTTCACGTTTTTTATTCTAGTTCTGATAACATCGTGTACTAAAGAAAGCAATCAAACTCCAAACA
>NZ_LUHG01000077.1 GCF_001623405.1 Hydrotalea flava
GGTAATACCCCGTACCAACTGTACCAGGTAATGGAGCTGCTGAAATGGCAGTATTGCTGCTTCGCTCAAAGCCTCATCAATAATTTTTTCACAACAGAAATAGAGTGGCTGGGGGGGTACATCGCCAAGAGTGGCTTTCCAGCAACGTAGTGCCGCATGAAATTGAAGGGCATAACTTTGTTTCATGAGCAGTGGTACCGCATGAAACTGCACTGTTTCACTGAAATGATGAAATAATTCCAGATACAGTTGCACCAAATGCTCCGTAATATCGGCTAACATACCCGGCATTTCCTCCCATGCGCTTTGTTTGTTCTGGTAGGCCAATCCTTCTAACCATTTGTAACAGTGCAGTTCAAGCAATTGTAAGCTCTCAGTGGTTGTTTCTTTTTGGTTATTGAAACAGCCTATTAATGCTTTTTGTATACCCGTTACCAGTGGAATGGCTTCTTTGGCATGGGCTAATAAGGTTTTTAAAGGGGTACTGTGTAAAAATACCTGCAATAATTGTTGTAATTCGTGCATGTGCGGTAACATAGAAAATGGATTGTTAAGGGTTATAAATACATTGTGAATATCATGAATAGAAAACTCAAACATATATATTATATTAAATATTTATTCACATGCTGTGAATAGTGTTTTTTTGTTATTTAATAAGAATCCTTTATGTAAAACTTCTCTTAAATTACCATTGCGGGGGTTCGGGTATTAAGTAGGTTGCCTGGCGGTTGGTAAGTTAGGTTTCCGGTATGCTAAGGCATGCCAAGGGTATTGCCTTTTCTTTTTCATTGTTGGTATGCAACCAAAATATACAATAAAACAGAAAAAAGGTGAATCAGCCAATTGGTTAGGCAAACAGAACTCCGCTATCCATACATCCAAGCAATCCATCAATCTCTTTAAGGCGTGGTTCATACCATATAGGCAACGAAGCAGAAGAAAAGTAGAACAGATATCTCGTTTTTTGCTGTGCCTCTCACTAACCGCAACAACCCCCATTAGCCTGCTCTTTTAAAACAGCCGTTCGTGAATTGCTATTTAAATAATATATCCCTCCCGGTTAGTTATTGCTGGTTATAATAAGCGTAATTGCAGCGTTTAGCCGGGCTGGTAGCAACACCATCCGGTTCTGTGCACTGTACCCGATTTCGCTAACAACACAAAAGCTACCCCGTTGGGGATAGCTTCTGTTTATCAACGTCGCCGTTTGCGCCACCAGTGTAATAACAGCGTGGTGCCATAACTCACCAGCGCACCCTCAATGGCCAAAACAGCCGTGTACAAGGGTTCACTCGTCTGGATGGCCTGCCACCAGGATGTGAGGGTGCCGCCAATGGTGGCAATAACCAATTGCCGATGCTCATTCATCTTCCGGTATTGGGGGGGTACCCTCTTTGGGGGCTGATTCCGGCAGATGCTGGCTGGCTGCATCCGTTACGGTTAACTGGCTGATGGCACCGGCCACCGTTCCGGCGGTGAGTAAATAGCCCGCTGCACTCATTACCAACGGGGGTAAACTTACGGGTGCGGTGAGTAAGGCCGTAGCCACGGCAGTTACTACCAGCGCCACACTGCGTAGGCGCTTAAAAAAAACAGGGGTGGGTGCTGTGGCCG
>NZ_LUHG01000024.1 GCF_001623405.1 Hydrotalea flava
ATGACGCACGGGGTTATTAACCACCACTGCTTAAGTCGGTCTCACATAGAGCTGTCATTGCAAAATTCGGGGTGTTGCAGTAAAGTCGTTAGCTAGGGAATTTATTTTCTGTCGAAAAAGGGGGAATTATGCACAAACGCTTTACCGTTATTATCGCGTTGATAAATATCGAAACCAACAATATCTACAAATGCATTGCCCGGATATCTTTCTTCATATTCATTTAGATTGGCAAACTGATCGGTATTAAAAGCATAAAGCAAGTGGTGAATATTTTTAACATCTTTCAAATAGTGCTCAGTATATCTGTATAAACGAATCATTTCATCTGGAGTACAATGTGCTTTTCCCCACCAAAACCAATTCCCATTTAGTTCGTGAAATGGTCTGAAAATAACTGGAATAGCTTCACCATATTTTCCTGTTAAAGATTGAAGAAAATTGGCCACCTTATCTAACCAACTATTGTATACTGCATTTTTTTCTCCACCGGGTAAAATAGAAGCAACCGTTCCCGGAACGGGATCCCATGCTGTTTTTCCGGTTAATGGATTATTTAAATGCCAGCTAATGGTGATGATACCACCCCGTTCATATGCAGTTTGTATATATTGCCGCATCTTCGCAAATGGCACACCATCAATATTATTCGTTGCATCATTTTCTATTCGGCCCAATTCCCAACCATAAACGGCAGGATAAGCGCCTACTGCAGATTGCACATCACTGTTTCCATCAACATATTTCCAATTCACCCCATAAGCCAAATCATCCTGGTGGCCAAATAATATTCCCAGATGGAAGGTTTTTTGTAAGAACTGATACAAATGCAAAGTTTCTTTAGTAGCAGCAACATCAACAGGTTGGGCATGAAGGTTGGTGCTTACAAATACAAGGAACAAGATGCTGAAAATTGTTATTGAACACTTTTTTTTTACAACTATTGAATGGGCAAAAATGGTTTGGTGCTGCATGGTTTAAAATTATAACAAATCGAAATAACACTTTACTCCTGCTTTAAAATATCAAGATTCTGTCAGTACATTTATTTAAACAAGTGGTATCCAATACGCTTTACTTTGGAACAGGATACCACTTGAATGAATACCGCAATCAGTTGAATACTATTTTCAAAAAATTATCAGATCGAAGCACTTAGAAAATTAGTTCAACAATTATGCATTGAAATGCATTTTTACGATAGCATTGCATTCAACAAGATCGAAATATTAGATGAACTGGTTTAACAATGATGCCAAAATTATTTGATTATTTTACCAACACCACATCATCGAAATAGTAAGTTTCATCTACATCACCACTTTGTCCTTTCAAAAAGAAACCCAATTGTTGCAGGGTAGTTCCGGGTTTCCAGAAGTTGATGGTGTTAAGTGGAATCTTAAAGTAAGTCCATACATTGGGAGGCACCACAATGGGGTTTACCGAGTTTTGCCCATAGCCAACAGATGAAGTATTTGTTTCAAGATTCAAGGTATGCGATACCGTACCTCCCTTTACCCAAAACACAAGATAATTATAAGATGCATCATAAGGCAAACTTGGCCACCAATTGGCAAAACCTTCAATTTTCCAGCCTCCTGCAGGAAATGTAGCAATGAAAGAAGCAGTTCCCGTTTTAAATGCATTGGTTGATTTTCCGGAAGGGGAAGCCCAGGAACCATCTGACCATGCATTTTGAAAATCGTCGGTAAAAATTTGATAAGCATTATCTAAATCTACCAATTCTTGTTTATCGGTTAATGTTTGTGTTGCGCCTCCAGAATTATAAGTGAAGGTTAAATTTCCTCTATTTATGGTTGTAGAAGGAAATTGCAAAACCATTACTGAATCGTTCTGACTTACAATACTTACGTTTGCGGTTCCTCCATTGGTTTGTGTTAATGCAACTGATGTTACAGTTGAAAATCCCACACCATTAAGTGTAATTTGAGAACCGGCATAAAAATCAAAATTAGAATATGCGGAAGGTGTAGGTGGTGGAGCCAATATGGTGAATTTGTAATAAGCTTTCCCATATAGTGTAGTTACTACCAGACTATCATTGGCTAATGGTGGCAAATAAGGTGTTTTTGAGGGAATCTGCACCACAATTGAGTTATCGGTTAATAATGCACGGTTAAAATAAGCATTGTTACCGTTAAATGTGATAGCGGTTGTACTTCCCAAATTAGAGCCATAAATAATATAATAGTTTCCAAGATTTCCTGCAGTGGTTACAGAGTCAAATGGAACAATTTTGTTGTTGCGTGCCACCGGTGTTTTGGTAATGTTCCCCGATGCATCAATGGAAGTGATGGTATCATAATAAACTGTTGTATCAGTTTTACTCCATGTATGAACTGAACTGATGGTAGGTTTACCGGTACCAGGTGTAAACCCGAGGCTATCATATTTTTTGCATGACACTACTATTGAGGCCAGGGTAAACATCATACAAGCAAAGATGACATGTGTTTTTTTAATATATTTTACTTGTGTTTTCATATCAGTATCATTAATGTTTAAAATTTATAGGGAACCGGAGGCATTAACAAAGAAGGATTGGCGGCTGTTTCTGTTGCGGGATAAGGCAGTATAAAATTGGCATCGGTTAGTGTGAAACTTCTTCCGGGATTATAGCCAATGATTTGCCCGGTGGTATTATCCAAATTTACTGTTCGCCTGTCTTGGTTATTAATTATGGTGATAGCGGTAGGATGATGTGCATTATTAAATCCATCTATACGTTGCAAATCATACCAATAATCGCCTTCTATGGCAAATTCCAATCTTCTTTCATTGAGCAATTGTTTGTAGGAAAAACTGGCTAACGCTGGTAATCCTGCTCTTTGCCGAACTTTATTTAAATAACTTAATGCAACCGGATCAGTACAAACAGCATTGGTATCAATACCTTGTCCGGGTTGAGCGCCTGCTGTTTTACCCAATATGGCTTCTGCACCAATTAATAACACGTCTGCATAGCGCAGTAGATAAGTATTATTGGAAGTAGCCTGGAAAGCACTTAAACCACCATTATCATCCGGAGTACCTACTACATATTTTTTCATACCCGCACCTGTTCCTTGTGCATTCACAGCACCCATGCCCAAATCAATCCTATGCACATAGTAACCACCCGTTTTTTTATGAAGTTCCGGGTAAAAATCTCCATTCACCATAATACAACCATGCCTTCGAATTGAATCACCGGCATTTTTAAATGCATTTTGCAAATCGAGACTGGGCCCTAGTTCACCCCATCCATCTCCTGTACCTGTAATATTAGTATTAGGTGCTATTACTGATTGTAGTTGATTACCGAAACCATAGCCCCCATTGGAAGTCCATTGCAAAGCAATCATTGATTCTTTATTGTTGTTGCCCGCTAATTCAAACATTTGAGTATAAGAACCTGGTGCATCTAAACCAACTAAGCCAAATTCGCCGCTACTAATTACTTTCTGCACTTCAATTAATGCACTATCATATTTCTGTTGATATAAATATACTTTGGCCAATAATCCTGAAGCAGATGCACTTGAAACATGCCCTGTAGATGCTACTCCGGGGAAGCAATTACTTTCAGCATATTGTAAATCCATTGTAATGAATTTATATACATCTGTTACCGGATTGGTACGGACAGTTGAAAAACTGCCAACATACGGTGAAGGATCTGTTATGATAGGTACATTACCAAATAGCCTTGTTAAGTAAAAATAAGCCGCAGCTCGCATTACACGGGCTTCACCCAATGCATTATTCACAACGGAAGTTGGCACTGATGCAGGTACTGCACCGGGCAGGTTATTGAGCAAAGCATTGGCTTGTGCAATTACCGTGTACAAAGAGTTCCAGGCACTTGCAACCGTTTGTGTTGCATTTCCTGCACCAAATGCGCCAAAAGCATCGAACGAACCATCGGTACCGGCATAACATATAGCATTTCCTGCTTGTAAATCGCCAATAGCCAAAAATGCTTTACCATTCAAGCCAAACCAGGGTGCCGCGTATAATATGTTGGTGCTTGATCGAACCTGATCTGAAGTTTGATAATAGGTGCCTACAGTCGAAGCATTTTCGGGAGGCCTGTTAAAGAAATCTTTTTTACAGCTTATTGAAAGCATGCTTGCGAAGACTATGAAGCTGAATATATATTTTGTTTTCATTGTAGTTAACGCTTATGTAGTGAATAAATTAAAATTCTGCATTCAATCCAAAGGTGATTATACGTGGTGTTGGATACCTACCATAGTCAATATTTTGCAATACCGGATTTTGATTT
The DNA here is from genome assembly GCF_001623405.1 of Hydrotalea flava. GTDB lineage: Bacteria > Bacteroidota > Bacteroidia > Chitinophagales > Chitinophagaceae > Hydrotalea > Hydrotalea flava. The sequence goes on from NZ_LUHG01000024.1 coordinate 4,289, forward strand.
AGTGAACCTATTTCAGGATCAAGGCCACTATATTTTGTGAATACAAATAAATTTTGCCCGCTGATATATGCTTTCAATCTAGTCATCTTAACCTTACCGGCCCATTGTTGCGGCAAATTGTAACCGATGCGTACATTTTGTATTCTTAAATAAGAGGCATCTTCCAAAAATCTATCAGACATAACTAAGTTATTGTTGCCAAAACCGGAACGGGGTGCAGGTATATTAGAATTGGGGTTAGAAGGTGTCCAGAAATTGGCTACATCAGCTCTTTGGTTCATGTATAAACTGTACATCCCCATTGTTTGAAATGAAACAGCATTTAAAATTTTACCCCCTTGTGAACCCACTAAGAAAAATGAAAAGTCAAAATCTTTGTAAGTAAAGCTGTTGGTAATACTGTACGTAAAATCAGGGTTTGGATTACCTAAAGCATATTGCTTGTTGGGCCCACCTTTTCCATCATTACCATCATATAAAATATCACCTAAATAAATAGCATTTGTTTGCGATCTATCGCTACTAATTCGTTCGGGCTGGCCAATCACATTTTGGGGATGCTGGGCTAAAAAGGCTAATTGATCTTGCGTTTTAATGATGCCTAATGTTTTATAGCCGTAAAACTCTCCAATAGGGCCACCAACTTGTGTATAAGTTGCAGGTATTTGTGGCCCGAAACCGGTAGAAACATTACCTATAATGGCAGGAAAACCATTTAATGATATTACTTTATTGTTGTAATGTGAAAACACTACATTGGTTGTCCACGTAAAATTCTTTTTAATAATATTACGGCTTGTAATACTGAACTCAAAACCTGAATTTTGAATTTCACCGGCATTTACCCAAGGTGGTTGTACTACCGCAGCATTGGAATATTCAGCGGTTCCTCCGCCAAGAAATGCAGGTAAGGGTTGTTGGAATAAAAAGTTTTTCGAAGTTTTTTTGTATACATCAAAAGATGCATCTATTCTGTTATGAAACATGCTGAAATCAAGGCCTGCATTACTTTGTATAGCAGTTTCCCAGGTTAAATTAGGATTACTGAAGTTAGCAAAACTAAACCCTGTACCTATACCTGTTACTACCGGTGTAATAGCTGAACCGTATTTATAACCTCCATTTGTATTAGAATTACCGGTTGTACCATAACCTACTCGCAGCTTAAGGTTACTGAATAATGTATTAATTTTTGTCATGAAAGGCTCTTGAGATATTCTCCATGATGCTGCAACACCGGGGAAATATCCAACCTGATGGTCTGGTGCAAAGTTGGAAGACTGGTCTCTGCGATCTGTGGCAGTGATACTATATTTATTATCAAAAGTATAAATAACTCGCACTAACCAAGATTCCATGGATGTACTTCCTTTAGGCTCATCTAACGTATTGGACGTTTGCGTACCTAAGTTCAAAGTTTGCACTGCATTACCCGCAGTAAAACCTTTTGTACTGGCTACAATACCATCATAAGCTGATTCCCACACTTCATGACCTACTAATGCCTGTACGGAATGTTTGCCTGCAAATGTGTGGTTATAATTTAAATGTTCTAACCAACTCCAATAATGATCAAAATTATTATTCTCTAACAGAACTGCCTGCGTATTAACAAAAGCAGGTGCCGAACCCGGTGCCCCATAAGAATAAGTAGGACGGAAAATTTTTGCCTGACCCCAATTGAAATTGCCATTCACTTCTGAATGCAAAGTAAAATCTTTTGAGAACTTAATATCCCCATACAACATACCCTGAATATTACTTCTAATTAAATAGTTGGTAATACTCATTGCTTGTTGTACTGGATTCGGACCTCCTTGTATGGTGCCATTTACAACAGCCGGCCCCGAATAGGAACCATCAGCATTATACACTGATACATCCGGCGCTTGCAATAAGGCATTATATATAATACCGTATGAATTGCCCAATCCAATATTGGCCTTGTTTTGATTGGCAGTTATGCTTGTTCCTACTTTAAACCAATCTTTTACCTGAGAGTTAATGTTGGTATGAAATGCGAAACGATTGAAATCAGAACCTATTACCGTTCCTTTTTGTTCAAAATAACCACCAGACACATAATAATCTGTTTTCCCATTTGCACCAGACATGGAAAGTGTATGGCTCATCTGGGCAGCCCTTCTAAAAACAGCATCTTGCCAATTGGTACCGGGGCCTAATTTACTTGGATCTGCAAAATCAATTCGGCGGGTTAAACCATACAAATCTGCTAATATATTTTCAAATTTTGCATATTGGGGCAGGTTCATCATTTTCAAATACTTACCCTGTTCCTGATTGCCATAGTAGGCATCATAATTAATCCTAGCTTCTCCATTCTTACCTTTCTTAGTAGTAATAATAATCACCCCATTTGCGCCTCTGCTACCATAAATAGCTGTAGCGGAGGCATCTTTCAAGATATCAATAGAGGCAATATCATTCGGGTTAATGCTGGCCAATACACTAGGTTTTTGCTCTTGTTCACTCGGAGATAAACCACCCAAGGTTTTATCATTAGATGATGCCTGAGATGGCGCATTACCGTCAATGGCAACTCCGTCAACTACATATAGTGGCTCTGTGCCGGTAAAAGAAGTAATACCTCTTACACGAACTGAAACAGCGGCACCGGGTTGACCTGAATTTTGTGTAACCGTAACACCGGCTGCCCGCCCCTGTAACATTTGATCTACAGAAGGTTGTGGAATATCAGCAATATCTTTAGAACTAACGGTTGAAATGGCTCCGTTTACATCCTGCTTTCTTTGTGTTCCGTAACCAATTACTACTACATCATTCAAATCACCGGATGTGGGTTTTAGAACTATCTTAATCACTTCTTTACCATTAATGTTTACTTCCTGGGTTCTTAAACCTACATAAGTAATCACTAAAACATGCTTATCATTTGGAACATTAATGGAGAAAATACCATTTTCATTAGTAGTGGTTCTAATTTTAGTATCTTTTACCACAATAGTAGCACCATCCAAATTGGCACCGTTTTCATCTGTAACTGTTCCGGTAATTTTTTTGCTTTGAGCAAAAGCAGCAAATGAGAAGAGTACTAATAACCACGCCAAAAAAAAGCGTTGTAGCCTTAATTTTTTCATATAGCAATTTGTTTCATCAAAAATAGATATCAACCGATTGCATTTTGAATACTTTTTTATCAGTTTATATTGTTATTTTTACATTTATAAAAAAGAGTACTGTGTAAAACCAACACTATATTAGGTTTGATAAAAATCAAAAAAAATAGAAATAATACTTTTTTATCAAAATAAAACTATTTTTATAATTCATGCAGCATTTCAAATTTTAATTTGTCTTTGCAAACTTTAAAATAAACCTTTATGTACACCCCGCCTCAACTTTTAAAAGAAGTAATTCCGTTAACCCAAAACGATTGTTTTACCATCTTTTCAAGAGTGAAAACCGGTTTTGATTTTCCGTTACATTTTCATGAAGAGTTTGAATTAAACTTTATTATTAATGCCAAAAATTCCAGACGAATTATTGGCGATCATATTGGTGAAACAGATGAGCTTGAGTTGGTATTGGTAGGCTCTAATTTGCAACATGGTTGGTTTACACACCAATGCAGCAGCAAAGAAATTAGAGAAATTACCATTCAGTTCCATCGCGATTTATTTGATGATAAATTTTTACGCCGTAACCAACTTAGTTTTATTAAAAACATGTTCGACCGATCGTGCAGAGGTATTTTATTTTCAAAAGAAACAACTGAACTACTTAAACCGAGGCTGATTGATTTACCGCGTAAACAAGGTTTTGATTCTGTATTAGAATTACTATCCATACTACACGACTTATCTACTTCCAGAAACATGCAAATATTATCGGATACTTCTTTTACCAATACAGATAATTTTTCTTATAACAGCCGAAGAATTGAAAAAGTAATGGAATACATGAACCGGCACTTTGAACAACCCATTACCCTTGCTGAAGTAGCCGGAATTGCTGCAATGACAGAAGTTTCATTCAGCCGTTTTTTTAAAAACAGAACCGGACAAACATTTGTAGATACACTAAATGAAATTAGAATTGGCCATGCCGCCAGATTATTGATTGAAACAACCCATAGCATTAATGAAATAGCCGATAAATGCGGCTTTAACAATATGAGCAACTTTAACCGGGCCTTTAAAAAAAGAAAAAAGTGTACCCCAAAAAATTTCAGAGAAACTTATACTGATTTTGGTACCAGAACTTTTATTTAAAAAAACAAATCAACTTTTTATTGATTTGCAGTTGGAACTGCCAATACATTTAACTGAACTATTACCGAATTAGCCAATGCCCAACTGGAGGAACCTACACCATAGTCGAGGCGATTGATTGAAAACTGACCCTGCAAACGGTATCCAATTGCTGTATGAATTACAGTAAACGGAAAAGTAATTATTCTAGTAATACCTTTTATAGTTAATTTTCCGGTTACCCAACATTGCCCATCTGCTTTGTTTAACTGAACAGATTCGGAAATGAATTGAATCGTTGGAAATACGGCAACATTAAAATAATCAACTGAACGCAAATGATGATCTCTTGCCCCAATACCGGTATTAACAGTAGCTGTATTTACTGTTACATTGAAATAATCGTTTGTACAATCTTGCTCATTCACTACAATTTCACCTTTTAAACCACTCAAACTACCTGCTGTATTGATGCCAAAGTTTTTGATGGTAAAAAGTACTTTTGAAGCCGCATCATCAGGATGCAACATTTGTGCAGGCAATATAGTTGCCAAAAACATACAACACACCAATCCAAACATACTTTTCATATTTCTGTATTTAAAAAAAACAGGTAAACACCTAAAATGGTTGGCCATGGGTGCTTGAGATAACTTTTTTTGCCAAAGCAGGAAATCTATGCAATACCTTCAGAGCAACCGAAGTTAACCATTGTGCTCCCATCAGTGCCTGCACCTGTCTGCCTGCCCATAACCTTTGTTTGAATTGGTGTTGCCATGATTTCGAATATTGTTGTTCCATTTCAATTCTATTGATTTTGCCCTGCAAAAACATATCAATAGCATTAAATGCCAACCTGCCGGCATGCATGGCCATACTCATGCCATTTCCGCATAGTGGCGTAATCAATCCAGCAGCATCGCCTACCATCAACACATGGTTGTGCACCTGAGTTTTAGGCGCAAACGAAACCTGAGCTATTACTTGTGGTGATGCATATAAAAACCCAGCTTCAGTAAATATTTTTTTTAAACCAGGATTTTGGAAGAGGATCTTTTCTTCCATCACTTCAATGCGGTTTCCGCTTCTACGTAAATTTTCAGCCGTTGTTAAATAACACAAACAACATTTTTGTTCTTCAATCATAGAAATACCACAGTAACCATTTTTAAAATTATGTAATGCAATTTGATTGGAAAGAAAAGGATACCGGATATGGTATTTTACGCCTATAAATTTTGTTTCATTTGCATGATTGCCGGAAGGCGAAAGTATACGTTTCCATTGTACATCAAAATTGCTTCTTTTGCCAAAACTGCCAACCGTAACTTTTGCAGAAAAGCTGCCATTGGTAGCTTCCACAATAAAATGATTATTTGTGTATACAGCATTCAATACTTTGGTTCCGGAATAAACCTGCACATTTTTTTGTAAGGCTAATTGATACAATGCATTGTCTAACCGAAAGCGACTAATTCCAAATCCACCCAAATCCAAAGTAAATGGGTAAGCATGGCCATGAATATCTGTGATTAATAATTGATTGATTGCAGGCAAATTCCATTCTGTAATAGGTATACCCAAACGAGTAAGAAAAGGTTTACTTTCATTACTAATATATTCGCCACAAACCTTATGAAAAGGATATTGTTCTTTTTCAAAAAGCACTACACAGTATCCGGCATCAGCGCATTGAATGGCAAGGGTTAGTCCCCCCAAACCACCGCCAATAATGGCAACATCATATTCAGTATTTGTTTCCATTGGTTGCAATCATTAAATAACGAAATGCCCATTTCCATACAATGGTATAATGTTGTATGCCAGCAGTTTGTAATAAAACAATCCATTCCATTTTTTTAAACCCACGGGCAACACTTAATGGCGCATCATGTTTTACCAAATAAGATTTTGAACATAAGCCGGTAAGCCATTGAATAAAATAATAAGCCATATAATGTCGATGCAAATCATTTACAAAAAAACCTAAACGGCTATTTTGCTGCATCCACTGCAATTGAAACAGTAGTTCAGTTTCAGTAAAATGATGGCAGAATAAACTTGAAAAAATGATATCAGGTTTTTCATCAAAATGAACAGTAGCATAGTCTGAAACAATCCATTGAGCTGAAATCCGGTTCCCATGTAATTGTCTGGCAACTTCAATACAGGATGAATTTTTATCAATACCAATCACAGCAAGGGATATATGCTTTTTTTTACAGTAATTGGCAATAGCCATTAAATTATCGCCGCCACCACAACCAATTTCGCAAACAGTCAATTGTTTCCTGTTTGCTGCAATTTTTTTAAATCCTGCAATGGTAATGGCATGCCCACCCAGCCAGGTATTAATAAAATTCAACTCCTGTATATTTACGCGAATGTCTTCAAATGGAATGTCATCCGCATCTAACAATTCATTTTGGTATGAGCGGTTACGCAAATTCATATCAGTTGGGCAGTAAAAGTTTCCATGGTTAAACCGGGGCCAAATGCAATTCCAAAAATGGATTCGGGATGTAAGGGCTTATATTGCATCATTTCTTTCAACACAAATAATAAGGTTGGGGAAGACATATTGCCAAAATTTTCTAAAACATAACGGGATGGAATCGTTTTTTCACGAGTCAATCCTAATTTTTTTTCAATTACATCAATAATTTTTCTTCCACCGGGATGCAGACACCAATGCTGTATGGCCTGTAACGTATAACCTGAATTTTTCAAAACAGCATATACCAGCTCTTCAATATCCGCTTCAATAATGGATGGAATAAAACTACTCAGTGTCATTTCAAAACCATGATTGCCAATCATCCATGCCATATCATTTTTTCCTTTTCGCTCTATTTTAGAATAAAAACTTTCCAATGCAATTATCGGTTTGGTTGTGGTTTTAACCTGTAGGTTTGAAACAAGTACCGCCGCAGCACCATCAGCAAACAACAAACTACTGGCAGCATTATCTTCAGTAAATTCAGGCTGAAAATGAAGGGTACATAATTCTACGGCAACAATTACAATAACAGCATCGGATTCAGACTTACAAATATAATTGGCCATTTTTAATGCATGTATGGCTGCATAACAACCCATAAAATTTACAGAAGTACGGAATACATTATCGGGCAGATTCAGCATTTCAGCTAATTGCAAATCAATACCCGGCGCACTCATTCCGGTACAACTTACGGTAATTAAATGTGTAATTTGATGAGGTTCTGCAACGCCATTCATACAATCATTAATTGCTTTGAAGGCTAATACCGGCGCCATTGATTGATATACGTCCATCCGTTTAGAAATAGGTGGATTTTCAGATTGTGCAGCAAATAGTTGATGCAGGTGCGCATGTTTTTCAGAAAAATCATTGAGAACGGAGTAGCGCTGACGAATACCACTTTGGCGGTATAAAAAAGACAATATACGTTTCTGTGCATCATCTAATCCATACATATTCTGCATAAACTGCAGAATATCGGTTTGCTGATGACAAAAATCAGGCACTGCGGTTCCTATGGAAATAATATTAGCCAATGTGTTGTTGTATGAATACAAAAATGAACGCCATATTGGTAAATGTAGCTGCTATCCAGTTCATACGCATGGTTTGTTTAAAGTTTGCATTTTGAACATTTTTCCAAACCAATTGAATCCAGTAAAAAAAGTAAATCAATACCGGTACAAAAAATAGTTGTATCATGATAAACGTATGAATAGCGAAAATGGATGTAAAATAATACCACATGCACAAAAAAGCCAGTGCATACATGGCCATACAAAATAAAAAAGTGCCTTTTATACCCAATACAACAGAGAGTGTTGTTACACCATCTGCCTTATCGGCCGCATGTTGGTATACCTGCGTAATTGGATAAAAACCGCCAATGAATAATATAGCTATACAGATACCCATTACAGGAACAGATACTACCGGTTGAACAGATGCAGTCAGATAAACTGTAAGAAAAATCAATCCACCCTGATTTAAAATAACAGTTAGGAAACCCACCACAGGGTATTTTTTTAAACGGACCCCTCTGTAACTATACAATCTGGAAAAAATAATATAAACCAATATACAACATCCTACCCAAATGCCTATCCACATTGCCAATAAAAAAGCCAAAATATCCATTACTAAAGCAACATAATATAATTGCTTTGTGGGGGGAAGCGGTTGGGTAATACCACCAATACTTTCCGTATCATTGTCCATATAACTGTTATAAGCATTGCTGGCAGGGTACATTAAAACATGAATAATAAAAAACAATAAAATGGTATGGTGCCATTGAACCCTATCAACAAATAGTAAGGCAAACCAAAATACAGGCATTAAGAAAAAAGAAAACGGAAAGCGCAACAACTGTATGGTTGAACGTTTTAGCACGGGCATATATTGATAATAAATATATATATATATATATTTTGATAATTCAAACACAATATGTATCCAAATTCACCTTAAAAAAATTGTTTAATCTAACAAATGTTCAGAATGCAATGAAGGTATTACCACTTCTTTAAATCCTTTTCTTACTAATCGGTTCCTGAAATCCTGTTGTACATCATATTCTCCGTGCACCAAAAACAAAATTCTTACCAAATCTTTTTGCTGACAAGCAATAAACTGGCATAAATCATCATAATCGCCATGGGCACTCATACTATGCATTTCGCCCACTTCTGCCACTACTTTATAAAAATCGCCAAAAATTTTCACTTCTTTAGCACCTGCCAATAAATGTCCGCCCAAGGTATGTGGCTCACAATAACCCACCATTAAAATAGTGTTCTTATTATCATTAATATTGTTTAAAATATGGTGCTTTACCCTTCCTGCATCGGCCATTCCACTGGCAGAAATAATTACACAAGGTTCTGTTTTAAAATTAAGCGCTTTGCTATCATCCACCGTTTTAATAAAACTTAATCCCGGAAAATCGAAAGGATCCTCGTCTTGCTCCATCACCTTTTTAATACGGTTATTGAAATATTGCGGATATGATTTTACAACTTGTGTAGCTTCTCTACTCAAAGGACTATCTACATAAAAGGCAACTTTAGGTAATCGCTTTTCAAGTGACAATTGATTTAATGCATATAATAACTCTTGTGTTCTGCCTACACTGAAGGCGGGTATAATTAATTTTCCTTTCTTTTCAATACAAGTATGTTCTATCCAATGCAATAAAGTATCGGCAATACCATGTACTTCATCATGTAATTTATTACCATAGGTACTTTCTAAAATAATATAATCAGATTGGGGAAATGTTTGCGGTGAGCGCAGTATGGCATCATTGTACCTGCCCACATCGCCGCTAAATGTAATTTGCCGGGTGATACCATTTTCTGTAATACGTAGATGCATGGCAGCACTGCCAATAATATGCCCAGTATCGGTAAACAATAATTCAACGCCTTTTTCTATGGTAGTCCATACACCATATTCTACCAAATTAAAATAATCGAATGCTTTAGAAGCATCATCTAAATCATACAAAGGTGCATAAGGCGGCAATCCTTGTTTGGCTCTTTTTTTATTGATGAATTTAGTATCATCCCGTTGTATTTGAGCCGAATCCTGCAACAGCACATCACTCAGCTCTTTGGTAGCAGGTGTAGAAAAAATTTTTCCCTGAAAACCTTCTTTCACCAATTTGGGAATTAAACCGGAATGATCGATATGTGCATGAGAAAGAATTAAATAATCAATATCTGTGGCCACAAAACCAAATTGCATATTTAAGGGTTCTGTATCTTTTCCCAACCCCTGAAACATGCCACAATCTAATAATATTTTTTTGCCATTATCTAAAGTCAGTAAATGTTTTGAACCGGTTACCGTTCTTGCTGCTCCGTGAAATGCAATTTTCATTTTCGTTAAATTTAATGCATATGTAAAATGGGCCATCTATTATTTTTCATGCAGCAATCAACGCAACATTCCGTTAGAATGCATCAATGACTACTACATTTAAATATTACTGTAATTTAACACCTGAAATTGAATACACCAATTATTTTCTTTTAAAACTCCAGGTAAATTCAAAATTGGCAACTAGCTCTCCTTGCCGGTTTACACCGGATGAACGGCAGATAACGATGACGGATTCGCCGGTTTGTATGGCATTGGTAATAGCCAATTGAATAGCAGCACCATCATTACAGATAAATTGAATGGTACCTGTTGCCTTTTTATAAAATTGCGCCTGCATGTTTACAACCAGCATACTTACTTTAACGGGTTGTTGATAAACATAGGCAAAAGCCAATACACCCGTACTTAATTCAGCGGCCATACTTAATACAGCGAAATAGATGGAACGAAAAGGATTTTTTGTAAGATAACGATAAGTAACGGTTACTACTGCCGATGACTGAGTGAATTCTTGAACATGCAACCCGGCTAAAAAGGCCATGGGTAAATTTTTTAATAAGAATAAGCGGTACAAAACCGGATGGCGAATACTGTGTTGAAAAGATTGGAAAGAGAGTGCCTTCATACAAATAAAATGAAAGCTACCAAATTAAAATAAGATGAACATATAAAATGAATAAAATTATGGAACAAAAATTCGGTTATAACAGTAAGGCAGCCAATGCATAATCGGCAAATAAAATTAAGATACAACTGGTTACAACAGCCCTGGTACTGGCTTTACCAATTTCGAGTGCACCACCCTTTACAAAATAACCAAAGTAAGCAGGTACGCTGCTAATAATAAAGGCAAAGGTGTACGATTTGTATAAAGCAAATTGAATATTGTATAAATTCAGGTTTTGCCTTAACCCAATATCATATATATCGTGCGATAAGATGCCGGTTAAACTGCCCGCTTCTCTTCCACCCCAAATACCCAATACAGCAGAAATTACAATCAATGCGGGTACAACAATTAAAGCAGCAATAATTTTAGGAAACAATAAATAACTTTTGGTATTGATGCCCATGATTTCAATCGCATCAATCTGTTCGCTGATACGCATATTGCCCAATTCACTGGCAATTTTACTGCCCACTACACCGGCCAAAACAATACAAACTACCGTAGGTGATAATTCCAATATCATACTATCGCGAACAATTTGTGCAATGGTAGCCTGGGGTACCAACGGGCTCACCAACTGATAAGCCGTTTGTACCGTAGTTACTGCACCTAAAAACAAGGAAATAATTATCACAATGGGCAAAGCACCCACGCCTATATCTACACATTGGTTCATGAGTTCTTTCCAATACATTTTCCAATTTTCCGGTCGTGTAAACATTCCCTTCAACAACAATAAAAACGCACCTAAATGTGAAAAAAAAGACATGTTTCAGTTTTTAAATGATGCCGGCAAAACGATTCATCAACGAAAATATTAATTCTTTTTTAAACGCCGCCTTTTCCACCATTTTGATTTTTGCACCTCGGCTTCTGTATCTAATTTACACTTCATTTGTGCATCTACCACTGCAATTAAAGCCATATTTACTATGCTGCGCACACTGCTGCCCAATTGCAGTACATGCACAGGTTTTTTCAAACCCAGCAAAATAGGACCAATAGCATCGGCTCCACCCAACTCTTTCAGTAAATTATAGGCTATATTACCCGATGTTAAATTTGGGAAAATAAGCACATTTACATCCTGACCTACCAATTCACTAAAAGGATAATTATCTTTTAAAATTTCGTTATTAAATGCCAGACTGGCTTGCATTTCACCATCTATAATTAATGAAGGGTTGCGTTGTTTTACAATCTGAACGGCTTCAGCTACCAAATTTGCTTCCGGGGAATTACTACTGCCAAAGTTGCTATAACTTAACATAGCAATGCGTGGTACTAAATTGAAGGTACGTACTTCTCTGGCTACCATTAAAGTAATATCGGCCAGTTCTTCTGCCGTTGGATTAAAGTTAATGGTAGTATCGGCTAAAAAGAGTGGTCCTTTTTTGGTAAGCAGCAAATACATGCCTGCAATTTTTTTCACCCCTTCATCAGTTCCAATAATTTGTAATGCAGGTTTAATGGCATCGGCATAATTTCGGGTTAATCCTGAAATCATGGCATCGGCATCACCGGTTTCAACCATCATACAACCAAAATAATTTCGGTCTTTCATCATTTTAAAACTCTCATAACGGTTAAAGCCCTTGCGTTGTCTTTTTTGAAAAAACAGTTGTCCGTAAAATTCACGTTTATCGGCATAAGCATCACTGCGGGTATCAATAATGGGTAAGTCAGAAATATCCACACTATTTTCCTGTGCAATTCTTTTTATATCTTCTTCCACTCCTAATAATATAGGATAGGCAATACCTTCATCATAAGCAATACTGGCAGCTTTTAAAATTTTTAGATTATCTGCTTCTGCAAAAACAATTCGTTTGGGAGCCCTGCGTGCTTTGTTACTGATAATCCGCATCAGCTGGTTGTCTAATCCCAAGCGCTTATTCAGTTCCAGCGCATATTCATCCCAATTTTGAATGGTGCGTTGCGCCACACCACTTTCTATGGCAGCCCGTGCTACTGCAGGTGCTACGGTAGATAGTAACCGTGGATCAATAGGTTTGGGAATAATATATTCAGGGCCATAGCTTAAATTTTTCTGGTTATAAGCCAGGTTTACAATATCGGGTACAGCTGAACGGGCCAATTCGGCCAAAGCTTTTACGGCTGCCAATTTCATGGCTTCATTAATTTGGGTGGCCCTAACATCTAATGCACCTCTGAATATATACGGAAAGCCCAGTACGTTATTTACCATATTGGGATAATCGCTGCGGCCGGTGGCCATAATAATATCTTTTCGTACAGCAGTGGCCTCTTCATAAGTTATTTCCGGATCGGGATTGGCCATTGCAAAAACAATCGGGTTTTTTGCCATGCTTTTAATCATTTCCTGCGTAATTACATTACCCACACTCAGGCCTAAAAAAACGTCCGCATCTTTCATGGCTTTGGTTAAATCCCAATCTGCTTTATCAACGGCAAACTTCATGCGTATATCGCCCAAATCATTTCGCCCCTTATGCAATACCCCATCTTTATCAAACATAATAAAATGCTCATATTTGGCACCCAATGCTACATACAACTGTACACAAGCCATGGCTGCTGCGCCGGCGCCATTCACTACAAAACGGGCTTTTTCTATTTTCTTTTTCTGAATATCTAATGCATTCAATAAAGCAGCAGCGCTAATAATAGCGGTACCATGCTGATCATCGTGCATAATGGGTATTTTCAGTTGTTGCCGCAATTGTTCTTCAATATAAAAACATTCCGGCGCTTTAATATCTTCCAGATTAATGCCGCCAAATGTGGGCTCTAAACTTTTTACAATCGCAACAAATTTTTCCGGGTCTTTTTCATTGATCTCAATATCAAACACATCAATATCTGCAAAAATTTTAAACAACACCCCCTTTCCTTCCATCACCGGTTTACTGGCTTCGGGGCCAATATCTCCCAGTCCCAATACGGCAGTACCATTGCTAATTACGGCCACTAAATTGCCCTTAGCAGTATATTTATAAATATCTTCCGGATTTTCTTTTATAGCCTTGCAAGGTTCTGCAACGCCGGGGCTGTATGCCAGTGAAAGGTCGCGCTGGGTTTTGGCTTCTTTGGTAGGAATTACTTCAATTTTTCCGGGACGGCCTTTGGCATGGTATTCCAATGCCTCCTCTCTTCTTAATTTTTTCTTATCCATGTAAGCATTTTTTGGGTACCGGCTTTAACAACAGTGGGCAGTGGCTGTTGTGTCACGCACTTCAGGGTTCCAAACAATGGGCAGCACTACAAGCAACAGCTTCTGGTTTACTAAAGCAGGCGTGCAAAGTACAACTAAAATACAGAAATTAAAATGATTGGTGTACAACCTTAAAAACTACTGGTATAATCGGCCATATGGGTTAATCCATGCTGATGGGCAAACAATGTTAAATGCTGGCGACTGGTTAATTTAAGTTTATTAGATACGGCTTCAAAATAGCCATGTACCGATTTTTCGCTTAAGTTCATTAATTCGGCCACCTGCTTATATTTTAATGAGGTAGCTGCTAAAATAATGAATGCCATTTCCTTATGGGTAAGTGTGGGCAGAGCATTGCGATAACCTGCAATGATTTCTTTTCTTTTTTTTACGGTCTCTAAAATGTAGTCAATATTAAATTCTAATCGGGTATCAATAAATAATTTTCCCTTAAGTACCGTTTCAATGGCCTCAGGCAAAATATACTCAGCCAGTGCCTTTCCTACAAAAGCATCCATACCGCTCACTAAAGCATGTATGGCCATGCCATCTGTACTATGCGAGGTAAGCCCAATTATTTTAATTGAGGGAAATTGGTCCTTAATAAAACTGGTTGCCTCAATGCCATCGATGATCGGCATTTCTACATCCATTAAAATAATATCAGGCAAAGGTTTTTTAGCAATAATTTGTTGTAACAAATCCATCCCGTTACGAGCAAAATAAAGCATCGCATGGCCCGGTTCACGTAACAGCCAACTACTGAATTTATCTAAGAAAGTAATGTTATCTTCCGCAAGCACAATGGCAGCCATACACAGCAGGTTTTAGAATATTACATCATTTTATACTGCAAGGTATGTTTTTACACATTACAAAAATTCAGTGAAATCACCTGATTTTTTTGTTAAAAAGTATAGTAGATTTGCGGATTTGTTTTGCGACAAACTTTTTTTAAAAAAATTTCTAATTTTATATGCAAATGGTGCATGCCACATTAAATAGTGGCATTAGCACCCAACCATGCCATCATTCCCATTCCGGTTTCAATGGCAACTTCATCAATATTAAATGTGGGTGTATGTACGCCGGATATAATTCCTTTCTCAACATTCATAACACCCAACCTGAAAAAACAACCTGGAATAACCTGTGTATAATAGCCAAAATCTTCCGCTCCCATGCGCACTTCTGTTTCTTCCACATTTTCAGTACCCATGTATGCATCAGCCAGTTTCCAGGCAACATCCGTCAAGTGGGCATCGTTATCCACCGCAGGATAACCCACATCAATATGTAGCTGTACTTCGGCTCCCATGCTTTCGGCTACTCCGGTTACAATTTTTTGAATCAATGTATGTGCTTTAAAACGCCATTGTTCATCCATCGCTCTAAAAGTGCCCATTAACTTAACCTCACTGGGAATTACATTGGTAGTATGCCCACCCTGTATGGCACAGATAGATAAAACAGAAGGTGATAATGGATTATTGTTTCTGGAAATAACCTGCTGCAAAGCAATAATGATATGCGATGCCACCAGTATGGTATCTACCGTTAAATGCGGTGCTGCGGCATGGCCTCCTTTGCTTTTAATAGTCATATAAATTTCATCGGCACTGGCCATTACACGCCCTTTTCTAAAACTTAATTTACCCACCTGTAAACCGGGGTGCACATGCAAACCAATAATTCCCTGTGGTTTGGGATATTTCAATACGCCTTCCTTAATTAAAAGGCTGGCGCCTCCCGGATTTCTTTCTTCACCGGGTTGAAAAATAAATTGAACGGTACCCGACCATTCGGTTTTTAATTCGTTCAAAATTTTTACTGCTCCCAACAAACAGGTAGTATGTACATCATGTCCGCAGGCATGCATAACGCCTTCGTTGGTTGAACGATAAGGCACTTCATTTTCTTCTACTATTGGCAAAGCATCCATATCGGCACGCAGGGCAATGATTCGGCTATGCGGCTCTTTTCCCTCAATGATGCCCACCACACCGGTTCCTGCTTTTACTTCAAAAGCAATGCCCCATTCATTTAATCTAGATTGTATGAACCGGGAAGTTTCAAATTCCTGATAACTTAATTCAGGATGGGCATGTAACCAATGGCGAACTGCAACAAACTCATCTGCATATAATTTAGCCCGCTGTTGTATTCTTGTTAAAAGCATATTCATATTTTAAACGAATCAATTGCCTTTTAATTAGGCATACCAGTAGCAGCATATTCCACCATATCATCTACCACATACACACTGAAAGGAAAAGTATTGTTTAATTGCGTTCGTAATAATTCCGCATCTTCTCGTTTCAGAAAGTTACCAATTTTTACTTTGAAATAAGGACTTTGAAATAAAATATACGATTTTTGATCAGGAAATTTAGCCAGCAATTCAGATTTAATTTTAAATGCTTCATCCCTACTGCTGGTAGTAATTACCTGAATGCGATAGCCTTTGACTAAACCGCTCGATGACTTTAAAAGCATTCGTTTATTCATGGCAGCCTGTTTGGCTACCAGCGTATCTATTCGTACATCTTTGTGTACAATAATCGTATCAGGTGTATTGGCAATCATTGTTTTTCCAACCAATAAGCATACAAAAAGCATCAAAATTCGCTGCATAAAAAAATATTTAGTAACCGGATTTGCCGGCAGCAACCGTTTCAATAGGATGCCAGGTCGTTTTTATTTCCTGAGCATCTAAAATAAAATAAGGCGACTGTCCGGCGGTATCATCCAGCCAATTTTTAATATTGTATTCAATTACCCTTTTTACATTCAAGGATGCTTTTTCTTTCACCAACTGCACCTCTGCATTCGATAATTGATTGCACACAATGGCATTCACATCCATATGTTCTGCAAAATACTTTAATAATTCATTGGGTTTGCCGGTTAAAATATTCACTACCCCTGCCGGCACATCGGATGAATGTATGATTTCAGCTAAACTGATAGCAGCCAGGGGTAAACTTTCTGATGCCAATACCACGCAAGCATTGCCGCCTGCAATAACCGGGGCTATTACAGATACCAACCCTATTAAAGCGGATTGTTGTGGGGCTATGATGGCTACTTTAT
>NZ_LUHG01000087.1 GCF_001623405.1 Hydrotalea flava
ACCATATACTTTTATAGTTCCTTTTAATTGGTTGGAGGCTATTAATTTTTGTATTTCTATTCCGGCAGCTACTGAGGCCGTGCCAAATAAATGATGCCCGCAGCCATGCCCCGCTGCCTGTCCGGCAACCGGCTCTTTTTCAGGAACAGCCTGTTGAGATAAACCGGGTAAGGCATCAAATTCAGCCAATATACCAATCACCGGCTGACCGCTACCATAGGTAGCCACAAAAGCAGTGGGAATATCGGCCACTCCGTTTTCAACAGAAAAGCCTGCATTTTTAAGTTGTTCTTGCAGCAGTGCTGAACTCTTTACTTCTTTATAGCCAACTTCTGCAAAGTTCCAAATTTGTAAGGCTACATTTTTGTAGGTGTTGTACTGGCTTTGCAAATCGGCCATGGCAGTTTGTTTGAGTGCATTGGGTTTTTGCGGTGTTTGAGCAAATGGAGCAGACAGCCATAGCAGGCTGTTAGCAAGCAACAGAACAATAAATTTTCTCATAAGTAGTTGGTTTTGGTTGTAAAAAAATGGAAATGTGCTAATAAAAATATCGATTTATACAAATAAATCGTTGAAAAGTGTGGCACCTGGTACCACAGCATATTTATCTAAATTAGTGATGCCTTCTGCTGCCAATACTGCTTCATCAATAAAGGTATTGCCTGTGCAGTCGTTTGATTTTTTTTGCAGGATGATAGCAGCAGCATCGGCCAGGATTTGTGGCGTTCGGCTTTGGTTAGCCAACGCAACGCCGCCCAATAAATTACGTACCGCAGCCGTATCGATGGTGGTTCTTGGCCACAAAGCATTGGATGCAATACCCAGCTCTTTAAACTCATGTGCCCAAGCAATGGCCATCATACTCATATTGTATTTGGTAATTGTGTAGGCAATATGGGGGGCCAACCATTTGGGTTGCATATTCAATGGTGGCGATAAGGTTAAGATATGCGGATTAGACGCTTTTGTTAAATAAGGAACACAGGCCTGTGTAACTAAAAAAGTGCCCCTTACATTAATGCTGTGCATTAAGTCGAAGCGCTTGGGTTCGGTGGAAAGTGTATCTGTTAATTGGATGGCAGAAGCATTATTGATCAGAATATCAATACCACCAAATGCATCCACCGCTTTTTGTACAGCCACTTGAATTTGTTCTTCAAAACGAATATCGGTTTGCACCGGCATTGCCTTAGCTCCAACAGCTTCCACTTCTTGTGCGGCAGAAAAAATGGTACCTCCTAATTTTGGATTTTCTTCCGTGCTTTTCGCGGCAATTACAATATTGGCGCCTTGTTTTGCCAGTTCTAACGCTATGGCCTTGCCGATGCCTCTGCTGGCACCGGTAATGAATACGGTTTTATTTTGAAATAGCATATCCTGTTCATTTAATCAAACAAGATAGCATAATTGCAGGAAGAAAAAAGAAGGAAGACCAATAATTTTATCCCTGATGTTTCAAGAAGATTCAGGTATTACAGCCTATTACCAGCCCAAAAATTGCCGGATGGCTGTTTCTGCTTGCAAACAGGCCTGCTCTAATTCTCTGTTTACAATTTCTATATTAAAATGGTGCTTAAAAGAAATTTCGTAACTGGCTTTACTCATACGGGTAGCAATACTTTCCGGGGTTTCTGTTCCCCGGCTTTCTAATCTTTTTTTCAATTCATCCAAACTGGGCGCTTCAATAAAAATGGACAAGGTATTGTTGGGGTATTGCTGTTGTACATGAATGGCGCCTTTCACATCAATATCCAAAACCGGCACTTTACCTTCCTGCCAAATTCTTTCTATTTCAGCGTGCAGGGTGCCATAATATTTTCCTTCATATACCATTTCCCATTCAATAAATTCATTTGCTTTTATTTTTTCCTGAAAATCGTTGATAGAAATAAAATAATAATCTTTTCCGTCCTGCTCATTGCTTCGAGGGGAACGGGTAGTAGCGGAAATAGAAAATGCTAACTTGGGATATTTTGCTAAAAGATATCGGGTAATAGAAGTTTTACCTGCACCTGATGGCGCCGTGATGATGATGATTTTTTTTTCCGTTGATTCCATTTGCAAATAAAAGAAGAAAAAATGGAGTGGCGTAATTCAGATTTGATGCATTTCGGTAGAAACCATAAGTTTCCATTTATCGGTTGATAAATACGATAGCTTACCAGCATTACATTAAAAAAACATATCGCGTCGGCCATTTCTGTTCAAATCAATAGTAACCCCGATTTATTGGCCTGAATGGAATAGTCCTGTAATGAGAAATACTGCATGGTGGGTGCAGCAGGAGAGGAGGGTGCAGGTGGCACGGGAGAAACGGGTTTTTTCTGACTTGCGGTGGGAAATACCATCAAAAATAACCCAACAAAAAGGCTTTTGTTGTTGTTTAAATTGCTCATTTGAAAAATTTGAAGATTTGTAGATTATATGCCGGCAACAACAGCAGTATCCGCTTGTTTGCTGATAGCAAAACGGTGTGAAATGATTTGTTCATTGGCATGGTCTTCCGTTAACTCTATCCAGCCATCATATTTTTTATTGTCTTTCATTATCTGAAAAGGCAAATACTTTTTATTGACATTCAACCAATTGCTTTCCCAATAATCAGGAATGGCCATGCTAACAACTTTTTGTATCCATACAACATTGGAGGCGCCATACCATTGATATCCGGCAAAGCCCTCTCTTATAATAATGGTTGCTCTGTCAGCAACCGGCGTTGTTTCGTTTGTATCAACCAGTAATGCCGTATATATATCCGTAACAGCCATAAACTGCCACTTGTTTTGTTGTTGTATTGGATCGCTTAACAACATTACGTTAAATGCAATGTCTATTCTTCCGGCCATATTCAAATCATATACCAATGCAGGCTGTTGAGCTTTCACCACAGCATTATTTAGGTTAACATAGTTCATTGGTGAATGGTAACGGCTTGCTGCAGGCAACAAATAGCATTGCTGTAATTGCGGCATACATTAATTTATGGAAAATAATTATTATTTTTGTTGTATGCTTTGTTCATTTCATTTTTAAAATGATACTGATTGCAAAGCTGCCACTTGAACGGACTATAAATGTTGGTATTTGCCATGATTTTAAATTTTGTAGCCGTTCAATATTTTACTGAAATTGGTAGCATCCATGCCCAGATAAGAAGCCAGATATTTATGTGGAGCATAATTTAACAAATGTGCATTTCTCTCCATTAAGGCTTTAAACTTTTCTTCGTTACTATAGCATTGTAATTCTACTTGCCGAAATAAAGTATCATGTAAAGCCTTTGACTTTGTTAACAACTGCTGTATACATGGGTATTTTGCAATTAACTGCTGCACACGCTCATGATGTATGCGTAAAAAATGACTGGCAGTAATGGTTTCAAAAAAATAATAACCGGGATTTTGAAATAAAAAAGCTATCGGCCATTCCGCTAAAAGAAAATGGGTAACTAACTACAGTGTACTTTCTTTACCAGACTCTGTTAAATAACATATTCTTTGTAAGCCTTCCGTAACAAAATACAGGTAACACTCCGTTTTGCCTGCAACCGTAAGCATGGTTTTGCACCTAACACTAATTGGCTGAAATGCCTCTGCGAAAGCATGCAAGGCCGATTCATGTAAATAATGAAGGAAGGCCTGTATATGAATAATAAATGTTGCATTGCAGGGTTCAACATAGCTATGAATGAAAAAAATTATTGCAAGTGCAAAATTCATCAGCGTTAAACAATATGCAAATCACAACATTGTTGAACGGTAAAATTCAATATATCTGAAGTATTTGAATGTATTAAAAACTAAATATATGAATTGTTTCCATTTTTATTAACATTTACTAATACTGTAGTGTGAAGGTTCTTATAAAAAAGTGTATCATTTCCGAACACTTTGTATATATCATAAAAAACAGCGCAACAAATTGCTGCGCCGGTGTGGGGGATAAAAAGAACAATTTATATTCAGTTAGAAACGCATAACTACCATTTTTCTAAACCCAATAATTTTTTTCCCAATGCATTTAATTGTGCTGTTCCATAACGGGTTTGTTCCCATTTTCGCGGATCACCTGGAAAAGCATATCCCTCCGGAGCAATGCGATTTTTCCAGGAATCAACACGCCAGTTTTTTAATGCTTCATTTTCTTCTTCGGCAGGCATCATGGAAATATATTGTGCGATGCGCACTTTATTTTTACTATTATTGGGCCTGATGCCATGCGGTTGCAAGCTGTTAAAGATGAGCAAATCACCTGCCCCCATTTTTACCTTCACCAATTCAAATCCCGTTATATCCGGTTTAAAATGATCACGGTTGGCTGGTTGTGTGGTTTTCCAGGTATCATAAGTTCTAAATAATTCCGGAACACATTGAAAACCACCCATCTCTTCATCTGTTTGATCGGCCAATGCCAGTACACCCTGCACATTTACCGGTTTTGTTTCCGGATCATAATCCCAATGAATAAAGCCTTTGTATTCAAAACCTGGCCTAATGGGGAAATTTAAATTCGCCCGATCAATGGTTACCCATAATTTTTCCGTTCCCCAAATATCTACAAATGCATCATATACACGCTGTGTCATACGGTTATTCCATAAATGTTGGTGGTTATATACTTCCACCATACCGGTATTAATGAGTTCTTTCATTTGCATGTCGGCGCGGGGTGCCGAATACCAGGTTGCAGGGTTATTGGGATCTTTTTCTTCAAACTCCCATAAAAACTGAGCTGTTGCTAAAGCCTGTTCTCGCGGTACGGCATTTTTAATAACAATATAACCATTGCTTATCCAAAACTGCCAGTCTTCCTCACTAAGTACGCGTAATGATTTACCATTGCTTCTGTCGTTCAGTTTATGTTGACTTGATTTTGTTACAGAAGGGTTCCCGGGAATATCTTTATGTGCGTTTGTGGGCACCATTACTGCTGCCATTGTTTTTTCCTGCATACGTAAAAAATTTTTACAATGAATGAATCATTTTTTAAGTGAATAAACGGTATAAAGTAGTAAACCCCTCAGCAACCGTTATTTTCATGCAATAAAAGTACAAGTGCAGAAGTAGGGTTACAAATAGCCCATTGGCCAATTTATATGCTATATTGATATTTTTTTTGATAAATTACAGTTTGTTTACAAATACAGCACCATGCGGGCTAAAAGAGAAAACTGCGAACCCGGCCCTGACAGTTCATTCCGGATTTTGCAGAATCCTAATTTAAATGATATTTTTTACTGGCATTTTCATCCGGAATATGAAATTGTATATGTAGAATCACCTAAGGGTTTAAGGCATATAGGTAATCATATTTCCAATTATGAAGGCAGTGACCTGGCATTGATTGGTCCCAATATACCACACCTCAATTTTGATTATGGTGTTAAAAACAAAGTAGAAACCGTTGTTATTCAAATGCGGGAAGATTTTTTGGGGAATGGAATAATTTCTATTTCGGAATTTGGTGCTATTAGAACTCTGCTTGAGCTGGCAAAGGAAGGTCTGGTTTTTTATGGCGATACAAAATTGAAGGCAGGAACGCTTTTAAAAGAAATACGAACATTACCAAATTTTGAAAAATTAATCCGGTTATTGCAGGTACTTCAACTTTTAGCAAATAGTGATGAAAAAGAAACGCTGAATGTAAAACCCGTATCTGTTTCAGTATTACAAAAAGAAAATGAACGCTTGCAGCAGGTTTATCAATTTATTGAATTACACTATCAGCAATCGATTGACGTAAAGGATGTAGCCAGGCTGTGTAGTTTAACTACTGCAGCGTTTTGCAGATATTTTAAAAAAGCAACACATTTCACTTTTACTGAATTTCTTAACCAATACCGCATCAATCAGGCAAAAAAATTATTGCTGTATCATCAAAATATTACCAATGTTTGTTTTGAGTGTGGCTTTGGCAATATTTCACATTTCAATAAAACCTTCAAAGCAGTTACCGGAGTAACCCCTTCTGTTTTCAGAAAGCATTATTTAAACAGCTAACATTAAAGCAAGCACTACATTTAATAATGCTGCAAATTAATGTGGCTGATTGTTTTTTATTTCCAAAGCATGCAATACTGCCGGAAACAAAGCTTCCATGTATTCTGTTGCACCTCCGGTAGAGCCGGGTAGTGTTAATACCAAAGTGTTTTTAATAAAACCGGCAACACTTCTCGACAGCATGGCATAAGGCATTCGTTCCTGACCATAACGGCGGGCTTCTTCCATAATGCCCGGCAGTTCCATATCTAATAATGGACGAACAGCATCAGGTGTTATATCTCTTTCTGAAACACCGGTGCCTCCAACAAAAAACAATAATTGAATTTCATCAATGGCATACCGTTGTATTTGTTCCTGAATGTATGAATGCTCATCGGGAATAATACCATAATGCACCGTTTGTATATTGTAAGACTTTAGTATTTCTACCACTGCCAAACCGGCCTTATCTGTTGCTTTTTGCTGAAAGATACTGTCAGAGCAAACAATAACTACTGCTTGTAGGGTTGGGGTATCCAAATTTTTCCGATCAGATTTTCCACCTTTTTTTGAAAGCAGGCGTATGTTTTGAATTTCAATATGTGAATCAATTGGCTTAAGCATATCATACAAAGTTAATGCAGCAACAGAAGCGCCATGCATGGCTTCTACTTCAACACCGGTTTTATAAATGGTATGCACTTCAACAATGATTTCTACCGATAATTCCCGGATAGTAAAACGAACATCGGCAAATTCAACTGGTAATGGATGGCAATCCGGAATTACCTCGCTGGTTTTTTTGATAGCAAATAATGCGGCTACTTTGGCGAATGAAAACACATCTCCCTTGGGCACTCTTTTTTCCTGAATGGCTACGATGGTTTCAGGAGCAGATGTTTTTACGTTTGCAACAGCAATGGCTGTACGTAAGCTGTTTGATTTATGGGTGATGTTGACCATATTAATGATTTTCTTTCCAAACAGTATTTTGATTATTCAAAATTTCTTTACCCCAAATAGGTAATTGAAATTTAATGGCTTCAACCAATTCTTCACAGGCTGCAATAGATGCTTTACGATGTGTTGATGAAACAAATACAAATAAACTGATTTTGCCTGCCGGAACTACGCCTAAACTGTGATACACGTGCATACATGTAAGTTCGTATTTTTTAAATAACTCTTCTCTTATATCATGCATTTGCTGCAGAGCCATTTCTTTGTAAGTGGTATATTCTATTGCCTGCACCCTTCCTCCTTCTTTTTCATCGGCCCGTACCTGACCTAAAAATATGCTGTGTGCGCCAATATTTTTTTGGGTGGCGTGTTGTGCAATGCTATTGGCAATTTTTTGCGGAGCAATGGCGCCTTCCACAAATATATTTTTAATACTTTTTGTTTTCATATACTACTGATTAAAATAGGCAGTTAATCCACCTTTTAAACTATATACTTTTTGTTGGGTGTGCTGTTGTAACTGTGCTGCTGCATACACGCTTCTAATTCCATGCTGACAAATTACACAAATATCTTTATGTAAGGGTAGTTCATAATTGGCGGAAGCGAGTTGAGACGCCGGCAACTGCAAGTCAGCAAAATGAATAGCGGGTTCTTCATGATATTCACGAACATCAATTACAAAAAGTTGATTTTCTTTTTGCCTTTTTTTAAATTCAGGAATACTGATTTCAGGAATAGCTGTTTCAGTGGCACAATGCAATGCATAATCCATGGCTTCAAAAGTAGAACGGTCAATTACAGTAAGCGCCTTATTTTTCAACAATTCAATTTCATAAACCACAGCATTCAAAACATGGTAGGTAAATAATCTGCCATCTAACAAACTGCCTAATTCTGTTATTAATTTAACAGCTTCTGTAGCCTGCATGGTACCAATCATTCCCGGCAACATACCCAGTACTCCGGCTTCTTCGCAGGATTTAATTTCATCTGCTGCCGGTGGCACAGGAAAAACATCCCGATACTGAATATTTTTCCCATTATTTTTTGTGTAATTGAAAACCGTCAACTGCCCTTCATACACGGAAAC
This sequence comes from Hydrotalea flava, assembly GCF_001623405.1. Classification (GTDB taxonomy): domain Bacteria; phylum Bacteroidota; class Bacteroidia; order Chitinophagales; family Chitinophagaceae; genus Hydrotalea; species Hydrotalea flava. The sequence continues at coordinate 8,035 of NZ_LUHG01000087.1, forward strand.
AGCACCGTATATCAAAGGAATATTTAAAAGAGCACAGGCATCATTCAACATATATTTTGCAGAAAAATTATCGGTAGCATCTATCACTATATCATACCCTGTCAGGATTTGTAGTGCATTGTGATTATTGATGTGAAAGGGGTATACCGTTATGTGTGTTTCAGGGTTCAATGCCTGCATTTTTGCTGCTGCAACGGTTACCTTTTTTTCACCCACTTCAGAAGTATTAAATAAAGTTTGACGATGCAGATTATGCAATTGTATGGTATCCCCATCTATGATACCTATTTCTCCAACACCTGCGCCCACCAGATATTGCAAGGCAGGACAACCCAATGCACCGATTCCCACAATCAAGATTTTTGCCTGATACAGCTTTTGTTGTGCTGCCAAGCCAAAACCAGGCAATATCATTTGCCTGCTATATCGTTTTTGTTCAAACATATTTATCCTCCTGAAAATGGTGGCATCAATGCTACCGTATCTCCCTGGTTTAAAATTGTATTTTCCTGCACCATTTTACCATTTACCGCTATAAAATATTTTGCTGTTTGCAATGGCTGGTATTTTTTTTCCAGCAACTGTTTTAATGTTGCTGTATCAGCAACGCCCTCTATCAATTCTTTAGGCTGCCGGGTAATATCGATGAGATTGCCAAAAAATAGTATTTCCATTTTTTAATCTATTGATTATACAAATAACAGTTTGATGGAAGCCATGATTAAAACTACTGCCAGCATGTACTTCATACTTTTTTCATTGAGTTTTTTTGAGCCTGTATAGGCGCCCAGCCAGCCACCCAATAATACTATCATAACAATATAAATAATTTGAGTACTGAGTGGAAATCCTGTTTTAATTTGACCGATCATGCCCGATACAGAATTTAAAAATATAAAGATAGCACAGATGGCGGCTGTTTGTTTTTGTGTAGACCATCCCATCAGCAACAAAACCGGAGCCAATAATATTCCTCCGCCCATACCAATCATTCCAGAAACCAACCCGATAATGGCACCTATTACAAACAATACATACCATTTGGGCGACGGATTTAAAGGCTTATCAGAATTTTGATACAAAAGCCGAATAATAGAAATGAGTAATACTACCCCTAATAGCTTTTTATAAATTGAATCTGAAACTGGCATTATACTGCCAATAAACGCAAGTGGAATAGAGGCCGCTATTAATGGCCATAACAATTTAGATTTGAAATGACCGGCTCGATAAAATGAAACAAAGGCAATGAACGATACCAATGTGTTGAGCAATAATGATGTGGGCTTCATTACAGCCGGACTAAAACTTAACAAGGCCATTACAGCCAAATAACCACTTGCACCACCATGCCCAATACTGGAATAAAAAAACGCTACCAAAAAAAACAATAGGTACAACCAAATTTCATGCATACAATAATAGTTCTATATAAATAAATATATTTTTACTTCCTGCTGTGCGGCAATGAATGTCCACTCTTCATCCAGCTCTATCCAACAGTTCGCCTTTCCCAATGCACTTAACTGATAAGAAGCCTGTGCTGGCAAAACAGTTACTTCTCCTGATTCATAGTATCCTTTCAGGAATTGTGTAAGTGGAATGGTTTTTTTGAAGGGCGCTTTCAAACGAGCGGTTGCCGAACGAATAGTCTGTGTTCCACTCATTTGTTCAATAGTAGGCAGTACATACTGATATAAACAGGAAAGCACTGCTGCCGGATTACCGGGTAAGCCAAAAACCAATCTGTTTTCGCGAGTACCAAAAAACAAGGGTTTCCCCGGCCTTTGTTTTACTTTATGAAAATGTGGTGTTATACCGGCTTTCTCGCAAGCAGCAGGTACAAAATCAAAATCGCCTACACTTACCCCGCCGGTTAATATCAATACATCAAATTGTGTTACCAGTGCAGCAATTTTTGTAAACGTTTCGTTTAAGTTATCGTTTACATATTGCACAGTTATATTTACAATACCCAATTGTTGCAAATGTGCCTGAATGGAGAAGGCATTAGAATCGTATACCTTCCCAAAGGTTAAGGGCATGCCGGGTTGTACCAACTCATTCCCCGTAATTAGGATAGCCACCGACGGTTTTTGAATAACCGGTACTTGGGTAATGCCTGCACTGGCCAACAAACCAATATGTGCCGGACGCAGAACAGTTCCTGCTTCAATTAAAACTGTATTTTTTTCTAAATCGGAGCCTTTTTCCCGAATGTGATCGCCCAACTGAACTATACGATCGGATTGTATTTGAATAGATTGGTTAATTAGATTTACATATTCTTTTTGTACAACGCAATCGGCACCATCCGGTATAGGGCCTCCGGTATAAACGCGAATGGCCATTCCGTTTTCTAACGTCAATTGTTGTGAAGTTCCGGCAGGTAATGCATCCTGAATGAGCAATGTTTTTTCTTTTTCAACATAATAAATAGCATAACCATCCATAGAGGATTGACGAAATGCAGGAAACTGAATCGGGCTTACGATGGTTTGCGCCAATGCATAGCCTAGTGCCTGAAGAATAGGACGCTCTATTGTTGACAATGTTTTAGAATGACTGTTGATAATTTGTTTTGCTGTTGCTACTGAAATCATATTGCTAGTTATTAACCGCCAATGGCAATCATACTTCTGTTGTGTAATGTATTGGCATCAATTAAATTGAATTGCTTAGAAAATTGTCCGCCCAGCGCTTTGTGTTTGGATAAAAGATTCTGCTGTATAAGTGGTAACACATCCTGCTGATTGCGAAGTGGTGTTAATAAATCAGTTTCCTGTTCTGCAAACAAGCAGTTTTTCATTTTGCCATCTGCAGTTAAACGAATACGATTACATCCTTCACAGAATGGTGCACTCATGGTGCTAATTACGGCAAAAGTACCGGCATAATTTTCAATACAGTATTGTTTACTGGTATCGTGTACATCATTTTGTATGGGGATGATGGTATGTTTTTTTTGAATGGTTTCCACCATTTGTGCCCAGGTAACCAATTTATCGCTTTTCCATTGATTTCCATCAAAAGGCATGAATTCTATAAATCGAACGTCAATGGGGGTATGTTGTGTCCATGCCACAAAATCCAATAGCTCATTGTCATTTACTCCTTTTACCACTACTGCATTTACTTTTACTTTAAAGTTGTGCTGTAACAATGCATCAATATTTGCTTTTACCCGTTTAAATTCATCGCGGCGGGTAAGTTGTTGAAATTTTTCTTTTTGCAAAGTATCTAAACTAATATTTACAGATGAAATGCCAGCCCCTTTAAAACTTTCTATAAATTCATGTACCCGAACACCATTGGTAGTAATGGTTAATGTTACCGGCAGGCTGCTCAACAATTCAATAATTTTTGGAGCATCTTTTCGAACCAGCGGTTCGCCACCCGTTAATCTTATTTTGGTGATGCCTTCATTCACAAAAATTTTGGCCAGTTCTAAAATTTCATTCGGCTGCATTAATTTGGCCGATGGCATAAAAGTATAATCAGCTGCCGGCATACAATAAAAACAACGAAGGTTGCAATTATCGGTCAACGAAATACGTAAATAAGTATGTTTGCGTTGATGGGTATCATTTAGCATTATTTTCATTATTAAGGAGGCAAAATTTTTCATAATCCTCCGGTGTATCAATATCAATTCCCCCTAAAGGAAAAGCAATAGTAGCCAGATCTTTTCGGTATTGATGTATTATTTTTCTGGCACCCATATCTCCTTTCAATTCTAATAACTTTGCAAAATAATGTTCTGCAAATAAAACGGGCGTTCCAAGAATGCCATCATATTCCGCTGCTACAATGCCTTTTTGTGTATGTTGTTGCAAGGTTAACATGTTTTGTAAAAGGATACTATTCAAAAAAGGCTGATCACTTACCAGCAAAAACAAATGTGTGGCGGGTAATGGTGTTAGCATAACGTGCTCAATCCCTTTTTGAATAGAAGTAGCCATCCCCTTTTGCCAGTTTTCATTGTACACAATATCCACATCCTTTTGCCAATTCATTTGTTCCAGAATAAGTTGGTGATAAAAACCGGTAACAATCAGCAAATGTTGCGGCTGTATTTGTTTCACCTCTTGAACCAAATGCAGTAACAGGTTGGTGGATTGATACGGCAGTAACATTTTTGCTCGTCCTATTCGGGTTGCTGCCCCTGCCGCCAGTATGATTACACCGGTACTCATATTGTGGCAGCATGAATGGGGAATGACTTCTCTCTTAAATGAATGGGTGATTGTTGATGCATCACCGACATAATTTCTGCAGCAATGGAGAGTGCAATTTCTGCTGCAGTTTCTGCACCCAAATCCAGCCCCGTTGGTCCATAAATAGTTTGTAGCTGCTTTTCGTTGTAGTGAATACCCTGCAGTTCTAAATCATGTAACATTCTGTTTCTTTTTGTGACTGGCCCCAATAAACCAATATAAGATAATGGTGTGGATTGCAAGGTTGAGAGCACGGCCAAATCATAATTATAATTATGCGTCATTAAAGCAACGGCAGTTTTGGCATCTGTCTGTAATTTTCCTGCTACTTCTTCAGGTTTACTTATCAAGATTTGATTTGCCATAGGGAAGCGTTGATGGGTTGCATGTGTTTTTCTTCCATCAGCTATTACCACATCCCATCCCAGCGTTGCTGCTATCTGCGCCAATGGCATCGCGTCATTGCCAGCACCCACAATTACCAATTGAATGGAGGGCTGTACCCATTGAATAAAAAATTGGTGTTTTTTTCCCTCCCAAGCAACCATCACATGATCCGATTTTTCTGTTGCAATAACCGAGGCAATCGGTTCTGCTAACTGTTGTTGCAATGAAAGTGGCAGAAATTCAGCAGTAGTAGTACCGAAATGCTGATCATTTTCCAGTGCATAACTGCATATCAGTTGCGCAGGTTTTCTGTTGGCCACGGCTTTGCGTAATAGCTGAATAGGGGCATGTTCATTGGTATCGTTGATGCGTAAGGGTTCAAACAATATTGAAACAATGCCATTGCAACCTAACTGAATGCCCAGTTTAGCATCATCTTCATCGGTAGTATCATACACCACTATTTTCTTTTTATCCTGATGCATGGCCAACAATGCTTTTTTCAAAGCATCACCTTCCAAACATCCGCCGCTGATGGCACCGGTTAATTCGCCCGTTTCATTCACCAACATCCTGGCACCGGGCCTTCTGTAAGAAGAACCATCCACATGCACCACAGTGGCCAGTGCTGTTTGTTGTTGCAAACGGCAGGCCGCATCATACGCTGCAATAATATCTTTTATTTCTTTCATGCGGCAGTCTGTTCTGATTATTCACGCAAATGATTCACCTGTTCCGGCGTTACCAATCCTTTTAAGCGATTGCCCCAGGCATTTCTGGTGTAGTTTAAAATATCGGCAATTTGTTCGCTGGTTAAATAATCCTGTGCCGGCATAATATTGTTATACGATACACCATTCACGGTAATTGCACTGGTTTGCCCTTTTAATACCACATTAATTAATTCAGCTATCGGCTTTTGCATAAAATCTGATTTGGCCAAAGGCGGAAAAACGCCCTCCTGTCCCTTGCCATTTTCCATGTGGCAATTTTGGCAATACATGCCGTATGCTTCCTTACCTCTTGCTATGCTTTCTTTCAATGCCTTGTCCTGTTGAAAAGAAACAGCCAAAACGCCAAGCGTTAATAATGCCATGCTACTGATTAGTTTTTTCATGTGTACATTTTTATGTTTCCATTGGTAATTTGAAATAGCAGAATAATTCATCCGGTTAATTTATAACCTTCCACGGAGCAATTTCATGCATAATTGATTTATACTTGAATGCTTAAACAATATGGTTGATATCAAAAGGCAATTTGCGAATTCTTATTCCGGTGGCTGCATAAATAGCATTACAGAGTGCCGGAGCAAAAGGTGGTAAACCCGGTTCGCCCACGCCTTTTATTTTAGGACCGCCATTGGCCATAATGTGCACTTCAACCGGTGGCATTTCATTGATGCGTATCAATGGATTGTTGTTGAAATTACTTTGAACCGTTTGACCATTGTTGAAGGTTATACCATTTTTAATAGCAGCACTCAAGGCCATTACAGCGGCTCCTTGCACTTGCCCTTCTACCGTATCGGGATTTACCACTGTTCCCAAATCAATTACAGCGTATGCTTTTTCTATTTGAATGCCATTGCCTTTTTTTGAAACCTCTACCACATAACCGGCCAATCCTGCAAAAAACTCCCATTGCGCCACACCCCTGCCCCAGCCAGCCGGTAATGGCGTATCCCATTTTGACACTTCTTTTAATTTTTGCATCAGGGTTTTGGTATCTGTGTTCTTGGTCAGCATACTCAACCGAAATGCCATCGGATCTTTTTTAGCAGCTACCGCCATTTCATCTAAAAAGCATTCATGTGCAAAAGCCAGCGTAGTACTGGTAACGGCACGCCAGGCAGCAGTAGGTACGGGTATATAGTGAAATACATACAAATTCTTCATGTTCGGAATCTCATACTTCTGTTCACTGATGCCTTCGGTCATTGTACCATTCGTCTTTGTTTTATCATAATTTTTATTACCATCTAAAGTAGGGGCAATCACTTTGTGTTGAAAAGCTACCGGTTTGCCATCAGCAGTCAGTGCACCTTTAAAAGCAGAAAAAGTCATAGGTCGGAAGGGGCCCATTTTGGTATCATCCTCTCTTGTCCATAATGATTTAACGGGTTTGCCAATTTTTTTACTGAGCTCAATTGCTTCTTCTACATAGTCGGGATACAATCTTCTGCCGAAACCTCCTCCACTAAACAGCACATGGATGGTAATATTTTCTTCTGGAATATTGTATTTTTTGGTAAACTGTTCCATTATTCTACCCGGCACCTGCGTAGATGCCCAAATTTCAATTTTATTGTCATCATACCAATTACATACACAGTTCATAGGTTCAATGGGGGAATGTGACACCACCGGTGTTTCATAAAATGCTTCTAATTTAACTGGTGCTTCGGCAAATGCTTTATCAAAATCGCCGGATTGATGGTCAACGGCTCCTTCTTCTTTGGCCGATTGGCGTAAACTTTCTGCAAAATCTTTTGAATTGAACGATTCATTCCCATCATAATCCCATGTTACCTTCAAGGCTTTTCTTCCCTGAAGGGCAGCCCAGTAATTTTCAGCCAATACGGCCACACCCACAGAATGGTGGCCATTAATGTCGCGTTCACAGGTTTCAACCCCAATTACCCCTTTCACCTTTTTCGTGGCCGTATCATCATACTTCACCAATTTTCCACCAAATACAGGGCAACGTTCAATAGAAGCATACACCATGCCCGGCACTTTTGCATCAATACCAAACATGGCTTTGCCGGTTGACTTTAATGGAACATCGGGACGAGGATACCGTTTGCCCAGTATTTTAAAGTCTTTCGGCTCTTTTAACGTTGGACTTTTGGGTACATCTAATTTGGCTGCAGCTGCCGCTACATCACCATAACCCAAGGTTTTGCCGGATGGGCGATGGATAATTTTAGCATTATCGGCATAACATTCACTTACCGGAACGCCCCATTGCTGGGCAGCAGCCATCAATAACATTTCTTTGGCGGCAGCTCCTATTTGGCGCATTTGTATATAACTGGTTCTTACCGATGCACTCCCTCCGGCAAACTGTCCGTTACCATATTTTTTTTGCCCACCGGTTTGTTGAATAGTTACGCCCTCTAATGGTACCTCTAATTCTTCCGCAATTAATGAAGGCACCGATTGATAAACACCCTGTCCAATTTCGGGACGGGGATTCATGAGGGTAATTTGCCCGGTTGGTTCAATGATGACAAATGGCGATAAATCGTAACCTGTTCCGGTTAGTTCTTGTAGTGTATGTTGCTTTTCTAAATAGGAGTTGGTAATTTTTTCAATTACCGATTCTCCATTTGCTTTTAAAGAAAGGCCAATCATAAGGCCGGTACCGGTAAATCCTGATAATTTCAGGAAATTACGGCGATTTATGGTTGATGTTGACTCTGACATATTCTGATCATTTTATAGATTAAGCATGCATGATTTCTGAGGCACGATGGATGGCAGAACGGATGCGCTGATAGGTACCGCATCTGCAAAGATTTCCCTGCATGGCAGCATCAATATCGGCATCGGTAGGTTTGGGTTTATTTTTTAGCAATGCAGTAGCACTCATAATCTGGCCCGACTGGCAGTAGCCGCATTGTGGAACCTGCAATTCAATCCAGGCCTTTTGTACTGCCTGTCCAATTTGGTTTTCTTCCAACCCTTCAATAGTAGTAATATTTTTACCGGCTGCAGCGGCAACAGGAAAACTACAGGACCTAACGGGACTACCATTTACATGTACAGTACATGCGCCGCATTGCGCAATGCCGCAGCCAAATTTGGTGCCTGTTAAATCAACATAATCTCTAATGGCCCATAATAATGGCATGTCAGGTGCCGCATCAATTGTATAGGTTTTATTGTTTACGGTTAAAGTAATCATGATTTACTTTTTTTATAGATTGAAATATTTTTTACAGAACAATAGCATTGAAACGACTTCATAAAACATGGAATGCTATAATCTCCAAACAAAACGAACATACCGGCCATGTAATAATCAAAGTTTAAATTTAAGCAACAAAACAATAGCTCAAACAAAACATTTGTACTAGCGTTTGAATTTTAACAGAAAAAATTAGACGGAGATAAAATAGTATGCAATGCTTCGTGGGTGAAGACGAACCACTGTTATTTGATGAAACGATTTTTTTTCATGAAAGGTTACAGCATTTGTTCAATTCTTCTTTTATAACCATTAGCCAAAAATAGGTTTCAACTATAACTATACAATTTAGTTATTCAACACCCGTTTTCTTTACAATTGCTTTAGATACTTTATGGGTAAGACCATTTTGCTGCTGTTTCTTTACAAATTAAAGTTTTTATACCCTAAACCCGGTGACAAATTGAAACCCAATATTAAATATTATATTAAATTAGATGTTTAATTTTTTATTACAAAACCATATATTTTAGATATAAATTTACAATTTTTAGTTTTAATTTTTGAATTTTACCTAAAAATAAACTAAAAATTTAAATATTTATTTTAATAATTTATTTTGGAAATCATATAATAATATTTATAAGTAATTGATTAACAAATATTTATAATTATTTTTTTACTTTGGACATCATAAATAGTTATAAATATTTGTTTGTTTATAATAAAAAATACTTACAATTTTACTTAACAGAGGGAACAAGAGAGAAAATATTTTTAAGATTTTTCATATGGCAAGCAATCGTTAGAGGCTATTCTGTTTCTACAGAATGGCCCTTTTTTAATTTAATGTAAAGCCAATTTGTAAATTACCTCCAACTGAAACCGGCACATTATTACCAAAACGTGTTGGAATGGAAACCGAAAACCAATAATCTACATCTTTTGTCTTTAAATATACTTTATTAAATACAGGAGTAAACCCATATCTACCTTGAGTTTCAAAGGCTAAACGCGGAACAAAATTAAATCCATTTTTTCCTCTGAATATTATTCCCGGATCAAATAGTAAATTATTGGTTCTACTAAAAGCTGTTCCACCGGTGGGATGATACCATTGCACCAATGGAGTAATTTCATAACTAACCCCAAACTTTTTGCTATAGTAAACATTTAAACCAATTGGAAACCCTATTGTTGTAAATTTTTGAAACTCTGCAGTGGTTCCATCTTTCGAGAAGGTTACCCACGGAATAATAAAACTAAAATAGCCTTTTACCTCATGATTCGCAGTGGCGGGCTTTTCTATTGTTTGCCCATTTATGGATTCTAACATTATTAATAATATGGCAAACACAACATAAAAACGGTAACTTTTCATTTTTCGGGTCATTTGTTGTTAGATGATATGCTGTACAGCACATGTTCACTTAAATAATGGTGCAAGGGTAGGTTGGGGTGCCGAAAAATTCCCTCTTTCTGCATACCTAATTTCAACATTACTTTTTCGGATGCGCTGTTATGAATAGAGGTAAACGCATAAACTTTTTTCAGTTGTAGTTTTGTAAATGCTTCCAGTAAACACAGCTTTGTTGCTTCTGTTGTATAACCCTTCCCCCAAAATTGTTTTCTTAGTCGCCAGCCTATTTCTACGCAGGGAGTAAAATATGCCTTATAGGAAGGAACCATTAATCCGCTAAAACCAATGAATGTTCCAGATGCTTTTTCTTGCACTGCATATAGGCCAAAACCATTTTGCTGAAAATGAAGTTGTATTCGTTGATATAAGGCCTTAGTTTGTTCTGCATTTAAAATATCGGGAAAATATTGCATCACATCCCTGTCTTCATTCATTTCAATGAATGCTTCCATATCATTATTCTTCCAATTGCGCAGTAGCAGTCGTGGAGTTGTTAACATGCCAGTTAAAAATAGAAAAATTAATTGGAAATAACCTTTAAACAACCTATTTAACCAAACCCTATGCGCTAAATGTATATATAGTATTAACCTTACAAACCGCAATAAAAAAGGTCGTCTTGAACTGACAACCTTTTCTTCGCTCCCGAAACTGGACTTGAACCAGTGACCCTCTGATTAACAGTCAGATGCTCTAACCAACTGAGCTATTCGGGAATACCTTCCGCATTCGCGGAGCGCAAAAATAGGGAAAAATGTATTTCAGCAAAATATCCTTTTAAAAATTATTCGTTTATTGTCGGTTACATTCCTATCCACAACTCAATCCCATCTGTTTTTACAGGATAGGTTTTTAAATAATACCCTTCTCCACTTATATTCCGGCCGGTTTCCATATTAAACTTATAATGATGTAATGGACAAGCAATGCAACCGGAGGCATCTATATAACCACTGGCAAGTATGCCGCCTGCATGCGGACACTTTTTGGCAAATGCAAAATGCCTTCCGTTCCATTGTGCCAGTGTAATATTTTTGCCCCGCACCTCCACCGGCTTCAATGCATTTTTGCCGGGTTCAAAAAATTGGAGTATGGGACCTGCTAATATCCATTGAGGTTCTTTTTCGTGCCCCCACATCTGCTAAAAATGAATGGTTTTATAGGGATATCTTACCCGGTACATTTGCCTTACTTTATCTAATATTTCTGTCCTCAGTTGCTCCACATTCCTTTTTTCTAATGCTGCAATAAATACACAGTTGCCCTCGGTAAGGTGTTGCCATTTATCATACAGTTCGCGTAAAATATCTTCCTTTACTTCCGGTGCCAGCCATTCATCAAAATATTTAGATTCATACAAATCCATTTTATTAAAAATGGTGAGCATGGGTTTATCAAATGCTTTTAAATCCTGCAGGGTTTTTTGAACAGTACCCATTTGTTCTTCAAAACCAGGGTGCGATATATCGACCACATGCAATAAAATATCGGCTTCCCGTACTTCATCTAATGTACTTTTAAAACTTTCTACCAAATGGTGAGGCAGCTTTCTGATAAAGCCCACAGTATCGCTTAACAAAAAAGGGGTATTTTCAAATACTACTTTACGGGTAGTGGTATCTAATGTGGCAAATAATTTATTTTCTGCAAATACCTCACTTTTACTTAACAGGTTCATGATGGTACTTTTGCCCACATTGGTATAGCCCACCAGAGAAACCCGAATCAGTTCACCTCTTTCTTTGCGTTGGGTAAAGGCTTGTTTATCTATTTCCTGCAATCTTTTACGCAGTAAAGCAATTTTATCTTTTACTATACGACGGTCGGTTTCTATTTCTGTTTCACCGGGGCCGCGTGTACCAATACCACCGCCCTGACGTTCTAAATGCTTCCACATACCTTTTAAGCGAGGTAATAAATATTGGTATTGTGCCAGCTCTACCTGAACTTTGGCCTGGGCTGTTCTGGCCCTTCGGGCAAAAATGTCTAAAATTAAATCACTTCTGTCAATGGTTCGAATGCCGAGTGCATCTTCCATATTCGAAATTTGTGAGCCGCTGAGTTCATCATCTACAATGGCTAAATTTACCCCTTTCGACTGTACATAGGCTTTAATTTCTTCTAATTTTCCTTTTCCTAAAAAAGTGCGACTATCGGGATGCGGCAAGCGCTGCACAAAACGTTTTAAGGTAATGGCACCGGCTGTTTCGGCCAAAAAGGCCAACTCATCTAAATATTCTTCTATTTGCTCGGGGGTATCTTCTTTGGTTACTAATCCAATTAACACCACTTTTTCTTCTGTGGCTATTTTCTGGTTCTTATCTATCAACGATACTTTGTTTTAGACAAAGGTATTGCAAATACCCTGCTTTACAAGAAAAGCTCCATCGAGGCCCTGAACCGGGATGGGGCTGATGATTGAAATATATAGCTTGTTTTACAATCCGCTAATTGTAAGTCCAATAGATAGTGTATTCATAACAGGACCTGCATTTTGTTTTAGCACACCCAGTACGGAATAGTCTACATTGAGTGAGATGTTCCCATATCCCGCTCGGGCCGTTGCTGCGAGAAAGGTACCGTTAAAGAATTTTTTATTGCTTTCTTTCTGCACATATTGGGTACCATACAAACTATTGTTGTTAATATCTAACAGATTTTTCCCTTTAAAGTATGCTTTTAATAAAGTGCCCACTTTTACACCGGCAGCAAATTTCCAGGAATGTTGCGGATCGCCAGGGTTGGAATAATAACGCAACTCAATAGGTGCCTGTAAATAAATGGTCGTTACTTTCGATTTTTTAAACCGGGTGGTACTATCGAATGGTAGGGTTGGTCCGGGTGCCCACACTTTTACGTACCGGTGGTCAAAGAAAATATTGCTGGTACCCACGCCTAAGCCATACGCCACACTGAAACGCGGATCGGTTTTAAAGGGCTTGTTCAGCATTACATAAAAATTAAAATGGCGGCTAAACCCTTTGGTACCAATGGTATCGGGATTGGGGCGGCCGGTCCATGTATCGCTTCCAAACTGAATTAAAAAATGGTCTGATGGAACTTTGGTGAGGTCTACTTTACTCCAGTCTTTTTTTACTTTCGGCAGCACCAGCTTTTTTTCTTTAGGTGCTTTGTGGTGTGCAGTAGAATCTGTTTTGTCTTTTTTATGAAACAAGGTAGATAATTGCGCATGAGCCACGGCCATGGTACATACACTAAGCAGTAGTAGGATCGATTTTTTCATTATGTATAAATGCAGGTGGTTTAACCTTTTTTTTAGAATGGAACAAAAATAACAGAATTGCAGCCACCAAAAGGGTTAAAAATTAGCAAAAGCTTAGAAATAGTGAAAATTGTTGCATGAAAAGAAACCGGACAGAGCAGTTTCCATAAAATCTAATGATGAATAGAAGGTATTACTATTTTGAATCGTATTTGGAAAATAGTGGGATTTGGTTATTTTTGCGCCTCTTGAGCCCAAAGCTCAGGGCCTATAGCTCAGCTGGTTAGAGCACCTGACTCATAATCAGGGGGTCCCTGGTTCAAGCCCAGGTGGGCCCACATTGAAAAGTAACCACTTATGTCTCCAATGATATAAGTGGTTTTTCTTTTACGCCAGGTGCAAGCCGGGTTTTGTTTTTTTGTTCAATACAATTGAGTTGAAAATTGTACATTTCCCAACAAAGGCTTTTTTGTGGAGCCTTTCGTTTACAACCTGCCCTTTTTGCCACTTTTCAACCATACTGTTTTTGGGGGAGCTTACAGTTAATGATTTTTTTTTAAAAGTTCATCTTTAAATTCTATCTCTAAGGCCTGCTTAGCTATAATCCTTTTTAAACGCTCATTCTCCTGTTCTAATCCACGAACAGTAGGATCAACGGTTTTATACCGGGGCTTTAATCCATTCATGCCTTCGCCATTTATGAAAAAGCAATTGAGATAAATTGTACTTGCGTAGCCTTTCTTGCAACCCATTCATCTCTACTTCCTGGATGATTTGCAACTTCTGTGCTTCACTCCATTTTCTTTTGGTGGTACTCATATTTTTTAAATTTAGTGACTTTTTAATCAGTCAATCTATTTCTATAAATATCTCCAGCCTTTTAGGGGGCTAATACACAAATAGAATACATTATAATTAATTTTAAATTTTACAATTCAGAATGCCCAGATTTCGAAATTGAAATGAATGACATTTCAATTGGAGTAGAAGTAACAAAATACTTTAGTGATTTTAAAAAGAATGGATCTGAGAAACAAAAGAATTTTTCAAATTGGATAAAAGAAGCTAAGTGTTTTCGAGAGATTCTAAAACAGAAAGATCAAAAATACCTAAATTGTTAAGGTACCTTTCATTTTATAAATCCTAAATGCAATTTCAAAAAGGAAATATTAAAAAATCAGAAACTTTTTGACGAACTTTTATCATTAATTGATGAAACAATCAAAAATAAAAAGATAAACTGGCTATATAAAATTGAAAGAAATAAGTTTCCTACATTAGGAGAAAAATTTGAAAAATTTTTTTTGAGTTATACTGCAAATGACACTTTAGTATGGTGGAGTTCACAGCTTCAATCGGGTGAAGTTATATTTAGCGCTGAAGAACCTATAAAAAAAATAGTTGCTGAAAAAAATTTAAAAGCTAAGAAATATCGAAATGACTATAACCAAAAATGGCTATTGATTTATGCGGATGATTAAGTTTATCAGATATATTTGTAATCCCGGATTTAAATGTTACTAAAATAAAGAGACTTGGGAAGGAGATATATTTTGAACTTATTAGTGAACCGAATGGTAACTTTATAACATCTGATAATAAATTTAATGTAGAAATCTATTCTGACTACTTTACTCATATTTTTATTTGGGACAAGTTTTTTGAAAATTTTTTATGATATATCCCTATCATAAAAAAATTTTTGATGTTGCTGAAGGTAAAATTTGGGTAAACCATTTGCCATTAAAAACGACTTAAATAAGTGGTCTCTATGCTCTAAAAAAACCACCAACCATTTTTCAGTACATTACCTAAAAAATGGATGCGGGTTTTACAACAATATTCAAAAGCATTAACGGTTCATGCTGGCTAAAAACTCTTCATTGTTTTTGGTGCCGCGCATTCTTTTTAATAATTCCGTCATGGCTTCTTCGGTATTCATATCATTCAGGAATAGGCGAAGAATGTTCATCCGTTGCAAGGTTTCTTTATCCAACAGCAAATCATCGCGGCGGGTGGAAGAACCCACCAAATCAATTGCCGGGTAAATACGACGGTTGGCTAATTTGCGATCTAATACCAATTCCATATTACCGGTTCCTTTAAATTCTTCAAAAATTACTTCATCCATTTTGCTGCCAGTATCAATTAAAGCGGTTGCCAGAATAGTGAGTGAACCACCATGTTCAATTTTACGGGCTGCACCAAAAAATTGTTTGGGTTTTTGCATGGCATTGGCTTCCACACCACCACTCAATACTTTACCGCTGGAAGGTGCAACGGTATTGTGTGCCCTTGCCAAACGGGTAATACTATCCAACAAAATCACTACATCATGGCCACATTCCACCAATCGTTTTGCTTTTTGAAGGGCAATGGTAGAAACTTTTACATGTTTTTCTGCAGGTTCATCAAATGTTGAGGCAATTACTTCTGCCCGCACACTGCGTTCCATATCGGTAACCTCTTCAGGCCTTTCATCAATTAAAACCACCATTAAATAGCATTCCGGATGGTTGGCGGCTATGGCATTGGCCACGGCCTTTAACAACATGGTTTTACCCACTTTAGGTTGTGCCACAATTAAACCACGCTGGCCTTTACCAATGGGCGTAAATAAATCCATGATGCGGGTGCTGTAATCGTTGGCAGAAGTAAATAAGTTTAATTTTTCGAAAGGGAATAAAGGGGTAAGATAATCAAAAGGCACACGGTCTCTTACTTCGTCAGGACGCTTGCCGTTAATGGCATCTACTTTCAATAGTGCAAAATACTTCTCTCCTTCTTTAGGCGGACGAACGGAACCGGAAACCGTATCGCCGGTTTTTAAACCAAATAATTTTATTTGAGAAGGAGAAACATACACATCATCGGGTGAGCTGAGGTAATTATAATCGCTGCTTCTCAAAAAGCCATAGCCGTCGGGCATCATTTCTAATACGCCTTCTCCACCAATTACACCATCAAACTCAATATTAAAGACCTGCTGACGCTGATGTGGTCGCTGATGTGGTACCGAAGGTTCGGTTTGCGGATTTTGATTTTCTTCCGAATTTTCTTTTGCTTCTTCACTGCTTTCTGTTCTGGCAGTATTGTCGTTGGTATTTTTTGGAGCCGGGTGATGGTGTTCCCTTGCTGCTTTTTTCTCTCTTGCTGCTTTTTCTTCAGTAGCCTGCAACATTTGTTGTGCCAATAAAGCGGTCTTCTCGTCTAAGCTGCCGGGTTCCTGTACTTTTTCAACAAGTGCTTCTTCCGTTTTTTTGGATTTGCGATGACGCATAATGGGCCTGTTACTGCCTGCATTGTCTGTTTCTGTTTCTTCAGTTTCGGGTTCATCCTGCATTACAATGGCTTCTTCAGTAGTATTGCCGGTGGTGGCTTTTACAGTTGCAGCTTTTTTGGGTTTGCCGGTTGATTTTTTTGCAACCTTTTTATCTTGTTTTTCACTCGCTTCCACAGCCTGATTGTCCAGAATCTTATAAATCAAATCCTGTTTATCTAATTTTTTGGCGTTGGTAATTTTTAAATTTTCGGCAATGTCCAGTAGTTCTGGAACCAGCATGTCGTTCAGTTGTAGGATGTCGTACATAGAATGTGTTAAATAGAAAAATTTTCTTTAGCGTTCTCGATGTGTTTTCAATAATGCAATTGAGACTTGAAAATGATTGGTATTTGCGGAAAAGAGGTAAACTGATATGTCTGCGGGATTGGCGTTCGTGTCAAACCAGTTTGTTTCCGCTGCAATGTTACTGTAAAATGTTCAAAATAAAGAAATATTTCTTTGAAACAGGTATAAAAATAGTGAATTATCATGAAAAGCAGGCAGGATTTTGTTTGAAATTGCAGGTGTAAAGCCATTTGCATTGCCATGAATGGCTGTATCTTTGCAGCCCTGTATTTTTCCGAATACGGATCATTTAAAAGCAACCAAATGTTGAATCAACGCATTAAAATTAAGGCCTTATTGCAACAAGCGCCAATTGGTACCGAAGTAACTGTAATGGGTTGGGTACGTACTTTTAGAAATAACCAGTTTATTGCCTTAAATGATGGCAGTACCAATAATAATCTTCAGGTTGTTGTAAATCTTGGCATGTTGCCCGAACAAACTTTAAAACGCATTACTACCGGGGCATCTTTAAAAGTACAGGGTACTATTGCAGCCAGTGTTGGTAAGGGACAGTCTATCGAACTTCCGGCTTCCTCAATTGAGATATTGGGTGATAGCGATCCGGAAAAATACCCGCTTCAACCCAAAAAACACAGTCTGGAATTTTTGAGAGAAATTGCACACCTGCGTTTTAGAACCAATACTTTTGGTGCTGTTTTCAGAATCAGACATTCACTTGCTTTTGCTGTACACCGTTTTTTTAATGAAAGAGGGTTTCTTTATTTACATACGCCCATTATTACTGCCAGCGATGCGGAAGGAGCCGGCGAAATGTTTCGTGTTACCACCTTGCCTTTTGATGGAACGCCCAGAAATGAAGACGGTACGGTAAATTTTAAAGAAGACTTTTTTGGAAAATCTACCAATTTAACAGTAAGTGGGCAATTAGAAGGCGAGCTGGGTGCCATGGCCTTTAGTGAAATATATACATTCGGTCCCACTTTTAGAGCCGAAAACTCAAATACCACCCGCCATTTGGCTGAGTTTTGGATGATTGAGCCGGAAATGGCTTTTTATGATTTAGAAGACAATATGAACCTGGCCGAATCATTTATTCAATACCTGATTCGTTACGTAATGGAGCACAATAGTGATGATGTGCAGTTTTTAGACCAGCGCCTGGCAGAAGAAGAAAAACAAAAACCTGCCAATGAAAGAAGTGAACTGGGGTTATTGGATAAATTGAATTTTGTTGTGAATAACCAGTTTGAAAGAATTACCTATACAGAAGCCATTCAAATATTATTAGACAGCCCTGCCTATAAGAAAAAGAAATTTAAATATGAAGTAAGCTGGGGGATAGATATGCAAAGCGAGCATGAACGGTATTTGGTAGAAAAACATTTTAAGAAACCGGTGATTGTTACTGGGTACCCCGCCGCCATTAAAGCTTTTTATATGCGGATGAATGATGGATGCGAACCGGGTAAGGAAACCGTTGCCGCCATGGATATTTTAGCACCGGGTATTGGTGAAATTGTTGGCGGTTCACAAAGAGAGGAGCGTTTGGAAGTTTTGCAAAAAAGAATGGAATCGATGCATATACCTATTGAAGAAATGAGCTGGTATTTAGATACCCGCCGCTTTGGAACGGTGCCACATGCCGGCTTTGGTTTGGGTTTTGAAAGAATGGTACAATTTGTAACAGGAATGACGAATATTCGTGATGTAATTCCTTTTGCACGTACGCCCAAAAATTGCTCTTTTTAAATATAAATATGTTGCTTGCAGGTAGAATGTTTTGCTGCAAAAATAAAATTTAGAATAATTTTTAGGGAATCTTGTAATAAAATAATTGTACTTCCCTATATTTGCTGCCCCGAAAGGGCAAGGATGGTGCGGTAGCTCAGTCGGTAGAGCAAAGGACTGAAAATCCTTGTGTCGGCGGTTCGATCCCGCCCCACACCACCAAAAAAGCTTCGAACGAACACTTCGAAGCTTTTTTTATGTGTATTCAGATATCTTCATCGTGCAAATTTTCATAATGAAAATGCAAGAGGGATTTTTACATACAAAGTATTTTCATCGTAGCAATAGCCTGTATCTCTTTTTGCGCTGTAAGCAATGCGGCTTTAAAATTTGTATCCGTGATAAGGCCGGCATTTGTCAAATTAAAATAATAATCAATGCCTTCATACAAATTGTTGATATAGCTTGTAAAATATTTGGTTCTGTTTGTACTGTTTAACTGCTCATCTTCTTCCAATTGTTCCTTTAAATAAGCAATGTATAAATGTAATTCTGCAATAAAAACATGCGGCCTGTTGTTATTGGCTAATATATTGGTTCTGCCATAAATATGGTCTACCATATTTTGCAGTGATACTATTTTTGAAAAATGAGCAATATTTGGCCCCGGGCAAATATTAATTGCTTCATAATTTTTAACAAAACTAATATTGTACACAGCGGCTGCTGCATTACTTAATCCCACACATAAACATTCTTTGTCTAACACCTCTTTTAACCGATGCTCATATTCATGATAAGGTAATTTCAGCGATTGCAATTGTGCAATTTTTAATTGCTGGTATTTAATAGAAGCAGTACAAACAGGTTCTTCCGTAAACTCTGTATTAAATGCCAAATGTTTTTCAGTACAAGGGCTGCCGGGTTTTCCATTGCTGATTCTGTTATTTTTCTCAATTTCGGCAGTGGTACCCCGTAAGTAATGAAACCGAACGCCTAAAGGAGAATTTTTGCTTAAAACTACATCTTCTTTTTTGGCATCACACAACAATTGCAAGGTTCGCTCATCAACAGTTGTGGCTTCCGGAACCAGTAAAAATGGTGTTCCCCATCCAATACTGTCCACCTTATAATATTGTTGTAAAAAACCAGCTTCAGCAGCAGTGCCAATACCACCCTGAACCGTAATTCTAATAGGCGGTGGCGTTGGATTAATTTGCTTTCCTTTTGCAACGTTGCTTTGATAATATAAATCAAAAAGCGTATTTATTAACTCTGTTTTTTTTGTTTTAAAGGTTTCTAGAATTGGGCCCATTAAATAACCTTCTGTTGCAAATGCGTGTCCACCGCAATTCAAGCCAGATTCTATTCTAAACTCGCTTACCCAAATTCCTTTTTTGGCTAAATATTTTCCCTGAATCAATGCAGAACGATAATCGCTTACTTTAATCGCTATTTTCTTTTTGAAATTCCCTTCCTCATCTGCTGCAAATTGTGGGCATTTTTCTAAATAGTTATACACTCGTGGATTCATTCCTGCAGAAAAAATAATGGTTGAATTGCTCAGGTCGCTATTGGCATAACCCCTCAATGCGGCAACCGCATCTGAACCATCTTCTAATAGTGCGCCACTTTTATCATAATTGTTTTTATCGGCCTTGGTCATGATGTTTACATCAATACTTCCGGCTGTAATTTGTTGACGCAATAGTAGTGCTGAGTTTGTTTTTTCATCCGTATCATCCGTCTGCATCAATAATTTGTACACTTGTTTCCATTTATTGTTATCGGGCAACAATTCAAAGTATTTTACAATATCTGATCCGGTTTCAAATGCTGCCTCTTTTACTTTTTCAATTTGCTGTTGTACAATTTTATTGACCAGATTTAAATAATCTGTAATTCTTTTGGCCCGATAATCTTGTTCTGTTGCAGGTATTGGGAAAAATTTTTCCTGAACGGAATGATAATAATACCGCCGCATCATTTCAATTAAATTATCTTCTACAATAGAAATAGCAGATGCAATACCAAATCTGGCTACTTTAATGGGCGAATCAATTGTATAGGCCAGGCCCATTACCGGAATATGAAAGGAGTGGGGAGCAGTATGTTGCATCATGATTAATGAATTAAAAGAGTTTAAGTGTAGCGGTTTATTTTATTGTGTGGGGAAATTGGCCATATAATGCTTTCTCTTTTCTGCTGCATGATAGGCTTCTTTTTCTTTTTTTGTTTGAATCAACAATTTGTTTACCGGCGTTTTTTTGCAATATGATCTAATGCTATAAAACAGAAATATGCTTCGCTAATTAAATAGGGCTGGCCTTCTAAAACTGAACGGGCATAGGCTTTTACAAATACTTCCATTGATGTGTTGAATGTTCGTGTAATGGTTGCATGAATGCTAATGATATTACCAACTTGCGGAGTGTTTTTAAAATCGGCTTTATAAACAGCAGCAGTAACACAAATGGTACCAGTATGTGTTTGCGCACAAATTGCACCCGCAATATCCATCCTTTCTAATAAGCGGCTGCCTTGCAATATTCCCATTGGATTGGTATCATTGGGACAAACAATTTCAGTTTTTGTTGTTGCAGATATTTTAGGAATTTTTGCTTTCACGGCTCAAAAAGAAAGTATTTCTTTTTGAAATAAAATGATTACTGTCATGTTTTAAACAAAAGCATCAAAATAGTTTTGTTGCCCTGCTTTAATAAGCAATATTGAAAGCATCAATTAACAAAACGGAAGTAATGATACAGGTAACCAAGATTTTTAAATTTGAAATGGCACATGCCATTTATGGATATGATGGCCCTTGTAAAAATATACATGGACATTCTTATGTACTGCATGTTTCTGTTACGCTTAGAAATGCTACAGATGAATATTTACTTGCTCCAGGATTTGTGATTGATTTTAAAATGTTAAAAAAAATTGTAAATGAAGCCATTGTTCAGCAATTAGATCATAGCGTGGTAGTATCTAAAGCATTTATACAGGCACATCCACAGTTAGCAGATTTAAGTAATGTTCGTATTTGGGAAATGGAACCCTCGGCTGAAAATATAATATCGTATATTCAGAAACAATTACAATTATTATTGCCCGATGCCATTCAACTTCAAAAGCTGCAATTATTTGAAACGGCCGATTCCTATGCGGAATGGATCAATACTAAAAGCCGGTTTCATGAATGATGAAGCCTGCTTTCAACATAGTAATATTATTAAATTATTTAATTCAATAAGTTATCTAAAAAATCTTTGGCCCAAAAATTAATATCATAATAGGCAACCTGTTCATATAAACGTTGTAAGCGCATTTGTGCATCACCCTCGCTCATCAGTAATGCCTGCACTAACCCTTCTTTTAATGAGCGGGCATCATATGGGTTGGTTAATACGGCATAAGGCAACTCAACTGCGGCGCCTGCAAATTCAGATAATACCAGTACCCCTTTAGCATTGGGTAGTTGTCCTTGCACAGCCACATATTCTTTGGCAACCAAATTCAAACCATCGCGTAGAGGGGTAATCCAAGCAATATCGGCAGCTGCATAATACGATATGATTTCTTCGAAAGGAAAAGAACGGAAGAACAAGCGAATGGGTACCCATTGCATGTTGGCATACTTACCATTAATTCTGCCAACAGCATGCTCCAGATCATGTTGTGTTTTTTCATAAATTTTCATGCCCTGTGCCGGTGGTGTACAAATATTTACCAATTCAACTTTGCCATGAAATTCAGGATAGTCGTGCAAAAACTGTTCAAATGCCATTACTTTTTCAAGTGGTCCTTTTACATAATCGAGCCTTTCTACACTAATAATCATTTTTTTATTGGTAAATAAGTTTTTGATTTCTTTTATTTTTTTTAGTACAGATGCCTGTTGCATTAAAGGTTTAATATATTGTACATTAATGCCCACCGGGTTAGCGCCTAATTTCACTTTTCGTTGTGTGGTATCAATCAGCGTCGTCATTTGTTGTACGCCCAGCGCAGTGCTATAAGTTAAATAGCGTGGTGCACAATTCATTTTTTCAACTTCAGTTACCGGAAACAGACTTTTGGCAACATCAACAAAATTTTCAACATAGCGTGGAATGTGAAAGCCAATGTAATCGCATTGCAATAAACTGCCAATTATTTCGCCGCGCCAGGGAAGAATATTAAAAGTATCGGCTGAGGGAAATGCAGTGTGATGAAAGAATGCGATGGTAACATCGGGCCTTAGTTCGCGTAAGAAGCCCGGCACCAACCACAAATTATAATCATGAATCCACACAATAGCATTATGATCGGCTTGTTCTGCTGCTTTTTCAGCAAATAATTTATTGATGTTTACATAATGATCCCAATGATGATGGTTGAATTTTGCTTTATCGATAAATGAAAAAATAGTTGGCCAAAATGCTTCTTTTGAAAACGATTTGTAAAATATTTCTATTTCTTTTTTGGTGAGGCCAATTCTTGCGGCCATTAAATTCGGATATTTTTCTTTGTCAATATATAAATTGCGCAGTGGTTCACTTTTTTTTGATACTTCTTCCCATGCTACCCAAACGCCAGACCGGCCATTGGCAAAAAAGCCCTGTAAAGTAGGTAAAATACCGTTTGGGCTTTTGGGTGCAACGTGCTTTTTCTGTCCGTTAACTTCAATTGTTTCATAAGGGAATCGGTGATACAGCATTAACAATTGTGGAATATTGCTGCTTTCTTTATGAATAATGATTTCGTCTAACTCGGTGATGTATTGAGACAGGTTTTCAAATTGTTCAATGGCTTCTAAAATGCCACCGGCTCCTGCTGATTTGGCATGATATATTTTTTGTAAAGATGTTGTTGCTTTAACCAGTGCCTCTTCAGCATTGCCTACCACTACGCCTTTAAAGCCACATTGGTACATGGCTAAATCGTTCAATGTATCGCCGGCTACTAATACTTTTTCTGCATCTTCATTCAGGTGTTTGATTAGTTTGGTAAGGGTGCTCCCTTTATTTACGCCTTTGGGTAAAATGTCTAAATATTTTCCTGCTGAGTGAATAATGTCGCAGTCTAATTCTTGGGCAATGATAGCAAATTGGTTTATTTCTGTTTCGTTTTGGATGAAAAAAGAACAGCGCCTTTGTTGTGGAACTTCCTGATATAGTAAACCCTCTATATGCTTCAACTGGTCTAAAATTTTCAGTTCGCCTGGCCAGATTTGTTCAATTTCGTTTTGTATAGGTTCAATAGGCTCTAACGTATATCCATTTACGATGGTAGCACCTACATCACAAATAATAAAATCGGGATTGGGTATAATAGGATCATTTAATAAAGGGATTACTGTTTCTAATCCTCGTCCAGTAACAAATACCAATTTAAAGTTGCTGTTTTTTCTAATAAGCCGGTAAAGCTTTTGTTTGTCAATACTTTTACCACCTAAAAATGTTCCATCTAAATCTGTTGCTAGTATCATAATTCAATTCATTTTATTGCAATTGTTGTTCTAATAATTTTATTTCATGATAGGGGTTAGCGTGTAAATGCAACATCCGATAAACGCTATTAATAACGGGTACGTGCAATTGTAATGGTTGGATAATGGGATGCAATTCTTTTGAAGCATAATAACCTTCTGCTACCATTTCCATAATCTGCAAGGCTTTTCTAACCTGAATGCCCCGACCTACCAATTTGCCGAGTGTTCTGTTTCTGCTAAAATCAGAATAGGCTGTCGTTAATAAATCCCCAAAATAAACAGAATCAAAATAGTCTCTTTCTTTAGGAGCGATGGTATTAACAATGTGTTGTACTTCACGCATGGCATTACTGGTTAATACTGCTCTGAAGTTATCGCCATATTGCAGGCTGTCTGCTATGCCATTGGCAATTGCAATAATGTTTTTTAAGATGGCTACATATTCTACTCCTTTTGGATCAGTGTTTGCAATAGTTTTAATATAAGGTAACTGTAAACAGTTTCGTAGTTTACTAACTTTTATTTCGTCATCACCTGCAACAGTAACGTAGGTGTATTTGTGTAATGCAATTTCTTCTGCATGGCAGGGGCCACTTAATACCATGCAATTATTTTTTAATTGCAGGTTTTCATGAATATACATGCCCGGTATTTGCCCCGAGCCGGGTACAAATCCCTTAATAGAAACAACCACCTGAACGGTTTGTAACCATTCAGGCTTTAATGATTGAACTGTAGTTTGAACATAAGCAGCGGGAACAGCAAAAATTACCCAGTCAGCACCACTCATGGCATCTTTAGCCTGAGTAGTAGGATGAATAAAATGAAGGTCTAAATCAGCCTGACTGAGGTAACGCGGGTTTCTTCCATTTGCAAGAATATAATCTGCCTGTTTTTTTGTACGAACAAGCCATGAAACAGAATTGCCGCTCTCAGCAAAAATTTTTACCAGTGCTGTTGCCCAACTGCCGCTTCCAATAACGGCAATTTTTTCCGGCATCACTCAATAAATTAATAAAATAATGTATAAGATATTTGTAAAGTTAGCTTTTTTGAGTTAAAATGCATATTAGAATTACATTAGAGAACCGAATACTGACAGGCTGCAACCCTGTATTAGCTTGTTGTGCAGAAGGAGCAGATGTAATAACTTAAACAAATACATTCAATAGTAATACACCCGCTAATCCCAAAACAGATACAATACTTTCCATTAAAGACCATGATCTAAAAGTATCTTTCATGCTAACGTTAAAGTATTCTTTAAACATCCAGAAACCGGGATCATTTACATGCGAAAAGAAGAGGCTGCCTGCACCAATTGATAAAACCATTAAATTGGTATTTACACCCTGCGCAGTAAGATAGGGTAAAAGTATTCCGGCGGTTGTTAAACCCGCTACTGTAGAAGAGCCTACGCATACCCGAATTAGCGCAGCAATCAACCATCCCAATACCAATGGGGGAATGGCAGTACCTTCTAAAATATGAGCAATTTGGTTACTGATACCACTTTGTGTTAATATTTCTTTCAATGAACCGGCCCCGCCAATAATTAACAAAATCATCACCACATCTTTCACAGCTTCACCATAACGGTTCATGGTAACTGAAATAGTTTCCTGTTCAGGCCCTTTTAAAAAAAAAGTGGCTGCTGCTAATGCAATGAGCAATGCTATGGATGGATTGCCCATAAAGCCTGATACTTGATATAGAAAACTTTCGGTATTACCCAATGATTGAATGCCGGTAGCCAAACCAATGAATAGCACAGGAATTAATGGCACAAAAAAACTAATGAATACACCCGGCAGTTTTTCCGTTTCAATTAATTGAATTTGAAAAGCCGATAAGGGTGTTGAGGCAATATTTTTTAACGAGGATGAAAACACAGGTCCAGCAATAATAACAGTAGGAATAGCAATGATGAGGCCATACAACAATGTAATACCCATATTGGCATGAAATAATGCAACCAACGCAGAAGGGGATGGATGTGGTGGTAAAAAGCCGTGTGTTACCGATAGTGCTGCCAATAAAGGCAAGCCGGTTGCCACTGCCGGCAATTGATAACGATAGGTTACTGAAAAAATTAAGGGTACCATCAACACAAAGCCTACACCGTAAAACAGTGGAATGCCCACTACAAAACCCGTAAGGGTTAAAGCCCATGCAATATATTTTTTACCAAAAGCATGCACCAATGATTGTGCTATTTGCTGTGCAGCACCACTGGCTGCTACCTGTTTACCCAACATGGCACCTAATGCAATGATAATAACGAGTGAGCCCAGCATATCGCCCATGCCCTTTTCTATAGATGTCATAATTGAAGCGGGTGGCAGGTGTAAAGCCAGCCCTGCAAATATGCAAACCACAATAAAAGCCAAAAAGGCATTTACTTTAGCCCATGTAATCAGTAATATGAGCAATACAATGGCAATGAATACAATGACAAGCGACATATTGATGAATTAGCAATGAATAATTAATTCCATGGTAAAAATTTTTCTTTTTGAATGGTTAATAACCGTGGAGGTTGGCTGTTTAATTTTTCACCATTCATTACCCTTGCATATTTTTCTAAGTAGGCTTCCGTCATTTTTTCTGCATTAAACATATCTCTGGCATATTCATGACAACGGATACGGCTATAACTTTCACTGTTTTCAATAGCTTTGGCTAATTCCACTGCACTACTACTTAAAAATCCAACATCCGGTTGGATAATTTCCGGTAAAGAACCATACGGTGTACCAAATACCGGGCAGCCAAAGTATAAGCTCTCTGTTAATGCAATGCCAAACGGCTCGTGCCAGCGAACGGGAAATACCAAACCTTTGGATTGGTTTAATAAACGATTTTTTCCCTCGCCACCTACCATTCCGTAAAAATGAATACGCGGACTGGTGGTGAAACGAAAACCCATTCTAAAATTTAATCGGTTGCCACCCAAAATCATTAATTCTTCTTTTTTGGTTAACAAAATGGAATGAATGGCCCCTTTTACATTCTTTACCCGCCATGCCGCATCGCCTAAAAAATGAAACTGTTTTCTTTGATTATTTAAATCAGGCTTTCCATAATCATCCCAATCCATACCATTGTAAACAAAAGAGTTGGAACCAAAACGTGCCGCATGGTTTTTTGAAACAAATACGGTATTGATATCCAGCAATGTTGCATCATTTACATTGCCTTGCATATTAAATATGTATGGTTTTGTTATTTCTTCTCTTGGCATTAGATTAAAGTGTACAACATCAGCACTCTCAGGAATTTGTTTATTAATGGGCTTTTCAGGATTTAAAACAATAATATCTGCAAAAGATGAGGTAGAACCGGCCGGCACCAGAAAGGTTACTTTGTTCCCCTTGGCCGCTAAAGTTTTGCCGAGATACCAAATTGCTCTTTCTGTTCCGCCATATTTTAGAACAGGAATTTTAGTGTTGTGTACAATTACAATATGCATATTGAGAAAGTTGAAAGATTTAAAAGTAATGATAAAAATATTGCCAGGTAAAAAAGGTGCTCAGAAAATAAAATAGATTTTGGCATCAAACAAAAAGTTCATTGTTTAAATGCATAAATACTATATGCCGGTTGTTGGAGAAAATTGAAACAAAAATTTATTGAATCAGCTTATACAATGTAAAGATGCCGGTTAATAAAATTAAAATAAGCACAATTTTTTTAAATTGTTTTTCTGAAACATGGTTTAAAATTTTCTTGCCAATATACGTGCCAATAATGCTAACTACTAACAGAATTGGAATTAAATACAAATCATGATTATGAACAAAACCATTGTGCCAGTATACCAAACTTCTGGAAGCATCAATGCCCAAATCAATAATGGCAGAAGTAGCAATAAACACATCTGTTTGTAAATTAAAAGCACTGAGTACCAATGCCCTGATGGCTCCGCCGGTACCTACCAATCCGGCAACAAATCCTGAAACAGTGCCGCCTGAAATGGCATTCAGCTTTGTGGGTTGTATTTTTATATTTTTGAAATACAAAAAAAACACACTAATTATAATTAAAAAAATTGATAATGTAATTTCTAATATTCGCGTAGCAATAAATTGAGTAATCCAGGCACCTACTATTACAAACAGAACCGCGGGAATACCCAAATAGATAATCAGCATGGTATTAATGCCTTTTCTAAAAAATGCTATTTTAGAAATATTGCTTGATACATGAAACAATGCTGTAATGCCTAAAACAGACTGAAAGTCTAAAAAATAGGAGGCAATAGGAACAAAGAATAAAGAAGAACCAAACCCGCCAACCGTTCCGGCTATTTCGGCCAACAGTGCTAAAAATATAAATAGATATAAGTTTCCCAAATTTTGACGATTGCCAGATGAATTTTAAATGTAGTTATTTATTCAAAATTGTTGAAATGATTATCTTATTTCTCAACAAATTATTTAGCAACTTTTAGTAATTCTTCAAATTTGGGTTCGTGAATAATGATGTCTGCATGATGACTCACTAATTCATCTTTTGAGCAAAAGGCAATACCCATTCCCGCCTCTTTAATCATACACATATCATTTAAGCTATTGCCAACAGCAATGGTGTTTTCTCTTTTAATTTGATGCTTGTCTAATATGGCCAACATTGCGTTTGTTTTGCAAACCGCATGCCTGCAAAGGCTGTTTTTTCTGCTATACCAGAAAGAAGGTATTTTTACTTCGCCGGTGCAAATGCTTTTCGAAAATTCTAATTCATTACCTAATGAAAAATGCATGCCTAATTTATTTTTAAAATAATTGGTAATGCAATCATAGCTGTATGAAACAACCCCAATCAAATAGCCTCTGCGTTTAAGTTCGTCGATAACTTCTGCTGCATCTTCTACAATCGGAATATCATCATCAGCTATTTGAATAAGTTCGCCAAATGATTTTCCCTTCAATAAAGTAGTTATTCTTTTTGTAATTGCAACAGGGTCAGTTTCGGTTGTCCGAATATCCATTATTTCTTTTTTTAAAGCATATTTTTCCGCAAAAGCATCAATAAATCTGCCTTTTAACAGGATATTATCCATGTCGAACAGAATCAGTTTTTTTGTTTCGGGCAAGTATTCTGTTAATGCAAATTCCATCTGAGAGCGAATTTCATTCATTACAGACAGCTCTTCTAAATTATAATGAGCATTTTTTGAACGGGCAGCTTTTAAAATAATGGTTTGTGCTACTTCTTTACTCATTTTGCCCAATGCATGCCAGGGTTTACTTTTATTTTCTATATAACCAATTTCAACTTCTTTCATGCGTACATGCATAAAGTGCATATCTATCAAAATGCCAATATCTACGCCATAATCATCTCTAAAATCAATTTGTTCAAATAATGCTTTTTTGCCTGCAATCATACCGCTTAAAGGTTGGCTGAAGCGCATAAGTTCAGGGAAAAAAATGCTTAATAGTGGTTTGGCAACCAGTTCTGTTACTCTGCCGGCGTTTCTGTTGAAAGATGATTTTACAAAATCAACCTCATTTTGTAAAATAGGTTGTGCAAGTAATGGTATGGTAAAATGTGGGTAAGGATCAATATCGCCATCTAAAAACAAAACAATATCATTTGCGGCACATAAAACGCCATCTTTCATTGAAGCGCCTTTGCCTAATTTGGTGCTAGTAATAACTTTGGCACCGGCTTGTTTGGCTAAGGTAACGGTATTGTCGGTTGATTTATCATCAACCACAATTACTTCTGTTACCAATGGGTCTGATTGTGCAAATTGCACCACTGCAACAATATGTTCGGCTTCGTTTAAAGTGGGTATAATTACGGTAACCATGTGTAAACGTTTACTGGTTGAAAAGAGTGTATCCAATTTCCAGACTAAACAAATGGTTGGAAAGATAATTATTAAAAATTACTGAATATAGTTAAATAATTAATAATTATATCCTGTGATTCAGTGGGTGCAATAAAAAAACCTTCGGTTTGGGTCCGAAGATGAGTACTTAAAATTTTTTGAAAATGTTACAGGTATTTATCGCCTTTGTTGCGTTTTATTTCGGCTACGTACTCTTTGATAGCCTGTTCTTTCTCTTTTTTGCAAATCAGTAAAACATCGGGGGTATCTACAATTATGCAATCATCAATACCTTGCACTACCACTAATTTTTCCCGCTCGGCACTAATCATACATTTGGTGGCATCTATTACAATTACATTATCGCTAACAACGGCATTGCCCAAATAATCTTTATCTAAATTTTCGTAAGCACTGTTCCAGGTACCTAAATCACTCCACCCAAATGCAGCCGGTAAAACATATACATTATCGGCCTTTTCCATAATCGCAAAATCGATGGATATATTGGTACAAAGGGGATAAATGCGGTGAATGGCATTTTTTTCTTCGGGAGTATTTAAATTGGTTTTTTCTGCATCAAACAATTCAAACATTTCGGGCTGGTATTTTTCAAATGTGTGTAAAACAGTGGAGACTTTCCAAACAAAAATGCCGGCATTCCATAAAAAATCGCCACTGCTTAAGAAAGTTTTGGCTAATTCTAAATTTGGCTTTTCGGTAAAAGTTTTTACTTTATAAATGCCCGATTTTATTTCATGTGCATCGTGTTGAATGTAGCCATAACCGGTATTGGGATAAGTTGGTTTAATACCCAAGGTAAGCAATGCCTGATGTTCTGTAACAAATTTTAAAGCCTTTAAAGCAATTTTTTGAAAGGTGTCGCTGTCTAAAATCATGTGATCGCTTGGCGCTACAATTAATGCAGCATCCGGATTTTCTTTTTGTAGTTTAAAGGCAATGTAGGCAATACAGGGTGCGGTATTTTTCCTGCTGGGCTCAGCAATAATATTGTCAACATTAATTTGTGGCAGTTGCGTACTTACAATGTGGGTGTACTCTTGCGAGGTAACAATAAAAATATTTTCAGCAGGAATAAAGGAAGCAAAGCGTTCATACGTCCACTGAATTAAAGTTTTGCCGGTATTTAAAATATCTAAAAACTGTTTAGGGTAAGCAGTTCTGCTTTTGGGCCAGAAACGGCTGCCAATTCCGCCGGCCATAATGGCTACATAATAATTTTTATTCACGTTAAATCATTTGCTTTTTTAAATAATACCTTCTCTCACTAAATCGTGCAGGTGAATAATGCCTAAATAGGTATTGTTTTCTGCAACAATGAGTTGGCTAATATCGTATTTTTTTAATACTTCCAATGCTTCTACTGCCAGCGTATCCGGAGCAATGGTTTTGGGTTGTGGGGTTAAAATATCTGCAGCATTAATGTTTTCGAGCGTACTGCTTTTATTCAACATTCTGCGCAAATCGCCATCCGTTATAATTCCAATAATGGTATTGTTTTTTTGTACTACGGCAGTAGCACCCAGCCTTTTTTGTGTAATTTCTACAATTACTTCTTTTAAGCTTGCGTTGGGCAGTACTTTGGGCTGCGGGTTATGTACATACACATCTGCCACTTTCAGGTACAATCGTTTACCCAAATTGCCGCCGGGATGGTATTTGGCAAAATCTTTCCCGTCAAAACCATATAAAGTCATCAGTGCAACAGCCAAAGCATCGCCCATTACCATTTGTGCAGTGGTACTGCTGGTGGGTGCCAGATTATTGGGACAAGCTTCTTTTTCAACACTGCATGGAACAATGAATTGCGCCTCTTTTGCCAAAAAACTATCTGTTGCACCTACTAATGCAATAATCGGGTTGCCGAAATTTTTTATGAAAGGTACCAGTACTTTAATTTCAGGGCTTTCACCACTCTTGCTTACAATCATTACCATATCATCTCGCTGTACCATGCCCAAATCGCCATGTATGGCATCGGCGGCATGCATAAAAAGAGCGGGTGTGCCGGTTGAGTTAAACGTGGCCACAATTTTTTGGGCTACAATGGCGCTTTTGCCAATGCCGGTAACTACAATCCGGCCTTTTGATTGGTAAATGGCCCGCACTGTGGCTTCAAATTGTTCATCTACAAAACCTGACAGCCGCTGAATAGCAGCGGCTTCAATTGCAATGGTTTCTTTGGCTTTTTGAATAATATGCTGGTTCATGCCTCGCAAAGGTAAACTTTAACAACAAACTCTTGCGTTTACAGTGTTGCTTTGTTAACTTCGCCCACCTTTTTAAAAACAGGCGCTTTTTTCTCACTGTAAAAAAATAAAATCTGCTTGATTCAGAAAAAAGTTGTACTTTAAGAATGCACTTTGCATAAAAAATTAAAAGGATAAATCTTTTCCATACATGGCAACAACAAAGAAAAAAAATGAGGCTACTGCTACTGCCAAAAAACCAGCAAAATCCAAATCTTCATCATCTGCTAAAAGTAAAACGTATAAAAAATCTGTGCCTCTTGCCGATTTGCAAGCGGCGCTTCAAAACCATTTTGGGTTTTCGGAATTTAAAGGGAAGCAATTAGATGCCATACAAAGTATTTTAAGCGGACAGGATACATTTGTAATTATGCCTACCGGTGGCGGAAAAAGTTTATGTTACCAATTACCTGCACTAATGCAGGAAGGATGTGCCATTGTGGTATCGCCTTTAATTGCTTTGATGAAAAATCAGGTAGATCTGGTGCGCAGTTACAGCGAAAAAGATGATGTGGCGCATTTCTTAAATTCATCTCTCAATAAAGGACAAATAAAAGCAGTAAAAGAAGATTTGCTGGCCGGCAAAACCAAATTATTGTATGTAGCGCCTGAAACATTAACCAAACAGGAAAATCTCGATTTTTTTTCCGATTTAAAAATCTCATTTTTTGCTGTAGATGAAGCCCACTGTATTTCAGAATGGGGGCATGATTTCAGGCCGGAATACAGGCGGTTAAGAGAAATGATGGATATCATTAATCCTGATATTCCTGTTATTGCACTCACTGCAACTGCAACGCCTAAAGTACAAAGTGATATTGTAAAAAATTTATCATTACATGAACCCAACATATTCATATCTTCTTTTAATAGGGCCAATTTGTATTATGAAGTAGTGCCAAAACTCAGCAAAGAACAAACCATTAAAAGCATTGTAAAATTTATTAGCGGCCACAAGGGTAAAAGCGGCATTATTTACACCCTTAACCGCAAAACAACAGAAGAACTGGCCGATCTGCTGGTGGCCAATAATATAAAAGCAGTGGCGTATCATGCCGGGTTAGACCAAAAATTAAGGGCCGAGCGGCAGGATAAATTTTTAAATGAAGATGTGCAGGTAATTGTTGCTACCATTGCATTTGGAATGGGTATTGATAAACCCGATATCCGGTTTGTAATACATTATAATATTCCCAAATCAATTGAAAATTATTATCAGGAAACCGGACGTGCAGGACGCGATGGGATGGAAGGGTTATGCCTGCTTTATTATTCGCATAAAGATGTGTCTAAATTAGAACATTTAATGCGCGATAAGCCCCTGAGCGAAAGAGAAGTGGGCGCACAGCTTATTAATGAAACCGTTGCTTATGTAGAAAGCAGTGTGTGTAGAAGAAAAATTTTATTGCATTATTTTGGTGAAGACTGGCCCGATGAAAATTGCCAGAATTGCGATAACTGCAAGCATCCGAAAGAAAAAATAGAAGCCAAAGAAAATGTTGTAAAGTTATTAAAAGTGGTGAAGGCTTTAGATGAGCGTTTTGTTACCGACTATGTTGTGAATGTGGTAATGGGTAAATTAACGCCGCAAATTGCTATGTTCCGCCACGAAAACCTAACAGAATTTGGTATTGGTAAAGAGCAGGATAGTCATTACTGGAATAGCCTTATTCGGCAAGCCTTGTTAGAAAATTTAATTAGAAAAGATATTGAAGAATATGGTTTGTTGAAACTGACCGAAAAGGGTTTGCAATTCTTAAAAAAACCGGTATCCTTCAAAATTGTGTTGAATCATTTATTTGAGGAAGGTACAGATGATGATGATGACAATGAAAATGCTTCACAAACAGGGGCTGCTGCTGATGATGTGTTGTTTGAAATATTGAAAGACCTGCGTCAGAAAGAGGCCAAAAAGAAAGGATTGCCACCCTTTGTTATATTCCTCGAAAACTCTTTGCAGGATATGGCCACATTGTATCCTACTACACTGGAGAAATTGGAGAAATGCCAGGGTGTTAGCAAAGGGAAAGCGTTGAAATACGGCAAACCCTTTGTTGAGCTGATTGCTAAATATGTAGAAGAAAACGATATTGTTAAGCCAGATGATTTTGTGATGAAGAGTGTGGCCAATAAAAACAATAATAAAATTTACATTATACAAAATGTTGATAAAAAAATTCCATTAGAAACCATTGCAAAAAATAAAAATCTGCAATTGCATGAGTTGTTAGAAGAAATGGAAACCATTGCAGCCAGTGGCACCAAATTAAATTTAGACTATGCTATTGATGAATGGTTAGATGAATATGAGCAGGAAGAAATATTGGATTATTTTAAGGGCTGTGAAACAGCTTCATTGCAAGTAGCACAGCAGGAGTTGAGTGAAAATGGTTTTAGCTGGGAGCAACTCAAAATTATGCGCATTAAATTTTTGAATGTGTACGGTATGTAATTTTAAAAACATACAAATATGGTGAATGCAGCTGCTTTTAAATGCGGCTGCTTTTTTCTTTTTCACTTTACATTCTTCCATTCAAATAACAGATAACAGAGCTTCTGATCTGCTGCTTGTTTTCGGCTTTGTTTTGAGTATTGTTACGCCTCATAACTTTAATAGATATTATCAATTTTGGTGTGTTATAAAAAATCATTCTTTTGGGTGAAAGCCTACGTGTAATCTTATTGAAGGCATAATTTTTTTGTATTCCATTAAACTTAACATTCTTTTTTCCATCTATCAGGCAACAAATTTTTTAAAAAGATTGTCTAATAGTTTGAAAGCAGTGCATCAACAAACAATTATTTATACTTTTTTTCAATTGGGGGTATGTATCAATAAGATGGCCTTGTTTTTTAACAGGGCCTTATTTTTGTTCTGATAGAAATGCAGCTTTTCGCAACGCAACATTTCCCCGGATATTTACATAAAAGAAATTAAAATCGGCAATATGGTAGTTTTTAGTGTGCAATAAAAAGCTGCCAAAAAAGCGGGGTTGCTGCATCCATAAAATATTCTTTTCTACAATGGCATTTACCACATGCGGTATTACCTTATTGAAGTTTTTTAGAACAGCTCCTTCATTGACAAAACGAGTGGCATCAGGTTCGTCGGCCTTCCAGGTTAGCGGATTGGTAACAATGGCTTTAAACGGTTCTCTGTTTACATAAACAGGTGTATAGCCTTCTTTAAAGCTGCGCCAGCTGCATATACAACCTGTTTGTTGCGGTGTTGAACAGGCATTCAGTGCTTTAAATTGACATTGGGCAACCGGCATTCCCACCACATAAGCTACTACCAATTGTTGTTGCAGGGGTTTATCATCAAAAAATTCTTTTAATAACTGAATGGCATGGGTAGAACCCTGACTATGCGATACAATAATAATGGGCCTTCCATGATTCCAGTGTTGTAAATAATATTCAAAAGCTGCTTTTATATCGGTATAAGCTTCTTGAAAAGCTGCCATGGCGTGCAAGCTGTCTGCCCTGTTTTTGGGAAAGTATGCACTTAAATGAGCCTGCCTGTAACGGGGTGCAAAAATTCTACCCGCAGCGTTAAAAATGCTGGCCTGGTAAAGTATGGTGCTGTAATCTGTTTTAGCATTCAGTTTGGCATTGTTAATGAGGGCATTCCATCCAAAGCTTTTTTCTTTTTCGGTATAGGTGGTTGGATGAATAAAAAACACATCAGCGGTTGAGTCGAGTTGATAATTTGCACTTAACGGCTTGGGCACACTATCGGCCGGATCTTTTTTGTAAGGATGGGCAGCCCAATCGTTTAAATTAGAATAATCAGGATTAGCATTGGAACTAAAATAAGCCTCACCGGAAGGATAATTTTTTGCCATTTTGTAATAAGGCCGGTTACATGCAAACAACAATGTAAGGAAACCGATTATCAGAAAACGCATGTTTTATTTTTGAAATAAAATTAAGCAATTAGTTTACGCCTAATGCTTTTGTGTTTTTTTATTAGTAGAAAAGATTTACTTATAAGTATCATTTGTGTAGTTAAAGAAATGCCTACATTGCTTCTTCTTAATAACTGTGCGTAAATTTGCTTAATTTATACCCTTAATTTAACACCCCTAACACAACACATGTTTTTATTACGGCATCTGTCTTTTTTAAGAACAGTATTTTTTTATAGTGTAACTGCATTTGGTGGTCCGCAGGGTCATTATGCCATGATGCTGAAAACATTTGTTCAAAAGCGAAAAGATGTTACCGAACATGAATTATTAGATTTATTGAGTTTTTGTAACATGTTGCCTGGTGCCTCTTCTACACAAACCATTACTTTAATTGGGTACAAACGCGGTGGTATTCCATTGGCTATAATTACTTTGCTGGTTTGGATTGCGCCCGCCAGTTTTTTAATGGGCGCCTTATCATTTCTGCTCAATTATCTGGATGGGATGGGTATTAATATTGCCTTGTTTAAATTTATACGCCCAATGGCAATTGGTTTTGTGGCTTTTTCTGCGGTTAAAATGTACCATGTTGCCATTCACAATACCATTACCCGGGTAATTATGGTAGTTGCTGCCATTGCAACATATGTAGCATTTAAAACACCCTGGATTTTTCCTTCATTAATTGTATTGGGTGGCATTGTAACCAATTTCAGCGATAGAAGAATTCCACAGAAAGGTGAGCCTCCCAAACAAACCAAATGGGGTAATTTGTTGATTTTTTTATTAATTTTTGCAATTGCCGGTTATTTGTCAGAATCGGCTACACGACAAAACTGGCAATACAGAAAAGCCTTTAACCTGTTTGAAAATACTTACAGAAATGGCAGTCTGGTTTTTGGCGGAGGCGATGTGTTGATACCCATGATGTATGAGCAATATGTTACCCGTCCCGAATCGAAACAAGTATTAGAAAAAAGAAGAGATGTTTTAAAAATGAATCGGGATGAATTTTTAACTGGCTCGGGTATTGTACGTGCCATTCCTGGCCCGGTATTTTCTATCGGTGCATTTGTGGGTGGTATGGTTTTAAAAAGTGAAAACGATCCCACATTGCAGGTAGTGGGTTGCGTTTTAGGCGCTATCGGCCTTTTTGTGCCCAGTGCATTGCTGGTACTTTTTTTCTTTCCGGTATGGCATAACCTAAAAAAATATGCGGTTATTTATCGTTCGTTAGAGGGTATTAACGCTTCGGTAGTAGGTATTATAGCAGGTGCTACTTTTTACTTAATTAAAGATATTTTGTTTGTGGAATTATGGAACCTGCAAATGAATGGATTTTTAGATATTGGTGTAGTTATTGCAACATTTCTTATTTTATATTACACCAAAATTCCGCCGCCTGTTATTGTGGTGATTTGTTTGTTATTGGGCTGGATGCTCTGAAAGCATAAAAATTCAACATTGATTTTTATCAAATAATCTCCTTTCTATCAGTCATTTTCATGCATGAAATTACAGACATCTTTTTATTTTGATAAATTGTGCAATACTTTGCGGATACGCATTATAAAACAATATTCATTTTAGTTATTTCCATCAAAACTTGCCTTCATGAAAAAAATGCTTGTTTCTATCACATTATGGTGTTTTGCATCAATTGCCATTGCCCAACATCATGAAAGTACAAAAGGAATCAATATTATTCCTATTCCTGTTTCAGTGCAGGAAGGTATGGGCAGCTTTACTTTATTGCCCACTGCTACCATTAGTTACACCCCCACTGCTGCCGTTAAAGAAATTGCCCAACAAATGCAACAAAAAATTGCCTGTGCTACCGGATTTTCTTTGGCAGAAAGCAAAGGCCTTTCAAATGCAACCATTCAATTACAAATATTGACTAAACGCGATACTGTTTTGGGTAATGAAGGGTATCGTTTACAGGTTACCCCTACCGCAGTAATCATCAAAGCAAACGAACCCGCCGGTTTATTTTATGGGGTACAATCTTTATGGCAGTTGTTGCCTGCTGCCATTGAAAGCAAAACAATAGTGAATCACATAAACTGGAAAATTCCGGAGGTAAGTATTCTGGATTATCCGCGTTTTGTATGGAGAGGTTTAATGTTTGATGTAGCCCGGCATTTTTTTACCAAACAACAGGTAGAAGATTATATTGATGAAATGGCAAAGTACAAATTTAATATTTTGCACTTACACCTAACCGATGATGAGGGCTGGCGCATTGAAATAAAAGGATTGCCCCGTTTAACCGAAGTAGGCGCATGGAATGTAAAAAAGGTAGGTTATTTTGGCACATTTACCCCTCCCAAACCTGATGATCCCAGAAATTACGGCGGTTTTTATACCCAGGATGATATTAAAGAGATGGTAGCATATGCGCAGAAAAAATTTGTAAATATTTTGCCTGAAATAGATGTACCCGGGCATAGCTTGTCGGCCATTGTTTCTTATCCCGATTTATCTTGCACGCCAGGTGCCGATACGTACCATGTTCGCTCAGGCGAGGAAATTATGGATTGGTCGCATGGAGCCCCTCCTATTGCACTGATTGATAATACACTTTGCCCTGCCAATTCCAAAGTATATACTTTTTTAGATACTGTATTTACACAGATAGCTAAGTTGTTTCCCTTTCCTTACATACACGTTGGTGGCGATGAGTGTCCTAAAAACTTTTGGGAAAAAAGCCCTGCCATTCATCAACTGATGCAGAAAGAAGGGTTAAAAACCATGGAAGAAGTGCAAAGCTATTTTGAAAAAAGAATTGAAAAAATTGTTGAATCGAAAGGAAAGAAATTGATGGGTTGGGATGAAATTTTGGAAGGTGGATTGGCACCCAATGCTGTAGTAATGAGCTGGCGTGGCATGAAGGGTGGCATTGAAGCCGCTAAAATGAAACATCAGGTAGTTATGAGCCCAACCACTTTTGCATATTTGGATTATATGCAGGGCGATTCAATTATTGAGCCAAGAGTGTATGCTACTTTGCGTTTAAATAAAGCGTACTCATTTGAGCCTGTTCCCGATAGTGTAGACAGTAAATATATTTTAGGTGGTCAGGCCAATTTATGGACAGAGCAGGTGTACAATACCCGGCATTTGCAATACATGACCTGGCCCAGAGCTTTTGCAGTATCTGAAACAGTATGGTCGCCAAAAGCCAATAAAAACTGGCTCGATTTTGTAAACAGGGTAGAACACCAGTTTAAAAGATTGGATATTGAACAGGTAAAATATGCACCCAGTATGTATGATCCCATCTTCACTGCCACTAAAAATGCAGCAGGTGGTTTGCAAATTGAATTGGCAACCGAAGTGCCCAACCTGCAAATACATTATAGTTTTGATAATTCATTCCCAGATCAGTTTTATCCGGTTTATTCCTCCCCATTAACGCCACCTGAAGATGCGGTGATGTTAAAAGTAATTACTTACCGTGGTAATAAAGTAATGGGAAGAATGATAGCCATGCCCATCAAAGAGTTAAAAAAACGGGCGGGTATTCAATAAAATTTCTGCAACACCAAACATTTCGTAAACAAAAAGCGCCGTTTTCTTTTAAAAGTTAAACGGCGCTTTTTTATGAATACAGGGATAATAAGGAGAAAGGGTTAATAAAAGTTGCTGATAAGCGGGCAGAAAAAATGGGCTTGAGTGAGGACGAAATGGCTTTTTACAATACGTTGGAAGTAAATGATACAGCCGTTCAGGTTTTAGGTGATGACCAACTCGGAATGATTGCCAGAGAGATTGCAGAGAAGGTAAAAGCCAATGCAACTATTTGATTGGACAATAAGGGAAAGTGCAAGGGCAAAGCTGAAAGTAGTGGTGAGAAGAACTTTAAAGAAATACGGCTATGCTTCGGATAAAGAGTAAAAAGCCATTGATATGGTAATACAACAGGCAGAGGTATTGGCCAATACTTACACCTCCTCCCTGTAACCTTTCTTCCCTTCATACGTTTCACTAATAACATTTGTTGAAAGTAATGTTTGTTTTATGTATTAACTTGTATAAAAATAATATTATATGAAGCAAGTATGGATTGTATTGGGATTATTGTTAGTGGGCATATATGCCAAGGCGCAACCCAAAAATTTTATTGACCAGCCCTATCTGGAAGTAAACGGTACGGCCGATAGCTTAGTAACACCCAATGAAATTTTTATCCGGTTTACCATTAATGAAAAAGATACCAAAAACAAAGTATCGTTGGAAGATCAGGAAAAAGCCCTGTTCCAGGCTTTACAACAGTTGGGCATTGACGCAGCCAAAAATTTAACGGTGAATGATATGGCCAGCAATTTTCAATACTATTTTCTCCGCGGAAAAGATGTTGTAAAATCAAGGAATTATTTGTTGAAGGTAACCACTGTTATGGAAGCAGGTAATGTATTTGTAACATTGGAACAATTGGGTATTGCCAATGCAGGTATTGACCATGTAGATCATTCCGGATTGGAATCCATTCGCAATGCCATGCGCATCAAAGCAGTACAAAATGCACACCAAAGGGCTATTGCATTAACGGCACCATTGCACCAAAGCCCTGGCCCCGCTATTTATATTGGTGATGAAGAACGCTATGTGCAACCCTATGACAAGCAGGCACCCCGCCTGATGCTGGCCAATGTAATGGAAAAAACTGCCGATTCGCAGCCCGAAATCAGCTTTGAAAAAATAAAAGTTTCGGCCAATATTATGGTGCGTTTTGTGCTGAACAAATAAAGGTAAGGGGTAATCCGTTTACCGATTTTTATATAGAGGTTTTACCTATTCTACCTACTACATAAATGTTTATGGCAAATATTTGGGTATATGAAGAAGGCAGGGAATGCCAAGCCCTTACCATAGGATTGGTGTGTAACGAGCGTGGCGGACTGGCCACCAGTTTAAACATAATAGCTATGCAGTTGCCGCAATTGGCCGGGCCCACACTTTCTGGTGGTTATTCAGTTCAGGTAATCTTGGTTTACTCTTTTATGCCGGCGGGGGTTTGCCAGGCTATTTATTTGGTGTTGTACAGCCGGTTTTTCAGGAAACAAAATAAGCCCGGAGCTAAGGAATGAGCCATGATTGTACATCGGCAGTATACATTTTTGTTAATACACTGTTAAATTAGAACATGGTTGTTTGGAGGATAAAAGACTTCAAATTTCCGCCAGATTGAGGAGATAGTTTTACGCTTCAACAAAATAAAACAGTATGAAAACGTATGTAATGTCAGTAGCATTTTTAGTGTTTACTGCAGTAAGTTGTTTGGCTCAGGATTTAAAAAAATCGGAAGTACCTCAGCAGGTACAAAATGCTTGTGCCCAAAAGTTTTCCGAATCAAGCCATGCAAAAATTGCATGGGAAAAAGAAAAAGGCAATTATGAAGCCAACTGGGGTGGTCGCTCTGGCGAAGACAACTCGGCGCTGTTTACTCCGGCCGGTGTGTTTATTGAAATTGTAAAAGCCATACCGGTAAGTCAGTTGCCCGCTGGCGTTACTCAGTACGTGCAGGCACATGAACATGGTGCAAAGATTAAAGAAGCCGGTTTGGTTACCGATGCTAAGGGTGTGGTAACTTATGAAGCAGAGATTCGGGGAAAAGATTTGATTTTTGACAAGTCAGGAAAGTTTATCAAGGCTGATTAGCTCTGCCGTTTAAAAGTTGAAATCATCATTGAACCGTCTGTACCTTTTTTTACAGGCGGTTTTGTTTGGCGGGATTGGTTAATTTCGATATTGGTGAAACTTATAGTATTTTTTTCTATCATTAAATAATTGCCGTTTATGTCCAAAAAATTAATCAGTTCCGGCTCGCTATATGAAGCACAAATGAGCTATTCCAGAGCCGTAGTGGCAGCACCTTTTATTTTTGTATCGGGCACCACTGGTTTTAATTATGCTACCATGACTATTGCCGATGATATTGTTGCCCAAACAGAACAAACTTTTTTGAATATTGAAAATGCCCTGCAACAGGCCGGTGCCTCATTGCAGGATGTAGTGCAGGTACGGTATATATTACCCGATGCCGCTTTGTTTACATTGTGCCAACCGGTATTGCAAAAATATTTTGGCAATGTAAAACCTGCTGCCACACTAATGCAAGCCGGTTTATTAGATCAGCGTATGCTGATAGAAATTGAAGTGGTGGCGGCTATTCCTGTATAATTTGAAGCAATGACAGAAATAACCGTTTCAGCTTAATTTAAATAAAACCCTTTTAGAATTGTAGTAACTTACCCGCATATTTAAAACGATTGTATGAAATTTGTTCAACTTTTTTTTGTTGCAATTGCCTTGTTATTAACGCATATTTTTATTGCGTGGATGCCACATAACAGTGGATGGCATGTTTTATTTAATGGTAAAAATTTGGATGGATGGGATACTTATATTGCCCCGCCGATTAATTCGGATGGTAAACTTTTAAGCAGTGTGCCCGTTGGCCTGAACCATGACCCGCAACAGGTATTTTCAGTAGTGCCTATGGATGGCGAAAAGGTAATTCGTATATCAGGTCAACAATGGGGTGCTGTTATTACCCAAAAAGAATACAGCAATTTTCATTTGCAATTGAAATTTAAATGGGGGCATTTATTATGGGGGCAGAAACGTGGAAAGAAAATGGATAGTGGTATTTTGTATTTTTCAGTAGGCGAAAATGGTGCGGATGCAGGTGCCTGGATGCGCTCTCAGGAGTTTCAGGTAGAACAGGGTAATTGTGGCGATTACTGGGGAGTGGCCGGCGCTGCTGAAAGTATTCCTGTTACTAAAATGAATGACAGTGTGTATGTGTATAATCCGAAAGGGCAAATACTGACATTTAGTGCCAACAGTAAAAATGGCCGGCATTGTGTAAAGCGAAGTGATGCGGAAAATAAAACAGGCGAATGGAATACTCTCGATTTATATTGCCATGGCGATACAAGTGTGCATGTGGTGAACGGAAAGGTAATGATGGTTTTATACCATTCTGCACAAAACAACAATGGACAAATGCTTCCCCTTACAAAAGGCAAAATTCAAATACAATCTGAAGGCGCTGAAATATATTATAAAGATATTTGGATTAAATCGATTGCATCATTACCGGAACGACTGTTACAATAATCCCTTTTTCGGCATTTAAATTCTATGGTTTGAGTGTTTACAATACATAATATTTTTTACATTTTTTGTTATGGAAAAGTAATGTGTTATATTTTAATGCAGGAACTTCCTTTGTAATATAAATGAAATTTATATGTAATGTATTTAACGGTTTATTTCTGCCCGAATCTCCTTATTATAAGATAAGTAAATCTTTGTGCAAAATGCATAAAATTATTCTTGGTATTTTACCTTCCATCTTGTTTTCCTCATGTCTGTTCGCACAGGCTGCTACACATCGTTTGCCTTTTGAAGATAGCACACTGCATCATCAGGCCAATTATACAGTAATGCCGTATAACCGGTTAATTCAATCTGCAGGTAAAGTCATCACCTATGGCGATCCCAATTTAGAGAACCATACATTAGATTTGTGTGCACTGCCCGAGAAGCAGCATGTTGTAATAGAAGATCGGTATGGCATAGCGGTGATGGATTTACGTAGCCATACAATAGTAGCACGTTTTAGCTTTACTGCTGAAAAAGAATGGCA
Source organism: Hydrotalea flava (assembly GCF_001623405.1). Classification (GTDB taxonomy): domain Bacteria; phylum Bacteroidota; class Bacteroidia; order Chitinophagales; family Chitinophagaceae; genus Hydrotalea; species Hydrotalea flava. The sequence goes on from NZ_LUHG01000087.1 coordinate 51,715, forward strand.
ACCTTTTGTAAGTACTTACTCAGGCATTACTGCCTATACGCTGAATGGTAAAACCATGATAAGCTGGGGAGCTGCATCGCCCGATACGCATGCCTCTGTCATTATGTTGGCAGAATGGGATGGGAAGAACCTGCAAAATATTTCGGGTATTACTATACCCGCCATTGCACCTGCTGCCATGGCATTACCCAATCAAATAGTAACGAATGAAGAGCAGGGTAACCTGTATTTTTATGTAGTATTAAATGGCAACAATCAATTATTAAAAATCAATGCCACCACGCGGCAAATTGTATGGGCTGCCAACACGGGTGTTGCACCTTATGGGGTATGTATTATAAACAATAAAGCCTATGTTACCAATTGGGCCGGCCCGTTGGTAACCGATACTACCCGTGAAACCGCAAGTACACCCTGGGGTAGTGCCTACACCAATCCTGTTACCGGAGCAACGGCCAATGGCAGCTTGTCGGTTCTTAACCTGCAAGATGGTAGCCTGCAAAACGAAATATTATTAGGCCTGCATCCCAATGCCATTATTAAAAGTCCTGATAGTCAATGGCTGTACGTTGCCAATGCCAATAGCGATGCTATCAGCGTGGTAAATGTAGCAACTGAAAAAGTAGTGAATACCATTGCCACCGGATTATTCAAGCAGTACTTTGGCAGCAGTCCTATTGCATTGTGTACAGATGCATCAGGCAAAACCTTGTATGTAGCCAATGCCATGGATAATGCCATTGCTGTTATTCACTTAAATGCAAATGAGGGCAAATTTGTAAAAGCAAATATAGTTGGGTACATTCCCACGGAGGCTTATCCTTCCGGCATATTGTTGATGAATCATCAGTTATATGTTACCAATTTAGAAGCCAAAGGCGCAAATGTTTTATCGCCCGCCAAATCACTTAAACAGTCCGATGGTTTCGTTCCACAGGCGTTTACCATTCACAAACAGTTGGCATCATTCAGTATTATTCCATTACCCAATACAGTCCAACTCAATACTTATACCCAAAAAGTAAAGCAACTCAATTTAATAAACCGCACTATGCAAGCTTATGGTACTCCACGAAAAAATAGAACACCGGCACCCGTTCCGGAAAGAATGGGAGAGCCATCGGTTTTTAAACATGTGGTGTACATTATTAAAGAAAACAAAACCTACGATCAGGTAATGGGTGATGTGGCTAAAGGCCGTGGCGATGAGCAGCTATGTATTTATGGAAAAGAGATAACCCCTAATCAGCATCAACTGGCGAATGATTTTTGTTTATTGGATAATTATTATGCATCCGGCAAATCATCGGCAGAAGGGCATCAATGGACGGATGCAGGCATGGTATCTGATTATGTAGAACGCAATGTCAGAGCCTGGTTTAGAAGTTATCCGCACAGGCAGGATGATGCTTTGGTGTACAATAAAAATGGTTTTATCTGGAATGTGGCCTTAGATCACGGGAAAAAAGTACGGGTATATGGGGAAGCCTGCTTAAGCCATTATAATACCCAACTAAACTGGTTTGATATTTATGAACAATATAAAAAAGAAGGAAAGTTTACCGTTATCAATACCACCACCATTGGCAGGTTAAGGCCCATTATTGCCCCGGATTATCCGGATTGCGATAATATTAGTTTAACCGACCAAATACGGGCCGATGTATTTATAAAAGAATGGAAAGCATTTGAAGCAGAACTCGGCGACCAACTGCCCGATTTAACGGTACTCTCTCTTCCGAATAATCATACCGCCGGTTTGCATAGTAATTATCCAACACCCAGAGCCATGGTAGCCGATAATGATTGGGCATTGGGCCGCATCATTGAAACCATTACCCATAGCCGTTTTTGGGATTCAACCGTTGTATTTGTAACAGAAGATGATTCGCAATCGGGATGGGATCATATTTCCTCTTACAGAACTGTTTGCCAGGTGATTAGTCCGTATTCGGTTACCGGCAAAACCATTCATACACAATACAATCAAACCGCTATGCTGCGCACGATTGAACAAATTTTAGGTTTACCACCCATGAATGTGATAGATGCTACCGCATTACCCATGTTTGATTGCTTTACACCAGTAAAAAAAGCCTATCAATATACTGTCATCCCCAATAAAATACCTTTAGATGAGCGAAATAAACCGGTTGCGCAATTAAAAGGGCCGGCTAAACACTATGCCCAATTATCAGAAAAAGTGTTTTATGATGTAGATGGGGGTGATGATGCCCTAATGAATAAAATTTTATGGTTTGATGCAAAGGGGTTGGCACCTTATCCTGCATCAAATACACCGAAGTTGCAACAATAAGAGTATAGTGCATAAATGAAACAGGCAAATACTTTTCTGGATTTGTGATAACATAAGGGCATTGATTTTTATCAAGCTTCTTTCTTATCCATTGTCAATATACAGGCGTTCTTGTTTCAGTAATTTTGTGTATTCATTTTTCATATGACAACTTATACTACCTTTCAACACATGCTGCAAACCTTTCCGGAACAGGAATCCTTGATGCCGGTATTCTTTATAGGCCATGGTTCGCCCATGAATGGCATTGAAACCAATATATTCAGCCAAAATTGGGCTGATATGGCAAAGCATATTCCCTTACCTAAAGCCATCATCGTTATATCTGCCCACTGGCAAACAAAAGGAACTCAAATTACGGCAATGGATTTTCCACCCACCATACACGATTTTGGTGGTTTTCCTGAAGCATTGTATCAGGTGCAATATCCAGCACCCGGTCAAACACAGTTGGCAGAAGTTACCAAACATCTTGTAAAAAGTACCGAAATTGGCTTAGACCATGAATGGGGTTTAGACCATGGGGCATGGACGGTGCTGCGGCACATGTATCCGCAGGCCAATATTCCCGTGCTACAGTTAAGTATTGATTACACTAAAGATGCCCGATATCATTTTGAATTAGCGAAAGAATTACAAGCATTACGCAAAAGAGGTGTATTAATGATAGGCAGCGGCAATATGGTACATAACCTGCGTATGGTAAACTGGCAAAAGTTGAATGAGCCGGGTTTTGCCTATGACTGGGCAACAGAAATAAATGAAACTTTTAAAACACTGATTTTACAAAACAATGCATCCGTATTAATTCATTATGAACAATTGGGAACAGCTGCGCGATTAGCCATACCTACACCCGAACATTATATTCCGCTGATGTATACCATGGGTTTACGCAATGATAATGATGCCACCATGCTTTTCAATGACCAGGCTATTGGCGGCTCATTAACCATGACTTCCGTAAAATTGGGGTAATATTTTCTTTTGCAATTGGAATAACATTGGTTTATTCGGAAGTCCAATCTTCCAATTCAATTTTCTCCAATCGTTCAAAGTCACTTCCAATTAAGTTAATATTGATATCAGCAGGTTTCATAATTCTATGGATGTTTTACTTACAAATGTAACTAAAATGTACCTGTAAGTATATGTTTCCTGAATCCTCTTTATTGTGCTGCAATCTTGTTTTAAAATTGCCGATTTATTAAAAAAAGCATCCTTTTGTGTTCGATTACCTTTCAATGAACCTAGTTTAACAAACTGAGAAATTCACAAAAAAAATTTGAAAACACATGTTAAATGTTGTATATTTAATATTCAACGTCAAATCGGTATCTCATTATTTAAGTTTCATTGGTTTAGTAATTTTACAATATGCATCAACCTATAAAAGTTATTATCACCGGAGCAACAGGTATGGTGGGTGAAGGTGTATTACACGAGTGTTTACAATCTGAGGCAGTTACATCAGTACTTATTATTAATAGGCGCCCAAGTGGTAGGGTGCATTCTAAATTAACCGAAATAGTGCATGAAAATTTTATGGATGTAACACCCTTAATGCAGGCAGTAAGCGGATATGATGCCTGCTTTTTCTGTTTAGGTGTTTCATCGATGGGTAAGAAAGAAACCCAATACTATAGACTTACCTATAATTTAACCATTGGCTTTGCCCGTTTACTCAGTGCTCAAAATCCGGGTATAACATTCTGCTATGTTTCCGGCGCAGGTACCGATAGCTCAGAAAAAGGCAGGTTGATGTGGGCCCGAGTAAAAGGCAAAACAGAAAATGCTTTGTTGCAAATGCCGTTTAAAGCCGTGTTTTTATTTCGCCCGGCTATTATTACACCAACAAAGGGATTAAAAAACACGTTAAAGCTGTACCATTATTTCGGCTGGTTAATACCCATATTTAGATGGCTCATGCCCAACAGTATTTGTTCGTTGAGTGCCATAGGCCGGGCCATGATTCAGGTGGCAATAGCCGGCAATGAAAAAAAGGTATTAGAGGTAAGGGATATTAAACAATTAGCAGCATCATATCATAAAACTTAGTACCATTTATTCTACGTTGCCTTTCTTAATATTAGGCAAGCACAACTGAGAAGGAGAAGCAGATCAGTACAGTTCAATTTGAATCATTAAGTTGATTTGGTTTTCAAATGTTGCAAAATGGTATCCTCAATCACTTTGGGGAAATGGGCATATTCTAAAGCATGTACTTTTTGTGCAATTTGTTCGGGAGTATCTGTAGGCGCCACTGAACAGGTAGTCTGGAAAATGGGAGGACCATCATCATAATGTTCATTCACAAAATGAATGGTAATACCGGTTACCGATTCGCCTGCCTCGGCAATAGCTTGGTGTACTTTAATGCCATACATGCCTTTACCCCCATATTTGGGTAACAAGGCAGGGTGAATGTTGATGATGCGATGGGGAAAAGCTTCAATCAGCCGAAGCGGCACTTTCCATAAAAAACCGGCTAAAATAATCCAGTGGATGCCATAGGCTTGTATTTCAGAAACATAGCCATCTGTTTTTTGGAATCTTTCTTTTTCAATCAATAAAACAGGAATTTGGTGTTGACGGGCAATTTGAATAACACCGGCATTGGGATTATTGGTAACAATTAATTGTATGGTAATAAAAGGGTGCTGCTGAAAATAGTGTATTAAATTAGCCGTATTGGAACCTGTACCTGAGGCAAAAATAGCCAGTTTCTGTTGAGGGTAAGATAGGGTCATTATGGGTTGAAAGTTTTAATGATGATTTGAATAGGGTAAAATAAGTTGTAGGGTATGGGGTATAAGATGGCAAAAATCTGATTAATTTTTTAAATAGAAGCAGCCTTGTTGGGTACACAAATTTGTTGATGAAAGGATGTATTAAAAAGAAATAAAAATGGAACAATTCTTTGAAAGCCGCGCCATTACTGACTAAAATTTTTTTTTAAACATTGAGTTTTTGTCAGCCCCGTGTCATATTTTTGCACTCGTTTAAGGATATTTTTCCACATTAGACCAATCAGATTGTGAATATGATACCTCATCGCATGATAATCCGAACTGTTGTCGCAGGAATTTTTGTTGTTTTTTTGTTTGCATTCGGCGGTAATTTAAAAGCCCAGGATGGAAAATCACTATTTAGCCAAAATTGCGCATCCTGCCATGCCATTGATAAAAAGTTAGTAGGTCCTGCACTGATGGGTGTAGAAGACAGGTGGCCTAATAAGAAACACTTATACGAGTGGATTCGGAACAATCAGGCCTTCTTAAAAACAGGTGATCCTTATGCCAACAAGTTGTATAATGAATACAACAAAACAGCCATGAACCTGTTTCCGCAATTAACAGATGCTGAAATTGGGGCTATTTTAAAATATATATCTGATTATAAACCTGCTACCCCGCAAGCTGCAGGGGGTACAGCTACACAACCGGCTGCCGATAGCGATAATACCTTATTATTTGGTATTTTAACCCTGATATTGGCTGTTATTGCCTTCACCTTAATGCAAGTAAACAGCAACCTCAAAAAATTAACCGACAATAAAGAAGGTATTGAATCGCCAGAGCCGGTCCCTTTCTGGAAAAACAGAACTTATATTGCTTTTGTAACCATCTTACTTTTTTTGGTAGGGGGTTATTTAACTACCAAGGGGGCTATTGGGTTAGGCCGTAACATTAATTATGAGCCCAAGCAACCTATTTTCTATTCACACAAAGTGCATGCAGGCATTAACCAGATTAACTGTTTGTATTGCCATAGTGGAGCATTAGACAGTAAATATTCTAATGTGCCTTCTGTAAATGTTTGTATGAACTGCCACATGGCCATTAATGAATACAAAGGGGAAAAATTATATACTGCCGATGGTGATGAAGTAAACGGTACCGAAGAAATTAAAAAATTATACGAATACGCCAACTTTACACCCGGCCAGCCTTGGGATGCCAGCAAAGCAAAACCCATTGAATGGACCAAGATACACATGTTGCCTGCCCACGTATATTTTAACCACTCACAACATACCCGTGTAGGTAAAGTACAATGTCAAATTTGTCATGGTGAAATCAATAAAATGGATGAAGTAAAACAGGTTTCTGAATTGAGCATGGGCTGGTGTATTAACTGTCACCGCACCACACAGGTTCAGTTTAAAGACAATGGATTTTACAGCATTTATGAAAAATACCATCAGGATTTAAAAGATGGTAAATTAGATAGTACCAAGGGCGTAACTGTAGAAATGATTGGTGGTACCGAATGTCAAAAATGTCACTATTAAAATAAAGTTTCAAAAGTATTGTTGGCTGTATCGATACGAAAGTTTGATATAGTTAAACCGCATCAACGAAAAAATGTAGAGTGCCTGTTTTAGGCAATTTTACACCTAACAAAACAAATTATGGAGCAAAAAAAACACTGGCAAAGTTTTGGAGAGTTGAATAATTCTGAAGGTTATCAGCAATCAGCAAAAGACGAGTTCCGGGAAAATTTACCCGTGTGGGAAGATGATAAAGGTTTGTTTGATGCCACCACTCCCCGTAGAGATTTCTTAAAATATTTGGGTTTTAGTACTGCAGCAGCCATGGTAGCTGCCAGTTGTGAGGTGCCCGTTAAAAAAATTATTCCTTTTGCCAATAAACCGGAAGATGTAATACCCGGAGTAGCCAACTATTATGCTACTACCTATTTACAGGATGGTGAAGCGGTAAGTGTGGTGGCAAAAGTTAGAGATGGTCGTCCTATTAAGTTGGAGGGCAATGAATTAAGCCCCATTACCAAAGGCGGAACTTCTGCCAGGGTACAATCATCTGTACTGGATTTGTATGATACTGCCCGTTTACGTTTCCCAACCATTGATGGTAAAGAAACAACTTTCGAAAATATGGATGGTGCTATTGCCAATGCAATGGGTTCGTTGGGTGGTGCACCCGTGGTTATTTTAACCAGTTCGGTGGTGTCTCCTTCTTCAAAAGAAGTGATTAACCAATTCATTGCCAGACATCCGGGTTCTCGTCAGGTAACTTACGATGCTATTTCATATAGTGGTATGTTACTGGCCAATGAAGCTACTTATGGCAAAAAAGCCATTCCTTCTTATCGTTTCGATAATGCCAAAGTAATTGTAAGTCTGGGTGCAGATTTTTTGGGTACCTGGTTAAGCCCCATTGAATTTGCTAAGCAATACTCAAAAAATAAAAAAATCAATGAAAAGGCACCGGCCATGAGCAAACATTTTCATTTTGAAAGTGTGGCTAGCTTAACCGGTTCTAATGCCGATGAGCGTTACCTGCATCGTCCATCTGAAACAGGTGCCGTTGCGGTAGCTTTACTCAATGCCATCAATGGTCAGGCCGTAAATTTGAGTGACGCTGCTTTAAAAGAAGGAATTAAAAACGCAGCAGCAGCGCTGATAGCCAATAAAGGCAATGCCCTTGTGGTAAGCGGCAGTAACGATGTAAACGTACAAATAGTAGTAAACGCCATTAATGAGGCATTACAATCGGGAGGTAAAACCATCGATTGGTCCAGTACCTATAATACCTATCAGGGTGTTGATACCGATTTTGCCCGTTTGGTAGAAGATATGAATGCCGGAAGTGTAGGTGCTTTATTGATTATTGGCCCCAATCCTGCGTATACCTGGTTCGATAGCAGCCGCTTTGTGGCCGGCATGAAGAAAGTAAAATTTGCCGTTTCATTCAGTCCTAAAAATGATGAAACTACTCAATTGTGTAAATATGTAATTCCCAATCACCACTTCTTAGAAAGCTGGGGCGATGCGGAACCCAAAACAGGTTATTATTCTTTATTACAACCTACTATTTATCCATTATTCAAAACCCGCCAATGGCAGGATAGCCTGTTAAAATGGAGTGGCGCCACTACCGATTATTTAGGCTTTTTGAAAACTTACTGGAGTGCTAAAGCCGGTGGTGAAAATGGATGGAATAAGGCCTTGCAGGATGGTGTACTGAATCCAGTTACAGAACCCGCCATGTTGGGTGCCGCATTTAACAGTGGTGCCGTAAGTGGTGCATTGGCAGCCATTGCTGCCAATAAAAAAGGCGGAAAAGTGGAAGTGGTACTTTATCAAAAAGTAAGCATGGGTGCCGGTCAAACCGCCTCTAATCCCTGGTTACAGGAAATGCCCGATCCAATTACCCGTGCTACCTGGGATAATTATGTAATGATGTCTCCGGCCATGGCCAGAACATTGTTAAATATTGATTTGAATATTGCCCGTGAAGCCGATAATTATGAAGTAACCCCCGAAAAACCGGTGGTAAAAGTAACGGCTAACGGAAAAAGCGTAACATTACCCGTTTTAATTATACCGGGAGTGCATCCTGATACCATTGGTATTGCAGTAGGTTACGGCCGTACTAAAGAAATTGGTAAAGCTGCTGAAGGAATCGGACAAAATGTATTTCCATTTACCAACATGAGCGGCACTACTTTAAGTTATGCTGTGATAGATGCTACGGTTGAAAAAACCGGTAATACTTATCCGGTAGCTTTAATGCAAACGCACAATGTGTATGATACCCCACAGGGCAAACGTACCGAAGTGATGAAAGAATTAACTTTAAGTGCATTTAAAAAAGATCCGGAAGAAATTATTAATGACCGCGAAAAAGAATTAGCTCCTTTCGGTGGATTAAAAGATTACGAAAAAGAAGGAACCATTTATCCTTATTTCGATAAACCTGGAATTCACTGGGGCATGAGTGTGGATTTAAATTCCTGTACCGGTTGTGGAGCCTGCGTAATTGCCTGCCATGCAGAAAACAATGTACCGGTGGTAGGCAAGCCGGAGGTATTGCGTTTTCATGATATGCACTGGTTAAGAATTGACCGTTATTACAGTGGCAATCCCGATAATCCGAAAGTGGTATTCCAACCTTTAATGTGCCAGCAGTGCGATAATGCGCCTTGCGAAAATGTGTGCCCGGTAGGTGCTACCAACCATAGCAGTGAAGGATTGAACCAAATGGCTTATAACAGATGTATTGGAACCAGGTATTGCGCCAATAACTGTCCTTATAAAGTGCGCCGTTTTAACTGGGCCGATTATACAGGTTCAGACAGCTTCCCCGACAATCAGAAGGGTATTGTGAATGATGTGGTATTGATGATGAATGATGGTTTATCTCGCATGGTATTGAATCCGGATGTAACCGTTCGTGCCCGTGGTGTAATGGAAAAATGTACCTTCTGCGTACAAAGGTTACAGGATGGAAAATTAAAAGCCAAGAAAGAAAGCAGGCCTTTAATTACCGGCGAAGACAATAAATGGGATGTAAAAACTGCTTGTCAACAGGCTTGTCCTACTGATGCTATTGTATTTGGTAATGTAAACGATTCACATAGTGCCATTACCATTACCCGTCAGGAGAATAAGTTACGACTCTTCAAATCATTAGAGCAATTGCACGTATTGCCGAACGTAAATTATTTGGCGAAAGTGCGCAATGTTGAAGAAGAGGCTATTGAAAAAGCAGAAGGATAAGATGGATTGTTTCAGCAAATTGAAATAAGGTATACTTTGAAAATGTAAACACAGTTCTCAGAAATTAATTTCTGGAACATTAAACAGTAAGAAGAAATGCATTTAAAGTACGAATCACAATTAAGAGAGCCGTTGGTATATGGTAGGAAAACCTACCATGATGTTACGGAAGAAATTATTCGCCCCATTGAGGCAAAGCCGGGTAAGCTTTGGTATGTTGGATTTTATACTGCCGTGGCATTACTGCTGTTTGGGGTATATAGCGTATACAGGGATGTTACATATGGTATTGGCCAATGGAACCTGAATAAAACCGTAGGTTGGGGTTGGGATATTACCAACTTCGTATGGTGGGTAGGTATTGGTCATGCCGGTACATTGATTTCTGCCATTCTATTACTGTTTCGTCAGGGCTGGCGTACAGGTGTAAACCGTGCTGCGGAAGCAATGACCATTTTTGCAGTAATGTGTGCCGGACAGTTCCCCATCTTCCACATGGGTCGTGTATGGTTGGCGTTCTTCATTATGCCTTATCCCAATACAAGAGGTCCGGTTTGGGTAAACTTCAACTCTCCTTTGTTGTGGGACGTATTTGCGATTTCTACTTATTTCACCGTATCTGTTTTATTCTGGTACAGTGGTTTAATACCTGATATGGCAACCGTACGCGACAGGGCTAAAACAAAATTGCGTAAATATTTATATGGCGTTGCTGCCTTTGGCTGGACAGGTTCTACCAAACACTGGCAGAGAATCGAATCTTTATCATTGGTATTGGCCGGCTTGGCTACACCGCTGGTACTTTCAGTACACACCATTGTATCTATGGACTTTGCCACCTCTGTTATTCCAGGCTGGCATACCACCATCTTCCCGCCCTATTTTGTGGCTGGTGCGGTATTCTCGGGTTTTGCCATGACACAATCGCTGCTGCTGGTGGTAAGAAAAGTATATCATTTAGAAGACTATATTACAATTGGCCACATTGAAGCCATGAATAAAATTATTGTTCTAACCGGCTCTATTGTAGGGGTAGCATATTTAACCGAATTGTTCATGGGTTGGTATAGCCAAAGCAAATATGAAGGGTATACTTTCTGGTACAGCAGAGCTAACTTATTTAGTCCTTATGGCTGGAGCTACTGGGGTATGATGACTTGCAACGTTATGGTGCCTCAAATATTCTGGTTACGTAAAGCAAGAAGAAATTTGTTTATCACCTTCTTTATTTCTGTTTTGGTAAATGTGGGTATGTGGTTTGAGCGATTTGTAATTATTGTAACTTCCATTTATAGAGATTATTTGCCTTCTTCATGGTCTGTTTATTACAGTCCAACAATTTGGGAAATTGGCTTCTATTTGGGAACATTTGGCTTGTTCTTCACCTGCTTCTTCTTATTTAGTAAATATGCACCGGTAATTGCCGTTCATGAAATTAAATATGTTTTGAAGACCAGTGGAGAAAGCTATAAAAACACAATGGGTGCTATTGAAAGAGAGCCGGTGGAAGAATTTGCACATGAATATGCGCATTAATGAGGAATGAACAGAAAGCAATTGTGTGAATAAATTATTGAAGACCTAAATTCATAATATGGCAAAAAAGAAATTTGTTGTAGGCTGTTTTGATAATGAGGAAGTGTTATTCCCTGCTGTAAAAAAAGTACGTACAGCCGGTTATAAAATCAGAGATGTGTACACCCCTTTTCCGGTACATGGCTTAGACCATGCCTTGGGTTTAAGAGAAACCAGTTTGCATACTGCCGGTTTTATTTACGGAATTACCGGAACTGCCACAGCTTTGGGTGGTATTAGCTGGATATTAACATACGACTGGCCATTGAATATTGGCGGAAAGCCCCATTTTGCGTTACCGGCATGGATACCCATTACTTTTGAGTTAACGGTATTATTTGCTGCAGTAGGTATGGTATATACTTTCTGTTATTTATGCCAGTTGGCTCCATTTGTAAAAAAACACCATTTCCATCCCCGGGCAACCGACGACTTATTTGTGATGGTAATTGAGTGCACAGATAAAACCAATATAGATGATTTAAAAGGATTCTTAACTAATAATGGCGCTGTTGAAACAGATGTACAGGTGGCTGAAGAAGGCTGGTGGTGGGGTCGTTATGATAAAGACGACGAAAAAACATTAGAAAAAGAAATTGTTGCTGCTTAACTTAATTTGAATTGATTTACAATGAAAAAACTATCTATTTTAATCGTTTTATTCTCTGCAACTGCTGTTTTATTCAGTTGCAGTGATATTAAGCGCAAACCCAACCGTATTTATATGCCTGATATGTTTTACAGCCGGGCTTATCAAACATATACTGATCATAGTAATTTAACCAAAGAAGGGATTTTTTACAATGAAAAGCCCGTAGTTGGAACCATTGCCCGCGGCGAAGATATGCCTTTCCCTTTGGCCAAAGATGCGCCGGGCGATACCACCAACTATGCTGCTTCCAAACTGATTAAAAGCCCCATTGACTCTTTAACACCGGCACAGTATGTAGAAACAGAAAGACTTTTCTTGGTGAATTGCGCCATTTGTCACGGACCAAAATTAGATGGAAATGGTCCACTCTATAAAGGTGGTGAAGGCCCATATCCTGCTAAGCCGGCTCAATTGGTAGGCGATACTAAATATGAAGCCATGCCAGAAGGGCAAATGTTTTATTCCGTTGAATATGGTAAGAACTTAATGGGTAGCTATGCTTCTCAGTTAAGCAGGCAACAACGTTGGCAAATTATTCGTTACATTAAAATGAAGCAGGCCGAAGGCAAAGCAAATACTGCTACGGCAAGTAAATAATTAAATTGATACTGCATCCATCAAAATAATAAATGAGTTACAATGGCAGAACAAACTTTAGATTTTAAAGAGCAATTCGAGGTTCCTTCAAAAATGAAAACATGGTCCTATGCCTTAATAGGAATAGGCTTGTTGGCCTTTATTATCGGATTGTTTACAAAAGGTACCGGAACCAATGAAGAAAAAGCCATATTCATGGGTACCATTATGTACAATACCATTTTCTGGACCATGGTATGTAATGCCGCTATGTTTTTTATTTGTGCTACTACTTTGGCCATGGGCGGTTGGCAAATGACTTTTAGAAGAGTGGCTGAAGCTATTTCAACCCTTGTACCTGTATTTGGTATTATTACTTTAGTGGTATTGTTTTATATTGTATTTACCGGCAACCACGAAATTTATCATTGGTTAGATGCCAAACAAGTAGCTGCTGATGAAATATTAAAAGGAAAATCAGGTTTTTTAAATGTAAAATTCTTCGTAATCTGGTCTATACTCACTGTTGGTTTATGGAGCTTATTAGGTTGGAGAATGCGTAAAATTAGCAGCGAGGCTGATCTTGAACCCATGGATTTTAATACCGGCAATGCCTATGTTTGGAAAAATACTGTAACTGCCGGTTTATTTATTGTATGGTTTGCATTAACGGTAGGTTCTACTTTACCTTGGTTGTGGTTAATGAGTATTGATGCACATTGGTACAGTACCATGTATAGCTGGTACGTTTTTGCCAGCACTTTTGTATCGGGTGTAGCATTAATTACATTGTGGGTGATCTATTTAAAAAACAAGGGCTATTTGGAATATACCAATCAGGAGCACTTGCACGATTTGGGTAAATTTATTTTTGCATTTTCTATTTTTTGGACTTATTTATGGTTCTCACAATACATGCTGATTTGGTACTCTAACCAACCGGAAGAAACCGTTTACTTTAAAGGAAGAGTACAAGGACCCTATAAAGGCATCTTTTTCTTAAACATTATTATCAATTTCATTTGTCCACTCTTAATTTTGATGAAGCGTTCTGCAAAAAGAAACTATACTTTAATGACTTTTATGGCGGTATTGATTCTTTTTGGACACTGGATAGATTTTTACCAAATGGTAATGCCCGGCATTAGCAAAGACCATGTTTCTTTAGGCTGGTTCGATTTTGGTATCCTGGCTTTGTTTATTGGCTTAATGATTCATTTTGTTGGAAAAGCTCTGGCTTCAAAACCATTGATCGCAAAATACAATCCCTTCCTGAAAGAAAGTATTGTACACCATACGTAGAAAGACATTAATAATATTGAAACGAATTGAAATTTTAATTGTAGTGTTATGACAATCTTTTTAACGATAGCAGTAATTGTGTTGGTGTTTTTGGTAATTTTTCAAATTGCCAAAGCCAGTGAGTATGTGGGCATTTTAAAAGGCGAAAAAGAAACACGCCAACAAGCCAATAAAATTAATGGCTTTTTGATGGTGGGTTTTTTAGTATTGGGGTTAATAGGTTTATACTGGTGTAATGAATTGTTGTTCAAAAAAACATTATTAGAGCATCCCTCTGCCAGTGTGCAGGGCGAAAAAGTAGACTCCATTTTATGGATTACTTTAATTATAACAGGTGTTGTTTTCTTAATAACTCAAATTTTATTATTCTGGTTCTCATTCCGTTACCAGGAAAAAGAAAACAATACACCTTTCTTTTTTCCGCATAATAATAAATTAGAAGTGTTATGGACAGTGGTACCTGCCATTGTTTTAACCGTATTGGTAATTATAGGCTTAAGAGATTGGTTTTATTTTACTGGGGATGCCCCTAAAAATGCAATGGTAGTTGAAATTACCGGCAAACAATTTGGCTGGATTTTTCGCTATCCGGGCGAAGATGGCATTTTAGGTAAAAAATATTACAAAGAAATAGATCCTGCTACCAATTCATTAGGGTTGGTATGGAAAAATGACAGCACCTTGCATTTGAAAGATGACCCGGCTACCCATGATGATATTGTGATGGAACAAACGTTATATCTGGTGAAAGGTAAACCGGTTAAGTTTATTATTGGCTCAAGAGATGTGATTCATGATGTAGGATTACCCCAGTTTCGTTTAAAAATGGATGCGGTTCCCGGTATACCCACTACTATGTGGTTAACACCTAAATATACCACGGAAGAAATGCGTAAAATAATGGATAATCCTAATTTTGATTACGAAATTGCCTGTGATCAGTTGTGTGGTAACGGCCATTATTCCATGAAAGGAATTATTAAAGTGGTAAGTCAGGAAGATTTTGATGTTTGGATGGCGAAACAAAAACCGTATTATTACCTTGCTTTCCCAGACAAAGATCCGGATAATAAAAAAACTGACAGCACTGCTAAGCCTACCATGGCTGCCGGGCAACTAATGAATAAAGCAGTGGCTAAAAATTAATGTTTATAGAACCGAATTGTTTGAATTGTTGTTAAAGAAGAACTTTTAAAACTGTAAAGTTATGAGTAACGAAATTGCACTGGGAGCCGGCGCCGGACTTAGCACCGAATTAGCATCCGAGCATCATGAACATCATGAACACCATCAGTCGTTTATTACAAAGTACATTTTTAGTACCGACCATAAAATGATTTCTAAACAGTTCCTGATTACAGGTATTATTTGGGCATTCCTGGGTGGATTAATGAGCGTATTATTCCGATTACAATTGGGTTATCCTGATTCACATTTTTACTGGTTGCAGGATGTTTTGGGAAAATTTTGGGTAGAAGATGGCCGTATTACCCCACAGGCTTACTATGCTTTGGTTACCATACATGGAACCGTGATGGTTTTCTTTGTATTAACTGCCGGCCTTAGCGGTACTTTTGCCAACTTTTTAATACCACTGCAAATTGGTGCCCGTGATATGGCTTCGCCCTTTATGAATATGTTGTCTTATTGGTTCTTTTTAGCAGCCGGGCTTGTTATGCTTTCTTCACTTTTTGTTGAAACCGGTCCATTTAGTGGCGGTTGGGTGGCCTATGCGCCATTGAGTGCTTTGCGCGATGCATCACCCGGTTCTAAATCTGGTATGGATCTGTGGCTAATTTCTATTATTTTATTTGTGGTATCCTCACTTCTCGGTGGGCTAAATTATATAGCTACGATCTTAAACATGAGAACCAAAGGTATGAGCATGACCAGGTTGCCCTTAACTATCTGGGCATTATTTTTTACTGCTGTTATTGGCGTACTTTCTTTTCCCGTTTTATTTTCCGGCTTCATATTATTGATTTTCGACAGAAACTTTGGTACCAGCTTTTATTTATCCGATATATTTATCAATGGGGTAGGAGCTTTGCCCAATGAGGGGGGTACCGCCATTTTATACCAGCATTTATTCTGGTTCCTGGGCCATCCTGAAGTATATATTGTATTATTACCTGCAATGGGTATGGCTTCTGAAATTATGTCGGTAAACGCACGAAAACCCATTTTTGGCTACATGGCCATGATTGGTTCTTTGTTTGCCATATGTATACTTTCATTCTTAGTATGGGCGCACCACATGTTCGTATCCGGATTAAATCCTTTTGTGGGCTCTGTTTTCGTACTCTTAACCTTATTGATTGCGGTACCTTCTGCTATTAAAGTATTTAACTGGTTAACTACTTTGTGGCGTGGTAATATTCGCTTTACGCCTGGCATGTTGTTTACCATAGGTTTTGTTAGTTTGTTTATTTCAGGCGGATTAACCGGTATTTGGCTGGGCGATTCTGCATTAGATATTCACTTACACGATACTTATTTTGTAATTGCACACTTTCACTTAGTAATGGGCGTGGCTTCTATGTTTGGTATGTTTGCCGGTATTTACCACTGGTTCCCTAAAATGTATGGTCGTTACATGAACAATACATTGGCATATATCCATTTCTGGATTACATTGGCCGGTGCTTATCTGATTTTCTGGCCCATGCACTATGAAGGTTTAGCCGGTATGCCTCGTCGTTATTATGATTACAGCAGCTGGGAAAGTTTCAAACAATTTGCAGAATTAAACAGGTTTATCAGCACAGTTGTAATCATCACTTTTGCTACACAACTTTTATTCATCTTTAATTTCTTCTATTCCATTTTCAAGGGAAGAAAAGTAACCACTAAAAATCCATGGGGCGCCAATACATTGGAATGGACAACTCCAATTAATCCCGGACACGGTAACTGGGAAGGAGAAATTCCGGAAGTACACCGTTGGGCTTATGATTATAACAAAGATGGAAGAGAGTTTATTCCACAAACAGAACCTGTTGGAGCGGATGAATCGCAGCATTAATTTTGAATAACTTAGTGAAGTAACTATCTCGGCTTCACCTAAAATATGTGCAATGCCCTGAGATGTCAGGGCATTGGCTTTTACTAAAATGAACATGACTAAAACCATTGATACATCTACTTCTGTTTCATTTGCACTGGTAGCCAAAGTGAAGGATTATTTTCAATTAATGAAATTTACCCTCAGCTTTACTGTCGTGTTTTCCTGTGTTATCTGTTACCTGATGGCGCCAAAAGTAGTTGTATATAATTGGGGCATGATTGTTTTATTGTTTGTTGCCGGCTTATTGATTACTGGAAGCGCAAATGCCATTAATCAGGCAGTTGAAAAAGATACCGATGCCTTAATGAAGCGTACTTTAAAAAGACCGGTTGCCAGTGGCAGAATGCGTGCTGAAGAGGCTTATATCTTCGCTTTCATCAGTGGGGTAATTGGAGTGGCTATGATGTGGTATTTTTTTAATTTGTCATCTGCATTGTTATCTGCTTTCAGCTTGTTTTTATATGCCTTTATTTATACGCCATTAAAAAAAGTGAATTCCATTGCAGTTTTAATTGGCGGTTTTCCGGGTGCATTGCCCTGTTTAATTGGATGGGTTGCCGGACAAGATGCTTTTACAGCCGGAGGATGGGTTTTATTTACCATTCAGTTTTTGTGGCAGTTCCCGCATTTTTGGGCCATTGCCTGGGTAGCACATAACGATTATTCAAAAGCAGGGTTTAAACTGTTGCCCAACGAAAAAGGACCTACAAAATATACAGCGCTTCAAACTATCATGTACAGTGTGCTCATGATTCCGGTGGGTTTATTGCCGGCATATTTAAATATGTCGGGCCAGGTGAGTATGTGGATTTTATTAGCCTGCAACTTGTTCATGGTGTTTCAGTCGGTTCGGTTGTACAGAGAAATGACTGTAAAAGCAGCACGTAGAGTAATGTTTAGTAGTTATATTTATTTACCGATTGTATTATTTGCATTATTAGCCGATAAAATACCCGGCGCATAAAATTATTTATTGTATACCTAAATTGAATATGTGATGATGGCAGTAACAGAAACATCTAACCGTAGTAAAAAAATACATCCCCATAAATTTTTAATGTGGATGGGCATTGGCAGCATTTGTATGATGTTTGCCGGATTAACCAGTGCATATATCGTAAAAAGAAATCAGGCCAATTGGGAAGATGTGCAACTATCGCCGGTATTCCTCTATTCAACCTTCGTTATTATAATTAGTAGTATTACCATGTATCTGGCATTAAGGGCTTTTAAAGCCAGGCAAATGCTGCAATACAAAAACTTAATAACCATTACGGTTATATTGGGGCTGGTATTTGCTTATTTGCAGTATATAGGTTTTAAAGGAATGGCCAATCATGGGGTTTTATTAATAGGCCCGGGCAGTAATGCAGCAGCTTCCTTTCTGGTAGTAATTATTGGATTGCACGTGCTGCATGTGTTGGGTGGGGTGGTTGCATTACTCATCACCTTCTTCAGGGCATTCAGAACAAAAGTAAAATCTTATAGCCCGGTTCCCATTGAAATAGTAAGTACTTACTGGCATTTTGTAGATATACTTTGGATTTATTTGTATATATTTCTGTATGTAGCCAGATAAGTGGTTTAAAAAATATGCAATTTGTGCACGATTTTTAAACATTAGCCAATAAATTTGCGAACGTAATTTAAGAAACCAACATGTCAACAACAACAGCAACTGCAACAACCAAGTGGTGGAGTGGCGGTAAAAGCCCCTTCAACGTAGAGTATGGTAAAATTATGATGTGGTATTTTTTAATGAGTGACACATTTACGTTTGGTGCCTTACTCATTTCTTATGGAACCACCCGTTTTGCAACCCAGGGATGGCCTGACCCCAATCATGTGTTTAATTCTTTTCCCGGCTTAGGTAGCGGTTACCCATTGCTGTTTGTTAGTTTAATGACATTTATTTTGATTCTAAGTTCTGTTACCATGGTATTGGCGGTACAGGCAGGACAAAACATGAATAAAAAAGGCGTTGTCATTAATTTAATATTTACCATTATTGGCGGTTTGGCATTTTTAAGTTGTCAGGCATGGGAGTGGACACACTTATTTCACGAAGGTGCCTGGTGGGGCCGTAATCCGTTCATAAATGCCGACGGGACACAATCAACCACTAACTTTACTAATTTCTTTTTTACCATTACCGGGTTTCATGGTTTTCATGTATTTAGTGGGGTGGTTATTAATGTGATTATGCTGATTATGGCATTAAATAATACATTTGAAAAGAAAGGCCATTATTTAATGATTGAAAAAGCTGGCTTATACTGGCACTTTGTAGATTTGGTGTGGGTATTTGTATTTACCTGTTTTTATCTGGTATAATCAATTGAATTCATTATCAAAAAATAATTATATGGAAGATTTAAGAATATTAGATGATGCTCATGCAGTAGCAGCCCGTAAAGAAGTGTACAGGGTAACTATTATTTTGAGTGTGCTTACCATTATTGAATTAGCATTGGGTTATTCAATGGTAAATATGTCTGAGCAAAGTTTCTCACGGCACTTGATCAAAGGAATAATTTTGATTTTGATGCTGGCAAAAGCTTTTTACATTGTAGCTTATTTCATGCACTTAAAACATGAAATCAGAAATTTAATCATGACCATTGTATTGCCTTTGGGCTTGTTCATTTGGTTTATCATTGCTTTTTTGGCCGATGGTAACTCTTTCAGAGAATTACGCAATAAATATGCACCTTACGATCAGGAGAGCAATATTCCGGTACAACAAAAAGTACATGGTGAACACGAAAAAGGAACCATTGAATTGAAAAAAGCGGTAGAGTAATTTGAAGCGATAGAATAAGATTGTTATATTTTTTTAACACCTATTTTAGCAACCATTGTCTACCAGCAATGGTTGTTTCATTTATACAACATTACCTTTGCACCATGAATAAAAAAGCCATTTTGGCACTGCTAATAGCTATACTCATTCCGTTGGTTAGCTATTTAATGTTGAAATCTTTCAGCGATAAGGCAGTAGTAATGCCCAGAAAATTATTGTTAGACAGTGTTGCTACCCGAATTGTGAATGGGAAAGAGGTTACTGACAGTTTTTGGCATCACACGGCCAATATTACATTAGTTAATCAGTTGGGCGATACCGTGAGTTTGTACGATAAACCCGGTAAAATAACGGTATTGGATTTCTTTTTTACCAGATGTCCATATCCCTGTCCGGTATTAACCCGTAACATGTGCAAATTACAACAGTCATTTTCTAATTATGAAGAAGGCAGAAAGGTGGTAGACTCTTCAATTGTACAGTTTATTTCTTTTTCAGTAGATCCGGAAAGAGATAGTGTACAGGCATTAAAAGCCTATGCCAATCAATATGGCGTAAATCCGGATAACTGGTGGATGCTAACCGGTCCGAAAAAGAAAATTTATGATTTTGCTTTCGATGAATTAAAGATAGGATTAATTGACGGGCACAATGTAGATACTGCTTTTTTACATACACCCTCTTTTATTTTATTAGATAAAAATTATATTGTTCGTGGTTTATATGATGGAAGAGATACGGTGGCATTGGGTAAACTGGCTAAAGATATTGGGTTATTGATGTTAGAAAAAGACAAATCGCAAAAAAGTGAGGTGTTTGCTTCTATTATTGCATTAAAATGGCTTTGGGTAATTATAGTGTTGATGATCATCATCTTTGTATATGCTTTAACCAGAAAATCCGGTATTCCCAAACAAAACACCTAATTTTTTCGTTTATAGCTGAAAATTCAATTTAAAAATGTTAAGTGCAATTATCAAAAAAAATGATAAACAGGCAAAACTGCTGATTGGTGTATTTTCCTTTGTAGTATTTGCTGCAGTAGTATTGCTGAGTAATTTTAAATTAACGGTTAACCTTGGTTTTAATGTTCATTTATTTGCTGCTTTTAATGCCATAGTCAATACCATTATTGCAATATTGCTTATTGTAGCATTGGTAGCAGTAAAAACAAAACATTATTTATTACACAAGAAATTAATGATCACAGCACTTATACTCTCTGTGTTGTTTTTGGTTAGTTATATTGCGCATCATCTGTTGGCCGGCGAAACAAAATTTGGAGGCACCGGTTCTATTAAGGTTATATATCTGTTTATTTTATTTACCCATATTTTTCTGGCTGCCATTATATTGCCCTTCATTTTATTTACCGCTTACCGGGCTTTAACTGCCGAGTTTTCATTGCATAAAAAATTGGCCCGTTATACCTGGCCGCTGTGGCTGTATGTGGCGGTTACCGGCCCTATTGTGTACTTGTTTATTAGTCCTTATTACCAATAAACTACACAATATCTAATTCAATGGAAGGGTCCCAGAAATGGCATTTGAAATTTACAACGCAATCATCAATTACGCTTGAGTTTGACACCTGCTTTTTCAAAATCTTCTATAACTCAATAGGGTCTTTGGGTGCTGATGGATTTCAAAAAAAATGTAGTGAGCCAACATTTATCCACATTGCATACGGGCTTTTGAGTTGCT
>NZ_LUHG01000017.1 GCF_001623405.1 Hydrotalea flava
ATACTGCCGCCGCCATGGCACCCATGCCTATGCAGGCTAAATTTACCGCAGATATGGTAGATAACCAGCGCGACCCCTCTTGCGGCATGCCTGCCAGAGCAGGATTAGAAGACACCGTGCATTATAAAGGCCACGTAATTGGTTTTTGCAGTAAGGAATGTAAAGATGAATTTATGAAAGACCCCGAAAAAGGTTTAACTGCAGCAGATTTAAAGAAAAAATAAATAGTATGGATAAAAGCCGCTGAACATTTATTCAAGCGGCTTTTTTAATAATCCCAAATTTTTCAGCGCTTCATTATACTGCAAAAACACTTTTTGGTATATCTGATGTGAAGCCGCATTGGGCATATAAACCGTTAAATTATTGTTTGATGGTGCTACGTTGGCATGTCCGGTAGCTTTGGCACCTATCATAACAGCACCCAAGGCAGATGTTTCAATCGTTGCCGGCAATTGAACAGGCAACCCACTTATATCGGCCAGCATTTGCACCCATTCAGCACTTTCAGCAAAACCACCTCCGGCGTAAATACCTTCCACATTGCTATTGGTTTTTAGCAAAGCCAGTATAATGGTGTAAACATTCAATAAAACCCCTTCCATTACAGCTTTAATACAATGAGCACGGGTATGCTGTTGGGTCATTCCTAAAAAAGCTGCTGTAGCATTTGCATTCCACAATGGGGCTCTTTCTCCGGCAATAAAAGGTAAAACCAATAAGCCATTGCTTCCCGCAGGTATGGCTGCTGTTTCTGCTACAAGTGCAGTATATGTG
The DNA here is from genome assembly GCF_001623405.1 of Hydrotalea flava. GTDB lineage: Bacteria > Bacteroidota > Bacteroidia > Chitinophagales > Chitinophagaceae > Hydrotalea > Hydrotalea flava. The sequence continues at coordinate 778 of NZ_LUHG01000017.1, forward strand.
TTATTTGATTGCAATATTGCCTCTTTCAACCACTGTAAAACACTAGCACCATTATTAGAAGCACCACCCATTACATAAGTAGTATGCTGAAGATGGTAACAAAATGTTTGCATGCCATCATCTAACTGAGGAGATTGAATTGTGCTTCTGGCCGCAGCACTGGTACCAATAGTAACTGCTATATTCCGGTCATCAATAATACCCATTCCTAAATTAGCCAGCGGGCCATCTCCTGCACCAATTACCAAAGGAATGATATTTGCCCAATTGGGGAGCACTCCATTTTTTACATAAAAAACAGCATCTGTTTGCACAATTTCAGAAAGTTGTTGTTTGGATATATTGGCCAGCGATAAAATACTATCATCCCATTGTAACAAATAAATATTACACAAGCCCGTTGCCGTTGCCAATGAAGTGTCAATAGCATATTTACCTGTTAATGCATGTAGTACATATTCTTTCATTCCTATAAATCTGGCTGATTTTTTAAAAACATCCGGATTGTTTTTTTGAAGCCAAAGCAGTTTGCAAAGCGGTGTCATGGCATGTACAGGAACGCCTGTTTTCTGATAAATTTCACTTGCTATACCATTTTGATGCAAGGTCAGCGCTTCTTGTGCAGCTCTTGTATCACTCCATAAAATGCAATTGGTTAAGGGTATACCTGCGGCATCAATGGCAATAAGCCCATGCAGTGCCGCACTAAAACTGATACACAAAGGTGGCTGTTGCAAATAAGCTGCCACTTCCAACACACAGTTGATTACGGCCTGTAAAATTTTATCGGGATGCTGTTCTGCAAAACCGGGCTGAGGATATAAAGTTTCATTTTCAATTGCATAACGATACAGTATTGTAGCATTTTTTGAAAATGCAACTGCCTTGATTGAGGTGGTGCCCATATCTATCCCTAAAAAATATTCCATATCTGCCAACTTTATGAATCAGGAAACAATTTACAGTAAGTTATTGCATTCCGGCAAAATGGTTGTTCTACCTGTTTTAAAAATTGATAAAACTCACTTTACTGATTGATAAGGTTTACCACTAAAGCTGCCTGCCTGTGCTAATTTTGTAGAAATCATTTCTAAAATCAATTTTATAATATGTTTTTTAAACCAAAAATATTAGATACGCTTCAACATTACACATTACAGCAATTTATAAAAGATTTACTGGCAGGGTTAATTGTTGGCGTTGTAGCATTACCCCTGGCCATAGCTTTTGCGATTGCTTCCGGAGTTTCGCCGGAAAAAGGATTGTATACAGCTATTATTGGTGGTTTTATTGTTTCTACTTTAGGTGGCAGTAAAGTACAAATAGGAGGCCCTACCGGCGCTTTTATTGTAATTGTATATGGCATTGTAATGCAATACGGTATAAGTGGCTTAGTGATTGCAACTTTTATAGCAGGCATTATTTTAATTATTATGGGCTTAGTGCGTTTGGGTGCCGTTATTAAATTTATACCTTACCCATTAATTGTTGGCTTTACCAGCGGTATTGCTTTAATTATTTTTTCATCGGAAGTAAAAGATTTTTTGGGCCTTAACATGGGCAGCGTACCGGCAGGATTTTTATCGAAATGGTACCAATTTAGTTTACACATAAACACAACTAACGTATATGCATTGGCGATTGGAGCAATAACACTACTGATTATTATTTTCTGGCCGCGTATTTCACATAAAATACCCGGCTCACTAATTGCCATACTTCTTACTACTACTGTAGTGCAGTTTTTTCATTTACCGGTTGAAACCATTGGTAGTCGTTTTGGCGCTATCCCCAATCATTTACCGGGACCCATTATTCCTACCATTAACTTTTCCGTTATTAAAGCATTAATTCAACCTGCATTTACCATTGCTTTACTGGGTGGGATAGAATCATTGCTTTCTGCTGTGGTAGCAGATGGCATGATAGGGGGTAACCATCGCTCCAATACCGAATTAATTGCACAGGGAACCGCCAATCTCTTTTCAGCCATTTTTGGTGGTATTCCGGTAACCGGCGCCATTGCACGTACAGCTACCAACATCAAGAACGGCGGACGTACACCTATTGCGGGTATTATTCACTCCATTACACTTCTTTTAATTCTGGTACTGGTGGGCAAATGGGCTGCTTTAATACCTATGCCGGCCTTAGCCGGCATTTTGGTAATTGTTGCTTATAACATGAGTGAGTGGGAAAACTTTGTATCTATTTTAAAAGGCCCTAAAAGCGATATGCTGGTTTTATTGGCTACTTTTTTCTTAACGGTTTTAATTGATTTAACTGTGGCCATTGAAATTGGGATGGTACTTGCTGCTTTTCTGTTTATGCGCAAAATGATTCAGTTTAGCGAAGTAAATCTGTTGCCAAAAGAAATGGAGAATACTGATGCCGACAATGCCTCCATTGGTAATTTTTCCATACCGAAAGAAGTGGAGGTTTTTGAAATTTCCGGGCCTTTATTTTTTGGCGCAACTTATAAGTTTAAAGATGCCATCAAATTCATAGAAAAAACACCTAAAGTGCTTATTATTAGAATGCGGCAAGTACCCATAATTGATGTTACCGGTATTAAAACATTACAGGAAATTTATAAAGAATCGAAACACAGAGGTACAAAACTCATTTTATCGGAAGTAACCAGTGCACAGGTAATGCAAGAAATGAAAGCAGCCCGTTTATTGTTTGCAATTGGAAAAGCCAATGTTACTGAAAGTTTTGAAGGAGCACTAAAAAGAAGTCGAACAATTTTACACTCCTAAATAAGGCTGTAAACAAAACTGTGTCAAAGTTCAAAAATGATTTAGGAACTTTAAACCACAGTTTAATTATGGAAAAGAAAAAAGAAGCCATCGATTACGAAGCATTAAAGAAAAAGACCCCTGAGCAATTTTGTTCGGGCAAAAGTTTATTTGGCAAGGATGGCACTTTTGCTCCTATGCTAAAAATTTCCTGGAAGAGCAGCTTGACGAGGAACAACGTCTTGCGGGCAATCATAAAAATGTTTATAACAGTAAACAGTTAAAAACAGCAGAGGGCACCTTTGATTTATCTACACCCCGGGACCGGCCAGGAGAGTTTGAACCTCAGATTGTACAAAAACGAGAAACCATTTTAGCAGAAAGTTTAGAGCAAAAAATTATCGGGATGTATGGTCATGGGATGAGTTTGCGTGATATATCTGCCCATATTAAAGATATGTACGACACGGATATATTTCTGCCGGCACACTATCAGCCATTACCGATAAAGTAATACCGTTAGTATCAGGAATGGCAAAGCCGTCCATTAGATCCACTGTATTGCATTGTATGGTTAGATGCTATGTATTACAAAGTAAAGCAGGACAGTAAAATTACTACCCGCTGTGTATATAATATACTGGGCATTACTATTGAAGGAAGAAAAGAAATTTTAGGTTGCTAATGCATTGCGTAAGGTTTGATAAGTTTTGTTGCTGCAGGCTAAGGCATCATCTAAATGTAGGAATACCAACTCTTCCTGCAAATCTTCAAAATGACGGGTGGAAAGATAAGGCAACCCTTCCCTTGCTACCCGCCCGCAGCAATTTTTCATCGGGCAGAGGACTGTATTCATTTTTTACAATACTAAGAATACCCCAAATGTGTTTTTTAGGATATTACTCAGTTTCCAACTTAAAAGTACAGCGTTATTTCAATTGTTGGCACATACAATTGTTGTAGTAGCGCACATTTTTTGCAGATAGTATTTTCCTATACAAAATGCAAAGTACCCTGCGTTTTGACAGGCGCCCACATCTTCTATATAACATAATATCACTATTATTTTCCTGAAAGACAAAGACAGTGTTTTCGGGCTTTTTTTAAATTTCTTCGACAGGTATTCGAAACATCTTCGAAACAATCCAATATTTATGCAGGTTCTATCGAACCAGTGTCGAAGATGGCAGGGAAATTGCTACTTTTGTATTTGTTTTGGAATATGTTGAAAAACCAGATTTATTTGGTAGGTGCATTGTTAATTTAAATCGCTTCCAGAAATACAATTGCTTGCTATAAAATTAGTGAGAAAAAAGGGACGGTTATCAAATGAATTTTTTTATTTTAAGATGAACGTTTTGTAACAAGGAAGTTACTGAAATCTTCTACCCGTTCACAACAAATTTGCTGCATTACTTGTTGCAACTGTGTTTTTAGAATAGATATCGTATGATTGCCCCCCTCTTTTCCCAATGCTGCTACACCATACATAAATGATCTTCCAAGAAAAGTAAATTGAGCACCCGAAGCCAGCGCTCTTGCAATATCGGGACCTGAGCGCAAGCCACTATCTAACATAATTTTTATTTTATCGCCATAAATTTTAACCACTCTATTGAGTGAATGAATAGAAGACTCTCCTGCATCTAATTGTCGGCCGCCATGATTAGAAACAATGATACCATCGATACCCAGTTTAATAGCTGTTTCTGTATCTGCTTCACTTACAATACCTTTTAAAACCAGCTTTCCCTTCCACAGATTACGAATGGCAGCTACTTTTTCTTGATTCAACCTACCATCAAAAGTCTTGTTCATAAATAATCCCAGATGATGCATATTCATCCTTTTCGGTATATATGGTTTTAGCACCTGAAAAGAAGGCTGGCCGTGTATCAGTGTTTTAATGGCCCAATTAGGTTTGCCCATTATTTGAAGCATATTGTTTAAGGTCATACGCGGAGGCATGGCCAATCCATTTTTTATTTCTTTGGAACGATAACCAAAGGAGGGCACATCACTTAAAATAACCAAAACCGGATATTGTGCAGCTTCAACTCTTTTAATGATTTGATCCCGCAGACTGTTTTCTGCCGGATGGTATAACTGAAACCACGCTCTTCCTTCTGTAATTTCGCCAATACGCTCAATACTACTGGTACTTACTGTACTTAATGTAAATGGAATATTATGTTCAAAAGCTGCTTTGGCCAATATTTCCGGTGCATTGGGCCATATTAATCCTTGTAATCCTATAGGTGCAATTCCAAAAGGGGCATCATAGGTATGCCCAAATAATTCTGTTTTCATGTTAATACCTGCATAATTCTTAAGGTATTCAGGCAGCAACTCTACCTCACGGATTTCAGCGGTATTTTTCTGAAGATTAACTTCTTCATTACATCCGCCATCGAGGTATTCAAAGGCAAACCGGGGTATTCTTTTTTTTGCTTTTTCCCTTAAATCTTCAATGGAAGGAAAATTAGAATTATAAATAAGTTTCATTTAAAAATATTTTACTTTAAAATTTTATTTGTTGCCTAATTATTAAAAAATTGATTCAATTTATTTTGAAGCATTATCGCACTGCTGTTATACTTTATCATCATGAATTCCGGAATATAATTTCAAATCAAAAATATCGGTAGGTAAGGGTTTGGGATTCCAGTGTTGATGTATGGCTAAGGCAGCGCCTAATGCTGAAGCCTGAGGCAAACAGGCACTATAGACCTCCATTTGAGGATAGGCCATTGCCAGTAAATGCATGTAAATCTGATTTTTACTAAACCCTCCATCTACAAACAATCGCTTTACAAAACGATTCTCTAATACCAGATTGGTACTTTTTATTTGTTGCACAATTAAATCGGCCACAAACTGGTGATATGCTTCTTCATAACTGCTAAAATCATTTAAGTTTCTTTGATCAAATCCTGATTTAGCTCTCATCGCTTCCTCTGTAAACTTATCTGAAAAACCATGTACAGTTTTCAGACTATTATATATGTTCAAATCAAATTGAACAGTTTTATAATAATGCAACGGTTTATGAAAATGCTCCGCAAGTGTTTTTATTTGCTGCTCATGTTCATATCCTGCAAATAACCGAGACGCTTTAACAGGAATTCCTTTATAAGAAAGATAGCAAAGGCAATCTTGTTGCAATTCAAGATCACTTAAAGGAGTTTGATTAAATGGGTTTAAAGTAATACACCAGGTGCCGGTTGAAAGAAGCAGGAATGGTTCATTAAACGAAATAAGATAAGGAATTAATGCCGCGGAGCTATCATGCAAACCAATACCAACTGGTATGGTATTGTTAATGTATCCGGCAATACTGTTACTACCAATTACAGGTGCCATTTTAGGCAAAATTCCTTCTTTTTTTACCCAGGTATGGTATTGATTATTTTGAAAATCCCAAAGATGGGTATGGCAACCAATACTGGTTATATCAGAGCCAGGGTTGCCTGAAAAAATAAAACTTAAATATTGGGGAAGATGCAACGCATATTTTATATTGGCAAACACTTCCGGCTTTTCATATTTCATCCGGTATAGCTGCATGCCAGAATTAAGATTTCCCAATATGGGCGAAGCAGTTTGTTTTGACAGAGCATTTTCTCCACCATAAGTTTTATAAAATTTTTCTCTGAGGCTGGGAGGATACGGTTTCAGATAATTATATAAAGGAGGAATTATCTTTAATTCTACATCCAGATAAACAAAACTGGCACCATATCCTGAAATATTTATACCCTTAATTTTATATCTTTTATCATTTAATATATCATTACAAGAAATTTGAATCCATTTAGTTAACGCCTCTACATCTTCGCAGGGATAATTATCCTCATCTTTTACTTCTTTCAATTGGGTACTTTCTTCTTGTACCAGTTTATATTGTTCATCAAATAGCAATCGTTTTTTATTAGTTTTACCCACATCAAAAATTACAATTACATTTTTTTTGTTCATATGGTTTATGGTCATCTAAGAAATCATATTAAAAAGTATTCTCAGTGCATTACAACTTTAAATTAATGTTCTATTCTTCTCTGTAATTTACAAACTATTACATTATAGTAGTTTTATATTTAAAGTTTATTATAATCCTGTTGCTAAAGTTTTTATGCCTCTTTCCTTAATTAATTGTTTCCTTACCTTTTGGCTACGGTACAATGCTATCGGATTTATGGCGCCACCTGCCCGTACCCTTGCTTCTGCTACCAATGGCCGAACATCCGTTCTAAATGCATTTTGTAGAATTTCTTGTGCGGTTACTACATCATTGCACTGTTGTGCTTCCACTAATTTTTCTCTATCCACCAATAATGCCTGTGCATAAGCAATCATAATGGCTTCTACTGACTGCAATAAATCTTCTAATGGGTCTTTAACATTGTGTGATGCATCAATCATCCATGCTAAATCAGAAGCATGATTCATTTTATTTGCATCCATTCCTTCTATCAGTTCATTAAAAATTAAAAATAACTGATAAGGTTTTATACTTCCAACAGTAAGATCATCATCACCATATTTTGAGTCATTAAAATGAAAGCCCCCCAGTTTCCCTTCCATTAATAATAGTGCAATAATTTGTTCAATATTGGCATTGGGCAAATGATGGCCCAGATCAACCAATGTATATGCTTTTTTGCCCAGCTTTGAGGTATATAGCAACGATTGTCCCCAATCACCAACAGTAGTTGAATAAAAATTAGGCTCAAAGGCTTTGTATTCTACAAACATCTTCCAATCATCCGGTAAAGCACTATAAACTTCCTGTAAACTTTCCAATGTATTTTGGAAGGCTTTTCTAAAATTGAGCTGCCCTGGAAAACAGGAGCCATCGCTTAGCCAAACTGTCAACGATTTTGAACCCAGTTCAATGCCATGATGTATTACCTCTATGTTGTGATCAATGGCTTGTTTGCGAACAGCTTTATCAACATGTTGCATTGAACCAAATTTATAGCTCAATTTTTGATGGGGTTGATCCTGAAAGGTATTGGAGTTCATCGCATCGAACTTTAGGCCATGCTGTGTTGCAAGTAATTGAATATTGGATGCATTTTTGGGAATATCCCAGGGGATGTGCAAAGAAATAGCACCGCTTGACTGATTTAATGCATGAAGCAACCCGATATCTTCTATCTTTTCTTCGAGATTACGTGGTTCTCCACCTCCGGGGAAACGACCAAACCGGGTACCTCCTGTTCCTAATGCCCAACTTGGAATAGCGATCTGAAAGTCAATTATTTTTTTAATTATTTCGTCTATGTTGGATATGCCGGATGCAACAAATTCATAATTACGTTTATGTTCTTGACTGTAGTTTTTGTTGTTTTCCTGTATTAAGGTTTTGTTGATTATCATGGCTGCAATTTTTCATTATCGTTTTTTCAAAATATCAAGGCAAATAAAAAACCTCCTGCAATGGGACAGAAACCGGAGAATTATCTGTATTTGTTTCCATTATATCTTTCATATAATTCCACCATTTTTGCATAACCGGGTGCAATGCTAAATTATCCGGCTTTCCTGCATTATTCATTTTCATTACCCCAAATAAGTTATAAGTTGTTTCATCTAAAAAAATAGAATAATCGCTAATGCCGTTAGATTTAAGCAGAAACGAAAGTTCCGGCCATAATGCTTCATGCCTTTTTTTATATTCTTCCTTACAACCTTTATTCAATTGCATTTTAAAAGCAACCCTAACGATTGCTGAATACACCGGTGATTGTTTTTGAGTAGAATTATTTTGTATTTCATTATTAACTTGCATATTATAATTAATTAAACAAGCATACATAAGAATCAAAAGGTTGACAGATTAGAAAATCATCAACGATTTGATACTAGCTTATGCGAAAAAAATTATCTTACAAATGCCATAGCAACGCCTCCATCTACATTTAAAATATTTCCGGTGGATTTATTGAGAAGACCGCTCACAAAAGCAAAACAGGCATTGGCAATATCTTCAGGTAATATCGTTTCATGTAGCAGAGTTCTTTTAGCATAAAAATCCGGAAGTTCTTCTACTTTAATTCCATAAGCTTTAGCCCGCCCTTCAGCCCATCCATTGGCCCAAATATTAGAATCGCTAATAACAGCATCGGGATTCACAATATTAACCCGTATTTTATCCCCTCCTAATTCAGCAGCCATTAACCGGGATAAATGAGCCTGCGCCGCTTTTGCTGAACCATAAGCGGCATTATTAGCACCTGCAACGATTGAATTTTTTGAAACAATATTAATAATATCACCACCTAACCCTTGTTTTCGCATCATGTCGATTGATGACTGTGAAACCAAAAACTGGCCTTTCACCAATATATCATATAATTTATCCCAATCTTCTGTGTTATGTTCTTCAATGGGTTTAGAAATACTGATACCTGCATTATTCACTACAATGTCTATCCCGCCAAATGTAACTGCGGCCATTTTCAATGCTTCCGATATTGATAGCTGGCTGGTTACATCCAGCATCACCGAAGCGGTACTATCTTTTCCAAAAAGCTCTTGAAACTTTTTTGTAGTAGTGGATAATCTTTCATCATTAATATCATTCAGAATAATACAGGCCCCTTCTTCTGCTAACTTTTTTGCAATTGCTTTTCCTATTCCCCCGGCACTGCCGGTAACCAGTGCTATTTTGCCGGTTAATGCTTTGGGGGTTGGCATACGTTGCAGCTTCGCCTCTTCCAATAACCAGTATTCAATATTGAATGCTTCCTGCCGGGGCAATGAAGTGTAGGAAGAAATGGACTCTGCACCTTTCATTACATTAATAGCATTAATATAAAATTCAGAGGCAACCCGAGCGGTTTGTTTGTCTTTTGCAAAGGTGAACATACCCACACCCGGATATAAAATTACAACCGGATTGGCATCACGCATGGCAGGGCTATTGGAGTGCTTACAAGTATTATAATAATCTGCATACATTTTCCGGTAAGCATCAAATAAGGGGGCTAATTTTTCCTTGACCGATTTTACATCATTTAGTTTTTCACCTGGTTCTAAATTCAGTACTAAGGGGCTGATTTTAGTGCGTAAAAAATGATCGGGGCAGGAAGTTCCAAGTGGTGCCAACCTGTCAAGGTTATTACTATTAATAAATTCTAACACATTTTCATTATCTGTAAAATGACCAATCATATTGGTTTTTGATGAGCAAAAACCACGCAATATCGGTGCTAATTTTGCAGCCTGATTTAACCGTTTTTCTTTTGGTAAGGCTTCTAATTTTTTTCCGCCAAAAATTGATTTGTTCTTTTTTAAATGGTATTCGATATAGGAAGCACATTTTTCTACTACATCTAATGTATTTAAGTAACATTCGTATGCCGTATTGCCCCATGTAAATAAACCGTGTGAACCAAGCATAATGCCTCTAATACCAGGATTTTCATCTAAACATTGTTTTAATTTAAGGCCCAGATCAAATCCTGGTCGTTGCCATTCAACCCAGCCAATTGTTCCACTGAATAATTCTTTGGTAATTTTTTTACCATCTTTGGCTGCTGCTATGGCAATTGCTGCATCGGGGTGTAAATGATCAATATGTTTAAATGGAAGAAAGCCATGCAATGGCGTATCGATGGATGGTGCTTTAGAGGCTAAATCGAATATACAATGATTAAACAGCTCAACCATTTCATCTTCGTGCTCAATACCACGATATACCTTTTTTAAGCTACGCAGGCGATCAACATATAATGCAGCTAAACCACTTTTCTTTAAAGTACCTATATCTCCGCCACTGCCCTTTACCCACATTACTTCTGTTTCGTTGCCTGTCAACGGATCTTTTGCAAATGTTTTGCAAGAGGTATTGCCACCGCCATAATTGGTCAATCGTAAATCTGCACCTAATAAATTTGACCGGTAAATTAATAATGCCACTTCATCGTCTTTCATTGAAGCTGCCACTTCATCATTCCACAAATAACTTACATGTTTAAATACAATTGTTGGTTCTACCATAAAACTATTTTTTCTTCGTTAAATTATTTGATTGAATTGCCATAACCTACCATAATAACTGAAACAATAATGGTAATGATGCCAACAATAATGGTTGTTTTGGTTTTTTTACTCACTTCTTTCCATTCTTTCAATGCAAAACCCCACATATTAGCCACTAAAATGATAAACGACATGTGCAAAATCCATGAACTGGCTCCGTTACCCAACTTGCTTTCGCCCATGCCATAAAAGAAAAATTGTAAAAACCAAAGTGTGCCTGCTAATGCACAGAAAAGATAATTTTTGATAAGTGGCGTTTTTTTATTGGTGTAATCACCAAAAGTTTTATTACGAATATTTAAAAATAATGTCCATATTAAGTTAGTGGTAAGTCCACCCCACAATAAAACAATATAAATTACATTATTGCGATATAAAAAATTACCGGTTTCTAAAGGATTGGATGCCTTCCACGCCTCATTAGCAGCATCTGCCATTTTAGAACCCGCTTCAATGCCATAATTAAAACAAGCGCTAAGAATACCTGCCAGGATGCACACAATTAATCCCTTTACTAAGTTGAATTCTTTTACACTTTCTTTCTTTTTTTCTTCTGATAATTCATGTTCTTTTAAAACACCTGCTCTTCCACAAATAAAAATACCGACTAAACAAAGCACTACACCTATCAGCACAACTTGCCCCCATGATTGAGTTAGCAGGTCATGGAAAGTAGTCTTGCCATCCTGCGGGTAAAAGTTATAATAAATAGATGGAGCCAAAGCGCCAAAAGCAGAAGTAAAACCAAGTAAAACAGAATTGCCCAATGACATGCCCAAATAACGCATACCCAAACCATACATTAAGCCACCGATACCCCAAAGCACTCCCCAAAAATAAGTCCAACTAAAAGTAGAAAGCGATGATTGTGAAATAATTTCTGCAAAATGTGGAATGGTAAGCCAGGCTGCAATGGGTGGAATAATTAACCATGAGAACAAACCACCTACTATCCAAAAAGTTTCCCAATGCCAGCCTTTTACTTTAGTATAAGGCACATAAAAACTACCCGATGCCCCACCCCCAATAAAATGAAAAATAATGCCTAATATTATTTGCATAATAGCTATATGAATATTAAATTTAAGTAAAAATAATCTATCCATTTTTACCTCTGTCCTGCACTATGCTGATTCGTGCATCCATCCCTTTTTACAGTTTATATTTGTTAAATTATTGTATTAAAATATTATTTTAACCAAAAGATGTCTTACTTTTTTAAATTTATAGAATTAGATACTTTATCTGCCACACCCAAATATTTGCAGATTGCTAATTCAATTATAAAAGCAGTAATTAGTGGTAAATTACAAGACAATGATATTCTTCCCTCTATCAATGAATTTAGTAGTGAAATGGATGTATCGCGGGATACAATTGAAAAAGGTTACAGCTATCTAAAAAAAATTGGCATATTGGCTTCTATTGCAGGTAAAGGCTATTTTATTAAAAACTCAAAATTATTGCAGTTTTATAAAATTTTCCTATTGTTTAATAAACTGAGTACCCATAAAAAGATCATTTACGACTCCTTCATTGAAACCTTAGGCCAGTCGGCTACTGTTGATTTTTATATTTACAACAATGATTTCAATTTATTTAAAGAATTACTCAGTAAAAGTATTGATAATTATACCCATTATGTAATAATACCTCATTTAAGAGAAGACAATAAAACATCTACAGAAATTTTAAAACTTATACCAGCTGGGAAATTGATTTTATTAGATAAAAATATTGACAGCATGTGTGGGAATGCCAGTACAGTTTATGAAAATTTTGAAGAGGATATTTATAATGCATTGGAAGAAGCCCTTCCCCACCTCAACAAATACCACACTATTAAAATAATATTCCCAAATTACACCTATCACCCCAATGAAATTTTGAATGGATTTGCCAGGTTTTGCAGCGAATATGCCTTTAACCACACTGTTATTGATGAAATAGAGGAAGAAAATATTGAGGATGGTATAGTATATATTAGTTTAATGGAAGATAATCTGGTAACGCTAATAGAAAAGATTATAGACAGGGAAAAAGTAATTGGAAAGGATGTTGGCGTTATATCATACAATGAAACACCTTTAAAAAAAATTATTCTCAACGGCATTACTACAATATCTACAGATTTTAAGTTGATGGGGGAAAAGGCGGCAGAGATTGTTTTAAATAAAGAACAAGCTCATTATGCCGTTCCGTTTCAATTAACATTAAGAAATTCTTTGTGAGACTGTATGAATTGAATATTGGAAGCAAAATGGAAATACAAGCATATTAGCGTAAACATCCTAATTTAGTAGTAGGGGTAAAACTGTTAACTTTTGTCAGCAATATTTAAACAGCATGTAATTTTGAAATTTTAAAAAGGGGGCTACTACAACAACCTAACAATTAAAGGAAAAAAGATTAATGAGCCCCCTTGCTTTTCATAGGATTAGGGAGTATTTATTTTAGCTGTGATGTAAAATGATAATGACCGGAACCTGCATTAATTACCATGTATCCTCCTTTCTGGCTGATAACTTCAAGGTCTTTTGAATCAGAAACAGGTAGGTTGCCTTCCCAAATTGTGGTTCCGTTTTTTGCGGGAACAAATATTGTTGCTGATGTGTTGGCTGGTATTTCAACATCCATGATTATTTTATCCCCTTCAATTTTCCAACTATTACTAAGTTTTCCATAATAAGTAATCAGGCTTGCTGATGCAAAACTGAAACCACCACCAATATGCGGTTTTATTTTGATGTGCTTATACCCTACTCCGTCTTCATACGTATCCAGCCCCACCATTTTACGATACATCCAATCCCCAATAGCTCCATAAGCATAATGATTAAAAGAATTCATTCCCGGATTCTCAAAAGTTCCATCAGGTTTTTCTCCATCCCATCTTTCCCAAATAGTGGTAGCGCCCATCTTTACAGGATATAACCAAGAGGGATAGGTTTCCTGCAACAATAATTTATAGGCTATACTATCATAACCAAAACGCGTTAACACATGGCATAGGTATGGCGTGCCTAAGAAACCTGTTGTAAGATGAAAATTGTAACTCTTAATATTTTCAGCCAGTCTTTCAGCAGCCTGTGCCCGCAGGTTTTCCGGCAACATATCAAAATTGAGTGCCAGCACATAGGCCGTTTGTGTACCGGAAACAAGGCGCCCGTTGGGGGTCATGTATTCTTTTATAAAGGCATCTTTTATTTTTTTCAAAAGGCCGGAATAAAAAGAAACATCTTCTGTTTTGCCCAAAACATTTGCAGCATTCATTAATAATTGTGTGGAATGCGCATAAAAGCATTGTGCAATTAAATATTTATCAGTAACAGCAGCACGGCCATCATTATCATCATCAGGGCGATAGAATAACCAATCGCCAAAATTAAATCCGGTATTCCAAAGATTATTAATACTTTTTTTGTGCATGTACTCTACCCAAGCTTTCATACTGTTGTATTGATCATCCAGTATTTTTTTATCGCCATAGGCTAAATACATATTCCATGGAATAATTGTAGAAACATCGGACCATCCGGCAGAGCCTGCAGAATTAGGCCCTAGCACATTTGGTATTACAAAGGGAACGCTACCATCCGGCAATTGATCCGCTGCTACATCTTTCATCCATTTTTCAAAAAAATTATACACCCCCATATTAAAAGCAGCCGTTCTGGAAAATACCTGGGCATCTCCCGTCCAGCCAAGTCGTTCATCGCGCTGTGGACAATCAGTTGGAACATCTAAAAAGTTTCCTTTTTGCCCCCACTGTATATTATGTTGCAATTGATTAATGAGGGGATTGGATGTAGTAAATGTGCCAGTTTCTTTCATGTTGGCATAAATTGCAACTGCTGTAAAGTTATTTGGATTTAGATTGCCTTTAATTCCTTCAACTTTAATATAACGAAAGCCATAGTAGGTAAAATGTGGTTCAAAATATTCTTCACCTTTTCCATTTAAGACATAAGTTGAAGTAGCTTTAGCTGCGCGAAGATTAGTAGTATAAAAATTTCCTTCTTTATCTAATATTTCAGCGTGTTGAATGATAACAGTATCACCAGCATTACCATGCACTTTCAACATCACCCATCCTACCAGATTTTGCCCAAAATCAATTACTTTTTCTCCTTTAGGTGTTGTAATAATCTTGATAGGTGTAAAAGTTTCATGTTTTGTTGCTGGTTCGTTATAGGTAGCTATTAGGTTATTATATGAAAAATCTTCAACTTTTACCCCATACCAATCGGCATCATTATACCCTGGTAAATCCCATCCTGTTTTATATTTACGAGCATCTATGGTTTCGCCGTTATATATACTGGAACTGATAATTCCTCCGGTAGTACATTTCCAACTACTATCAGAAATGATGGTTTGCTTTGATCCATCTGTATAAACTATTTCAAACTGGAGCAAAAGAGAAATGTCTTTACCATAAATATTCTTATTGTTTTCCCATGCTAAATGCCCCCGATACCAACCACTTCCCAGTGTTACGCCAATGACATTGCCGCCTCTTTTTATCAAATCGGTTACATCATATACCTGGTACTGAAGCCGTTTGTTGTAGCTCGTCCATCCGGGTGTAAAATAAGCATCTCCTACCCTTTTGCCATTTATCTGTGCTTCATATAAACCATGTGCGGTAATATATACAGTAGCCGATTTTATTTTTTTTGAGGCATTAAATTGCTTTCTAAACATGGGGCTTGGGCGCAGAATGGAATCTTCTATATAACCTGGCGCAATCCATTTAGCTTTCCATTCATTATTATTTAAGAGTGCCATTTGAAAAAATGCAGGGGCACTCCATGCAGAAGATTTTCCTTCATTATCCCAAATCCGAACCTGCCAGAAATATTTTTTCCCAGATTGTAAAGTTTTACCATTATACCTTACATGAACAGACTGATTGGATATAATTTTTTCAGAATTCCATTCTGCTTTTGCCCCCTTTTGCAATGCAGCTATATTTTCGCCCACCCTTATTTCATAAGCTGTTTGCATGATCTTTCTTTCGGATGATATTAATTGCCAGCTAAATTGTGGTTGTGCAGTACCAATACCAATAGGGTTAGTAAGGTTTTCTGTAAGCAGGTTCTCAACTTTTATCTGAGCCACAGATGTATTTACTAACAGAAGAAAAATAGAAACCCGAAAAAGTGAATATATTTTAAGCATCGTAAAATAGATTTAACAGTGAAGTATCAAACATAATGAATCTAAAGTGAAATTAGTTTAACATTTAATAATAACCATCCTGCACTATGCTGTAATGATTTATTTCCCTTAATAAAATATTTTTTTATATATCAATTTAACGTAAAGAAGTTAAAAAAATATTTTAACTGATAGGAGACTGAATATTGAAAATTAAAATCATTTCAATCAGATACTAAACTTTCACTCAGTTTTAGTTCTATGAAATGATTTGTAAATTTTGTGGTGCTTTAAATGTATTGCTTTAGCGGCATCCAAACTTCATTTCAATTGAAGCTATCCAAAAGTCATTTTAGTTTTTTGGTCAAGTATATCAGATCAAGATTGTTAATGACATTTAAATTAAGCAATCGCCCATCATTCCGGCAGGCAATTACGGAGTTACAGCGTTGCGCAACGCTGTTGTCTCGAAGCAGTATCGAAGAGGGAGGGGTGCTACCGGCCGGGTAATTTTTAACCGATGGGTTATTCAAACCGCGCCTCTTTTTCAATGTTGCGGTAGGGTGTTGTAAAAAACAAATCGACCTGCCGGTTAAAATCGTCTTTATACACAATGGGGGTGGAATGGCCGGAATTGGGTAAAATCCATAAATACGATTGGGGAATGTTTTCTGCTATCAGCAGGGTATGAATGGGGCGTATAACATCATGATCTCCACCTATTACCAATGTGGGACATTGTATGGTATGCAGTTGTGCCAGGGTAATATGCGGTTCGTACGATAGCAAATGTGCCAACTTGCGTTCTCTTTTTACCGCCGGAGTGGCGGGCATTTTGGCCAAAGTATCGTTTAAATGTAGTGCCCATTGGCGTACCCAGGGGTCAATGGCGGTTGTATCGGGCCATAAATTGGCGCCGGTTACGGCTAATTTTTTTACTTTATCAGGGTGGCGAATGGCCAGCAACAAACCGTTAATGCCGCCATCACTCCAGCCAATTACATAGCAGGAGTCTACTTGCAGGGTATCGAGCAGGGCATTTAAATCATCAGTCATCATTTCATAACTTAATGAATCTCCGGTATCGGTTGTTTTGCCCTGTGCCCGACTATCGGCTAATATTACACGATATTCTTTGGCAAAATAAGGTATCTGGTACAGAAAATTATTGATAGAGCCACCATTGCCGTGGATGATCAGCAAGGGGGATCCGTTACCATATGTTTCATAGTATAAATGAATGCCGCGGGTATGTACATAATGTCCGGCTTTTTCATTCCGGCCATATATGGTTGTATCAAACGGTGAAGGGACTGCATTTTGCGCCATTACCATAGCAGCAGATGTAAAAACTAAAAGCAGCATTACGAAAGTTTTGATGTATTGCATATAGCATGTTTTAAGCAGCAAACTTATTTTGAGGTAATAGCCGCTGCGTTTGAACCAGTAAAATACATCAAGCTGTTTATATTCAGAAACAAAAATGTATTTATTGTTTTTGAGTGCGCTTTACCTGCATTAAATTATCAATTTGCTCAATGGTTAATTGTTTAGCAATGATGTGCTTATCATCATCTAACAAATACAAAGTAGGTGTTTTAAACACATCATACAATTGTCGGTAATTGGGTTCATTAGCTTTTTGTTCGGCTAAACGGGCAGCTTTGGTTTGATAGGTTATAATCCAATCTTTGCTAAAATGATGTTCTTGCACAAACTGCTTCATATCATCCATTCTTGCTTCATTTACATTTACGCTGTATAATTTTACCCCCATCGCCTTCCAGCGTGCTTTGTATATAGAATCAATACGGGGCAATTCTTCTTTGCAGTGGCCACAGGTGGGATCCCAGAATACTACTACGGTAAATGGCGCCTTTAAACTGTATAAGGAAATATTTTTACCTAATGTATCGGTTAAATTCAGTTCGGGTGCCTGTACACCAATTTGATTGGCCATCATACTATAAGCCCTGTCCGTTATCATTTTTTTAGATTCGGCATTCAGAATAACGGTATCGCCTTTGGCATAAAAATTTTCATACAAAAACAGGAATACTTTATCCTGCCCCATGTATTCCGGATTCAGGTATTTGTTGGTGAATTTGGTAAGCAAATACGGATATATTTCCTTGCCGGTACGGGCTGAGAGTAATATATAGTTTACTTCATTGATAATAGAATCGGGTGCTGGCGATACATAGTATTTAAAGTAATCATCTAACTTGGGTTCAAAAAACGGGGTATGCAGCAGTCGGTCATCATTAAACAACACATCATCCCAATAATGTTCTTTTACATATCGGAAAGGATACAACGAATCGGGCTTGCCGTTTACTACCGGTATAGCAGGCGCTTCGGGCCGCTGCATGGCCTGTAATAAAAAAGCGAGTAATGAGTTGGGGTGGTGCACAATAATATTTTCTCTGCTTTGGTGCAGTTTTTCGGAAAGCGTTTTCAGTTGTGCTTCAATTTTTAATGAATCAGCTTTGGTATGTTGCAGTGCCAGTGTTTTTTGCAGGGCATCTATATCGCTACCCAGCCGATAGCTTTCCTGTGAATATGCTATAAACAAAGTATTATCCGGCGATCCGGTAATGAGGGGGTGCAGTTTATCGGCCGAATCGGCCACAATGCTAAAATGTTGTTCTTTGCCCACCAGCACTTCAAACTGAATGGTATATTGGGGCGATACCACAAAATAAATGCCTTCGGTTAAAGGTTTGCTGCCTTTAAAAGCACCTTCGCTATTGCTGTTTAATACTGCAGAATCAGACAAGGCTTTGCCCTTGCCATAATAAGTGCCCAGATAAATGGTGGTATTTTTAAAAGGCTTTAACTGTATGCGGATGTTATGGCCGGTATGGGATGCTGCCGTTGTACCGGCGGCTGTTTTTTTTTGTTGTGCTATTGCAAACAAAGGCGCAACAAGTGCTAAGCAAAAAACGAGGCGGAGGTTCTTCATACTGTAAAAATAAACATTCAATCATTTGCCTGACTTTTGTTTACAGGTCAATTATTCAAACAATAACGATAAACAATCTAATCAACATTGACATGCTAACAAACACATGTGTCATTTCCTATTTGTAAATTTCGGTATTTTATCCTATTTTATCAGTTTCTTTTGCGTTAATCCTTCCATAAAAACCTTTTTTAATAGTTGTAAATACGCAATCAAAGGCTTAGGATGTTATTTTTGCGCCTGTGAGAAAAAAGAAGGAAAGAATTATTCTGGAAAATATTTTGGTAGAAGATTATGCTGCCGAAGGTAAATCCATTGCTCGTATAAACGGGAAAGTACTGTTTATTGAAAAAGCAGTACCCGGTGATATGGTAAATGTATTATTGCACAAAAACAAGAAAGATTGGGCGGAGGGTGAAGCAATTGCCTTTACACAATTATCGCCCCAACGCGAACAACCTTTTTGCAAACATTTTGGTACCTGTGGCGGATGTTCCTGGCAAATGCTGCCGTATGCATTGCAACTACAATACAAGGCAAAACAGGTTAGCGACCATCTTACCCGTATTGCCAAAATTAACCTTCCACCGTTTGCGCCAATTGTGGGCGCTGCCGAAACCAAGGGCTACCGCAACAAATTAGAGTTTACTTTTTCCAATAAAAAATACATTCCCAAAGCCGATTTTAAACAACTGCCCGCCCATGAAATTCCTGGGAACGAAGTAGCCGGCTATGGCGGTTTTCATGCCAAAGGGGTTTTTGATAAGGTGGTGGAAATAGATACCTGTTACCTGCAAAACGAACCGGCAAATGCCATCAGGAAGGCCATTGTGGCTTTTGGCCGGCAACAAAACATTCCCTTTTATGATGCACGCCTGCATACCGGATGGCTGCGGAATGTGATGATTCGTTTGGCCCGTTCGGGCGAACTGATGGTGAATATTGTACTGGGCTATGAATACAAACCGCTGCGCGAAGCCCTGCTGCAAAGCATTGACCGGCAATTTCCTGAAATCACCACCCTGCTGTATACCATCAATCCAAAATTTAACGACAGCATTTATGATTTGCCCGTGCATACCTGGAAAGGGCCTGGTTTTATTATTGAAACCCTGGAAGATTTTAAGTTTAAAATTGGGCCTAAATCATTCTTTCAAACCAATACTGCACAGGGTGAACAACTGTACCGCCTCATTCGCGAATTGGCCGAATTAAATGGCACGCAAACCGTGTATGATTTATATTGCGGAACCGGAAGTATTGGTATTTTTGTAAGCAAGCAGGCAAAAAAAATTGTTGGGGTGGAAACGGTTCCCGAAGCCATTGAAGATGCCAAAGAAAATGCTGCCTTAAACGGCATAACTGATGCTGCCTTCTTTGCCGGGGATGTAATAAAGGTTTGTACCGATGATTTTTTTGAACAAAATGGCCGTCCCGATGTGATTATTACCGATCCGCCAAGGGCAGGCATGCACGAAAAATTAACACAGAAATTATTGGATATTGCTGCCCCTTTGGTGGTGTATGTAAGCTGTAATCCTGCCACACAGGCAAGAGATTTGGCTTTGCTGGATGAAAAATACACCGTTACAAAGGTGCAGCCGGTAGATATGTTTCCGCATACCTTCCATATTGAAAACATTGTGCAGCTTCGGTTAAAAGAAGCATTTATAAACCCATAATATTGTAGCATGACAGAATTCAGGCCCGGACGATTTCAGATTTTACCATTGGTGATTAAAAACCTGATCATTATTAATGGTTTGGTATTTCTGGCACAAATGACGATTGGCAGGCAAGGTTTCATTAATATGGATGATTTGTTTGCCCTGCACACCTTTCAAAGCCCATTGTTCAGACCCTGGCAATTGATTACGCACATGTTTATGCATGGCGGATTTGAACATATTTTTTTCAATATGTTTGCTTTATGGATGTTTGGCTCGGTATTAGAAAACCTTTGGGGGCCCAAACGCTTTTTAACCTTTTATATTATTTGTGGTTTGGGTGCCGCTTTTAGCCACTTAATTGTGTTGTACTTTCAAACTCAGCACTTAATTGATGCTTTTAATAGTTTAGACCCAGCCACCCAACAACTGTACAAAGTTAATTTCTTAGCCCGCCTTAATGAAGCTACC
Source organism: Hydrotalea flava (assembly GCF_001623405.1). GTDB lineage: Bacteria > Bacteroidota > Bacteroidia > Chitinophagales > Chitinophagaceae > Hydrotalea > Hydrotalea flava. The sequence continues at coordinate 21,834 of NZ_LUHG01000017.1, forward strand.
ATTGGTGCATCGGGAGCCGTTTTTGGCTGTTTGGCTGCTTTCGGCTATTTGTTTCCCAATACAAAAATTTACTTATACTTTTTTGTACCCATTAAAGCCAAATGGTTTGTAATCATGTATGCCGCATTTGAGTTGTACTTAGGCATTAAAAACTCAGCCGGCGATGATGTGGCACATTTTGCCCACTTAGGCGGTGCTTTGGTAGGTATTATTTTGGTGTATTTCTGGAACAAAAACAACAGAAGTTCGTTTTATTAAAGCAATTTAACCTTCTAATTGCGTAATTTTTTGCAATTTTAATGTATGAACCTGAGCGAAATGCATAATACCCGCAGAAGACCTTTATTAGGTGAAAACAATAATGCACTGGTTTTTCTTATTATTCTGAATGCACTTTTTTTTGTATCGCTTACTTTCATCAAAATTGTTTACTTCCTTTCTTACGATAGCAATGCAACCGCAGGCCTGTTTTTTCAAAAACAAATTGTAAACTGGCTGGCACTACCCGCCGATACAGAAGTTTTCTTCCCCAGAATATGGACCATTCTTACCTATATGTTTACCACCTATAGCGTTTGGGGTATTATCAGCACCGTTTTATGGATATGGGCTTTTGGTTATATTTTACAAGATTTAGCCGGCAATAAAAATATTATGCCCATTTACTTGTATGGAGGCTTTTTTGGCGGTATTGCATTTGTGTTGAGTGTTAACTTAATTCCTGCATTATACCAAAACATTGCTTTCACTCCTGCATTAATGGGCGGAGGTGCAGCGGTAATGGCTATTGCCGTGGCAACTACTACCTTAGCCCCCGATTATAGAATTTTCCCCCTTATTAACGGAGGTATTCCCATTTGGGTACTAACCTTAATTTTTGTAGCCATTGATTACGCAACCATTGCCAGCCAAAACGGCGGTAATGCCATTGCCCATTTAACAGGTGGCATTGTGGGTTTCTTATACATTCGCCAGTTAAAAAGAGGCTCCGATTGGGGCAACTGGATGCACCGTACGGTAGAATGGGTAGATGATTTATTTAATCCGGAAAAGAAAAACAAAACTGCAACTACCAAAGAAAAACTGTTTTACCAGAGCAATACAAAGCCCTTTCAAAAAACACCGAATATTACCCAACAGCGTTTAGATGATATTTTGGATAAAATTAACCAGCAGGGCTACCACATGCTGAGTGAGGAAGAAAAAGAATTTTTAAAAAAGGCCAGTAAAGATTTATAAACAAACCATTATGGCTTTTTTTGCAGTAGCTGTTTTCAGGAAATTTGCCGGGGTTGTATGTATTGGCTTTAGTGCAGTGTATGCACTCTCTGCACTTACTCCTTTTGTAAATCCGGTTCGTTTTTGGCCCATGACTTTTCTATCGCTGGCTTTCCCATTGCTGTTGGCCGGGATGATTGGGGTTTGCCTGCTATCGCTTCTGCTGTTTAAAAAATACAGTTGGTTGTTTTTCTTAGTATTGGCTTGCGGATATACCAATATCCATTCGGTTTGGGGGTTTCATCCCGGGAAATCCTTTACAATGGAAAAACCGGCAGGAAGCATCCGCATTGTATCATGGAATGTGAACGAATTTTTAAATGCTGCCATTGCATATGATACACCCGGCAATCCCCGTCGGCAAATGCTTGCCTTCATTCAACAATCTAATGCCGATATTCTTTGCTTTCAGGACTTTGCCACAGCTACGGGGAAAAAATTTCGTTCCAACTTGCATTATATCCGCGATTCTTTGCATTATCCCTACACAGCTTTTGTCAATAATTTTTCATTTGGCATTGAAGGGTATGACCTGCAGCAAAATGGTATTGTCATTTTTTCGCGTTTACCGATTGTTGATTCTGCCGTTATTCCATTGCCCAATCCCGAGCATTTTAAAGAAGATTTTCAATGGGTTACCATTCAGGCCAGGCAGCAGCAATTCAGGCTTATCAATGCCCATTTGCGATCCATGAATTTGCATAGCAGTCAGGCCATGCCGGTTGAATCGCACTTCTATAAACCGGATACTACGCTTTTTTTACAAAAATCTACCTTTGCAAAACTGCGTTATTTTGATAAGGTGCATGTAGCACAGGCAGCCCGTATTAGTGCAGTGTTGGATACAACGGGGCTTCCCTTTGTGTTTTGTGGCGATTTAAATGCAGTACCTTCTTCTTATGTATACCACATGCTCAGTAGCAGATTACAGGATGCATTTTTAAAAACCGGATTTGGCTTAGGCGGCACTTACGACAGTATTTCGCCCACCCTGCGTATTGATGTGATGCTGATACGCCATCCCATTCAACCCCTGCAACACAAAACTTTTCCTTTGCATTTATCTGACCACTATCCTAGCATCTGTGACATTTGGATAAAGGAATAAGATACCCCCCACTTTAATGAATAAAAATATATTTATATGTAATTTAAATGGCAACTGAAGTTTAGAATTGTATATGTAGAATTGGTTACACTATGCCGGATGCAAAACACCCGACGAAAAGCAAAACATGAACCATAAATATATTTGTAACAAAGTATGCAGCAGCATCAAAAATTGAATGCACTGCCCTATTGAATAATGAGGTGTAAAAGAGAAAGAAATTAACGGATATGCCTATGAAGCATACAGTTGGGCAATAAAATAAAGAAATATGTGTATTTTATTGATATGAATTGCCTGAAATACAGGCTGGCACTTCAAGTCATAAAAGTCTGCACGCAGTTTATGCAAATGGCAACCATAATAGTATTACAAACGAATACAATTAATGACTGAAATGTTTTATTTTTGAAACATGCCTAAAAAAATTTCTTTAAAAGAAGATGTTTTAAATAGTGTTGAAGACCTGTTTCAACCATACAACCTTAACGCAAAACCATTTTTAAAATGGGCAGGCGGCAAAGGACAATTGCTTCAGAAATTTCAGGAACTGTATCCACAACAATTAAAGCTCAGGAAAATTAAAAATTATTATGAACCTTTTTTGGGTAGTGGTGCTGTGTTCTTTGACATAGTACAAAATTTTGAAATTGAAAATGCATTTTTATATGACATTAATGAAGAGCTCATTTTAACCTATAAAGTAATTCAACAAGATGTATCAAAGCTGATTGATTTTTTATACCGCTACCAAAAAACATATTACAAGCTGGATAAAAAACAAAGGGATGAATACTTTTACGAACAGAGAACAAATTATAACCTTCAAAGATTCAATACTGATTATGAAAAATATTCAGAACAATGGATTGCCAGAGCTGCACAATTTATTTTTTTAAATCGAACTTGTTTCAACGGTCTTTATAGGGTGAATGCAAAAGGAGCATTCAATACTCCCGTAGGCGACTATGACAAACCCACTATTTGCGATGAATACAATTTATTATCTGTTTCAAAAATCTTAGAATTAGCAACAATTCAAAAAGCCGACTTCAAACAGGTAAAAAAAGATTTAAAAACAAATTCATTTGTTTATTTTGATCCGCCTTACAGACCCATCAGCAAAACAGCAAATTTTACAGCATACAGCAAACATGATTTTTCTGACAATGAACAAACAGAATTAAGCAAGCTATTTGCCTACATCCATACGAAAGGAGAATATGCAATGCTTAGTAACTCAGACCCAAAAAATCATGACCCTTCCGACCATTTCTTTGATGAACTATACAAAGATTTCAATATAATTAGGGTACCTGCAAAAAGAATGATCAACTCTGATGCTTCAAAGCGGGGAAAAATCAATGAAATAGTGGTTACAAATTATAAAACGCAACCATGCAAAAAGGCACAAAAGGCAACATTACCGGAAACCAGCTTGAAGTAGCGGTTAAAACAGTTTTATCAGGTAAAGGGTTTCAAATTGTAAATTATAGAGTTTGGGAAAAAGACACTGCTAATTATGGAAAGGAATTGCTTCTTGAAAATGTGCCTTTCAAAACAATATATGAACACAAAGGCAATACTGAATTTTTATTGCATTCTGACAAATATAACCTGCATATCAGGATTGAATGCAAGTGGCAACAAGTTGCAGGATCTGTTGATGAAAAACTTCCCTATCTGTATTTAAATAGCATAGAAGCAATGCCGGAGAAGGATATCATGATTTAATGAAGGTGCAGGATGGAAACCCGGCTCAATTAAATGGCTTAGAGAAGCTGTTACAAGTAAAAAATATACAACAGCACTAAACAAAGACAAAAAAATATTCGTATTCAGCGTAACAGCGTTCTTCACATGGGCAAATAATACTTTTGTGTAATCAAGATATAATACCCACAACCTGTAGGTTGAATAAACAAATTAAAATTAATTTTTTAGGATTATCAGAGCAAGAATTTATTTGGTATGAAGTGATTTTAGCCACAGCAAAAATCCTACTAAAGAAATTACCAACTAAAACAATCACCATACTCTCCTGATTATTTGTCGTACCACAATCCTGCCATCTGTGCTATTTGGATAAAGGAATAAGGCAAGCTTCATCCAATCTTTCTCAACCATTCTCACAAAAAATACACACCTTGCTTTTTATCTCCAACAACCTTTCCTGCATTTCTCTTTTGCCTATCCGGCAACAATTGTTATTTTTATGCAATGGCATTGGCATTCATCAGGCCTTTTATAAAACGTATAGTAATTGGTATTAACCTGCTGGTCATTTTTATTTACTTACTGGGCTGTTTAAGTCCGTGGGTTAATCCTGTATATTTTACCCCCATCAGCTTTATTGCCATTACCATGCCCTACCTGGCTTTAATCCTCATTTTTGCTGCTATTTTCTGGATTATCGTAAAGCCGAAATATGTGTGGATACCGCTGCTGGCACTATTACTCAGCTATCAGCAAATACAGGTAATGTTTGCCGGTAACATAAAAGAAGGATTTTCAAAAACAAAACCTGCCGGCAGTTGGCGCATCATTAGCTGGAATGTGCAAAGCTTTAATGGCCTTAGTAAAAGTAAAGCCGCCAAACAACAGGTACCGACCGATTTATCCCTCACTATTCAAAAACTGAATGCCGATGTGGTTTGTTTGCAGGAATTTAACAATGCAGATAATGCTGCCTCTTCTGCCAATCATATCAGCTTGTTTACAGACAGCTTTCCCTATCATTTCTTTTCAAAAGACTATCGCCGCAAAAACAATTATCATTCCGGCTGTATCATTTTTTCCAAATACCCCATTATCCGTTCCGAACGCATCCCCTTTAAAACCGCCGAAAGCCTTATTTATGCCGATATTGTAAAAGGGATCGATACCATTCGGGTGTTTAACACCCACCTGCAGTCGTATAAATTTAATCAGGAAGATTATGAAGGGATGGAAAAAATAAAACAACAAAATGAAGAAGCACTGGCCGCCTCCAAAGGCATTATTCAAAAAATGCTACTGGCTTTTAGAAGAAGAACCGCACAGGCCATCATTGTAAAAAACAAATTGAACGAAAGCCCTTATCCCTATTTAATTTGCGGCGATTTTAATGATGTACCCAACAGCTTTACTTATTTCCATATTCGTGAAAACATGCAGGATGCTTTTTTGGCAAAAGGTTTTGGCATTGGCCGCAGTTTTATTAGCCTTGCACCAACACTGCGTATTGACTATATTTTAACCGACCCTCATTTTGCCATCCGGCAATTTGATATGGTTGATGAAGACCTAAGCGATCATATTATGCTGGTAAGTGATGTAGCACTGAAAAAATAAAACCCCTTTCCCGCTTTATATTCCGTTTGCTGCTACTGTACCGATTGGCTACTTTTGCAGCCTGTAATTGAATAATGACCGCTATTTAAATATTTCTATGCCTTTACAATTGTACAATACCCTTACCCGTAAAAAAGAAGTGTTTACACCCATAACACCCGGACTGGTGGGCTTATATGTTTGCGGACCAACCGTGAGCGGCGAAAGCCATTTGGGCCATGCACGCCCTTATATTACTTTCGATATTCTGTATCGCTATTTTTTACACTTAGGTTATAAAGTACGGTATGTACGCAATATTACCGATGCCGGCCATTTTGAAGAAGAAGGCCGCGCCGCAGAAGATAAAATCAGCAGTAAAGCTATACTGGAAAAATTAGAACCCATGGAGCTGGTGCAGAAATACACCAACCTGTTTCACTGGGCCATGCAACAATTCAATACCCTGCCACCCAGTATTGAACCTACCGCTACAGGCCATATTGTAGAGCAAATTAACATGATTCAACAAATTATTGCCGATGGCTATGCTTATGTAGTAAATGGCTCTGTTTATTTTGATGTAGCCAAATACAATACCGACTTTTCTAAAATAGGCCACCCCTATGGCATACTCAGTGGCAGAAATATTGAAGAACAATTAGAAACCACACGCCAATTAGAAAATCAGGACGAAAAAAGAAACAAGAACGATTTTGCCCTCTGGAAAAAAGCACCACCCGAACACATTATGCGTTGGACTAGCCCTTGGGGCGAAGGCTTTCCGGGTTGGCATATTGAATGTTCGGCCATGAGCACCAAATACCTGGGTAAACAATTCGATATACATGGCGGCGGAATGGATTTAGAGTTCCCACACCACGAATGTGAAATTGCACAAAGCTCGGTTTGCAACCACATACCGCCTGCACGCTATTGGGTACACAATAACATGATTACCATCAATGGTAAAAAAATGGGTAAAAGCTATAACAACGTGATTAAATTAACCGAGTTGTTTAGTGGCAATCACCCCATTTTAGAACAGGCATACCATCCCATGACCATCCGTTTCTTCATCCTGCAATCGCATTACCGCTCCACCCTCGATTTTAGTAATGAAGCCTTGCAGGCATCTGAAAAAGCACTGAAACGTTTGTGGGAAGCCTATACCAATTTGCTGGCATTACCCTTACCCGAAAATGAAGTAGCCGGCGATATTGAGCTAGATAAAAAAGTACAGGAACAAATCAGTGAATTTTCAGTGTTTATGGATGATGACCTAAGCACAGCAAAAGTATTGGCCAATATGTTTGAGCTGGCACCTGTTATCAATGGATTAAAAAACAAACAATTACCGGCTAATAGTTTAGCATCGGCAACAGTGTTACACTTAAAAAAACAAATGAAACTGTTTTTAGAAGAGGTATTTGGCTTGCAAAACCCGGTTGCTGCCTACGATGGTAAACTGCACCAGGTAATGGATTTGCTGTTGCAATTGCGTAAACAAGCCAAAGCAAAAAAAGATTTTGTAACCAGCGATACCATCCGGAATGAATTATTGGCCATCGGCATTCAAATTAAAGATGAAAAAGATGGTAGCATGAGTTACAGTATGCTTTAATAAGCCGCCTATTCTTTCCGCTTTAATAAAAATATAACCCAACCTACTTATTTTTATAAGTAGGTTTGTTTTTTAGCACATTATAAAATAGTGTTTATTTACTATATTGCTTGTTTAAAAAAAATGGCCTTTGTTTGTGCCTTTTTTGAATAGAAAGTAATTACATCTCGTCAACATAAATTGTATTACATGAACAAAATGCTTGCTATTTTAGGCTTTTGCACACTGCTTAGTTTTTCATTTTCGGCAAAAGCACAGGTATTAGATTCTATGATGGATGTGTATGCCAACAGATATCCGCAAGAAAAAGTACATATTCAATTCGATAAGGGCGCTTATAATAAAGGCGAAACCATTTGGTACAAAGCCTATTTAATGACAGGTATTGACCTTTCCTACATCAGCAAAAATTTTTATGTAGACTGGTACGATGCATCGGGTAATTTAATCATGCATTCAGTTGCGCCGCTTTTTCAAGCCACTGCTTCCGGTTCGTTTGAAGTGCCGGCCAATTACAGTGGTAAAAGTCTGCAATTAAGAGCTTACACCCGTTGGATGCTGAATTTTGATACCGTTTTTTTGTATCAGCGCTCCATTCCCGTAATACAACCACAGGTTAAAGCCAATATTATCTTGCCGAAAACACAGGTATACCTGTTCCCCGAAGGAGGTAATCTGGTAGAAGGGCTGAATAGCCGCGTTGCCTTTAAAGCCACCGATCAGTTTGGCAATCCTGTATATATTAAAGGGGCCATTAAAAACAACCATCAGGCATTGGTTGATTCATTTTTAACGGAACATGATGGCATGGGCAGCTTTTCAGTTGAACCCAAAGCCGGGGAAACCTATCAAATTAACTGGTTAGATGAAAATGGCCAAACCGGCACAACCGCATTACCTGCCGCATTACCCAACGGTGCCACCCTTTCTGTACAACCCGCCAGCGATAAAGCCATTGTGTTTGTAGAGCGCACCGCCAATGATGATCCTTTGTACAAAACCATGTACCTCATGGCGCAAATGAATCAGCAATTAGTGTACAAATCAAGAATTAATTTTTCGGCTAAAACCAGTGTAGTGGCCGATTTGCCTACGACAGAATTACCCACCGGTATTTTGCAAATTACCTTGTTTAATGCCAACTGGCAGCCCGTTGCAGAAAGAATTGTTTTTGTGAATAATGAAAACTATATCTTCAACCCCCGCATCAGCACGCCATTGGTAAATTTAGATAAACGCGGAAAAAACACCATTGAGTTTTTTGTATCTGATACTGCTTTTGCCAATATGTCTATTGCCGTTACCGATGCCGATGTGCCGGTTGATGATCAACATTCTATTTACTCCGATTTTTTATTGAGTGATGATATTAAAGGCAAAGTGCATAACCCGGTTTATTATTTCTCCAGCGATGCTGATAGTGTTAGCCATCATTTAGATTTGGTGATGCTAACCAATGGTTGGCGCCGTTACAACTGGAGCGATTTAGCCGCACAAAAAGTTCCCAATATTCAATTTCCCCCCGAAACCAATTATTTAAAAATAGAAGGTAAGGTATATGGTAGTAACAACCTGGGTGGAGCATCTTCTTTTTTAAATGTAATTGTGCAGGGTAAAGACAGTAGCAAACAGTTTTTATTATTGCCTGTTCATAAAGATGGCTCATTTGAGCAGAATGGTGTTTTCTTTTATGATACCGTTAAATTGTTTTATATGCTCAACGGTAAACGAAGTAGTAACACCGGTGCCGTTGTTAGTTTCACCAACGGGTTGTTTAACTTACAACCACGCCATGTAACCATTCATAGCAGTTTAACCAACTGGACCGATAGTATGGCGCTGCGCCGTATGCAATATTTTATGGATGAACAGGAACGGCTCAGGAAATTAATGGCATCGGCTACTTTAAAAGAAGTTACTGTAAGGGCAAGGGTTAAAAGTGCGTTGCAGGTGTTAGATGAAAAATATGCTACCGGCCTCTTCTCCGGTGGCGATAGTTATGGCTTTGATGTGATGGATGACCCAAGGGCTAATGGTGCATTAGATGTATTTACCTACCTGCAGGGGC
>NZ_LUHG01000016.1 GCF_001623405.1 Hydrotalea flava
ACTTTACACAACGTAGTGCCCCTGCCGAAGGGTAGTTATCTGACCTTCCATTTAAAAACGGGAGCCGTTCAACGGAAAGTGTTGTATACCCGTTATTATCTTTATACCCAATACAACCGGGAAGCAGCAGTAGCAGCGGTTCGCGGAGCGCTTACCCGTGCAGTGGAAAGCCATTTGGTAGCCGATGCACCGGTGGGTTTGTTTTTAAGTGGGGGGATTGATTCCAGTTTGCTGACAATATTGGCACAGCCGGTATTGCAGGAGCGGCTGAAAACCCTGTCCATTGTTTTTGAAGAAGCGGCTTTTTCAGAGAAAAAATATCAGGACATTATTATCCGGCAAACAGGAGCACATCACCAGTCGTTTTTGGTAACCCGGCACGATTTCAGGGAAGCATTGCCGGATATTATGATGGCCATGGACCAGCCGAGTACCGATGGAATCAATGCTTATTTCATCAGTAAAAAAGCAAAGGAATATGGATTAACAGCGGTTTTGAGCGGCATTGGAGCCGATGAGCTGTTTGGAGGCTATCCATCTTTTCAGCGGGGCAAAATCATGGATGCTGCCCTGCACATTCCGGGATGGTTATTGGGATTAACAGGATTGCTGGGTGAAAGCCGATTTCGTAAAATTTCATTTTTACAGGTGAAAACACCCTTGGGCTATTATTTGTTTAACAGGGGATTTTTTATTCCTGCTCAGGTAGCACAGCTATTGGATTGCACGGAAAAGGAAGTGATGGAATTGATAGCAGGCGATGCCATTCCGCTGTATACCCGGTATTTAGAGGGGCTGGAAAAAGTGAGTGATATGGAAACGAATTTGTACATGCAAAACCAGTTATTGAAAGATACCGATTACATGAGTATGTGGCATGGGATAGAAGTGCGGGTACCATTTTTAGATAAACCATTGATGGAATTGGTGTACAGTATTGCACCGGAAATACGGTATAATAGCAGGCAGCTTAAATGGTTGTTGATTGAAGCTTTTAAAGATTGCTTACCGGAAGCCATCTGGAACCGGCCTAAGCGGGGATTTGTATTTCCGTTTGGAGCATGGATGGCGCAAATGCACAGCAACGGAAAAGATGGCAAGGCTGCCAAAATGCATGCGCAGTTGCTGCGCCACCGCATCCACTGGAGTAATTATTGGGCGTATTTGTTAACGCGGAGCGAGGGTGTGCATTTGAGTGATTAAAAATGGCGCATAGGCAGTTGGGCCATTGGGTTGGCGAATAGAATTGGTATGCTTTAACGGTATTGCAACACTTGTACCCCTGCTGTTTTCCGCAGGTGCTAAACCGAGTTGTAAAAATTATGCACCGTTGCAACAACAGCCGATTGTATATAAATTATGACCCGGTAGCTTTGAGAAGCAAAGCAACGTTCTGCCATACGGAGTGGTATGCCCATCTGCTGTATCCTTTCCTGGCTTTGCATACCAACTTAGCGCCCTTTGCGTAAAAAATACAAGGGCCCGGATACTTTATTTCAAATAAATGAAATATTCATCGCCATACGAATATGACCAACGACCAACCCCCCAACATCCCATTCCGGTTGGTGAGGACACGCAACCGGATATAGCTAACCACCAAAAATCAATACATAAAGCACACCATGCCCAAAATATTATTCTTATACCTCAAAGCTTTTTCCTTTACCGGAGGTATTGAAAAATTTAACCGGAATTATTTGAAAGCCCTGCATGAGCTGAGCGTAGAAGGGTACCTGCATGCCGAAGCATTTGCTATGTACGATACTGAAGCGGATCGCCGGTATTTCCCAAAACGGCGATTCAAGGGTTTTGGCGGCTGGCGATGGCTATTTGTATGGCATGCCATTACCAAAGCACACCAATACGATACCGTAATATTGGGCCATATTAACCTGGCTGTGGTGGGCATACTCATGAACCTGATGAATCCGCGCATTCGGCTAATTCTCATTGCCCATGGGATAGAAGTGTATAAGCCGCAACGCGGTATTAAGAAGAAACTGCTGATGAAGGCTACACAGATTTTTTGTGTGAGTGGGTTTACCCGCAGCCAACTGATGGGCAACCATGCTTTTTTAACTTTGTTGCAATGTGTTATTTTCCCCAATACCCTGGATGCTTATTTTATTGCCCCTACCGTTTTGGAAAAACCGGCAGCTTTATTACAACAATATGGCATTACTGCCAATACCCGCCTCATACTAACGGTAACCCGTTTAAACTCTTTCGAAAAATACAAGGGTTATGATACGGTAATTCGATTGATGCCCCGTTTGTTACAATCACATCCCAATACCCTGTATTATATTATTGGCAAAGCCGATGCAGCCGAAGAGGCAATGGTTACGGCTATCATTCAGCAACTGGGATTGGAGGAAAAGGTAAAGCTATTGGGATTTGTGCCCGATGCAATATTGCAGGCACATTATTTACTGGCAGATGTATTTATTATGCCCAGTAAAAAAGAAGGTTTTGGCATTGTATTTATAGAAGCCATGGCTTGTGGGTTACCTGTGATTGCAGGGAATAAAGATGGCAGCAGTGATGCATTGTTAAACGGCAAGCTGGGTACGTTAGTTGATCCGGATGATCCCGATGCTATACTGCATGCGTTACAACAATTGTTATCAGGCAATGCAGTGATGCAGGGCCGTTATTTACAGCAAGAAGTATTGCAACATTTCAGCTTTGCGCAGTACAAGCTTCGCTTACAAAAGCTGTTGACGGGTAGGGTAGTGAATGAAAGTTAAAAAATTTAGACGTTAATGATAGGAATGGATGTGAAGCTGCAGCTCTCGAAGCGGAATGTGTATCCGCAGCATCCTCCACGGGCATGCGTTGCTGCAACAGCAGCCGTGGAATCAGGAATCTAGCATTGCATCCGTTTGGGTAGATACAGCGGGGAAGGGGTAATCGGAATGGCACTGCGGGAACGAAAATCAGTGTAATCCTTCCATCCGATGAATCAGTGGTTCAGACAATGCATGCATCGTACCAACGACCAATACCAAAGACCAGCTCCCAATTCCGGTAGGTGCAGACACACAACCGGTAGGTAGTATGATTGCTAAAGACTAAAGACCAATGATACATTTTGCCAGTAAAAATACTCATATTCAATCCTTATTTTTATCCCGGTTATAAAGCCGGCGGGCCGGTACAGTCACTCACCCATTTAATTGAACGCATGGGTGATGTGTATACTTTTGCCGTAGTAACATCTGCCTTCGATTTAGGTGAACAGCAATCTTATACCGTTATACAAACCGATACCTGGCAGGTTGTGCAGCTCAATGGCCATAACGTAATGGTATGGTATGCCGCACAACCGCTTACGGCTGCAGCAGTACGCCAACGCATTGCCGAACAAAAGCCGGATATTATTTACCTGAATGGTATGTATGGCTTTCCCTGGTTTATATGGCCCCTTTGGTGGTACAGACGTGGTAAAACAGGTAATGCAAGGGTAGTGGTTTGTCCGAGAGGCATGCTGCAACCTGGCGCATTGGCGGTGAAACCCCTGCGCAAAAAAATATACCTTACCGCTTTACGGTGGTTGGGTTTGTGTAAAGGTATTCGCTGGCATGCCACCACCCCCGAAGAAGCGAAGGATATTAAACAAATGATGGGTGCTGAAATAGAGGTTCGGGTAGCCGCGAATATTCCTAAATTACCCGTTCCCTATTGGGAGCCTGCTGCTAAATTGCCCGATACTTTGCGGTTGGTGTATGTATCCCTCATCACCCAAAAGAAAAATTTGTTCCTGTTATTACAAGCACTGCGGCATTGTAAATGCAGGATTTATTTAGATATTTGGGGGCCTTTGGTAGATGCGGCCTATTGGCAGCAATGCGAAAAGCTAATTCCACAATTACCGGCTAATATTTCAGTTCAGTATAAGGGAACAGTGTTGCCACAGCAGGTGCAGGCTACCATAGCACAATACGATGCTATGGTTTTACTTACCAAGGGCGAAAATTTTGGACATGTAATTTATGAAAGCTTCAGTGCGGCAAGGCCGGTTTTGATGAGTACATTTACCCCCTGGCAAAATTTGGAAGCCAGGCAGGCCGGTTGGGCAATAGCGATTACGGATACCAAAGCCATTGCCAGGCAAATAGACAGGTTAAGTAGCATGCCCGCACCAGAATGGGCTGTGTATTGTGCCGGGGCATATGCACTGGCTATGGCTTATTTATCGCAGAACAATGCAGAATTAGCTTACGGGCAATTGTTTGATACCGTAAAAGAAGCATAAACCATGAAACAGGTACAATTACAACAATACAACAATAGCTGGTATAATCCGGGTGGCAGTGCTTTGAAACGCATGCTCTGGTATTACACAAATGCCGGCATTTTTCAAACATCCTGGTTACCCTTTAGCAGTATTAAAGTGCAGTTATTGCGTTGGTTTGGGGCTAAGGTGGGTAAACGGGTAGTGATAAAACCCTGCGTAAACATCAAATATCCCTGGCATTTACAAGTGGGGGATGATGTTTGGATAGGAGAAGAAGTATGGATTGATAATTTAACCACTGTACAAATTGGCAGCAACGTGTGTATATCGCAGCAGGCATTGTTGATAACCGGAAACCACCATTACGGAAAAGCCACATTCGATTTGATGGTACAACCCATTACCTTGCATAACGGGGTATGGATTGGTGCACAGGCTGTGGTGGCAGGTGGAGTAACCTGCGGCGAACACAGTGTATTAACGCTGCGCTCAGTTGCCACCAAAGATTTATTGCCGAATGGTATTTACAGCGGACATCCTGCCATACGGGTGCGCAAACGAATTATTGAATAAGTATTCCATACGCATGTTTTCGCTCACCATTATTACGCCCAGTTTTAACAATGCTGCTACTATTCTGCATACGGTAACATCTGTTGCCACACAAAGTTTCCCTCCGGCCGAACACCTGATAATAGATGGCGCCTCTACCGATGACACTTTGAATTTGCTGCAGGATACCGCTGCTATCGTATATTCAGCCCCCGACAAAGGCATGTATGATGCCATGAATAAGGGTATTGCATTAGCCAGGGGTACTATCATCGGTATTTTAAATGCAGATGATTTTTATGCATCGAAGGAAGTGTTGGAACAGGTGGTTCAGTTGTTTCAGTATACCGGCTGCGATGCGGTGTATGGCAATTTGAAATATGTAGCTGCTGATGCCATAGAACGGGTACAACGGAACTGGATTGCCGGAACATACTATCCCGGTGCTTTTGTAAATGGATGGATGCCACCGCATCCCACTTTCTTTGTCAAAAAATCGGTATATGAACAGTACGGCGTTTTTAATCTTGATTTGGGTACAGCCGCCGATTATGAGTTGATGTTGCGCTTCATTCATAAACACCATATTTCGCTTGCTTATCTCAATCAAACTTTGGTACACATGCGTTCGGGTGGTGCCAGTAACCAAACCCTGCTGGCAAGGTTCATAGCCAATCGTAACGATGCTTTGGCCTGGAAAATCAATGGCCTACAACCCCGCTGGTATACGTTATATGCCAAACCCCTCCGCAAGTTGGGGCAGTTTTTGGGATAGCTGCCCTGTTATTTCCTCAAAACTACAGGCAAATAGGTTCAATAATAACCCCTTTCTTCCGCCTATATATTCAATGATACGCGCTTCTTTTTGCGCTTGTGCAAAAAATGTAACAACTTAAATCATCACAGCGCATACTCAATTGTATGCCGGTTTGCGGGGTCACCAACCGGTAGGAGAAACTAAAAGTGAAACTGCTCCTCACCCCTATATTCCCTGCAGTGCCTGCTCGTGTTCAGCAACAACGGAAGTTAATTGTGGAATCGGGGATGGTTTCAATAACACCACATACACCTTACTAACGCAAAGGGGGGATGCTGCGGCTTACGGAGCAGGCTTTCCGTTTACCAACCGCAGCCTCCTCCATCATCATACTGAGCCGTGTTGCATGATACCTTACAAACTCT
>NZ_LUHG01000092.1 GCF_001623405.1 Hydrotalea flava
ATATTATAGTTTGGCCGATATACTGCAACAGGTAAAAGCCTTTCTGCGCTACCTGCGGCAGCAATGGGTGTGGCTGTTGGTAGCTGCTATGGTAGGTATTGGCGGCGGCTTATTGTATTATTACCTGCAAAAACCGGCTTACCAGGCAGAAGAAACTTTTATTTTAGAAGAAAAATCACCCGGCGGTAGTGGCTTAGCCGGCTTAGCCTCACAGTTTGGGTTTGATGTGGGTAGTTTAACCGGCGGAGGAAGTATTTTTGCAGGCGATAATATTTTGGATATTTTAACCTCTCGCCGCATTGTAGAGCATGTGTTGTTGAGTAAAGTAGATAGCACCCAACCCCATGGGCCTACTTTAGCAGATGTGTTTTTAGATTTTAGTAAATTAAAGAAAAAGTGGCGTAGTAAGCCCGGTTTAGATACCATCAACTTTTACCGGGTAACTGGTCGTAATAGTATGAGTTTGTTGCAGGATAGTGTATTGCATGAAGTATACAAATTGGTAACAAAAAAATATGTATCGGTAAGCCGGCTCAACAAAAAAGGCTCCATTATTACCATTGATGCCACTTCTATTAACCCCGATTTTTCGTTGTTATTGGTACAGCGCATGGTAAAAGAAGCCAGTAATTTGTACATTGATATTAAAACCTCGGTATCGGCCGCCAATGTAAACCGTTTGCAGCAAAAGGCCGATTCATTATTGGCATTACTCAACAACAAAAGTTACCAGGTAGCCGGCATGCAAATTAATGATGCCAATCCGGCTTTGAAATCCTTATTGGTGCCCACGGAACTCGCCTCTCGCGACCGTACGGTGTTGGCCACCCTGTATACCGAAGTAGTGAAGAATTTAGAAACGGTACGCACCACCCTGATGCTGCAAACGCCCGTGATTGAGGTATTGGATATGCCCCATGCACCATTGGAGGATGGGAAGAAGAAGTTAAGTTTTGTTATTATTATTGGATGTATAATAGGAGTAGTAATTGGTGTAGGATATGTCTTTGTACGCTATTTACAACGGCATTGGGCAGTTGAGGCAGCAACAAATACTCCTCCATTGTCATAGTGCGCGAATAGTGAAATGAATTGTGTGTAGGAAAAAATAAATTTATTGAATACTGCACAACCTGAATGGGAGTGAGGTTGGCGAAGCTTTTAATAATTTTAAATGCTAATAAATTATTTTTATTTAAATACAAAATATGTATTTTTAATATAAATAATCAATATTCCCCTATGTAGATTATATATAATCACACTTTTTCTTGCAAATATTCTTTTTTTTGAAAGCTTTAATTCATGATTAAACTTTTTATTAGAAATAGTTTTTGGCTTTTTCTTGATAAGGCTTCAAAGTTGTTGTTAGGAGTTTATATAATTGCTAGAATTGCAGAATTAATTGGACCAGAGGAATTTGGTATTTGGAATTATTCACTTGCATTAACGGCCATTATAGGGGTTTTTGCAACTTTGGGTTTTGATAAAGTTGTAATCAAAAACTTAGTCGGCATTTATAAAGAGGAAGAAGAAGAGATTATTTCTACAGCAATAGTTACAAGGGTAGTTGCTTCGATTATTTGTTTGATATTGTCTTTGTTAGTATTATATATAACAAAAAAAAATACCAATTTATACATCATTTGCGTTATTGTTGCTTCTTTAAATATAACTCTTCAATCTTTTGATGTCCTTGAATATTATTATCAAGCAAAAAATAATTTACAAAAATCAATAATACCAAAAGTCATTATTTTCATTTTATTTTCTATATTAAGAATCTACTTTATTTATAAGAAACTAGATTTTTTATTCTTCGTTTGGCTTTCATTTTATGAGCTACTTATTGCATATTTTTTCATTTTAGTACTGTACTTAAAAAATAATAGTTTAAACATATTTAAATCTTTTTCTTACAGTGTTGCTGTTAAACTTGCACGAGAAGGTCTTATATATACTTTTACAAGTCTTGCTGTTATATTATATATGAAAATTGACCAATTGTTATTAGAATACATGAGTACTTCAAAAGAATTAGGTATATATTCTGCTGCTATACGTGTATCTGAATTATGGTATACTATTCCTACTATCTTTGCAAATGTCCTTTTACCTTTGTTATTTGTTTCAAAAGAAAAAAGTGAAAGTATTTACATTTCTCAAATTGAAATATGGTTGAGAATTTCATTTTGGTTTAGTTTTTTACTATCTATTTTTGTTACTTTATTTTCTCGTCCATTGATTAATTTTTTATATGGTAAACAATTTGAATTGGCTGATATCACTTTGCGTATACATATTTGGGCTATTATTCCTGTCTGTTTAGGAATTGTAATGTCTCAATATTGTGTTATCGAAAATAAACCACGCATAAGTTTATATTCAACTATAATTGGGTTGTTTGTAAATATCCTCATTAATCTTATTCTTATCAAACCTTATGGATCAGTTGGAGCTGCTATTGCTACAGTAGTTTCATATTTTGTAGTTTATATTTCATTATTATTGTTGGATGACAAAAGATCTTGGATTTACTTTAAAAATATTTTTGAAATAAATAAACTTTTCTCAGATTTTAAAAAGATTTTTATCAAATTAAAAATGTCAAAAATTTAGAATAATTTTTAAATTTACTATATGTTTATTATTAGAAAAGTCTTAATCAAATTTTTCGAAGTTTTGTTTCCAAAAATTCGTTACATAAAGGTTGCTTATAGTCAAGAAGGTGAGGATTTAATATTATTAAGGTTATTCCCTAAAATTACTAAAGGTTTCTACATTGATATTGGCGCTCATCATCCATTTAGATTTTCTAATACATATATTTTTTATAAAAGGAAATGGAGAGGTATAAACATAGATCCCAGACCAGGTGCTAAAAAATTATTTGATAAGTATCGGCCTGATGATATTAATTTAGACATTGGTATTTCGGAATCTGAGAGTGTTATGAAATATTATATGTTTAGTGATCCTGCTATAAATACATTTTCTGAAGAACAAGCACAAAAAATAATATCTGAAGGGAAGTATAAATTTTTAAAAGTTAAAGATATTCCAACATATCCATTATCAACTATACTAGATAAATTTATTTCAAATAAAAATCTGATAATAGATTTTATGACAATTGATGTTGAAGGATTTGATTTGGAAGTTCTAAAATCAAATAATTGGGATTTATATAGACCTAAGTTTATTTTAGTAGAGTCTCATAATGCATCTTTACATGATTTGGATAATGATAAAATTTTCCTTTTTTTGAAAAAAAATAATTATGCGATTTTTGCAAAAACAGTATATACATTCATTTATAAAGATGTTAATTAATGACTACTCCAATTCTTTTTTTAATATTTAACAGGCCAGAACTCACTAAAATAACTTTCTCTAAAATTAAAGAGCAAAAACCTTCAAAATTATATATTGCTGCAGATGGTTTTAGAGAAAATAAACCAGGCGAAAAAGAATTGTGTGACTTAACTCGTTCTATTGTTATTGATAATATTGATTGGGAATGTGAAGTGCATACTTTATTTCGTAATGAAAATTTAGGTTGCGGTAAAGCGGTAAGTACAGCTATTTCATGGTTTTTTGAACATGTAGAATTTGGGATAATATTGGAAGATGATTGTTACCCGGATAACTCTTTTTTTAGTTTTTGTCAACAAATGTTATTGAAATACCAGTACCACGATTCTATAATGATGGTTAATGGGACAAATTTGTTATTGAATAAAATTAATATTTCTGATTCATATTATTTTTCAAGGGCCAGCCTAATTTGGGGTTGGGCTACTTGGCGAAGAGCGTGGGAAAAATATGATTTCAATTTGTCTCGATATAAGGATCATAATACTGTAGGGTTAAACAAGTGGTTTTTATTTATATTTAATGAAATGTTGAATCATAGAATCGATACATGGGATTATCAATGGTTTTTTTCAATTTGGTTTAATAATGGTATTTGTATAACCCCCAAGGTTAATTTAATTACTAATTTAGGGTA
Source organism: Hydrotalea flava (assembly GCF_001623405.1). Lineage (GTDB taxonomy): Bacteria > Bacteroidota > Bacteroidia > Chitinophagales > Chitinophagaceae > Hydrotalea > Hydrotalea flava. The sequence goes on from NZ_LUHG01000092.1 coordinate 4,013, forward strand.
TGGGAAAGGCTCTTCCCATTCATTTATTAAACCATGGTGGTTGAATAAATTAGTATATGGTTCTATAGAAGACATCAATCATCCCACTGAAATTAAGGTTAATTTTAACGCAGATGATTATGTTCTTAACCATGTTCAATACAGTAATGTATATTTTTATAAAATTAAAAAAATTATTAAACCTTTTGTTCTTAAATTATTTTTTCTCCTATGGTTATTAAATAGAAATACAACTAATTCATAAAGTATTCTTTTATTTTATTTTGATAATACAGATTATTAATGTATAATATTATAAATTGTTTTTGCTTATGTGTGTTTCAGTTAGGAGGTTATTTTATTTGGTTTAGCAAAAAAAATATTTTTTCTCATTTGAATTTGGGATTTTGCTTAGTTTCAATAATTATACCTTCATTAATTGTTAATTATTCAAGCTTTTTTGAAAATGATATATTATATCTTTACTCTATAATTAATTTAGTTGGGGCATTTTTTTATTTGATTGGATTATTTCTTGGTAATAAAATAAGAAATGTTGCAATTGTTGATATTGTTATTGAAAAAAATAAATTATATACTTTTATTTCAAGTGAAAATACGATAAAACAAAAGCTTTATAAATACTCTTTTAACATATATGTACTTGGTGTTGTTGGCATGGTGCTCAGCTATCTTGTTATGGGATTTATGCCACTTTTTTCCAAGGACCCATTGGCAGCTAAATTTTTCAAAAATGAATATCAAGATACCTATCGGAGAGTTGCAATTATTTATAGAACTTCAAAGATTTTTATTGAATTAATGATGCCATTCCTAATTTTTAAAGTAATTAATAAATTTAAAATAATAGATATTTTCTTACTGGTTATTGGTTTTTTTCTAATATTTGTTAGTTTAATGCGCACAGGAATTGGTCAGTCAATCTTAATCGCTATCTCTATATATTCTTGTTCAAAAAAAGATAAAGTTTCATTTGTACTATATATTATCTTCATATTTTTTATTTTTATGCTTGGAAGTTCTTTGAATTACATTATTTTTAATTTATTTAGTGCAACAAGTACTCAATCTACAGGATCCAATTGGCTACAAGTTGTTGCAGATGGAGCGCCCGATATTTCTGATCATTTATCTTTTTTACAAGCATTTACTAAACTTAATAATCCTTATACTTTCGGCTTAACATTTTTTGGTGGCTTAATACCTTTCCAATTTAAATGGAATCCTTCACTTTGGACATTATATATTATGTATGGCAGAGATGATGATTTTCTTTCTTTTCTATCTGGTGGGTTAAGACTTCCTATTAGTGTTTGGGGTTATGTTAGTTTTAGTTGGTTCGGTGTTATTTTTGTACCATTTTTAGGTGGATTTTTTACTGGGTATTTATTAAAAGTTATAAAACTATTGATAAATAAAATTTCTTCATATGATGTTTTTTATTTTTTAGTTTTCATCTATATGAATATTGGTATTGTATTTACTAATTTTTATCAAATTTCTATATATTTTCTACCTTCTTTTTTAATCTATTACTATTACATATACAAGTTAGGAAAATATGTTAATAAATCAACCTAATTCAAAAAAAACATATTTGCCAATTAGAGCTTTTGGTGATTTTGTAATTTCGGCCTCAATTATTTCAAAAGGGACATATCAAAGAATTCCTATCATTTTACCTAACTATCTGTCTGAGTTATTCTATGAATTAAATTGTACAAAATATTTTTATATAGAACGAGTGATTCCAATGAATGAGTATCATAAACTCTTTCAATTATATAAAATTAAATCTTTATCAGATATAATTAATTTAAAACACGAAATAAAAATAATTAAAAAATGTCTTTTGAAAGAAGACACCTATTTATTAGATTTTAGAAGCAAACGTTTATCTGTAATACTACCAGGATATAATTTTATTTATCCTGGAATTTACAGGAATATTTATATTGAAAAAAATGATTTGTTTTCTGATTTTAGTCTCAATACTTTTAATTCCAGTTATAGGATTAGCTATTTGAATAAAAAAATTCATTCTATATATATATTTCCTGGAAGTAGACAAGGTTACAAAGTAATTCACCCAAAATTATTGAAGGAGCTAGTTAAATTTTTCTCAAGTCTAAATCTTAAAGTAAAGGTCTTTATTCATATAAATGAAAATTTTGACTTTTCAGAAGCTATAAAATTTAAAAACTTTCAGGAGTTAACTGTTATTATTTCTGAATGTGAATTCATGATTAGTGCTGATAGTTTACCAGTTCACTTAGCTTATTATTTCGATAAACCACATTTTGTAATATTTAATACTTCTCCAAATACTAATTGGATTACTCCTTATATGACACTTTTCGACGCATTTGCAACATATAATGGTAATATTAATGCTATTTTATCAAGTATTAAATTATATATAAAAAAATATTTCAATAATGAAGATTCTGATAAATGATCATGCAGGCCATTCTTTTACTTTATCATTAAGTAAATGTTTAGCAGATATGGGACATCAAGTAATGCATTGCTATTGTACAAGTTTTGAATCTCCTAAAGCTGATTTTTCAAATAGTTTATCTAATATTAAGATTATTGCAATTAGTAATAAACATAAATTTTCTAAATATTCATTTTTTAAGAGAATTTTGCAAGAATTTGAATATGTTAATAAACTGACCAAGTCTATTTTGGATTTTCAACCTGATATTATTATAAGTGGAAATACTCCTTTGTTTATTCAATATGGCATACTTAAAATTTCAAAAAAAAATAATATCCCCTTCATTTATTGGTGTCAAGATATTTATAGCATTGCTATAAAAAAAATTCTTTTTACCAGGTTGTGGTATATTGGAAATTTTATCGCTTATTTTTTTGAAGTTTTAGAAAGTAAAATATTGAAGAGTTCCACCCATATAATTTCAATTTCAGATGATTTTATTCTAAATATTAATAAACTTGGTATATCAAGTAGTAAAATAAGCATTATAGAAAATTGGGCTAATTTAAATGAAATCAGGTTAGAACCTAAAAAAAATATTTGGGCAAAAAAACATAATCTTGATAGTTCTTTTTGTATAGTTTATTCGGGGACATTAGGCCTAAAACATGACCCAAATATATTACTACAAATTGCTTTATATTTGAGAAATCAGAAAAAAATAAAGCTTGTTGTAGTATCAGAAGGAATCGGTGCAAGTTATTTGAAGGAACAAAAATTAAATAATGAATTAGACAATCTTATTATTCTTCCATATCAAAATTTTCATGATTTTTCCTATGTACTTGGTGTTGCTGATATCTTAGTTGCAGTACTTGAAAAAGAAGCAGGATTATTTTCTGTTCCTTCAAAGGTGCTTTCATATTTATGCGCTCAAAAGCCCATACTATTATCAGCACCGTTAGAAAACCTGAGCTCTAAAATAGTAATTAATTCCGGTGCAGGATTTTGTGTGCCACCTGAAAATAAAGATGAACTTTTAAATAAAATTGATATTTTATTAAACAATGCAAAATTAAGAGTCGACATGGGGTTGAAAGGAAGACTATATGCCGAAGAAAAGTTTCAAATAAATTTAATAGCAGCAAAATTCTTACAAATATTTCATATGGTTACAGGTTAAGAGGAATGTATATTAATAATTATACTATATTTTAATGTGTTGAAAATATTTTACCTATACTTAATTTTTTTAAAATCAAATATTGAATCTTTTTCCTTACATTTGTCTACCCCCCTCAATTGAAAATGTTTATTTCTTCTATCTAAAAGGATAAATGTAAACGTATACTTATGCTTCTAACATTTTTGAAAAGAAGGGAAACCGCAGTTGTTGCATTGGATAATGATATTACCGGTGTATTTGATTCAATTCTTCATAAAGCTGAGATTGTTAAAACTTCTACTTCAAAGCGCCTTTTCGATGTTTTTTTTACCTCTCTTTTGTTTGTGTTTGTATTTTCCTGGTTATTTCCCATTATTATACTCTTAATTAAACTGTCTTCTAAA
>NZ_LUHG01000040.1 GCF_001623405.1 Hydrotalea flava
CTAAACAACTGCCACTGCTGCGGATTTTAACTGATCGTGGAACCGAATTCTGTGGCAAGCCGGAGTATCATGAGTATGAATTGTATCTTCAAATCGAAGGAATAGAACACTCAAAAACGAAAGCCCGCAGCCCTCAAACCAATGGTATCTGTGAACGTTTTCATCGCACCATTCAGGAAGAATTTTATGCAGTAGCGTTCAGAAAAAAAATATACACCTCCGTAGATCAAATGCAGCAGGATCTTGACCAATGGCTAAGACACTACAATGAAGAGCGGACACACTCAGGTAAATACTGCTATGGCAAAACGCCCATGCAAACTTTTATTGACAGTGTGCATTTAGCCAAAGAAAAACGTATCGATGAACTCTTGGAAAAAGACGCTAACTTTAGCATGTCAGAAGAAGCGGAAGCAGGCTCTGCTGAGGAGCAACCTGCCAGGAATATTCTGACCGATGAAAATAATAAAGCGGTTGATCAAAACCCAACCACTTTTAACCAATAATTTTTATCGCATATGCCTTAAAAAAACCTGCTCTAAATTTAACCGGTTGTCAGATTAAGTAGTAGCAATTACATATTAACAAAATATGGCGGAACCGAAAAGTCTATGAGTAGGACTACATCCATCAAATCCGCATCCCTCTTGTTTTAACATCATCTTGTTTTTTCTTCGGCAAAAGACTCTTAGTGTTTTGGGATATGCCAGGCTCCATTTTTACTACCGGTGCTTCGATAGTTATTTCAGCAGCCTCATGCTGTTTCATCTGATTCTCCTGTATCTTCAGCATAATCTCCCTTTCCAATCTTGATACATCTTTCTTCAACTGCCCTAATTCATCTTCCTTATCAAAAGGCTTTGCCACGATCTTTTCCAGCATTGGAATGTTTTGGTTCAGCTCACTCAGTACTCTTTGATATTTTTCTTTTAAACTTTCCACCCGGTCAATTGCATTTAAAAAGTATCGGGCCGCAAGCTTGGGGTTGTCAATATTGATATGCCCCTGGTTCCAAGAGTATTTAATGCCGGTCTGTTTATTCTCGGCATAAAATACATTATTGTATTTGTATTCAAAGAAGCCTTTGTCCTCATAAGTTTCTTTTTGCCTGCGGATAAATAAATCAAAGCCATACAGTTCTCCAACCTTTTTATTATCATCGTCACCAATATCAGGTTTCCAGGCTGTGTAGAGACGGATTAAATGCTTGCCGATAGTTTCTGCATCTGCATTATTTAGACCTTCGAGATGAACAGGATTAATCTTTATTCCGTCTTTATCATACTGTAACTGACTTTTGTATTGCTTTTCATCTATACTCAACTTGTCTAAAGTTTGCAGTGTTTTACTTTTATCTTCCTGAAGATTTTCTAATTTAAACCTTGACCGGAATGTTTCTTTATGGTGGGCATTGCGTAAACTCTCCAATACTGCAATCTTCTTTTCCATCTTCGATTTCTCCAGCAGTGTAGTATCTCCGGATAAGATGGCGATGTATTCAGAAAAGTTCATACCACTCTTTTCATCAATGCTTCCTTCATCAATTGTTCTTACATTCAGTTCGCAGTTCTTCATCTGGCTGATGAAGGTTTGTTTATTTTTTAACAGGTTGAACTTGTAATTATCCAATGACTGCTCAACAGCATAAATAAAGTTCTTAACCTTATTATTGTAAAACTCCTTTGCAACAATATTCCCCTGCCTTGCTCCACGGCCATCTCGTTGTTCCAGTTCAGAGGGCTTCCAGGGAATATCCAAATGATGCATGGCAACTACTTTCGATTGAACATTCAGTCCTGTACCTGCCTTTTCTGTGCTGCCTAATAAAATGCGTATATCACCATTGTTCATTTTACGAAACAGTTCAGGTTTTTGCTTATCTGTCCAGTCATGTATGAATGTGATATGATGGGCAGGAATTTTAAAATCATTGATTAGCTTTTCTTTCAGAGCATCATAAATGTTAAACTCATCAGGCTTTGGCGTACCAATGTCACAAAATACAATTTGAGTGCCTTTGTGTTCCTTGCTTTGCTCATATACTTCAGCTACTTTTCTTGCACAAACATTTACCTTATTATTAGGATGGTCACTGTATTTTTCAGCATCAATCAACCTCATATCGGCTGCCATTTTCTTAGCATAATTCGTAGCAATCAGCATACGGCCTTTATCTTCTTCATCTGTCAGTCTTGGCCTGCCAATTAATTCACCATCACCGGTTTTGGCAAATTGCATCAGTCGTTTTGTAAATTCCTGTTGTTCTGGTGTTGGTGGAATATTGATTAACTGTTCATCAATTTCAGGTTTATCAAGGTTAATATGCTTTGCTGTTTTATAATCTGTAATCTCGTTATAGAATAAAGCCAGCTCTGGCACTTTAATAAAGTGACGGAACCTTTCTTTCGCAATAATTTCATTGGTAACTGAAAATTCAAAGTCAGTTGTCTTTTTTGCAAACACGGCTGCCCAGGCATCAAAATTTTCAATCCGCTGTCGTTCCATTTCCTTTGGACGTAGGTATTTAAACAGCAGGTACATTTCAGTAAGGCTGTTACTGATAGGTGTGCCAGAAAGAAATGTAACACACAGGTCGCTGTTAAATCTTGTTTGCAGTTCCCGAACGGCAAACAGCATATTTAATGCTTTCTGGCTTCCTTCTTTATTTCCCAGGCCAGCAACTCTATCATGTCGTGTAGTGTAAGTAAGATTTTTATACTTGTGGGCTTCATCTACAAATAAATGGTCAATACCCAGTTCCCGAAAGTTAATACCTGCATCTTTCTTTTCTTCAATACTTTTTCTCAATTCCTGAAGTTTAACCCCAAGATTTGTTTTGCGTATTTCCAGACCTTTCAACATTCGCCTGCTAATTTCACCACCCATTTCTTTTATGGTATGCAAATCCCTTTCTACATTGTCAAGCTCCGCTTCAAATATTTGCTTTTGTATTTCAGGGCTTTGGGGAATTTTTCCAAACTGGTCATGAGTAAGAATAATGCAATCCCAATTATTATTTTTTATTTCATTAAACAACCGCATCCGTTTAGCCGGTGTAAAATCATTTTCATCCGGTGACAGTATCCTTGCATTGGGGTAAGCTTTTCGGTAAGTTTCTGCAATTTGCCGCACATTAGCTTTAAGTGCAAGAATCATTGGCTTGTTTACAATCTTCAGCCGCTTCATTTCATGGGAAGCTACCACCATTGTCAATGTCTTTCCTAAACCAACTTCATGGTCAATCAATGCTCCACGATTTTGCACAATACGCCAAACGGAGTTTTTTTGTGAACTGTACAAATCATCAATAGCCAATCTTTTTCTATCCAACCCCGGAAACTGCAAATGGTTGCCGTTATACTCTCTCAGCACATAGCAATTAAAGGTGTCGTTGTATAATGCTTCAAGTTCCTTTTTATCGTTATCAGGTAATTCTTTCAGCCAGTCAATAAAACCGTTGCGTATGGATTCTATTTTTTGATGTGCTAATTGTATAGCTTCACTATCCGGCACACGGATTCTTTTGCCAGCTACCTCTATTTCATAAGTATAGAACGGCGTAGTATTTTCTAAGGCATATTCCAACAAGGCATCGCCATAAGTTGGCCGACCGGCTTTTGTGGTAACAGCATACTCCTGGTTAATTTTGGCATTGGTGAGCTTTGCTTTTACTTTGAAAGTATCTAAAGAAGAAAAATAATTTACTTCGGTATTGAGTTCAAACAAGTGTGAAGCAAAACGATTGTAGTAGTCAAGGGGAATCCACCTTTCTCCCAAATTAAAATCAAGCAATTCAAATGGAATTTTTTCGGGTTGTACTTTTTGTATTGCTGTAAGACTTTCTAGCAGTTGCAGATTATCGGGATTCTTCTCTGCAACTTCTGTTGCAATTCGCAACTTACTTACCACATTACCACTTAAGAACTGGTCGGCTGTTTCCCATTCATTATTAGCCGGATTAATGTAAATATGGTTACCCAGAGCGGCAATGGTTTCAGGTTCTGTATTGTCTGTTGCTGCAGCAATAAACTCCATATCCACCTTGCCTTTATCATTCAGGCTTTTTGCCAGGGCTTCTAAAGGATTGTCGGTTGTATAAACTTCCTGTTTCGGTAATAAGGATTGAGTAAGAATATCAGACTTAATAAACTGTTCCCCTTCTTTTCGTTCGATTGAGGAAAGCATGGTTAATCCAAATGCTTCATCTTTAAGAATCCTTTGCCGATTAGCAGCAGCGTTTAGTAGTCCATATCCTTTAATCAATGCTTCATATCCTTCGTTTAAATCTTTTCTCAAATTTTCATCTGCTGCAATACCTGTGTTTTCCTTTTCTGTAAGGGATAAATACATATCCCTTATGTTGGTATATTGCTGATAAAAACCAAGGTCTTTTTTATCTTGCAGGCTGGGCATAAAAACAGGCTCGTTATCATCGAATGCCAGGTAAGAAACAAAGCCAACCCTGTTGTTATGTACAATCAGTGTACCTTCTTTAAAAAGTGGATTTATATTCTTCAATGTTTCCAGCCTGTCAACTTCTCCCAATGAAACATGAAACACTGCTTCACCATCGTTATAAAATTGCTCGTCATATTTTTTGAGTGAATTGGTTAAGCCAGCCAATTCATGCTGAAGTAAAGCTGCATTCATCCAATTAGCGGAGAACTGTAATTCATCAGTATTGGAGTAAAGTTTATATACATATTGTTTGAAGGCAGTTGATTTTGCCGTCATTAAAACAATCAATTCATGTTCCGGTTTGTCTTTCGTTCGGATGATATTTAAAATTCTCGCGGTCTTTTTATCAATTACTGTTGCATCCAACGGATTGATATAAGCCGCAGCCCGGTTTACAATAGTTGCTGAACCGGTATCAAACAAACCCAACTGAACTGAAGAATTATCGGATTTGTTTTCAGGCATATCCGTGTAAGTAAGCTGTTTGCCTTTCGGCTTTTCAATTTGTGTAATTGCCTGATTGAAATTTTCATAATTAAATCTTTTATCAAACCCTTCGTTGATAGTTCTGCTTAAAGCTGGAGCAATCAAATTAATGTCGCCGGTTTGCCAGATAGTTTCATGTGCTTTACCATATTGGTCTCTGCCGGGTTTTATCTGGTTACCGAGAATAATTTCAGGATGAAGAACGATGAAATGATTGTGGTGATAGTTACCAAATTCGTTTTGTTGTTCAACTGTTTTAGTTAACTGTTTTTCTTCTTCTGAAAGAGATTTTTTAGTTTGATTCTTTTGAACAATCAGCAAATGGCTTGGAGCTTCGGTATTGCCTGTATCTTTCATCAGGTTATCCGGCATTACATTCAAACTAATAAAATCCGAACGGGTAAAAAGATATTCCCTGGCGATTTGGTTAGAGCGGCTGTTTAGGAAGGCATCGGTAGTGATATAAGCCATTACACCACCGTCTTTCAGCTTATTGAGCCCCTTTACAAAGAAGTAATTGTGAATTTTATCCTTCAGCTCTTTTTCCTGCATGCTTTCATCATACACTTTAAAATTGCCAAAGGGAATATTGCTTACGATTAAATCGTACTGGCTGTTTTCTGAACCCGAAGTTTCTTGAAAGCCTTTTATTTGAACGGAAGCAGGAATGGATAACGAACTACTTAATGCGGTTAATACTTTACCAGTAAGAAAATCTTTCTCAATAGCATTGACTTTTTGCAATGATGGAAATGCAGCAACTGCTTCCGTTACAAACACACCAGCACCACTGCTTGGTTCATACATAGCAGTAGGTTCAATACCCTTCTCTTTTAAAACACTAAATAGTGTTTGCGGAATTATTTCAGGAGTGTAAAAAGCAGTGAGAATACTGTTACGGATAGAATCAATTGCATCTTCATATTCTTTCTCACCAAGTTTTTGCTGCAATAGTTCATGCAGTTCAATTATTTGCGGATATAGTTTTAAATCTTCTTTAGAAGCATTTTGCTTCTTCCATTCTTCTTTGGATGCCTTTTGAAACAGAATTGCTTTTAATCCACCGAAGCCGGAATATTTCTTCAAAGCAGAAAGCTGGTCAAAAGACAATTTATTTTCTTCCGACCAGTTCAACGCAATACGAATAGCTTCAATATTGTCTTTAAGTTTTTGCTGACTGTTGTAACTCATTGCTCACAGATTCATTCACACGGTTACTTTCCAGGTATTCACTTACTGCGCCGGTTATGGCATAGCGGATAAACTGATTGTCCTCATTTTCTTCGGCAAACACCAGGTCATCAAAAGTGGAATTACAAAAGCTAATCATATTGACAACCTCATGCTGAAGCAATCCCGATTGAAGAAGTTGCTTATAGTCATTTTCAAATTCCGTTTCCAGGATATTCAGTATGTAGTTGTATCTCGATGGACGTAATTCTTTTGTAATTTCCTGCAGGCAAGTTTCCACAATAATATATTCAGGCCGGCTGCTATTCTTTAACTGCTTTATTAATGGCCCGGCGGTACTTACCTTGTCATACAGCCAAACACGGAGTTTATCTTTAGCTTCTAAATCAAAAAGTATATCAGGATTATTATCCCTGATATACTCCAGTAATTTGCCAATCAAGATTTCTTTCATACAAAATGGGTTTATACTCCAAAGAATGAACGGATAACGGTGGCCACTATCACCAGGAATACGCAACTGCCAAACCATGCGGCTGCTACTTTACCTGTATCATGGTCGCCGCTATTCCATTTCTGGTACACTTTTACGGCACCTATCAACCCCACAATGGCGCCAACTGCATACATTAGGTTTACACCGGCAGCAAAATAGCTTCGTACTTTGGTGTTGGCTTCATTAATACCAGCGTTGCCATCCTGCGCTAGCACTGATACAGTAAGGAACAGTAATAAAATGGACAGTGTTCCGCAAATCACCCTTTTTCTTTCAATCACTTTTTTCATACACACATTAATTTTGAGAAATAAATAATAAAAAAGAATGCTTCACTATACTTAACCCATCGCACTTGATTTTCCTGCACACAGATAATGAAGCATTACTTTTCAGCGCCAGATATGTTGCATATCTGTTGCTGTAAATCTTCCAGCAAAATATTGATTTAGTAAACCAGATATTGTTGTTTCCACTGCCATTTTGTTTTCATCACTTTTTAAGGCTGGATATTTCTCCAATATCATCTTAACAGCAAAACAAATTTCCTTTTTTGGGGCCTCCAGCTTTATTTCAGCCAAGTAAGCATTCACTTCATCCCAAAATGGTTGAAGTATACCATTTATTTCATTAACAGGTTCCTTTGGTAAAAAATCAGCATGATTACTTACTGAAAACTGTTTTTTGATTTCTGCAACAGGAATTGCTATACCTGTTTCGTCTATTTTTCTTATTCCTATCAGGCGAAGTATTTCCCAACGAAAATATTTGTAAGCTACATAGACGTAATAGCAAATTAAGGCAAACAACAGAGCTGTGATGTATTGACCCCATGATATTAATTGTAACATAATACTGTCAATCTTTGGTTATGAATTTGTATCTATAAAAGGAATACAAAAACATTTCCAAAAACTGCGAATTTGAGATAGGTACAGTAGGACTACCTGAAGGATGAAAAAAGCCTGGAAGCGAAATCAATCATACTCCGTCATAAGTAATTCGGAAGGGGAGATTTCTAATGCCTTTGCTAATTGCAGGATTGTAGTAAACGTTATATTGATTTGGCCTTTTTCAATTTTTGAAATCTTGCTGTTATCAATATCGCAAGCATACGACAGCTCACGGAGGCTTAGTTTTTTTGCTTCCCGAAGCCTTTTAATATTTGAACCCAACTTTTTTAAATTGCCTTTGTCGCTTTGCCGAATCATAAAAAAAAATGAGTTGGCAAGATGACCTAAACAGGCATAATAATTGCGGTCTAAAAAGGCCGCAGTTAATAATTACTTACAAGTTTTAGCAATGAATGAAGAATTATTTAGAAGAAGTCCCCTATCAAATCATCTCTTTACTCCAGAGTTTCAAGATATGTGTGACCGCCTTTGTTTTAAGAATATGGGCCAAATACTAAATTGGCCGGTAAGCCAGCTACTAAACTTAAGTGGATTTACATATCATCATTACCAGGAACTGTGGAAGTATCTTGATAAAAATGGCCTTACCAGGCTAATCAAATTTTAATTGAATATTCTGTTTCGCCGACAGAAATGAGGCGCTTACAACTTTCCCAATATATGAATCCACTTTTGGAGCATTTCTTTCATCATACCTATTGTTGCTTTATCAGGGGCATGATATTTTGTTTCCAGACTGCCAAATGAAATTTCTTCCCGTTGCAAAGTGGTGAAGGTTTTGGCGACAGTTCGTAACATGGGAGCCATAGTACGGTTTACAATTATTTTATCAACTACCAAAAGCCTAATGAGTAAGCCCAATTTTGCAACCGATAGTGTTGTATTGATTTTGTTTTCGGGGTCAATTCCTGATAAGTTGGCTACCTGCATAAAATTCCCTGCCTCACAATACTTTATTTCTTCTGCTATCCATGTGCTAACCTGTTCCTTCAGCGAAGGCATATTATCGTCAAAGCAATAGTTTATCCTGAAAGGTAATTGATTAATACTTTTTAGTTCAGACCGAAGCAGGTTTATTTTCTCCGATTTTGATGCAAGTGGGGTTAACAGGTTCACTAATCTGTCAAACTCATAAATCACAAACCCGGAACAGTTGAAATTAAAATAGTACAATATGTTTCTTATAGAAGAACTGGTAAAGTTATATTCTTTTAGCAGTTCTTGCAGAAGTTCCTTTTCGTAGAACAACTGACGATAAGTGACATTGTGCTGATGACTTTCTGTTGGCTCCATGAAATGATTGTTTATTACTTCAGATAGACCAGTATCAGCTGGCATTGAACTACTCAATACATGTTTTAATTTTTCAGCAAGACTATTTATTTCCTTATTGTAAATAGTTGCAAGCGCCGCAGGTACTCTCTCATTTTTGTCAAAATACTTTCCAAAAAACTCTTGAACAAAGTATATTGTTTTTAGCAGGACCTGTATGAATGATACCACTGAATCACTTGTGGTTTTATTCAGATTTGTGTTTGTGTAAACTGAAAGATGGTCGAGTAGTCTCGTTGCCATCATCTGAACCATTCGGATAAATTGCTCCTTGTCCTTCGCAGCATTTCTGCCAATCATTTCATCGAGAATGAGTCGTTGCAGATTTTCAGCTATATTGGTATGCTGGTTTAATAAAGTCCCAATTATGTGAATTTCCTGACTGCCAGAAGGATTATCTCCATATTTTAATGTATTACTTAGCGAATTACTCCATTGGTGAAGTATTTCCGTGGCTGATGTCAACTCCATTTTTCCCGTTACTTCCGCATCAGAAGCAACGCCATTCTCTCTTTTTGACATAATGATTGATTTGGTATAAACAATACCAATTCAACTATCAAAATATAAACCTAATCCAATACGTAAATCTTACTATTTCACTGCGTAAAATTGACTATTTTTTGCTTTTCTGCTTGCTACGCATTTTATACCATATCCAGTTTCCTGCTCAGTTCTAAGCGATTAGATACCTGCGCCTTTTCAAATATATTCTGTACATGTTTTGCAACAGTCCTTTCCGCAATAAACAACATTTCAGCAATTTGTTTATGCGAATACCCTTTGTAAACGAGTATAACAATTTCAATTTCTCTGGTTGTAAAGCTATACAATTTGCAATTTTGTGTAAGTCTCTCTTCCCGGCTAATCCTTTCCAATTCCTGTGTACGTTTTCTCACCTCTTCCTGTAATTGCTCATTCCATTTAAGCAACTGTTCTTCAGAAGTAATCAGCCGTTCATGCTCTTCCCGTAACCGAACGATATGCTGTTTCAATTGCAGCGCCAGCAATAAAAGAAAACCAGTATTTGTTGTAGTAGCTTCCACTGCCTGTCCCAAGTTGAAGTAGTCAATAATAGGTAATCCAACCCAGGGTGTCAGGCTCAGGAAAAGAACAGCAACTTCTTCTTTCGCCCCTCTTATACTAAAATCATTTTGATACTTAACTTTTACGCTACTTATCAATGTGAAAATTACCCATAGCGCATAAATAACCGGAATAATAAGCAGGTTTTTTGCAGTATCCAGATTACCGGACGCAGCGAAGAGAGTTACAAATACTATGTAAGGCAAAACAAGAAAAAATACGACTCCCCGGTACGCATGAAATTTCATTTTTTCAAGTGCAAAAGATTTATGAACATAATACGGAAAATAACAGGGGGTAATAAAGCCGGTTCCATAGGCTATAGATTCTTGTATAAAAAAAGAACCTGGCAAATTAGGGTCAGGCAAAAAGCCACCAGTAACATTGTAAAGAATAAGCAACAGGATAAGGGCAATATTAAGTTTAGTTGATTTATCATCTGGTCTTGCAAACCGGTAGATGACTAGGTAAAACAGAATAACTGTTTCTATACAAATAAACAGAAACGTTATCACATGCATTTGGGTACCAGACAAAAGCATAACCTTATATGTTTGTTACGGCCTTTTCATACAATACAGCTTGTATCCAAAATCCAATTCCTGGTATATTTTGAAACCATGTTTGTCATACCAGGGGATGTTTTTTAGAGTGGATGTTTCAAGGCAAATAGTTTTTTTCTCAGAAATTCCCTTTTGAATAATTTCATTGAGGAGTTGGCTACCAACCCCATGTCCTTGTTCTGATGGTTGAACACCTATAAACCATAAATAATAAATAGCTTTTCCTGGATGAATCTTACTGATGGCAGATTCCCGGCTAATGACTTTTTTAATATTTGATAACCCTATTACGGAAAGAGCCATTTTTATGTCCAGTAAAATTGATTTTATTGTAACTTTTTTTCTATCAGGCATAACAATCAAAGCACATCCATTTCTATCATCTGAAATAAAAACATCACCAAATAAATTGCAGATATCAAATGAATATTCCATCAGTTCTCTTATACGCTGCTCTCTTTTTTCATCCTGTTTAATTATGTAATTGACGCTTTTGTTATCAATAAAAGACCGGGTTAAAATGTCAGCTACCAACTCCCTGTCATTTAATGTTGCTCTCATCATAGCTCAATTGGTTGTCTATAAATTATTGACACTCAATTTTTATACCGATTTTGGCATTACCATGCTTTTGTTCTATAATAATGCTGGAAATCAGACCTTACTCTAAACAACCTTCCCAAATACAGCCATAGCCTTGCTTAAAATTGCGATATTGCGGTGTAGAAATACTGATAATTTAATGCATTCTTACAGTAAGTATATACCCTTATGACTTTATTTATAAAGAACATGGTTTGTCACCGTTGTGTAATAGCCGTTAGCCAGGAACTTGAAAAGTTAAACTTGAAAGCTGTCCGGATTAATTTGGGCGAGGTTGAATTAAAAAAGTCACCAACAAAAAAACAAATAAGTCAATTATTTGAAAGATTGAATTTTTTAGGATTTGAAATACTGGATGACCAGAAACAAAAACAGATTGAAAGAGTTAAAGGCTTATTGATTAAAAAAGCACAATCGGCTGAAGTGGAAGGGCATTTCAGTATCACAGATTTTTTAAGCAAAGCTTTGCACAAAGACTATAGCTATATTTCCCGATTGTTTTCCGAAGTTGAAGGAATTACAATTGAGCAGTTCTTTATCCTGCAAAAGATTGAGAAAGTAAAGGAGTTAATCATCTACAATGAAATGAATCTGAGTGAAATTTCATATCAGTTAGGATATAGCAGTGTAGCACACCTTTCTGCACAGTTTAAGAAAGTAACCGGACTTACGCCAAGCCATTTTAAAAAGGCTGGCGGCAGGCATAGAAAGTCTATTGATTCAGTCTAATATGAGCAAAATCATATAAATCTTTACCATAACTATATAAACCCCATTATAAGAAAGTATGTAGCTTTGTAAAATAGCCGACAAGAGTAGCTGGTGGCGTGAAATATCTTTGTTCTCAGTTTCGTTAATATATAAATGAAAAAAGTTGCCCTCATATTATTGATTTGTGTTTATGGCCTTTCCAGCTTTGGAGTGGGTATAAGGCAATTCTATTGCTGTGGCAAACTAAAATCAACCACTATTAGCTTTGTGCAGGAGGTTAAAGGAAAGTGTGGTATGGCAGATGAAAAAGGTGGATGCTGCCAAACAAAGTTTAAAAGCTTAAAAATACAAGACAGCCATATTGCCGCTGATGATATAACCACTTCTGTAAAGCATTTTACCGGCCTGAATTTATTTACGCTTTCTTTTGAAATAATGACATTGGCAACTAAGCCAATGAATGTGGCAAATACAAGCCATGCTCACCCGATACATCATGGCATTTCTTCTTACATTTTTAATTGCAATTTCCGTATTTGATTCCCTTCTTGTTTAATACCCGGCATTCTGCCGGTAGTGGGTATATCATTAATAGCCTTTTCAAATTCAATTTTACTGCTTATAAAATAAACAAGCCTGCGTGTAGCAGCCCCTAGTTTCGATTATTCACAATAAAAATTAAATAAAATGAAAAAGATTCATTTATTATTTGCAATTCTGGTCGCATGTGCAACATTTCAATCTGCCAATGCACAAAGTGATAAATCACAAAGAGAGATTGGTATAAAAACACAGAAGATAAAAGTATCCGGCACATGCAGTATGGATAAACGTCGTATTGAAACTGCAGCATATACTGTAGATGGTATAAAATCCGCCGTGTGGAATGAATATTCACAGGTACTTACTTTAAAATATAGTGTGTTTAAAAAAGATGCAGCCGACAATGTTCAAAAGAAAATTGCATCTGTTGGTAATGATACTGAGATGTACAGAGCTGATGACTCAGTGTATCAGAAATTGCCCGATTGCTGTCATTATCAACGAAAACAGTTATAAGTATTTAATCGGTATAAATAAAAATATAATTTTTCTAAAAGCACTGAGATACCTATTGTATTTCTCAGTGCTTTTAGGTTTTAAATGTATAGGAAATAATATCTCACTGCTATCCTAAAGATTATGAAGGATCGATATTTTGTATTACTTAGAGCTTACCAAAATTTTATAAAACAATCCCACAATTCTATAATATTTGACCGGCAATGAGGTGGTAATTTTGAGGCAGAAATAATTATACAATGACACATACTTATAACGTAAGCGGAATGACCTGCGGCGGTTGTCAGGCAAAAGTGCTTGAGCTTCTATCGAAAGTAACAGGCGTTAACAATGTCAGTATTGATTTACCAACAGGGAAAGCAATTATTGATATGGATAACCAAATTGCAATTGCAGAATTAGAGACTGCATTAAAAGATTATCCCAAATACAAGCTCTCCGAGACTAATCACCAACATAATGAAGTAATATTGCCTATATCTGAGGACGAATTAAAATCCTTGGTGCAAACCTACAAACCTATACTGCTGATTTTTGGTTACATTACCGTCACCACATTGCTGCTGGAATGGATGCAAGGAGATTTTGTATGGATGCGTTGGATGAATCATTTCATGGCAGAATTCTTTTTGGTTTTTTCTTTTTTCAAATTGCTTAATCTGAAAGGATTTGCTGAGAGTTACCGTATGTATGATATTGTTGCCAAAAGGTGGGCTGCATGGGGCTATGTTTATGCATTTACTGAATTGGCTTTAGGCTTAGCCTTCTTAACCGGGTTCAATCCTATCCTTACCAACATCGTTACCTTTGCGGTGATGACGGTAAGTATCATTGGAGTTTTGCAAAGTGTTTTAAATAAACGCAAAATAAAATGTGCCTGCCTCGGTGATGTATTTAATTTACCAATGAGCACCATCACTATTATTGAAGACGCACTGATGATTGGAATGAGTGTAATTATGTTACTAACAATGCTGTAATGACTATAATAAAATCAATAGGACAGTTTTTCTGGAAAATATTCAAAGTGATTTTTGTGCGAAAGAAGGATTGCTGTAAATAACGTATTTTGCTGTTTTAACACACTTATGAACAGCAACTTTTCCCAAATCATCCAGCAGTATAAAGAAGATAAACAATCTGTTTTTAACACATGGTTTATTAATAATGAAGAACGGCTAAAGGCCTTTCGCTCCATCCGGCGTGGTGTAATGCAGGTGATTGATGATATTAAGAGCAAGAAATTTCCTAATGATTTTAAAGGCTCTTCTTTAGAATTTGTACTCACTTGTATCACCGAGCAAAAACAAGTATTTGAAGGAGCTTCCCATCCCTTTTACTGGAAACCAAAGTTGAGGATCCCTGATATTTATGAGAACGAAAATAATAAACTGGCTTTCGGGCAGTTTTTGGAAAACTGCCTTAATGCGAAATCAGAAGAACAAATACTGAAGGAAATTATCAAACTGGACAGTTTAAAAATAAAAGGACTTGGGCCTGCTGTTGCCAGTATCCTTTATTTTCTTCACCCCACTATCATTCCACCTTTTAATACTGCTATCATTAATGGTTTCAATTTTCTGTTTAAAGATAAAAAGAAGCTTGGTAGCTGGAGTGAATATCTAAAGTTGAGAGAAGTAATGATTGATACCAATAACCAGCAGCGTTCCGAATTATCATCAGACCTGGGAGCTATAGCAGGGCTGTTATTTGAAATAGGGACACAGAAATTAATTTTAGGCAGTGACGAATATTTATCTGAACCGGAACGTAAAAAACTGGAAAAATTAATCGAAAAAAGACAAGCGGATGTCCAGCAGGAAAAAGAAGAAGAAAACCTGCATACTGAAATGCAGTACCATTTGCTGAAAATTGGGAATGCTTTGGGCTATGATGTTATTTCAGCTTCCAACGACCGTTCTAGGTCGCATTGTGGCAACAATTTTTCATTTTTGAGTTTACAGCAGTTTCCTGAAATTAATCTGGATAAAGAAACATTAAATACAGTAAAATTGATTGATGTGCTGTGGTTTCAAAAAGGGACAAACAATGTTATCGCCGCATTTGAAGTGGAAAAAAGCACCAGCATTTATTCAGGTATTTTGCGCTTAACAGATTTGAGTTATACCATTGCAGATGGCGACGAAGTTTTTTATTTGATAGTGCCTGATAAAAGAGAGAAGGATGTTTGCCTGCAATTGTGCCGTCCTGCCATTAAGCAAAGCAATGTAGTTATCAAATACATTCTTTTTTCAGAACTCCGCAGCCATTGCGATGCTCTTTGTAAGTTTGGTGAAAGTCACCATATTATGGAGAAGATAGCAAAAACGGCGTGATTTTTATAAGTAAACCTTAACTTTATGACAAAAGTCATTGTTTTGAATGATTAACCTCTTTTTTTTCGAAAAAGGTTAACAGTAGTTTTACATTGTAAATTTCTTTTCAGTGAAAAAATTAGGGGCCATATTTCTTCTGATAGTTTATACCAGCACAGCGCTGGGGGTCTCCATTAATTTTCACTACTGCAGCGGGCATCTAACACATGTTTCCATTATCAATTTTGGCGGAAAAACCGGGTGTTCCTGCAACCCCGAAGCAATGCCGAAAGGCTGCTGCAAAGATAAGCTCGTTGTAAGCAAAGCAGACAACCACAATTCAACTCAGGCATACTTTATTGCAAATATTATTTCATTTGTACCTCATTTACCTCCCGTTAATTGCCTTCAAAATTTAATCTTAAATAGCGGCGGTTTTAATGCTAATAACTCCTGGACTAAATATGTCAAACGAAGTTGTACCGACCCCATTTACTTACTCATCAGAGTGTTTCGTATTTAATACCTTTCTTCCTGCATATTCTCACTGAGTATTTCTGGCTTCACGTCTTTCCATTAAAAGCAGAAATTGAGAATACACAATTGCATAATTAATTATAACTCTTTTCAAACGGTTTCTTGCCAGCATCCGGGCACTTGCAAGTGCACAGATGCATTAACTAAAAACAATTTTCAATTCCAGTAACACTTAAATTTAAAAAAATGAAATCGTTTAAAATGCTGATGATAGCAGCCTTAACCATCCTTACAGTTTCAGTTTTTGCTCAGGATTCAACCATGCAAAAAAACAAAAACAAAGAAACCGCTGAAGTAACATATGTATGTCCCATGCATCCTGATGTAATTATGGATAAGTCGGGGAAATGCCCAAAATGTGGCAGAAACCTTACTCCAAAAGAAAAAATGAAAATGGAAGTAGTTGGCCTTTATGAATGCCCTGCTCATCCAAATATTACAAGTGATAAACCCGGACAATGTTCAGTGTGTGGTTCTAAGATGAATCTTTCGCCCAAGGAAAAAATGAAAATGGGAGTAATGAAAACCTATACCTGTCCCATGCACCCCGAAGTAACCGGTAAAGAAGGCGATACCTGCCCCAAATGCGGTATGAAACTGGAGCATAACGACAACGCAACAGGTCCGGGTAATGTAACCATGCAGTTCAGTACCAGCCCTGCTTCGGTTAACCCCAACCAGGAAGTTACTTTATCACTTACACCCAAAATGAAAGACAAACCCAATGAACAAGTTCCGCTGGATGTGGAGCATACGAAAAAAATACACCTGATAGTAGTAAGTGAAGACCTTAGCTGGTTCAATCATATTCATCCTGAATTAAACGCTGATGGTTCTTATACAGTAAAAGAGAAATTCCCTTTCCCCGGAAAATACACCCTGTTTGCAGATTATAAACCAAGCGGTGCCAACCATACGGTAGATAATTTAAGTGTAACAGTAGCAGGTACTGTACCTGCAGCAAAAACTTATGGGGCAGATAAATTAAGTGGCGCAGCCGGTGATGGATTTTCTGTTTCACTTTCGCCTGAAGGTGGCAAGTTTTTAACCAATATGCCCATGCACATCAATGGTGTAATGATGCTGAATGGTAAAGAAGTAGATGTAAATACTTTAGAAGATTACCTCGGTGCAAAAGCACACATGGTGGTAGTAAGCCTTGCCGATAAAAAGTATTTACATGTGCATCCAAGTGTGGAAGGCGGCAAGTTTGACTTACACACAACATTTGATAAACCAGGTGTTTACCGTGGCTGGATACAGTTTCAAAGCAAGGGAAAAGTTTACACAAGTGACTTTGTTATGAATGTTAGTGAAGGTACGGCCGCTAACATGAAAGATATGAAGCATGATAGCATGGATATGAAAGAAATGAAACATTAATTTTTAAAAATAAAAACAAAGCAAAATGAAAGCATTAAAATTAAAGACAATTGTTGCAGTATTTGCAATGATGCTGTTAGGCATTACTACAACGTTTGCACAAAAGAATCCACACAATGTAGGTGTTGCAGGCAAAGGCCCACACGGTGGCACGGTACAGGAAGCTGACCCAAACCATGCAGAAATATTATTGAAGGATGGTATGCTGCAATTCTTTTTGCTGGATGGTGATGCAAAACCATTATCTAACAAAGGGATAACCGGCACAGTATTGCTGCAGTTTGCAGATGGTACTTCAAAAACTGTTGCTCTTATGCCAATGGGCACCGAGGGCTTTATGGCAGATGATGCCAAAGCGTCTACGTATGCCAATGCTATTGCAACATTTAAAGTAAATGGTAAATCAGTTTCGGCAAAGTTTAAAAATAAACCTGCCAAACCTGCCGATGCTCATCACCATTAATCATTTTATAAGAACACAGGTAACAAGTACCTGTGTTCTTATTCATCAAAAAAGAATAAAATGAAAAAGATATTAAGCGCTTTAGCAATTTGTTTAGTAGTGCTTTCTTCGTTTGCGCAAAGTAAAGAAGCAGGCACAGAGAGAGAAGCAATAAAACAGTTCGTGACAAAGGACAACAACTTACCGGTATCACCAAAAGCCAAAGACGAAGATGCCGTAAAGTTGGTATTAAAGCAATACAACAACGCCGTTGAAAAATTAGATGTTACCGGTACAGAAAAACTATTTACAGCGGATTCAAAAATGTATGAATCCGGCGGCAGTGAAGGCAGCTATGCTCACTATCTGGAACATCATCTTGCTCCTGAATTAAAAGAGTTCAAATCTTTTACTTTCAGCGATTACATAGTGGAAGTGCAGATAGATGGCAACTATGCTTTTGCCACCGAAACTTATAATTATACAATTATTGTGGCGAAAGATAATACCGAAGTAAAACGCAAAGGAGTAGCAACATCAGTTTTAAGAAAAGTAAAAGGAGAATGGAAAATTATGATTAACCACAATTCATCAAGAAAATAAGGATTTATAAAACTGTTTAGTATGGAAAATCAACATCATAACGATAATCATCCAACAGATACTTTTTACACCTGCCCTATGCACCTGGAAATTATCGAGAATAAAATGGGCAGTTGTCCAATTTGCGGAATGACTCTGATAGAAATAAAAAAATCTGTAGGTAAATCGCATCCTGAGAAACATGATTCGCAAGTTGTTGATATTTCTAAAAATCAGCACTCATTTCAAAAATATACCTGCCCAATGCACCCACACATTTTGAAGGATGCCCCGGGTAAGTGCCCATTATGTGGTATGACCCTTGAGCCGGTTGTAACCGCAGATTCGGATAGTGTTCATGGAAAGGACAATAAGCATAGTGGCATGATTGCTGATTTTCGCAAAAGGTTTTACACCGTGTTGGTTCTTACTATTCCAATAATGCTCTTATCGGAAATGATACAGCACTGGTTGAATATTCATATTAGTTTCCCAGGTTCAAAATATGTTTTGCTGGCATTATCCTCTGTCGTTTTCTTTTATGGTGGCTGGCCATTTTTAAAAGGATTGGTGGATGAAGCCAAAGCAAAAAATCCTGGTATGATGTTCCTGATTGGCTTTGCCATCACAGTTGCTTATGTGTATAGCGTAGCCATTGTGTTTGGCTTGCAGGGTATGGATTTTTTTTGGGAACTGGCAACACTAATACTCATCATGCTGCTGGGGCATTGGATAGAAATGAAATCGGTAGCAGGAGCATCAAGAGAATTGGAATTGCTGGTCCAGCTTATGCCTTCAGAGGCACACAAAGTAAGTGGGCAAATGACGGTGGATGTGAAAACAGACACCCTGAAAGAAGGCGATTTGATTTTAATAAAACCCGGAGAAAAAGTGGCAGCCGATGGAATCATTGCTGACGGTGAAACCTATTTGAATGAAAGTATGCTTACGGGAGAAAGTAAACCGGTACAAAGAATAAAAGGGGAAAAAGTAATTGCCGGTTCTATCAATGGCAATCGTGCTATTAAAGTTACGGTATCACATAGTGCTAAGGATTCATACTTATCACAGGTAATTAAGCTGGTACAGGATGCACAAAACTCCAAATCAAATACGCAACTCTTAGCAGATAAAGCAGCAAAATGGTTAACTATAATTGCATTACTTGCTGGGATTACCACATTTTTATATTGGTATTTAACGGGGCAATCGCTGGCATTTGCAATGGAGCGGATGGTTACTGTAATTGTTATCTGCTGCCCCCATGCTTTAGGCCTTGCTGTACCATTGGTAGTTGCCAAATCAACTGCATTGGCTGCAAAAAGTGGATTGCTGATTAAGAACCGAACAGCATTTGAAAATGCAAGAAAAATAACCACGATTGTATTTGATAAAACAGGAACATTAACTGTTGGCAAATTCCAGGTAATAAGATATGTATCGCACAGCGCAAACTTCACAAAGGAACAGGTACTACAATATGCTGCTGCACTGGAACAAAATTCAGAGCATCCAATTGCAACGGGTATTACTGCCAAGGCAAAAGAATTAAATATGGTTTTACCTGAAGTAAAGGGATTTGAAGCCATTACTGGAAAGGGAATTACCGGAATCATTGACGGTAAAGATGTAATGGTAGTTAGTCCTGGCTATTTAAAAGAAAAATTTACATTTCTTACAAAAGATGATACGGTAAAAGCTGAGGAAACATTGGTATTTGTATTAGTGGATGAAGATATAGCAGGTTCTATTGCGCTTGCTGATGAGATCCGCCCCGAATCTTTTGATGCAATAAAAACATTGCGTCAAAATAAAATCAAAACCACCCTGCTCACCGGCGATAATGCAGTTGTTGCGAAAGGAGTAAGCGAACGGTTAGGCATGGATGGTTTTATTGCAGAAGTGTTACCCCATCAAAAATTAGAGAAGATAAAAGACCTGCAAAGCAAAGGCGAATTTGTCGCCATGACAGGCGATGGCGTAAATGATGCGCCAGCTTTGGCAATTGCAGATGTAGGTATCGCTGTTGGCAGTGGCAGTGATATTGCAGCAGAAACGGCAGGAATTGTTTTAGTAAACAGCAATCCAAAAGACATTGTGAATCTGATTTTATTTGGTAAAGCTACTTACAGGAAAATGATACAGAATTTAATATGGGCTACCGGTTACAATGTTGTGGCATTGCCATTAGCAGCAGGCGTGTTATATAAGCAGGGTATATTATTAAGCCCCGCTGCCGGTGCTGTGTTAATGACATTGAGTACTGTAATAGTCGCTATTAATGCTATGACTTTAAAAATCAAACAGGGGTAATATAGGTTTATTCAAGTACAATGCTTTCAGACATAAAAACATATTATACCAACCTAAAACAGAAAATACTTCCGAACTTTTATATTGGTTTCGGAACGATTATTCTTTTGACAAGTATTGTATTGATTTTTGGTTTAACAATTTGGTGGCTGAATCAAAATTCTTCTTTACAACATATTTGGGAACCCTTTGCTTTTGATAAAAAAATACCTGCTTCCTTTTGTGAAAAAATTGGCATTAGTAACCCTGTGCGCCAGCCAATCAATACGTTCGGCAATATTATTTATTTAATTGCCTCAATAATTATTTTTAAAAGGAGTTGGAAAGAAAGACATAATGGCGATACTCATGACCTGAATACGGTTTATAGCTATCTTTTGGCCCTTATCCTTTTTTATGTTTTTTGTGCAAGTACATTTTACCATGCTTCACTCATAAATCTCGCACATAAATTTGATTACTCGGCTGTATTTTCATTTTCGCTTTTCCCGGTAATATTTTTTTTACACAGCCGGTGGCTTACCCGGAACAACAATCTATCAACATTACAAAAACGGCAATCATTTACCGTATCTTTTTTAACCTTTCTTGCAACTAATCTTTTTCTATCCTTTTTAATACCAAAAGGAAAAGAAAGTATTGCTGCACTTATAATCATACTGGTATTTTTGGGATTAGCCATCGTCAACATTTTAGCCAAACCTGGTTATCCGGGAAGACATTACCTTATTCTAAGCGTCAGCTCGATTCTGATTGCCTTATTGTGGTTTGAATTTGATAAAAACAAGGTTTTATGCAATCCCGGGAGTTATTTTCAGCCGCATGGTCTATGGAACATGTTTGTTGGCAGTTCTGCATTTTATTTCTTTTTGTATATCAATAGCCAACAAAAAAACAATTTAAAATGGCAGGGAAGAAATGAAAATCGTATAAATGAATAAAGCATCACTCAGATAAAAATTACAGTAATACCATCATACTTAAAAATGTAAAATAAAGAATTATGAAAAATAAAATTATCATCCCCTTAATGCTGCTGTTATTTACAGCGGCCGGATGCAGTACCGCCTATAATCTTACTTATGCTGACTATGATAAAAGTGTGGAATTCGCTAAGTATAAAACATTTTCCTGGATTCCGCACCAGGATAATGACAATACGCCTTACCACAACCAGATTATTTTCAATAATGCCATCAATTACTTTTCGCATGAACTTGCAGCCAGGGGTATGACAGTAGATAATGATAACCCCGATTTATTATTTGAACTAAAAGTAACGGAAAGTAAAAAAAGCAGAACAGAACAGGTTCGCTCAACAGTCCCAACCTATAACTATAATAATTCTTTCCAATACCGGGCTATTTCACCGCATAACCCATATTATAATGTAAATCCACGGGCATATTATTATAACAGGCCATTGAATTATAGTAATAATTATAATAGCTATACGTACGGTTATACTACCAAAATAGTAGAATACACCCGGGGCGGTATAACATTGAATGTAATAAACAGGAAACAAAATAAATTTATTTATACGGCTACTGTAGAAGCAGATTTGTACGACCCTGCTACTTTGCAAAATGACCTGCATCCTGCCATACACACACTTTTAGAAAATTATCCTGTAAAACCTCCTTCTAAAAAAAGAAAATAACGGAAAGTAGTAACCATCAGTTAATAAAAAATGTAACATGCTCAATAAAATCATTCAATTCTCATTACGTAACCGTTTGTTTGTAGTTGCCTTTGCAGCTTTGCTGATGGTATATGGTGTTATTACACTTATCAATTTGCCGGTTGATGTATTACCCGATTTAAACCGGCCCAGGGTGACTATATTTTTAGAAGCCAATGGCATGGCTCCCGAAGAAATTGAAGCACAGGTAACACTGCCCGTTGAAACTTCTTTAAACGGCGCTCCCGGTGTGGAAGTGGTACGTTCTGTTGCCAGTCCGGGGTTGGGGCTTGTGTTTGTTGAATTTGACTGGAGCACCGATGTGTACCGTGCCCGCCAGCTAACTGCCGAAAAATTACAAACAGTTCAATTACCCAATAAGATTGTTCCGGTAATGGGTCCCATTAGTTCTGTGATGGGGCAATTTATGATGGTGGCCGTCACGGGTGATTCTACATCACCGGCTGATATCAGGACATTGAGTGATTTTACCATTAGAAGAAGGTTGATGAGTATTAAGGGGGTAAGCCAGGTTATACCAATTGGTGGTGAAAGAATGCAGTACCAGGTATTGATATCTCCTGAAAAAATGCGCCAGTACAATGTTTCAATCAATGAGATTGACAACGCTTTGCAGGCAACCAATCTTAATTCAACCGGGGGATTTGTGGATGATAATAAAGGAAGTGAAGTGTTGGTGAGAAATATTGCCAGGGCAAATTCTTTAGAGGATTTAGCCAGTACAGTAATCAGTAATAAAAACAATGCTCCTGTTTTATTAAAGCAGGTTGCTGAATTAAAATTTGGCGGCCCTATTAAAAGAGGGGATGGTTCGTTAAATGGTAACCCGGCAGTAATCCTGAGTATTGAAAAACAGCCAGGTGCCAATACGGTTACTTTAACAGCAGAAATTATCAAAGCTTTGGATGACATAAAAAAGTCAGTACCAAAAGATGTCAAGATTAATACCGACGTGTTTCAGCAAAAACATTTTATTGAAAACTCACTTACCAATGTAGAAGAGGCATTGAGGGATGGTTTTATCCTTGTGGTTATTATTCTTTTTTTATTTTTAATGAATTTCAGGACCACTATTATTACCCTTACAGCTATTCCTTTGTCATTAATTATTACGGCTATTATTTTTAAAATGTTTGGTATTTCCATCAATACTTTAACGTTGGGTGGATTGGCTATTGCTATTGGAGAACTGGTAGATGATGCGATAGTGGACGTAGAAAATGTTTTTCGACGCTTAAAGGAAAATTGGGCACTTCCCGAACCAAGGCCCCTGTCAAAAGTAATTTATGAAGCCAGCAGCGAGGTAAGAAATTCTATTGTGTATGCCACCATCATTGTAGTGCTGGTGTTTCTGCCGTTATTTTATATGCAGGGAATTGAAGGCAAAATATTTGCGCCTCTTGGCATTGCCTATATCACATCAATTATTGCATCCCTGGCAGTTTCATTAACAGTAACTCCGGCTTTATGCAGTTATTTATTAGGGAAAAAGAAATATTTGCAGCATGTTAATCTTGCTTTTTGGAGAAAGAAAAAGGAATATACTGAGCACCAGATTTTAGACCATACGCCTTCCAGTGATACAGAGGCTACCATGCTGGCTTCTTCTCATGACGATAGTTCGTTTGTAAAACTTTTAAAGCGACAGGACATTAAGTTGCTGAAACGTGGTTTAAAGCATCCTAAAATAGTAATAGGTATTGCCATTGCTTTAATAGTGTCCGCCATAGCCATTGTACCTTTTTTTGGTACAGAATTTTTACCGCCGTTTAATGAAGGAAGTTTTACTATTAACCTTTCTTTGCCAGCAAGTACTTCTCTAACGGAAGCCAATAGTGTAGGCAGCATAGCAGAAAAGGAGATATTAAAAGTAGATGGTGTATTGCTCACTGCACGACGTACCGGTCGTGCCGAATTAGATGAACATGCAGAGCCTCCAAGCAATTCAGAAATTGAAGTTGCCATAAAACCATCAGACGTAAAAAGAAGAGATATAATATTAGCTGAAATTCGAAAAAGACTTTCAGTTTTGCAGGGCGTAACGGTAAATATTGGTCAGCCTATTTCTCACCGGTTAGACCACTTACTTTCAGGTGTCAGGGCCCAGGTAGCTATTAAAATATTCGGTAACGACCTTGCAGACTTAAGAAGTAATGCTGCACAGTTGAAAGAGATTGTAAGCACAGTGCCCGGCGTAGTAGACTTACAGGTGGAAAAGCAGGTATTGGTACCTCAACTCATTGTTAAAATTGACCGGCAGGCAGTGCAGCGTTACGGCTTGCAGGTTGGCAAAGTAGCAGAGGATATTGAAATATTCTACAATGGTAAAATAAGCAGCCAGATATTAGATGGTATTAAAAGCTTTGACATTGTGCTGCGTACTACAGATAGCACAAGAAAGAATTTAGACGAAATAAAAAATACACAGATATCCCTGCCTGATGGCTCATTGATACCACTGGAGCAAATTGCAAAAATTGAAATTGAAAACGGCATTAATTCCATCTATCATGAAAATACACTGCGGAGGATTGTAGTAAGTGCCAATGTGCAGGGCAGGGATTTGGGAACTACTGTAAAAGAAATGCAGCAAAAAGTAAATGCACAATTAAAACTGCCACAGGGATATTTTTTACAATGGGGCGGCCAGTTTGAAAGTCAGCAATCAGCATCAAAACTGATAGGCATTTTAAGCATATTCTCTTTCCTGGGAATTTTCCTGGTATTGTTCAGTCATTTTAAATCATCAAGAATTGTTCTGCAGATTATGTTGAATATCCCGTTGGCATTAATTGGCAGTGTGATAGCCGTAATGCTGACTGGAGGGGTGTTTTCTATTGCTACGCTTGTTGGTTTTATCACTCTCACAGGTATAGCTTCAAGAAATGGAATTATGATGATTTCTCACTACATCCATTTAGTACAGCATGAAGGAGAAACTTTTGGAGATAAAATGATTATTCGTGGTTCACTGGAAAGATTAGTGCCTGTATTAATGACGGCATTAGTTGCAGCATTAGCATTGATACCATTAACGCTGGATGCAACTGCACCCGGTAAAGAAATTTTATATCCTGTGGCCACAGTTATTTTAGGCGGATTAATCAGTTCTACTTTATTGGATATGATTGTTACGCCAGTGGTATTTAAAATGTTTGGCGAAAAGGCATTGAAGAAATATTTGGAAGAGCAAAGGAAGAAAGAATTTGAATAAACTAATTGATATCATAAAAAAAGAAAAACCACATGGGTCGGAGCCCTGCTTTAGTTTCCTTATTTATAATGAAACGCTTTGGGAGCAGGGTTTCCGTACCCACCAAATTGAAAAGCTGGGTTTAAAAAAGATTTATGTACTACATCATTTCAGGAATGAGATATTGCAATGAGTAAAACAAAATACATACCGGCACTCCGCTTCAAATGGCTAACTCCTTTGTATGATTTTTTGATAAGTATTACAATGCCTGAGAAGAAAATAAAACAGGCATTGGTTGAAGCAGCCAATGTTTCGGCGAAGGAAAAAATACTGGATTTTGGTTGCGGTACAGGAACATTAACTATTATGATAAAGGAATTCCAGCCTGAAGCGAATGTAGCCGGTATTGATGTTGATGTGAAGATATTAAACAAAGCAATTGAAAAAAGTGAGGATAAGGGGCTTGATATTTTCCTGATTGATTATGATGGAACACATCTGCCATTCCAGGATAATAGATTTCATAAAATATTGTCCTGTCTTGTTTTTCATCATCTCGATACTACTAAAAAGAAAATAATACTGGCTGAAATCTTCCGGGTAGTGAGTAATAATGGCAAACTGTACATCGCAGATTTTGGCCGTTCAAAATCGTGGTTGCAAAGAACACTCTTTAATATTATAAGAGGCCTGGATGGATTTAAACCTACAGACGCAAATGCCAAAGGGCTACTGCCCGAATTAATCTCAGAAGCAGGATTTGCAAATGTAACTATCAATAAAAGTTTTAAAACAATGTTTGGTGAAGTTCAGATAATCAGTGCAGAAAAATATAATCTTATAAATAATTAATCATGAAATTTTATTTTCAACTGTTTGTTTTCTTTCTTGCAGTATCAGCTTTATCAGCGAATGCACAGCAGCAAAAAAATGAAGAGATATGTTACAACCCCAACTTAGTAAAAGATACCAGCAAGAAGAGTATTAAATCAATGGCTGTTGCTGTCATCAATGGCGACAGCATCAAAATCAATTATCATTCTCCCGGTGTTCGTAAAAGAGTTATTTGGGGTGGTCTTGTTCCTTATAATGAAGTATGGGTAACTGGGGCACATGATGCCACCACCTTTGAAATTGGTAAATCTTTTATTGTGGGCGGTAAAGAAATCCCTGCCGGTAAATATGCCATCTTCACCATTCCCGGTAAAAATGAGTGGACAGTTATTATTAACAAACAATGGAAACAACACCTGGCAACTGAGTATGACGAAAAGGAGGATGTAGTGAGAATAAAAGTTAAACCAAAGAAAAATGTGCACACCGAGCGGCTGCAATACTTTATAGAACCTGCTAAAGGCAATGATTTAAAACTTGCAATGGCATGGGAAAAAATCAGGATTGAGTTTTCTATTAAAATAAAGTAAGCAGCTATGGCAAAAAGCAAACACTACTATATCCGCAAAATACATCGCTGGCTCGGTGTAGTACTCGGCATTCAATTTTTGTTATGGACAATTGGTGGACTTTACTTCAGTTGGAGCAATATGGATGAAGTACACGGAGATTTTCAAAAAAGAAATGCACCGCTGTTATCATCCAATATTTCATTGGTTTCCCCAACAATGGTTTTAGATACAATTAAGAAAGTTCACCGGATAGATTCAGTTGTATCCATTCAATTGATTGAAATATTTGGTAACCCTTTTTACCAGGTTCGTTGTATCAGTGCCGCCCACACTGATACAAAGCACCAACATGAAATACAATCCATGAATCATCTGGCTGATGCAATTACTGGTCAGCTTCGTGGACCATTGACAAAAGAAGAAGCAGTTGGTGTAGCTAAAATGAGATTTAACGGTGAACCAAAAGTAAAATCAGTTGAATACTTAACAGGCACAGATGGTCATCATGAATATCGGGAAAATCCTTTACCTGCGTATGCCATTACATTTGAACATCCATCAAAAACCACCGTGTATGTAGCCAGCGAATTAGGAACTGTTCAAAAATTCAGGAACAATAAATGGAGAATATTTGATTTTTTATGGATGATGCACACAATGGATTATGAAGGCAGGGACAATTTTGGGAATACTCTGCTTCGGTTCTTTTCAATTTTTGGATTGGTTACAGTGTTAAGTGGATTTGCATTATTCTTTGTGAGTACCAAACGCAGGAAGAAAAAAGCTATGCATTTCCCAACTCTGAATTAGTATTAATATCCGGGCTTTTGTTGTAAACTTTTATTGCAATTTAAAAAATGAAGAAGGATATTAAAAAGCAAGGCACTAAGAACAAAAGACCGATTCCAAAGGTTCTGAAATATGCCCTTTGGATTATTCTTGCTCTTTTTGTACTTGCAATCTTTGCTCTTATCATGCTTATACAGAACATACACATTGAAAAATAATAAAGCCTGGCCTTATTTAAGACGTATGTATTTTTTGGTTTTTGAGAAATAGTGAGGAAACTGTGGATTTTAGACACTTAATTGACTGATTTGCAACAAAATTCCTAAATTGCACATACCCAATGTTTAATTTGAAACAAAACGCCTTATATTTGCAACCAATGAAATTTGTATTTAGATATTTAGCCATTTTTTTACTCTACCTGTCCTGCCTTCCATGTGGAGACAGAGTGGAATGTAATGTAAAAACCCAGGCAAAAATTTCAACATCTACAAGTCATCATGGGCATAAACATTCTTCAGCGGCCTGTACCCCTTTCTGCAATTGTTCCTGTTGCGCCGCCTCAGCGTTTAACTCTCCTTTATTAAAAGTACAAACTGACAAAGTATATTTTCAGTCAGTAAAATTTCCTCTTCATAATGAAGACTGCAATACCGAAGTCTTCTATTCCATTTGGCAACCGCCTAAATTAGCTGCATAATAAACCCTTCTTTCAGTGCAGCGTCATACACTGCTGTTTGCATTTTATCATTTAAGATACCAAGTTGGTTATGACTAAAAGAAAAAAGTCAATGGCCCGCAGTAAACCAGTTTACAGCAAAATAAAAGACCCTTAAAACCGAAATGGATGCGGGTTACAAAAATCATTACAATGATAGTGTTTGGCATTTTAATGCTGATGGCTATTGCAGGAATGATTATAAAATATTATAGACTTGTTTCAAAACATTAAATAGAATTATGCTCAATAAAATCATTCAATTCTCCATAAAAAATAAATTGGTCATCTGCCTGTTTACACTTGCATTAATAATATGGGGTGTTTACTCGGCAAAAAAATTGCCGATTGATGCCGTGCCTGATATTACTAATAACCAGGTACAGGTTATAACTTTAAGCCCATCGCTGGCGGCACAGGAAGTAGAACAACTGATTTCTTTTCCGGTGGAACAAACAATGGCCACCATTCCGGAAGTGCAGGAAATCCGTTCCATATCCAGGTTTGGATTATCCGTAGTTACTGTTGTATTTCATGATGATGCCAACATATATTGGGCCCGTCAGCAAGTAGGTGAACGGCTGATAGAAGCCCGTAACCAGATACCGAATAATATAGGCAACCCGGAAATGGCTCCTATTTCTACGGGATTAGGTGAAATTTACCAATATGTTTTACACGCCAAAAAGGGCTTTGAAAATAAGTACGATGCAATGTCCCTTCGTACCCTACAGGACTGGATAGTTCGTCGTCAGTTGCTTGGCACACCCGGCATCGCCGATGTAAGCAGTTTCGGCGGTCTTTTAAAGCAATATGAAATTGCTTTAAACACTGATAAGCTTCGCAGCTATAATCTATCCATAGCAGATGTATTCAATGCCCTTGAAAAAAATAATCAGAATACAGGTGGAGCTTATATTGACAAAAAACCCAATGCCTACTTTATCCGCAGCGAAGGATTTATTAAAACCATTACTGACATTGAAAAAATTGTAGTTACAAGAACTTCCGGCGGTTCCCCTGTATTGGTCAGAGATATTGCAACGGTACAGTTGGGCCATGCCACGCAATACGGGGCATTAACCCGTAATGCGGAAGGCGAAGTAGTTGGTGGCATTGTTTTAATGCTCAAGGGAGCAAATTCCAGCATTGTAATTAACAGTGTAAAAGATAAAATAACACAGATTCAGAAAAGCTTGCCGGAAGGTGTTGTGATTGAACCCTTCCTTGACAGAAGTGCTTTAGTGAGCAGGGCAATCGGAACCGTAAAAACAAACCTTATTGAAGGGTCTTTGATTGTAATTTTTGTATTGGTGGTTTTCCTTGGCAATATCCGTTCTGGCTTAATAGTGGCTTCCGTAATTCCCCTCGCCATGCTTTTTGCTATTTCGCTGATGAACATGTTTGGTGTGTCAGGCAACCTGATGAGTTTAGGCGCTATTGACTTTGGTTTGATTGTGGACGGAGCGGTGATTATTGTGGAAGCTACCATGCATCAGTTGGGGCATCGAAAACCCGGAAGACTAACGCAAGACCAATTGGATGATGAGGTATATAAGTCGGCAGGTAAAATGATGAACTCTGCAGCCTTTGGACAAATCATCATATTGATTGTGTACCTGCCCATTCTTGCATTAGTAGGTATTGAAGGAAAAATGTTTGGACCAATGGCACAAACTGTTTCATTCGCAATCCTTGGAGCCTTTTTGTTGTCACTTACTTATGTGCCCATGATGAGTGCCCTGGTATTGAGCAAAAAAATAAGCCACAAAGAGAATCTATCTGATAAAATGATGAAATTTTTCCAGAGGCTTTATACTCCTTTAATACGAGGTGCTTTAAAAACGAAATTGCTTGTAGTAAGTATAGCTGTTGGTCTATTTATTATCAGTTTATTTATTTTCAAAACACTTGGTGGTGAATTTATTCCAACATTGGAAGAGGGCGATTTTGCAGTTGAAACAAGGTTACTCACTGGTAGTTCGTTAACTCAGACCATCGAAAAAATCACTCAGGCCTCTGACCTTTTGATGAAAAGATTTCCGGAAGTAAAAGAGGTGATTGGGAAAATAGGTGCATCAGAAATACCAACCGACCCTATGCCTATTGAAGCTTGTGATATGATTATTCTTTTAAAGGATAAAAAGGAATGGACCAGTGCCAGCAACCGGGAAGAGCTGGCAGAACTGATGCAAAAAGAACTGGAAAAAATACCGGGAATTTCTTATGGACTTTCTCAACCCATACAACTTCGGTTTAATGAATTGATTGCCGGTGTACGGCAAGATGTAGGAATTAAAATATTTGGAGAGGATTTGGATGTACTGGCAGATTTGGCAAAGAAAATTGGAACCATCGTTCCTACTGTTAAGGGTGCCGAAGATTTATATGTAGAACAGGTTACGGGTCTTCCGCAAATTGTTATTAAACTCAACAGGGATAAGATTGCTCAATTTGGTTTAAATGTAGAAGATGTGAACCGCACCATCAGCGCTGCATTTGCCGGGGAAGCTGCGGGTATTGTATATGAAGGCGAGAAACGTTTTGATATGGTGGTGCGGTTAGAAAAGACAGGCCGCCAGAGTATTGATGATGTAAAAGGATTATTTGTTGCGGCCCCTGATGGTAACCAGATCCCATTGGAACAGGTAGCCGATGTGAATTTGCAGTTAGGCCCTAACCAGATACAACGGGAAGATGCCAAAAGAAGAATCATAGTAGGTTTTAATACAAGAGGCAGGGATATCTCGTCAGTTGTAAAAGAAATACGGGAAAATATTGAGAAGCAGGTAAAAATGCCTCCCGGTTACTTTATTACTTATGGAGGACAATTTAAAAATCTCGAAGAGGCCAATAAAAGATTATCTGTTGCTGTGCCTGTTGCATTAGCATTAATTCTCCTGCTTCTATTCTTTACGTTTGGTTCTATTAAATATTCACTACTCATTTTTACAGCTATACCGATGAGTGCTATTGGCGGTGTATTCGCTTTATGGTTCAGGGGAATGCCATTCAGCATTTCCGCAGGTGTGGGTTTTATCGCACTGTTTGGTGTAGCTGTATTAAATGGCATTGTGTTAATCAGCGAATTTAACCGGCTAAAAAAGGAAGGTATGACCGACATAAATGCAATTATTCTAAAAGGAACCTCTGTAAGGTTGCGACCTGTGTTAATGACCGCAACAGTTGCTTCATTGGGCTTTTTACCAATGGCGTTGTCCACAGGTTCCGGAGCAGAAGTACAAAAGCCGTTGGCGACGGTTGTAATAGGCGGATTGATTACGGCTACTTTTCTTACGTTGGTAGTTTTGCCGGTGCTATACACCTGGTTTGAAAAGATAAAACCGAAGACGAAGAAGACCGATGTAACAAAAGGGCTGGCTTCATTGCTTATCCTGTTTTTTGTCTCATCATTTGCAGCAAATGCACAACAACAACCAAAGTCAATCATCAATCTTAATGATGCTGTTGCAGCAGCTATGAAGAATAACCCGTTGGTAAAAGTAGGAACGCTGGATATAAGTTATCAGCAACAATTGAAAAAAACGGTAAAGGACTATGGCAAAACAAATGTAGGACTCACATTTGGGCAGTATAACAGTCGTATAGCGTATGATAACAATTTCAATATTAATCAGAGCATACCGAATCCAGCTTACTTTAAAAGTCTCATAAAGCTATCTGAGTCAAATATCAAAAGCAGTGAGTGGCAACTGAAAATTTATCAAACTGAACTGGCAGCGAATACTAAAACATCTTACTACCAGTTAAGTTTTTGGATTGAGGAAATAAGATTATTAAAAGAGTTGCTCGCTATTTACGAAAATGTATTGAAGGCATCTGCGTTGCGGTACAAAACGGGTGAAACAAATGCATTGGAAAATTATAATGCTGAAAGCAAGGTGAATGAGATAAAGGCGCAATTGAGAAATGCGGAAGAAGGTTACCGTATTGAATTAAACCGTCTGAAAGTGTTTACTGCAGATTCTTCTGTTACGGCCATTGCCGACACTTCACTTATTGAAAAGCAGATACAGGTAAACTTTGATACTGCTGCCATTGCGGCCAACCCTACACTGGCATTTATTAAACAGCAGATTGATATTGCAAACCGGGAGAAAGCTGTTGAGCAATCGAGATTAAAACCTGATTTCTCAGTAGGCTATTTCAACCAGTCGCTGGTGGGCTATCAAACCGTAAACGGTGTTGATAAATATTATGGAGTTGGCCGCCGTTTCCAGGGTGTTAATTTGGGCATCAGCATTCCCATATTTGCCAGGGCGCAAAAAGAAAAAGTAAAAGCGGCAGAAATAAACCGGGTGCGTCGTGAAGCAGAACTGACCAATTATCAATACAACCTGCAGGCCGAATTGACAAGGCTGTTTGGCGAATTGCAAAAACAAAGAGTTCAAATCAACTACTACCGCAATACTGCTTTACCGCAAGCCGATCTCATCATCAACCAGGCGCAAAAAGCTTTTACTGCCGGTGAAATCGGTTACTATGAGTTGACGCAATCACTCAATAATGCCGTTATTGTAAAACAGGAATACACCAAACTTTTAAACCAATACAATCAAACCGTCATTGCTATCGAATTTATCGGCGGCATCAATTAATAAGAACGGGCTAAAATAAAATTAATATGAAACAAAAATTTTTAAGTTCACTTGTTATACTCACTGCGGCCACTATATGGCTTTCATCCTGCTCTTCCAAAGGAGGTGCCGAAGCTGCCCCTGCACAAGAAACTAAAACTGAAGAAGCTGACATGGTGGATTTGTCTGAAGACCAGTTTAAAACAGTCAACATACAATTCGGCGCTGTAGAAGATAAAAACCTCAGTAGTGTTATCAGGGCAACTGGTGTGCTGGATGTACCTCCACAGCAATTGATAACTGTCTCCTCTCCTTATGGTGGTACATTAAAGAGTACTGAATTGTTGCAAGGGAAACCTGTTACAAAAGGAGAAGTAATAGCTGTATTGGAAAACCCTGAATTTATTCAGTTGCAACAAGACTACCTGGACTATAAAAGCCAGTTGGTTTACCTGAAAGAAGAATTGGACCGTCAGCAGGAATTGGCTAAAGAAAATGTAAATGCAAAGAAGACCCTGCAAAAAGCCGGCAGCGATTACAATAGTATCATGGCAAGGGTGCAGGGCTTAAAATCAAAGCTGCAACTCATCAATATTAATCCTGATAAAATCAATCCTGCAAACATCTCCGGCAGGGCAAATATTTATGCTCCTATATCAGGCTATGTTACTAAGGTATTGGTGAACATAGGCAAGTTTGTAAACGCTAACCAGGAGCTATTTGAAATTGTAGATACCCGTCACCTTCATGCAGAACTTACCATTTTTGAAAAAGATGTTCCAAAATTGAAAATAGGTCAGAAAATACGTTTTGTGTTGAATAATGAAACAAAAGAGCGTTTTGCAGCAGTGTATTTAATAGGACGTGAAATCAGTGCTGAGCGAACGGTTCGGGTGCATGGACATTTGTTGCAGGAAGATAAAAACCTGTTACCAGGTATGTACCTGAAAGCAATTGTAGAAACTGGTGTTGCTACCACTACTGCATTGCCTGATAAAGCGATTGTACAATCGGCAGGCAAGTCATACATTTTTATTGCATCAGAAGAAATGAAAGAGGGAAAAAAGCCAGATGATGCTAATAAAAATACAACTGTTGAAAAGCATATTGCCTTTAAAAGAATTGAAATAACTATCGGTGTTTCAGAAAATGGATACACAGAAATTATTTTACCTGAAGGCTTTGACAAAAACAGCAAGGTAGTGGTTAACGGAGCCTACGATTTGTTATCGAAAATGAATAATGTGGAGGAGGAATAAATTCTATATGGGTCGGAGCCCTGCCTTGTTTGTCCCGTTTTAAAATGGAAAACCTTGAATGGCAGGGTTTCCGTACCCACCAAAAAAATAATTGTCTGATTGATTTATTTAAAACAAAACCAATTTTAATTATGAAAAAGATACTCGTTACCGCTATACTGTCTATAGCAATCGCAACATCTTTTACAGCCTGCAATAATGCTGCTGATAAAACTAAAGAAGCAGATAAAGAAAAACTACATGATGTGCATGATGGCGACAATCATAAAAAAGACGACGGTCACCAGCATGACACCACCTATAAAAACGATATCGATACTATGGGCATGAAAATGGGTGACAATGAATTGGATACAAAGAAAAAATAAATCATCATTTAAAATTAAAAATTATGAAACAGTTATTTGCATTTATCGTGATGCTGTTATCTGCATCTTTTTTGAACGCACAGGACATGATAACCTTGAGTACAGGAGAAATCATTAATGGAAAAGTAGCCGAAGTGGGGACCACTGAAGTGAGATATTACAGGGCTGATAATATAGACGGCCCCGTATATGTGACCAGTAAAGCAGAGGTGGCGCAAATTGTTTATGCCAACGGCACCAAAGATGTTTTTCAGTCACAGACCGCACAGCCTATTGTACGAACAATAGTATATGACAGACGGACTGGCAGAGGTTTTTACCGGCCTTATGTGTATCCGATAATTACACCACATATTGATTTGGGCCACCACGGAATCTTCGGAGGGCATCATGGTGGTTACTACGGAGGACATCATTAGTCTTAAATGATTTCGAAAAACGAAAATTAACTGGATTGATTTATAAGAATTCTTTTCAATTATGCTACAGCTTTTAGATTTTACCCAAAAAAATATTATAGCAACAAGGGCAAATGATTTGTTGGGTATCAAAGACTACGAGAAAATACACCCCTTTATCCATAATATTATCGGCACCGGGAAAAAAGTCAGGTGGTATTTTGAAATGGATGATTGCTCCTCTTCAGATTCAACCGGTTTTTGGGAAGACGGCATTATCGAAGTTAATTATGGTAAAATGAATTTTACGCATGCAGAAGATATTGAAAAAATTGCCATTGTTGGTGCTAAAAAATGGGAAAAGTGGATGCATTCAATAATGAAACCTTTTACAAAGGCAAGCATAATGTATTTTGATTTGCCCGATAGAGAAAAGGCAAGGGAATGGATTCTGAATTAATATAACCGGGCTTTAATGTTTAATGCATGTTATCAGTCAGGATTCACTGTTTAAGTAATCATATTTAAAAGGCAAAAAATGGATATAAGATTTGAATTAATTATGGTTGTAAAGCTTTTGGTAGCATTTGCATTTGGAGCATTTATAGGATACGATAGAGAAAAGCAGGGAAAAGATGCAGGCATCAGAACCTATGCTGCCATTTGTTTTGGGGCAACTCTATTTACTGCTATAGCGGATGAGTTTAATGATATAGCAGCGGCATCCAGGATCATTTCAAACATTGTAGTGGGTATTGGATTTTTGGGAGCAGGAATTATTGGCAACAGTAATACTTCGAATGCTACTTACGGGTTAACTACCGCTGCTACTGTTTGGTGTACGGCAGCAGTAGGTGTTGCAGTAGGGATGGATAATTTTATTATTGCCATCGTAGCTTCATTAATGCTATACTTTTTGTTATCGTTAGACCGGCAAAAGTGGTATATCAGCTGGATGAATAAAATTAAAAGCAAAAATGATAAAGCATCCAATGATTCAACAAACTTAACTTAAATAAATTATTCATCTTAAAAACTAAAACATATGAAATGTCCATCGTGTAACGAAACATTGTTGATGACCGACAGGCAAGGAATTGAAATTGATTATTGCCCTAAGTGTCGTGGTGTATGGCTTGATAAAGGCGAGTTAGATAAAATAATTGAGAAATCTCTTGAACAGCAAGACCCCGATCAAAATCAGCAAAATCAAAATTACAAGCCTCCATATAATCAAGACGGCTATGAAGGCGGAGGTTATCGAGGTAGTAAGCATGGCGGGTATGGCAAACATAGCAGGCGAGGCTTTCTTGGAAGCCTGTTTGATTTTTAAAACCAATAAATAAATTAGCCGGTAAGCAAAGCACAGATTGTAGCGTAAAGCATAATTATGAAATTGAAACAAGTAGTATTATTTATTCTTTTTCTTGTTGTAATTGACCAGGCTATAAAATTTTACATTAAGACAAATTTTTATTATGGTGAAGAACATAAAGTGTTTGGTCTAAACTGGTTCAGGCTTCATTTTATAGAAAACTCCGGAATGGCATGGGGATGGAAGTTAGGGAAAGGAGATATAGCAAAAGTTGCATTAACACTGTTCAGGCTTATTGCCGTAATATGGGGTTCATTTTATATAAAGAAAATTATAAGTAAAAATTATCACAAAGGATTTATCATTTGCGTGGCTTTTATATATGCAGGTGCTTTGGGTAATTTAATTGACAGCCTTTTTTACGGATTAATATTTGAAAATAGTGATCCCGATCTTGAAAATATTGCAAGGGCATTTTCATCCAATGGCGGTTATGCTGGTTTAATGTATGGCCGTGTGGTGGATATGTGGTACTTCCCACTTATCAATACAACATTACCTTCAGGGTTACCGATTTGGGCCGGCAAACACTTTGAATTTTTTCAACCGGTGTTTAATACAGCTGATGTATGGGTATCAACAGGTGTAATAACACTTCTGATATTTCAAAAACGGTTTTTAAAAAAAAAGTGAATATTGAAAGTGATTGGCAGCCTGATCATAGATAATCACATCAGGCCTGAAATTCACCCGATTTTGCAAACGGAACTGATAGAATTAAAGGGAATTTCGCAACTAAAATTCAACACACAAATGCAGTATATTATCTCATATAAAACGTTAAGAAAATTAATTATTTCATTTATTGCATTTAGCCTGTGCAGTACAATTACATTTTCTCAGGGATTACCTGCTAAAAATAAATCTTCTGACCGTTTGACCTTCCAGGCCAGAACACTTATTAACCTGCTGGATTATGTGTCGCAGGATTATAGCCGGGCAGTTAATAATGGCGAAGTGATTAATAATGCAGAATACAGTGAGATGATTGAATTTACAGTAGAGTCAACTTCTCTTTTTGATTCGATAACTTACAAGATAAACATCAATAATAAAAACCAGATTGCACAACAATTGTCTTCATTACTAACATCTATACAACACAGGAAAAACAAAGAAGAAATTGCAACGAACGCCCAGCAAATTAAAATACTGATATTGCAATTAAATCTGATAGACATAAGCCCCGAACAATATCCTGATATAGCGAAAGGGAAAAAAATATTTACTGCCAGTTGCCAATCTTGTCACGGAATCTATGGCGCCGCAGACGGCCCCCTCTCTAAATCTTATAATCCTGCCCCAGTAAATTTTCAGAACGATTCTCTTATGCAATTAATTTCTCCCCTACAGGTATTCAACACTGCCCGGCTTGGGGTACGTGGGACCGGAATGCGTGCTTTCAACGAACTTTCTGATAAAGAACTTTGGGATGTTTCGTTTTACATAAAATCGTTACGTTTCCAAAATAAGTTTTCCTCAGAGCAGGACTCTTTTAATAAAATTTATAACCGTATTCAGTCATTTGTTACTCTTTCAGATATTGCACATCTTTCCGATAAGGAATTAAAACAAAAATCAGGCAACCATAGTGATTTCGCAATAGCTGCTATTAGACTACATAAGGCAGGCACGGGTAGCAATTCTTTTGAGGCAGCATTCAATTACCTGGCTGATGCTCTTTCTTTTTACAAGAATAATAATAGCGCACTTGCTGAAGAAAAAGCCCTATATGCATATTTAGAAGGAATTGAACCTTATGAGCAGCAACTTAATGCAGTTGACAATTCTATTGTTTCTGAATTGGAAAATAAAATGAATGAAGTTCGGTCGGCAATTAAAAATAATAAAGATGAACAGGAAGTAGAGCAAAAAATTACTGATGCAAAATCATCTATTAACAAGGCAAAAGTATTATTGGGAGAACAAACTTATTCGTTTTGGTTTTCGTTTTTTATTTCTTCCTCTATTTTACTGCGTGAAGGTCTTGAAGCGGTGCTCATCATAATCACCATTTTAAGCCTGTTAAAATCCCTTCATGCAAACAGGGCCATTCGCTGGGTACATGCCGGATGGATGAGTGCGGTAGCTATTGGTTTTGCAAGCTGGTTCTTCACAGGTTGGCTCATTTCATTCGGCGCTCAAAATCGTGAACTAATGGAAGCATTTGGCGCCTTGCTCGCTGTTATTATTTTAGTCTATGTAGGTTTTTGGCTGCACAAAAAAACGGAAGCAAAAAAGTGGAAAGAGTTTATTGAAGAAAGAATTGTGAAAATGCTTGACCAGGGGAAATTATTTACACTTGCCTTTATATCTTTTATAGTGGTATTTCGTGAAGCCTTTGAATCTGTTATTTTTCTTTCTTCAATGCAATTGCAGGTAGATGATAAAAGCAGACCGGGTATTTGGATGGGGGCACTGGCAGCTATAGGTAGTGTAATACTTGTATCAAATTTGTTACTTAAATTTTCTGTAAAAGTTCCAGTCAAAAACCTTTTTCAATACTCTTCCATTATCATTATGATATTATCTGTAGTGCTTGCAGGTCAGAGTGTACATGCCTTTCAGGAAAGTGGCTGGATCTCAGTAAGTAGTGTAAGGTTTAATTTTCATTTAACCATACTTGGAATTTACCCTACCGTGCAAACTTATCTGGCACAAATTATTGTTTTAGTAATCACACTTATTCTTTGGGTTTATGGGATAGCAAAAAATTCAAAAGACATTAGTGCTGAAAACCAAATATCATAAGTAAGAAATAGTATGGAAACAGTATAATGTTTTTTAATATTAGTATGACTGAGCTTAATAATGAATGTAATGATCTGAAATAAATAGAAATTAATGATACCGTTGTTTCAAAAAATAATCTTATTCTCATTAATACCCGTTTTTACTATGCTGGTTGGCGGCATTGTGGCTATTTATAAAAGGCCAAACGGAAATATTCGGAGCTTGATCTTGCATTTTGCTGCAGGGGTGGTATTCTCTGTGGTAGCGGTAGAGCTATTGCCTGATATTGTAAAAGAACACAAACCCATGCAGGTGATTATTGGTTTTGCCCTGGGGTTGATAACTATGTTATTAATTAAAAGATTTACAGAGAAAAAAGAAGAAACGGAAGCTGTAACAGTCTCTGGCAAATTACCTATGAGCCTATTGGTAGCTATCGGGGTTGATATTTTTGTTGATGGCTTATTGTTAGGTATTGGATTTTCGGCAGGCAGTACGGAAGGAATGCTGCTTGCTATTGCATTATCTGTGGAACTGTTATCGTTGGGCATGGCAACTGCAACTGAGTTAGGGCAAAA
Source organism: Hydrotalea flava (assembly GCF_001623405.1). Taxonomy (GTDB): domain Bacteria; phylum Bacteroidota; class Bacteroidia; order Chitinophagales; family Chitinophagaceae; genus Hydrotalea; species Hydrotalea flava. The sequence goes on from NZ_LUHG01000040.1 coordinate 39,598, forward strand.
TAAATTAAGCAGGCAAAAATCAATAACCGTTATCGCAGTACTTTCTTTTGTGTTTTTTGCAAGTGCAGTTTTAGGGGCTACATTATTACATAATTTATCGGATAGCGCAATGGAAATTGTATTGTCTTTCGGATTGTCTGCTTTGCTGTTTTTAGTTACCGAAGAGTTATTAATGGAAGCGCATGAAGAAAAAGAAACAGTATGGCATACTTCTTCATTTTTTGTTGGATTTCTGTTGTTTTTAATTTTAGGTATGATTGTTTAAACCTTTATATGTTTTTATGAGTAAAAAAATAAAACATGAACAACAAACGTGGCTTAAAAATATAAGCGGTGTAAAGAAATTACTGATTTGTATTTTACTTACTGTTGTTGTTTATATTATTCTGTTGTTCTTTAAAGTTGACCCGAAGAGCAGGATAATATTAGGATGGGACACATTTTGTCTTTGTATGATTTTACTAAGCTGGCTTCTTTTTTTTACTACAGGCCCCAATGAATTATGCGCCATTGTAGAAAAACAGGATGATGGGCTTAAAGTAATTTTTATGATAGTACTTGTCGCCGTTTGCCTTAGCCTGTTTGGTACGCTATTGCTTTTAAACAGTAAAAGTGAATTAACATTTAATAAAGTATTTCATACTATCGTTTCGCTCTCTCCAGTTTTGCTTTCATGGATTTTACTGCATACAACTTTTGCCATACGCTACGCACACTTGTATCATGACCACAACAAATTGAATACCGGCAGTAATGTTGGAGGTATTGACTTTCCCGCCAAACAGCAGCCCGATTATATTGATTTTGCATATTTTTCTTTTGTGATAGGCATGACGTTTCAGGTGTCGGATGTGGTTGTAAGCTCCAGGGTTATCAGGCGCTTTGTTTTAATGCATAGCTTAATTTCTTTTGTTTTCAATACGATTATTGTTGCACTAACTATAAATACTATTGCGGGACTTAAACAATAATTAATTGGAAGAGCTATTATTTAAAAATTATAATTATGGACGAATTAAAATTGGATAAATGGCAGAAAGATTTTGAAACAGAAGTTAAAAGTTTGCAGGCGGAGTACGATGCATTTCTTTTACCAAAAAAGTTTGAGGATATATATCAATTAAAAATTGATGAAACAAACCACACACTTTCTTTATGGATAGATACAGAGGATTTACCAAAAGAAATTGAAAACAGGCTATCTGAATTGTTGTTAAAAACAGAGCCGGAAGATTCGGTATAAATTATTTTGTGACCATTTATTTTAAAAGCAGTTCTTTTTATTAAAAGAGATATAGTATAATTAGCAAAAAAATTAAGAATAAAAAACAGAGAAGTATCTACTAAATATTAACAAAATTAAGAGCAGAAACTATGTATTTTTACATCCATAAAACAAATAAAAATGAACAGACTCAATTGCTGGAAATGCGTAGTGATGCTGGCATCCGTTTTAGGAATGGTTTCAGTGTTTACTGCATAGTAACGAATAAACAATCATTTTGAAAGGTTGCGGATAGAAATATCTGCGACCTTTTTATTTTTAAAACCAAACGTCATGCAAAGTAGAAAGCAACATTGGGAAACAGTATTCACCTCTAAAGCATCAAATGAGGTAAGTTGGTTTCAGGAGTATCCTAACACTTCAATAGCGTTTTTAGAACTTTTCAACTTGCCATTGACTGCTAACATCATTGACATAGGTGGCGGCGATTGCAATTTGGTTGATACACTTTTAGATAAGGGGTATAATAATATTTGGGTGCTGGATATTTCAGCGGCAGCATTAGAACGGGCAAAAAACCGTTTAGGTGAAAAAGCCGGTTTGGTGCATTGGATTGTTTCTGATATAACTGAATTTGAACCACCAGTGCAGTTTGATTTTTGGCACGACAGGGCAGCCTTTCATTTTCTTACCAGCGATGAGGCTATCAGTAAATATGTAGCTATTGCTGAAGCAGGTATTCGTAACAAAGGGTATTTAGTGTTAGGTACATTTTCAGAAACCGGACCCGAAAAATGCAGTGGCTTACAAGTTCAACAATACAACGAGGCATCTATGAGTGCAAGATTTGAGATAGCATTTGACAGGATTAAGTGTATTACAGAAGACCATACGACACCTTTTAATACGGTTCAGAATTTTCTTTTTTGCAGCTTTCAAAAGAAGTAACAAATGTACAGCATCATAACAGGCACCATATTATTAGGCATTACTCATGCTCTTATTCCAAACCACTGGTTGCCATTAGTGGCTATTGCCAGGTCGGAAAAATGGGAGAAATATGAATTGATGCTGGTAGCTTCTATTACAGCATCGGCTCATGTGCTGGGCACTGTTATTCTTGGCTTTGCATTGGGAATGGTTGGTTCAAAACTGGCGCATCAATATGAAGGATATGTGCATGTAATTGCACCGGTGCTATTGATAATATTCGGATTAATCTATTTTACTGTAAACCTGCCGCACCATCATCATGCTGCCAATAAGGATGTACAGCAATATAAAAAATCGAAAACCAAATGGGTGTTGATTTTTGCAGCTACCATGTTTTTATCTCCCTGCCTGGAAGTAGAAAGTCTTTTTCTTGCAGCGGGTGCCTATGGGTGGAATGATATTTTACTGCTGGCCCTGGTGTATGCGGCAATCAGCATCACAGGAATTATCACTCTTGTAATGCTTGCATTTAAAGGAGTGCAGATGATGAACTCACAATTTATTGAGCACAACGAAAAACGTATTACCGGTATGGTATTAATTATTGTAGGCATTGTTACATTTTTTTTACACTAAATAAAGTTTTATGGCACATAAACATGATGAAACAAAAATTGCAGAGCAGGAAGCTTGTTGCAATCTGGATGAAAAATTAAACGATGCAAAAGTGGTATCCATGCAGAGTGATGACGACAGGCATAATCATGGTGAAGAGGAAGGCCCGGGAATAAAGCCCTGGTTACCAGCAATAGCCAGTTTTACACTTTTGATGCTGGGCATTGCTATGGATAACTGGATTAAACCAACTCCATCCTGGTTTTCAGGTTGGGCCCGGCTTGCATGGTATATTGTTGCTTATGTTCCTGTTGGTTTACCTGTGGTGATTAAAGGAATAAAAACAGCTATTAAAGGAGATGTGTTTACCGAGTTTTTCCTGATGAGTGTGGCTACTATTGGTGCTTTTTATATTGGCCAATATCCGGAAGGTGTAGCGGTAATGCTTTTCTACGCAGTGGGAGAATTATTTCAGGATGCTGCTGTTAACCGTGCTAAGAGAAGCATTAAAGCACTGCTGGATGTAAGACCGGACAGCGCCGATGTTTTAAGAAATGGCATTTACGTTAATCTCCCGCCGGAGAGTGTAAAAGTTGGCGAAACCATCCAGATAAAAGTTGGTGAAAGAGTTCCCTTGGATGGAGAAATGTTAAGCGAGGGAAGTTCATTTAATACTTCAGCTTTAACAGGTGAAAGTAAACCTTCCAGTTTTACCAAAGGTGAAACAGTGCTGGCAGGAATGATTAACCAGGAAAAAGTAGTAGAGCTAAAAGTAACAAAGCTATTTAATGATTCTTCGCTTGCAAGAATATTGACGCTTGTACAGGACGCAACGACCAGAAAAGCAAAAACAGAACAATTTATCCGGAAGTTTGCAAGAATATACACTCCCATCGTTGTGTTTCTTGCAATTGGCATCACACTTATCCCCTGGCTATTTGTAGAGAACTATGTGTTCAATACATGGCTATACAGGGCCTTAATATTTTTAGTAATCAGTTGCCCTTGTGCATTGGTAATTTCAATTCCGTTAGGATATTTCGGAGGAATTGGAGCGGCTTCACGGAAAGGTATTTTATTCAAAGGCTCCAACTACCTGGATTTGATGACAAAAATAAACCAGGTGGTAATGGATAAAACCGGAACACTTACCAAAGCTGTTTTTAAAGTTCAGGAAGTGGAGAGTTATGATATTCCCCAGGATGAATGGTTACCGCTTGCTGCCGCACTGGAAGCTAAATCAACCCATCCTGTTGCAAAAGCTGTTGTGGAGTATGCAAATAATAACTATCTTAAAATACAGGTAGATGCTTTAGAAGAAATTAGTGGCCACGGGTTAAAAGGAGAAGTAAATGGAAAGGAAGTGCTGGCAGGTAATGTGAAGTTGATGGATATGATGAAAGTACCGGTAAATGATGGATTAAGAACAATCGTGGATACAATTGTAATTGTGGCAATTGAAAGGAAACTGGCAGGCTACCTGACAATTGCAGACGAAATAAAAGAGGATAGTAAACAGGCTGTAGATGCCCTGCACAAACTGAATGTAAAAACAACCATGCTTAGCGGAGATAAGCAAGCCGTTGTAGATAAAGTGGCTAAGTATTTAGGCATTGACAAAGCTTACGGTGACCTCTTACCCGAAAATAAAGTACAAAAGGTTGAAGCCCTTAAACATGATAAAATGAATGTAGTGGCATTTGTAGGTGATGGTATTAATGATGCGCCGGTGCTTGCATTAAGTGATGTGGGAATTGCAATGGGTGGTTTAGGCAGCGATGCTGCTATTGAAACAGCAGATGTGATTATACAAACTGACCATCCATCCAAAATTGCTACTGCAATACAAATTGGTAAAGCAACCACAAAAATTGTCTGGCAAAATATCGGGTTGGCTTTTGGGGTAAAATTAATTGTGTTGATTCTTGGCGCTAGTGGCCTGGCTACTATGTGGGAAGCTGTGTTCGCTGATGTTGGAGTAGCTATGCTGGCAATATTGAATGCGGTAAGAATTCAAAGAATGAAATTCTAAAATTCTCATATGCACAGTACCCAGTTGAAATTATTTTTTACGGTACTTCTTCTGATAATTTCGTTTAATCTTTTTTCTCAAAAAGAACGGGTTAGGGCAATTTACAGAACCAGTGAAGACTTCGTAAAAGGAAATCTTTCTTTTGACAATAATTGCAACAACAAGCATTTAAGAATAAGGCTGAATGATTTTTTTTCAAAGAAGTATATTACTGTTAAGAGAGGCGATAGTAGCTTAAGGCTTTTAAAAAACGATATTTTCGGATACAGAAATTGTAACAATGAAATTTTTCGGTTTAAGGGTAAAATTGAACTTTTCTTACTAAATGCGGGGGAACAAATTCTTATCTACAAACATATTGTTTCAAAGCCGCCTATGGGCAGAACTAATGTGACGAATTATTATTTCAGTTTAGGTGTTAATTTCCCGGTTCAAACACTTACAATCAAAAATTTGAAGAATGCTTTCCCGGCAAACTTAATCTTCAATAATTTTATTGATGCGAATTTTAAGTACAACACAGATTTAGCTGCATTTGATGAAATAAAAAAGATATATAGAATTAACTTGCTTTTAAATGAGAGTTTGAGGCAAAATAATTCAAGAGAAAGAATAGATAAACAGTAAAACCAACACAGGGATGTCATTTTTGCAATACAATTTTCTCAACTATTATCTAAAACAAATTTTATGAATTATTATTTCACAAAAACTCTATCAGGAGATTTTAATAACATCATTGAAAGAGTAACCGGATTATTAAAAGCCGAGGGGTTTGGAGTGCTTACCGAAATAGATATAAAAGCAACCTTAAAAAAGAAACTTGATGCAGACTTTTATAATTATAAAATCCTTGGTGCCTGCAACCCAACTTTTGCATACAAAGCACTGCAAACTGAGGATAAAATAGGAACCATGCTACCATGCAATGTGATTGTTCAGGAAAAGGAGTCCGGGAAAATCGAAGTTTCAGCGGTGAATCCAATTGCTTCAATGCAGGCAATAGAAAACCCCGGTTTGAAAGATATTGCTGAACAGGTACGGGAAAAATTGAAGCGGGTTGTTGATTTAATTTAATAACATTTATTTACGATGAAAAAACTTAATGAACTAATGCAGGAAATAATCCTGATAACGACAAAAATTGAAACCGACTATCCGGAATTATACCGCTACCTTGACGAAACCCCATTAGTAATTTGTGATACCGAAGAAAAGGCAATATGCCTGGCAGATATGGAGAAATATCTTGAATCCCTAAAAGAACAGCTTGAACATCACATAGCAACACATATAGGCCAGTCTAACATGCCATCCTAAATTACTATGAATCAATTGCCTTATGGAGGCAGGATTGTATTCAATTACATGGAAAGTTCAAGGATTTGATTACCTTGCATTACAGATATGAAAATTATTGCTTCAATAATGGCTTTTGTTGTGTTGTTCCTTTCAGTGGAACCGGCTTTAGCATTATTGAAGAAAAAACAATCAACTGAATGTTGTGGCGGAGGTTGCCACAAAACGGGTAATGAACAGAAACAGGAACCATCAAGCAACAATAATTCCCAAAACAATAATTGTAACCCTTTTCAATCATGCGCAAGCAACATTTGCAGCTTCACAGTAACTTCTTCTTTTTTCAATATTAAGGAGCCTCACTTTTATTCAAATAACTTTACTCCCTTTTCCGAAAACTTCCGCTCACAATTTGCTCCTGACTTCTGGCAACCGCCTAAGATAAGTTAATGAACTCCCCGACTATCTGTTTGATGTTATGTCTTTAGCTCATACTAAAGGCGTATTCTTATTCATTAACTCAAAAATTATTTTCAATGAAATCAAAATATTTCAGTGTAATGGCGTTGCTGTTTGCAATGTCGTTCACAATTGCACAGGTTAGTTGTGCCCAAACACCTAATCCACAATCAAAAGCTTCAAATCCTAACGATACAACTGTTACTGTAAAAGTATCAGGCATAACCTGTTCTGGTGATTTAAAAATGATTGCCGACAATGTAGAGAAAATGAATGGCGTAAGCAGTTGTAAGCAAGTGGGTAAAATGTCAACTTCCACAAGCTTTGAAGTGAAATTTGATGGCACAAAAATATCTTATTCAGAACTGGTAAAAGCCATTGAAGGTACGGCAAGCTGCGACCACCCAGACCAGCGGCCATATAAGGTAAAGGCAAAAAATTAAATTCATTAACAAACAGTATTGGCGCAGGTGTGAACATGCCTGTGCCAATACCTAAACTCCGTCAAATGAAAAAAATATTCATTTGCTTGTGCTTGTTAATGTTTTATTCATTTTCCTATGCACAAGCTGATACACTGCCACATGTACTTATTAAAAGGATTAGTGGTACTAAACTGTATGCTTCGGAATTAACAAACAAAAACAAACCTGTTTTAATTGCTTTCTGGGCTACCTGGTGCAAATTCTGTTTGGCAGAGCTTTCGGCAATTTCATCCCAATACCAATTATGGAAAGACTCAACCGGTATAAAACTGGTTGCTATTTCTACAGATGAAGGAGTAACAGAAGAATACATCAAAAGCTTTACAGAACGCCGCAATTGGCCTTTTGAAATCTATTGGGATTATAAAAAAGCTGTCAAGAAATCGCTTGGTATAGAGGAAATTCCTCACCTCTTGTTAGTTGATAACGGAGGTAGAATCATTTGGCAGAAAATTGGCTTCAACCCAGGTGATGAAACAATCATTTTCATAAAGCTTAAAGAGCTTTTACCAACTCAAAAAAATTAAGAGATGAAGGTACTATATATAATAACTGCAATAATTTTTATGATGCCAGGCATTTCAGCCGCACAATCACTCAAAGGCAAAGTTGTAACTGAAAACAATAAACCACTTGCAGGCGCAAGTGTACATTGGTTAGATTTACCCAATGGAACTATTACCGACAGTCTTGGAATATTTGAGCTGCAATTTTCAAAAAACACAGTCAAAAAACTAGTCGTTAGTTATGTTGGTTACCGGTCTGACACTATTGCAATCAACAATGAAGAAGCAGTGGAAATCAGGCTTGCGGAGGGTAAGCAATTAGGTGAAGTTATAGTAACTGGAAAACGACCCGGGATTTATATTTCAGAAATCAGCCCCATAAAAACCGAAGTAATAACAAAAGTGGAACTAAAAAAAGCCGCCTGCTGCGATTTGGCCGGTTGTTTTGAAACACAGGCGTCAGTTCAGCCACAAACTACCAATGTAATTACCAACTCTAAAGAATTACGAATACTTGGTTTATCCGGTGTTTACAACCAGGTGCTGATTGACGGGATGCCGATGATACAGGGACTTTCTTATACTTATGGCATCAGCAGCATACCGGGTACACTGGTTGACAATATTTATATTTCTAAAGGAGCAAACTCTGTGATACAGGGTTTTGAAAGCATAAGCGGTCAAATAAACGTAGAAACAAAAGAGCCTGATAACACCGATAAGCTTCTGTTGAATTTGTATGCAAATAGTTTTTTGGAAAAACATCTGAATGCCAACTATTCATTTAAATATAAGAAATGGAGTAGCCTTGCAGCATTTCATACAGTGCAACCTGCCAACAGGATTGACAGGGATAATGATAAGTTTATGGACCTCCCCTTGCTTACCAGGTATATGATTTCAAACAAATGGAAATATGGAAATGACAGGGACTGGGGTTGGAGTTCCAGGATTGGTATCCGTTATCTGAATGAACAAAGAATTGGCGGGCAAACAAATTTTAATATCAATACAGATAAAGGCACTACAAATGCTTACGGCCAAACTGTAAATATTCAGCAACCTGAGTTATGGACAAAAACCAGTTATCGTTTCAACGATAAACATAAAATTACATTCATTGGGTCATCATTTTATCAAAATCAGCACTCGTTTTTTGGTACTACAAAATACTCAGCCAGTCAAACAAATATTTATGCTAACCTGCAGTATGAATTATTGTACAAAGAAAAACACATACTAAAAACAGGTATAAGTTACAGGCATCTTTCTCTGAATGAGGATATTTCTTTTACAGCAAATCCGTTAAACAGAACCTTTGCAGGGAGATATCAAAGAATAGAAAATATCCCTGGCATTTTCGCCGAAAATACATTTAACTGGAAAGGTGATAAGTTGGTTTGGATTACAGGCATTCGTGCAGATTTTCATAACCAGTTCGGCACTTATATCACTCCAAGAACTTTACTTAAATATGAAATAAAAGAAAATTCAACCTTCAGGGCATCTGTAGGCACAGGATGGAGAACTGTAAATCTCTTTAGTGAAAATGTTGGTTTATTGGCAAGCTCAAGGGATATAGTTTTTACAGAGCAGTTAAAGCCGGAAAAAGCAATAAATTTTGGTGCAAATTTTACACAGAAGTTTGATAGTAAAAATATTGAGGGATATATCAGTATTGATTATTACCGAACCCAATTTCAAAATCAGATTTTTCCTGATTATGATGCCAGCCCATCTAAAGCAATCATTTCTAATTTCACTGGCAAATCAATTTCTGATGGTTTTCAGGTTGAAGCGTATTCAAAGTTTTTCAGTCGCTTTGAGGCTAAAGCAGCTTATGTGTATTTGGATGTGTACCGTAAAGTAAATGGGAGAAAATTTGTTCTTCCGTTTAATCCGGCACATAAAATTCTATCAACTCTTTCTTATAAGCCTTTAACCAGCAAATGGCATTTAGATGTAAACATACATTGGTACGGAGTACAGCAATTGCCCAATACATCTGCTAATCCGCCGGAGTTTCAGCGGCCTCAAAAATCAAAACCATTTACGCTTGTCAATGCACAGTTCACCAAAACATGGAAACAGTTTGAGGTATATGCAGGTTGTGAAAACATTTTTGACTTCAGGCAGCAACGGCCAATCATAAGCTGGCAAAATCCTTTCAGTCCTTATTTTGATACATCTTCTGTTTGGGGGCCAACAAGAGGAAGAGAATTATATCTGGGAGTTAGATTTATGATAAAATAAAAAAGGGTTCCTAAATCAACAGGATGTAATTATATAATATGGATGGTGATGTACTCCCTATCCTTCTTGCCTTTAGTTGGCGGCCCGCTGTACAAACAGTGATTCGCATGAACTATCATTTCAACTGGCAGGTTTTCAATTTGAGGTAAGCAGTTACATTTAACCATCAGCATAAATGGCAATAGCACCTTTCTCAAATGCTGAACTCATAATCTTCAGAGGTAATTTACCTGGACAGTATTTTGTTGTTTCTATCAGATAAACAACTCTCAGGTTGGTAAGTGGTTTTAGCCATTTCAGATACTCCTGAAGATGTTCCGCAATTTGCCTGACCTTTGTATTAGGCTTCTCTTTTATTACAAGCACAAATATGCCATTCTTTTCATTAGTCAGAAATCTGGCTGCTTTCAGCATTGCACCCAAATATCCTTTGCGGCTGGTGCCTGTATCACATTCCATAATGATATAATCATTTTCCTTTTTTAAAACAGTATCGGGTTTATATCCTTTAGCAAGCTGACCGCCTGAATTTAGAACTGAATAGCCTTCGGCATTGTGCAAGAGATTCTTAAATAACTTGTCTTTCATTTGTTCCTGTATAAACTATGGCTTGATATTCTGTAAAGTAAAGAAGATTCTATTTCAAGTGTGTCAAAATACAATTCAATATCAGACTTGCTCTTGCAGTAGCAAATTCTTCAAATCTATCCTCTGTCCACAAGGTTTCATCAGCAGGAATTAAATGTCGCTTTACAAAAGCTGCTTTATCTGTTACATGATTATTAATCCAGTCTTTGAAAGGGCTTGCATTTTTTAATCCTCTGTTAGTGCTGAAATCTATTAGTTGAGAGTTTCTGATACTATTGATTTTTGCTGATTCAATCTTTAGAGATTCTAATATTGATTTAGGCATGATGTGGTCAATATCATTTATTCTAATAGTCTGTCCTCTGTCGCACATCAGGTAATAAACAAATGAACTTTCTAATTCATCGAGGTTATCGATAGTATAAGTTCTGGTAAACGTAATTGGATGGTCTGTATAAACCTGGAACAATTCATCGGTTGGGAAATCTTTGTTCTTAAAATGCTGCATCTTATCTAATAGCTTACGGATGCCTGTTTTGTATGGTATCCATCCAGCGCCTTTACTTTTGAAAACCCCATTAATAAGTGAATGGTAAATCCATTTTTCCATTTTAGGATACTCTGTATTTTTAGCATCAAAATTGGCAAAGAATCTACCCAGTTCAGCATCGCTTATTTGCTTATGAAAAAGATGATAAGCAATAAAAAACAATGGAATAAAAGAACGGTTACCATCCTTATAGTAGTAATATAATTTTGAATTGATAAGAAAATCCTTGAGGCATTTCAGAGTAATTTTAATCCTATCCCTGTTTTTTATAGCAAATTGAGCATCGGCTGCTTCAATTGCAGCCATCTCTTTTTTGTGATTGTCCTGCAGCAGGAAAATCAATTTAATAAGATTATCCTGTGTTAGTCCAATTTCTTCATAGCTCTTTAAGGTTTCTTCTAAAAAACCTTCCATCTCCCATTCAAATCCTTTGAGCACAGAAGCTACCAAATCAAACGAAGAAAGCTTTGTGCCGCCATCGTTCAATCTTCGGAATAACTCAACGATTCTTTGTTTATTGGTTATTTCATCAAATGACTTATTCACTGACACTTTTGAAATACCAAGACAATCCGCTGTCAAGGTATTCTTGTAAAACGCTTTTATGTTTTTTTCAACATGTTTTGTTTGAATAGCATCCTGTATATTTTGTACCTTTATTATTTCTTCAGCAACCTGGTCTTCATCGTTGGTGTCTTTTAATCTTTTTAGCAAGGAACTGGCAAGATACCAGTTATGTTCAGGTATTGTTCTGTCTTCATTTCCCTTTGACTGTTTCGGAAGTTTACTTTCTTCCTTTTCAAACTTAAATTCAAATTCAGTATTATAATCACTGAACAAGTCAAAATATAAAACTTTGCCATTAAAACTCCCTTTTAGCCCTATATAAAAGGATTGCAATCGCTGTTGCCCGTCAATAACGAAATTTTGTAATTGGGTTAGAGTATCTACTTGTCTTGAATTTATGATGCCACCATCTTTTGTAAATGTCCTGTAATTAAAAAGTGGTTTACTTCCCTTTTCTTCCTCAATCACCATAATGCCGCCAAAAGAGTCACCTTTCAATAATGTATCAAACAGCAGTTCCATTTTTTCCTCATCCCAAACCAGTCTTCGCTGAATAACGGGGAGAACAAATTTTTCCTCTTCTATTTCGTTGATTACGTCTGATATTTTATATGATTTCCAGATTGCCATAAACAGTTAGTTATTGAATTGCTAATTTAGACTGATTTTCTTAATTATCAGGGAGACCCGGCACAGTCCTTCTGCCTTTTCAAACATTCTCCTTTATTATGACAGATGGCAGAACCACTGTGCCGGACAATGAACTCAGCAATTGAGTTTGGCTATCGGCAGATATACATAACCTGTCCTGCCAAACACAATTCCAGATAAATAAAGAAGCCATATACATTTGTAATCTAATCCTGAATGCTATATGTTGATTTTTGCTTACGGCTCAAATATGAATCTGAACAGGCTTACAAAAAGGGTTCCTTCGGCAGTGAAGGTTACCAACGCATTTCTTCCGGGATACAGATTAGTTTGTAACAAAGTAAGCAAGGATGGTTCTGCAAAAGCCAATATTATAAAGATTGATAATCTTGCTGAATTGGTTTGGGGAGTGTTGTTCACCATTAATAGTAATGAAAAATATTTGCTTGATAAAGCAGAAGGTTTAGGCATGGGTTACAATGAAGATATATTGACTTTTTTTGATGACATCAACAATACTTACACTGCCCAGGTTTATATTGCCGACAGTAACTCTATAGATAATACTTTGCTACCGTATGATTGGTATAAAGAATTTATTATAAGCGGTGCAATCCAAAATAAATTACCTGCTGAATATATTTCACAACTACAATCTATTATTTGCATTCGTGACCATGATGAAGAAAGAAGAACAAAAAACTATTCTATTCTTTCAGGAAAGTAGTATTTTTTTGTTACCGGCTTTTAAATCTTTGTGCATCTTCCGGTGCGACGCTCCGTTCATCGTTCTGTTCTTCTATCATCAATAGACCCGGCGCAATCCTTTCTCCATTTATATAAATCGTTACTCCTTCGTCATAACGAAACGGCGAAACCATTGCACCGGATAAAGATTATTGGGAATTGAGATTGGCTTCTCCACCAGATTCCAGAAATCGCTCCTGCCAAACACAATTCCAGGCATTCATATATTCCTGATACTTTAAAGAATACCCCTATCATTTCGCAAATAAGAATCCATAAATAGTAATAACCCGTTTTGTAAGAAAATGGGCAAAAGCGAAAGCGAAGCTATGCGGCTGCGATAATGATTTATCAAAGTGCAAAAAGACTACGGCATAAACAAGAATATACCACACTACTTACGATTTTATTTATTCCGTTTCCTTTTTGCTTCCATGCAGCCGCCTTACTGTAATGCTTTCTTTTTTTCCATTTTTTCTTTTACAAAACATTTTTTTTCATCATCAGAACACAATTAAACAATCATTTTTTAAACATTTAAAAATTCAGTTATGGAAATCATCGGAAGAATTACAGCAGACGCAACCATTATCGAAACAAAAGCAGGGAAAAAAGTGGTGAACTTTTCCATTGCTATTAATGACACTTACAAAGCAAAAGGCAGTACCGAAGTACAAAAAATTGTAACCTATGTAAACTGTTCGTACTGGATTAATCCGGGTGTATCGTCTTATTTAACCAAAGGTACTTTGGTAGAATGTTATGGCCGTATTAGTGCAAACGCCTGGACGAACAAAGAAGGCGAAGTAAAAGCCAGTCTTACATTCCATGTAAATACCATCAAACTGCATGGCCGTTCTACTGGTGGTAATGCAACACCTGCACCTGTAGTGCCAATGAACACCACACCTGCGGCAGTTTCAGAAGTTGCAGAGGATTTACCATTTTAACTTTCATGGCATCCCGTCAAACGGCGGGATGCCTTTCATTTTTTAATCATTCAAAAAATTATAACTATGGCACACAATATCAATTTTAATGAACAAACAGGTAAACACAGTTTCTTTTCAGTAAATGAAAAGGCATGGCATGGTTTGGGGCAAATTGTACAGGATTATCCCACCAGTAAAGAAGCATTGCAATTTGCAGGGCTTGATTTTGAAGTTTCCAAAAGACCTAATATTCACAGATTGGATAATGGAAACGAAATAGTTTCCAACAGTTCTTTTTATACTTACCGCCCTGATACCAACGCCATATTGGGTGACCGTTTGGGTAAAGATTATGAAGTAGTACAAAATGCAGATGCCTTTAGTTTTTTTGATGCTATTGTAGATGGTGATGGCATCCAATACGAAACCGCAGGAGCATTAGGCAAAGGCGAGAAGATTTTTATAACAGCCAAACTTCCCGGTTATATCAAAGTGGGCAATGATGATATGATTGAAAAGTATTTATTTCTTACCACTTCGCATGATGGTTTTGGAAGCATCATGGCGGCATTTACACCTACAAGAATTGTTTGTAACAATACCCTCAGTGCCGCTTTGAGAAACTGTAGTAATTCCGTTAAAATTCGTCATACTGCCAATGCGAAAGAACGGCTGGAGGAAGCTCACAAAGTAATGGGAATATCTAACCAGCTTTCTGTACAGTTAGAAGGGATTTTTAACCAATGGGCAAAGGTTCGTATTACCGATAAGGAAGTACAGAAGCTAATACAAATGGCGATGGTTCCTAATAAAGAGGTATTGCAAAACATTCAGAAAGGAGAACTGGATGAACTGAGTACTTGTTTTAAAAATATGTGTGATGATGTGTATGAATATAACATGAGCAGCCTATCGCAGCAATACGAAACCACAAAAGGAACGGTGTTTGGAGCTTACAACGCTATTACCGGCTATTTTCAGAATGTAAGAAATTACAAAGATGATGAAGCCAAAATGAAATCCTTATTGTACGGAGGAACGGCACAGTTAAGAACACAAAAAGCCTTTCAACTTTGTGAGGATTTTGTAAAGAGTGAAATGGTGGGTATTTATAATTGACGATTATTAAGGGGCATTGCAAAATGCCCCTTAAACTTGTAAAAAAGCTGCCCCGCAACATCGTGGTAGAGTTTACAAAATGGCGGGGCAGCTTGAGGTTTTGGTGATAATAGATTGTAATGGTAAATTTGGATAATGCACTATGCTATGCAAATAGAACCAATTAGGAAAGCCCTGATAATCGGTTCCCCCGGTATTGAGGGTGTGGACTATTTATATAGCACCTCAACAGATGTCACGAATATCAAAAATCACTTGCTTTCTTCAAGGGGAGGTAAATGGAAGGATAACGAGATACAAGTGTTATGGGATCCGGGCATTGCAGAATTAGCTGCAATTGTAGAAAACACAATTGCAGATTATCTTTTTGTTTATTATGCTGGACACGGTTATGAGACTACTATCAGAGAAAGAAAAATATGCTTATGTGATGCAGATGTTTCTGACTTTTTTCTGCTGAATAATAGTCCCCGGCAATTAATAGTGATTGATGCCTGCCGGGAAAAAGAATATCCCGCAATCAGCGGTATTCCGGAGGAGGAAGAATGGTTGCCTTTTGATGGTTATTATCCGGAAAGAGAGGCATTTGATAATTATATTTTGCAATCGCCGGTTGGAAAGAAAATAATTCATGCAACAAAAAGTGGGTTTGCTTCATGGGAAGATGTAAATGGTAGAGGTGGCATATTTACGACCAGTTTAATACTAAGTGCAAGAAAAATTCAATGCGCTGCTCTTTATGCTCCGCATAGTATAGAACAATCACTCAAAAAGGCAAGAAAGATTATTAAACAGTCAGGCGATGAACAAGAACCTGAGATAGTTTATTCAAGCGGCAACATGCAGGTACCGTTTGCTGTTTACGTTAAGACTGAAGCTAAAGCGGTTTATTCAAATTTCTCCAATCATAATAAGCCCCGAACTATCTCAAGAAGAGAGCCATCAAATTCTGGAGCTTTAGCCTTGGGTTTAATATTACTTGGGATTGTTTTAATAGCTAATAGTTCCGATTAAAAGCTTCTTATTTTCTTCATTAATTCTCCCACAAAGTTCGCCTTTTGTCTCCGTGGCGGCAATGAAATTCCGGCATAAAAAAGCTGTTCACACATAATTTAAGATACTATTTATTCCGTTGCTTCATTGCCTTGGTCGCCAAAAGACGGGACAGGTTCCATAATTAATTTTTAAATCTTTAAAATGAAATGTTATGGAACAGTTAGTAATGAATTTTCCGGAATGGACAAGAGTAGCTGAAGTAGAATTGGTGTATAAAACAAAAGTAAAGGCTTCTGAGCGGCCAAAGATTTCCAGCGTTAAAGATTGTTATCAATTGCTGAAAGAACTATGGAATGAAAACACTATTGAGATGCAGGAAGAATTTAAAGTGTTGCTATTGAACAGGGGTAACAAAGTAATTGGTGTTTATGAAGCTTCCGCAGGTGGTATTACAGGTACAGTGGCAGACCCAAGATTGATACTGGCTGCTGCTATTAAATCTCTTGCTGTAAGCATTATTCTTTCTCACAATCATCCGTCAGGAAATCTAAAACCAAGCAGGGCTGATGAAGAATTAACTCAAAAGATAAAAGTTGCTGCTTCTTACCACGATATAAAAGTGATAGACCACATTATTATTACCTGCGAAGGGTATTATAGCTTTGCTGATGAGGGGTTATTGTAAGCCCCTCTAAAT
This sequence comes from Hydrotalea flava, assembly GCF_001623405.1. Classification (GTDB taxonomy): domain Bacteria; phylum Bacteroidota; class Bacteroidia; order Chitinophagales; family Chitinophagaceae; genus Hydrotalea; species Hydrotalea flava. Next base: position 56,252 of record NZ_LUHG01000040.1, read on the forward strand.
CATTCTATTTCATTCTCTTAACTAAAAATGCTATTTTCGGTATATGACCTTTGAGGAAATTCTTGTACAATTTAAAACAGCCAAACCTTTACTGCTTTTAAGGGCTAAAAATGCTGCATTTATTATTTCCTTTTTCCAAAAGGTATTTTCAGATGCAAACGTAACCACCATTACAAATAGCGAATTGCGAAGTAAGCTGGAAGGATATATGGAAGAACTGTCTTATGAAGAAAAAGATGAAGAACTGGATGCCGGGACATTGTTTGATGACTTCTCAATCAGGGCATCACAGTACATTGATAAATGGAGCAATGGCGGATTCTTAAGTAAATATCCCAACGATGAAGGCGAAGACCTGCATGAATTAACTCCAGACACTCGTAAGGCTTTAAAATGGATTGCTGATTTAGAACGCAGGGAACATGTAGGAACAAACAGCCGTTTCAAGGATATTTTCTTTAAGCTTCAAAAAATGATTGAACAGACTAACGAAGATGCAGAAGCAAGAATAGAAGAATTGCAAAAGAAAAAATGGGCTATTGAAGACGAGATAAACCTGTTAAAGTCTGGAAAGAAACCATCAGTGTTTGATGAAACAGAGATTAAAGAACAATTTTACGATCTAAACAAAATGGCAAGGGAACTGCTTGCAGATTTCAGCGAAGTAGAACAGAACTTTGAACAAATAAGAAAGGATATACAACGGAAGTACACAGAAAAAGATATAGCTAAAGGTACATTATTGGTATTTGCTTTGGATGCCCTTGATGACATTGACCAGAAGCCACAGGGAAAAAGTTTTAAAGCTTTTTGGGAATTTTTGATGGACGAAAGAAGACAACAGGAATTTACACAACTTACGGAAAGACTTTATCATCTTTTGAATGAACACAATATTGATTATAATAACGACAGGTTTTTAAAACACCTGAAGCGCTACCTGCATGTATCAGGACGTAAAGTGATTGATTCAAACAGAAAATTAAGCGAAAAAATTAGCCGTGTACTTTCTGAAAAAAATATGCTGGAAAGAAGGCGGGCAATGGAGTTGATTGGCGATATAAGGCAAATGGCTTATTCCCTTATTGAAACAAAAATAAAGGAAGATGATTTTATAGTTATTGAGGATGAGCCCTACATTAATCTTTTTGACAGATGGGAACCCGGTGAAGAGAAAGACGATATTACGGGCATATTATTCCCTGATGGCACCGGCGAAGATGGGGATGCCGATTTTAAATTACTCTTTGACCAGTTTACAATTGACAGAAAGAAACTATTACAGAGAATTGATACTATGCTTGAAGAAAAGACTCAGGTTACATTGAAAGAAATTATTGATGAATATGGAATTGAAAATGGACTGAGTGAAATAGTTGGTTATTTTTCGATAGCTACTTCAAGTACGCATCATATAATAATAGAAGAAGCGAAAGAGCCAATTTTAATTGGTGAAAGAAAGGTAAATGTGCCAATGGTGATTTATACACGGCCAACAACAAATTAATATGGAAACAAAAATAGCAAGAGCTCCATTTGCAGCAGTAATTATTAAACTATTGCAAGGGCCGGTTTATGCAGATGATAAAAACATCTGGCGGGAATTATTAGGTTGGCAATCTGCCATACAGGAATATTTCGGTAAAATAGGTATGGAACTTATCATTAATGAGCCAGATGGTTTTGCAAGGATTATGCAACCTGAAACTGATGAAAATGATGATAATCCATTGCCACGCCTTATGAAAAAGCAGTCTTTAAATTATGAGGCTACATTGCTTGCTGTAATGCTGAGGGAAGGGCTTGAAGAATTTGATGTTAAAAGTGACGGAACAAAATTCTATCTCACCCAAAAAGAAATAAAAGAACGGATAGAATTGTTTTCTAAAGAACAAACCAACAAAAGTAAATTATGGAAAGACTTGTCAAAGCCAATAACCAGTTTAATAAATATTGGCATCCTGAAACTCAACCGGGAAGATAGTGTCAATAAAGACAATAACCAGTATGAAATAAAAAGAATTATCAAAGCCTTTATCAGTAATGATAAGCTTGAAGAAATAAAGAATAAGTTAAGCAACTATGTCAACCCTGTTCAGTAATAATAATTCAGATAATGGATACCGGCTTAGATACCTGGAGGTGTTTAACTGGGGTACATTCAATGGTAAGGTATATAAACTACAGCCCGATGGCCGCACTTCTCTGCTTACAGGTGCAAATGGCAGTGGCAAAACGACGTTGATTGATGCGTTACTTACTATACTTGTACCTACTAATAAAAGATTTTATAACCAATCTTCGGGTGCTGAATCCAAAAAAGAACGGGATGAAAATTCCTATTTCTGGGGCTATCATGGTAAAACATTTTCTGAAGCAGAGGAAAAGTCAAAGACGGAACAGTTGCGTACCAAAGCGGATAATCCTTATTCAGTTCTACTCGCCTGTTTTCAAAATTCAGGCACACAACATACAATTACATTGGTGCAGGCGAGGTGGTTTGGTAATGGCGGACTGCAAAAGGTATTTATTGTTTCACCTTATCCCCTGAATATAAATGACAACTTTGGAAAAGACCATTTTGACTTTAGAGGCGACTGGAAGAAAAAGCTGGTAAAACAATACGCCAAAACTGAAGTGTATAACAGCTTTAAAGAATATGCGGCCAGGTTTAGTGAACTGTTTGGTTTAAGAGACAAAGCTCTTTCACTTTTCAGCCAGACCGTGGGTATAAAAGTATTAGGTGACTTAACCAATTTCATACGCCAGGAAATGCTGGAGGAGGCAGATGCAGAAGAACAATTTAAAAGCCTTTACAATCATTATAGCGATTTATTAATAAGTCATAAGGCGATACAAAAAGACGAAAAGCAGCTTGAGCTTTTACAGCCTGTAATTGAAAATAAATCCAAGCTAACAGAATTACGGAGTAAAAAGGAAAAGCTGGATTTTATCGAAGAACAAATGCCCTTTTATCTTGGTAAAATTGAGTATGGATTATTGGAGAAAGATGTTGAAAGGCTTGAACTGGATATTGAAATTGCCACAAAGGATAAAGAGTTAGTTTCGGCTTCTGTAGATAGTCTTGATAAAGAAAAGGAGCATCTTATTACTCAAAGGGCTGCACTTAATATAGACAGCCAGGTCTCTTTGCTGAATAAAGATATTGACAGCGAAACAGAAAAACGAAATCGCAAGAGTGCTGAGAATACCCGGTATGTAAAATTCTGTGAACAGTTAAAGCTGGATACCGATATTGATGCAAATGTATTCAGAGATAATTATAATAAAATCCTTGAGTTAAACTCTTCAGTTCCGGCAGAAGCGGAAAAGTTTGGTGAAAAGAAATTGAGACTAAAAATTGAGCAGGAAAGTGTAAGTAATAAAATTGATAACCTGCAGCAGCAAATCACATCTCTTTTGTCCAGAAAAAACAGGATTCCCGACGACCTTATTAATGCAAGAAAAAGATTAGTCGATATACTGGAAACAACAGAAGATGAAATTCCGTTTGCAGGTGAATTAATCAAAGTGAAAACATCTGAACAGCTTTGGGAAGATTCAATTGAAAAACTATTACACAATTTCTCTATGCAACTTCTGGTTCCTGAAAAATTCAGCAAAGCAGCAAACCAGTTTATTTACAATAATGATATGCGAACAAAACTGGTATATTATAAAATTGAACGAAGACCTTCCAACAGTATTCTACGCTGGCCAGCGGATAACGATGCTTTAGTAAATAAATTGGAATTAAAGGAATCAGAATACACAAAATGGCTTGAAACCACACTGCTTGACAGATTTAATTATTATTGTACGGATGATTTAGAAGTGTTTTATGGTTCGCCAAAAGCCATTACTTCAAATGGTTTGATAAGAAATGTAAACAGGCATGAGAAAGATGACAGGCCGGGAAGATGGGATAAATCAAGATACAGGCTGGGATGGGATAATAAAGCAACCATTCAGTACCTGCTACAGCAAAAATCAAATGAAGAAAAACTCCATACTAAACTGTCTGATGAAATAAAAGAATTAACACCACTTATTTCGGTTTTACAATCAAAAGCCCAAACTATTTCTAACCTCATACAGATAAAAAATTATGACGACATAAATTCAGCTCAACATGCAGAAAAGATTAACGCATTGAACAAACAGGTGCAGGATTTAAAAAAATCATCTGATGCTTATGAATTAATCGTCAATCAAATAAAAGAAGTAGAAAAGCAACTGCAGACCCAGAAAGATAATAGAGATGCGCTGATAACAAAGATTAGTAAACTGGACGATGAATATAACAGTAAGAATCTGCATAAGTTTAATCTGAAGTTTGAAGAATTGCAGGAAGCAGGTGAACAGGTAATTATTGAATTTATAAATGAAGAAGAAATTGCTTCATCTGGTATGCAAACATTAGCGCAGTTTGACAGTATGGTGGCGCAGGCTGCCATTAAATTAAAAACAAGACAAAAAACAGCAGGCAATGCCGTTAATAAACTCGAACTTGATACCACTACATTAATTGCCGCCTTTAAAAATCCAGGAGAAAAAATCACCAACGAATTTGCTAACTGGAGCGGTGATGTAATGAACATAAAAGCAGACCTGACAGGGCTTGATGATTTGGAAGATTTATATAAAACTATAAAAACGCAGCGGCTGGTTGAACATAAACGAAGGTTCCGGGATTATATGGATAAAAGTATGCTGGATGCCCTTACAAGCTACAGGGCCTGGCTTAACAATGAACTGTGTAAAATTGAGGATATGATTGAAGAGTTGAATGTGCCACTCAAAAAAATAACTTTCAACCGAAATCCTGATACTTATCTTCAGTTGGAATGCCGACAGCTAAGGGGTGAAAATGAAATAAATATTTTCCGGGGTCAGTTAAATAGTGCCATACCTAATACACTGGATTTTGCTATTCAGAAAGATGAAAATTACCGGCAGGAAGTATTTAATAAAATAAAAGAGTTAATTACTGAATTGCAAAAGGAAGAAACCTGGCGAAGGAAAGTAACAGATGTAAGAAACTGGCTTGTATTCAGTGCCAGGGAATATTCGGCTGTAGAAAATAAAGCTGGTCAATATCATGATAACACAGCCAGTTATTCCGGTGGGCAAAAAGCACAATTTACTTATGCGATTTTAGGTGCAGCTATTGCCCACCAGTTTGGCATATTTCAGCAGGGTAAACAGCATAAGAGTCTCCGCTTTATTACGGTTGATGAAGCTTTTAGCAAATTGGACCCTGAAAAAAGCCGGTTCCTGATGGAATTTTGCGCCCAGTTAAATCTTCAAATTTTAGTAGTTACTCCATTGGATAAAATTAATATAGCAGAACCCTATATTAGCTCTGTTCATTTTGTAGAAATAAAAAACAAGAAAAGTTCTGTCCTGTACAATCTAACCATGGAACAGTATTACGAAAAGAAAGAAAGCTTTAAACAATTAGCCGAGACCAAAGAATGATTACGCCAAAAGAACTATTTGAGAAATCAACAAAGCAGTTTTTTAAAACTGTAAGTGCTGTGCTGAAAGGTGAAGAGGTATTTCCGTTAGTTATATCTTCTAATAAAAAAGTTTCCGGTACAAATTTCAGCGAATTGAAAGATGCTATTGTACCCTTGTATCAACATTCAAAAGATGCAAAAGGCAAAGGATACACTGTAGAGTGGAGAGAGAAAACAATTGATGGTACAAAACAAAAAATACCAGCCAAAATATATTTTGAAAGTTTTTCTGATTATCTTTTTTTTACAAAGAAGGTTGCTGGTTATTCAGCAATTTATAATGCCTTTAATTTGCTTACAGCATCCTTCCCAATATTATCAGAATGGGCGAAAGATAATGTACCATTTTTATTAAATGAATCAGGCAATCTGCCCGATTTAATAAAAGTCTGTAACTATTTTAGTAAGAATAAGCCGCCTCATAATTTGTATTTAAGGGAACTGCCCATAGAAGTTCATTCAAAATTTATTGAAGATAATACAGCAGCCCTGAAAAAGCTGTTAGACATACTATTACCACCAGATTGGATAAATAAAAATGAAACGAGTTTTTCAGGACGCTACTATATCAAAAAACCCAATGTTTATGCCCAAATAAGAATATTAGATGAGAGCCTGAAACATGCTGTTGGATTCGATGAAGTAGCACTAACTATAGACGATTCAGCCTTGCTAAACTGGCAACCAGAGAAGGTATTTATTATTGAAAACAGGGCTTGTTTTCTTTCGTTTCCCAAAATAAAAAATGCCGTAGCTATTTTTGGGGAAGGTTTTAAAAGCCGGGTAAGTAAACACATTCCATGGCTAGCTAAAGCAGAGCTTTACTGCTGGTTTGACCTTGATGCTGCTGGCTTTGAAATGCTGAATATCATCCGGCAATATTATCCTTCTGCATTAAGCTTATTGATGGACAAAGTAACTTATGAGCAGTTCAAACAGTTTGCAGTTACATCTACCTATAGAAAGTTGCAACTTGATATGCTAAATGAGGATGAAGTGTGGCTGTATGAATTCTTGCAAACAAATAATAAGAGATTAGAACAGGAAAGAATAACGAACAACTATATTTTGGAGAGGCTTAATTTAACAAGCCAATAAACAAGAAATCAGTGAGTATCAATTTTTAATTTTAGAGCAATTAAAATACTCTTAGCAACCCCTGTATTTGCTTCCGGTACATCATACCAATTACCCTCTTTAGTCTTGTATAATTTGTATTTTTCTCCGGCAGAATTTGTAATGAAATATTCATCTAATACAGCAACCACTGTACCTAAAACATTTACTATTTCTACCTTCTTTATTGTGTAAGAAAACAGGCTGTTATCGCCTAAAACAATCTTTTTAATTTCTTCAGTCTTTATATCCATTTTTATGCAGCTAAAATAATCATTCTGTAATTAACGAAATAAAAGTGTTGCCTGACTAAATATTAGCCATGCAAATTGCAATACTGGTACACATTTTACACCTCTTTTCTTATGACTTTACAGGAGCATAAAATATCCCCAACGGATAGATTTTGTAAAGAAGTAATGTGCCCGGTCTTGCACATGGCAAGATGTACAAACGTTATACGTTTGGGGCATCTTGCCCTTCACTCCGAAGTCGTTTCGGGGCATTGAAACAGAAAACTTAAAACCATGAAGAAGTTAGAAAGTGAAGTGAGGAGTAAAATGGTAGTAGTACGGATGAATGAAACTGAAATAAATGAGCTAACAAAGCTGCAAGGAAAAACCACTGAAAAAGATACCAGCAGTTACCTGCGAAAAGTGGCTTTGCAAAAACCTGTAACAGTTAAGTACAGAAACGAAAGTGCAGATGATTTTTTATTAGACATGCTGAACCTGAAAAAAGAACTGAATGCTATCGGCAACAATTTTAACCAGGCAGTACACAAATTGCATTTGCTGGACAAGATACCGGAGTTCAGGGTTTGGGTGCAGCAGTATGACGGTTTGCAGAAAACGCTAATTAGTAAAGTAGAAGAAATAAAATTGAGAATGAATCAACTCTATGAGCAATGGTTGCAAAAATAACCATACCAAAAAGTATTGAAGCTGCACTAAACTACAACGAAAAGAAGGTGCTGAAAGGGAATGCTGTTTGCCTTCATGCAGCCAACTATTTAAAAAACGCAAAAGAGATGAACTTTTATCAGAAGCTGGCTGGTTTTGAAAGACTAAATACTTTGAATGAAAGGGCAACAACAAAAACGCTGCATGTATCTCTCAACTTTGACCCATCAGAAAAGCTGAATGAAAACAAGCTGTTACAAATTGCATCAGACTATATGCAGAAGATAGGATTTAGCGAGCAACCTTACTTGGTTTACAAACATGAAGATGCCGGGCATCCACACATTCACATTGTAAGCACTACTATCAAACAAGATGGCAGCAGAATTAACACCCACAATATCGGCAGAAACCAATCTGAAAAGGCAAGAAAGGAAATTGAGAAAACTTATGGATTGGTAAAAGCAGAAAGGCAGCAGCAATTAAGAAGTCCAGGTATCAAATCTGTTGATGTTGAGAAAGCGATTTACGGAAAGTTGGAAACCAAGAAAAGTATTTCAAATGTTGTGGGTGCAGTTTTCAGTCAATACAAGTTTGCTTCATTACCGGAATTTAATGCGGCGTTAAAACAGTTCAATGTAATCGCAGACAGAGGCAAAGAAGAAGGCAGGATTTACAAGAACCGTGGATTAGTTTATCGTATTCTGGATGCTGATAGAAATAAGGTTGGTGTACCTATCAAAGCAAGTTCTATTTCTTGCAAGCCTATTTTGAATAATCTGGAGAAGAAATTTACAGCTAACGAAACTGCGAAAGAATCATTAAAACCATTTGTAAAAACTAAACTGGATGATTGCCTTTCCCAATCACCCTCTACAATGAAAGAATTGCTGGAGCATTTGAAACAGAAAAGCATATATACACTGCTTCGCCAAAATGCTGAAGGCAGGTTGTACGGAATTACTTTCGTTGACAACCAAAACAAAGTTGTTTTCAATGGTAGTGATTTAGGAAAAGGTTATAGTGCTGCAGCATTGCAAAGCAGGTTAGTAACTGGTAAAGAAAAATCACAAACACAAGATGAAACAAAAGGCGGAGGTTCCGGCGGTTCCATTCAAAAAGAAATGGTTCAGCAAAAGCAACAGGAAAAAACAATTCCATTTACAACCAAAACTGAAAGCCCATTAGATTTGTTGCTTTCTACCAAAGAGCAATATGACAATACGCCTTACAGTCTGCTTAGAAAGAAACGAAAAAAGAAGAAACCAAATTTGTAAAATGTAAAAAGAAGTTATGTCACACACAGGAGAGAATGAACAGGGGCTGCGGAAAATAGTTGACCTGACAAGGTTTGCCAGCATCTTTATTTTGCTGCTGCATTTTTATTATTACTGCTATGTGGCATTTGAGCAATGGGAATTAAAATCTACCATAACTGACAGGCTGATGAAAAACATTTCCAACACAGGATTATTCCATAATCAGCTTACATCAAAGTTTATGGCATTGGGGCTGCTGATAATTTCATTATTTGGAGCACAGGGCAAGAAAGATGAAAAGATAAACTGGAAAAGCATCACTGCTTATTTGCTGATTGGAATGCTGCTATATTTTTCAAGCCAGCTATTTTTCAAATTACAATATGATGTGCAGACCGTTGCGATTGTTTACATCACCGCCACCGGCATTGGCTTTTTATTGATACTTGCTGGTGGCAATTTACTCAGCCGTTTAATTCGGTACAATCTGGGCAATGATGTTTTCAATTCACTTAACGAAACATTTCCGCAGGAAGAACGGCTTATCTCCAATGAATATTCCATCAACCTGCCTGCCCGTTACAATCTTAAAGGCAGGGTAAGAAAAAGTTGGATAAATATCATCAATCCTTTTCGGGGTTTGCTGGTTATCGGAAGTCCCGGTGCCGGTAAAAGCTGGTTTGTCATTCAGCATGTTATCAAGCAGCATATTGAAAAAGGCTTTGCCATGTTTGTGTATGATTTTAAATACGATGACCTGAGCAAGATTGTTTACAACTGGCTGCAACAAAACAAACACAACTACTCGGTAAAGCCATCTTTTTATGTAATCAATTTTGATAACCTTTCTGTATCGCACCGCTGCAATCCGCTGGACCCAAATAGTATGAATGATATAACTGATGCAACCGAAAGCGCCAGGACAATTTTATTAGGGCTGAACAGGGAGTGGATAAACAAGCAAGGAGATTTCTTTGTAGAGTCACCAATCAATTTTGTTACGGCTGTCATTTGGTTTTTGCGAAAATATGCTGATGGAAAATATTGCACCCTGCCGCATGTAATAGAACTGATGCAGGCAGAGTATGATGAATTGTTTCCGGTGCTAAACACACAACCAGAAATTGAAGTGTTAGTTAACCCATTCATTACAGCCTATCAAAACGATGCAATGGAGCAATTAGAGGGACAGGTGGCTTCTGCTAAAATCGGTATGGCAAGGCTTGCCGCTCCGCAGTTGTATTGGGTGCTGAGCGGTAATGATTTTACATTAGACATCAATAATCCAAAACATCCAAAAATTGTTTGCGTAGGCAACAACCCGGAGAAGCAGCAGATTTATGGAGCTGTGTTATCGCTGTATGTTTCCCGGCTGGTAAGGCAAGTCAATAAAAAAGGAATGCAGAAATGCAGTTTGGTATTTGATGAATTTCCCACTATCTATTTCAACAATATTGACAGCCTGATTGCCACTGCAAGAAGCAATAAAGTTGCGACCACTCTTGCCATGCAGGATTTTAGTCAACTTAAAAAAGATTATGGCCGGGAGCAAGCCGATGTAATTGTAAACATTACTGGCAATATCATCAGTGGCCAGGTGATGGGAGAAACATCTAAACTGCTAAGTGAACGTTTCGGAAAAATAATGCAGGACCGGCAGAGTGTTTCCATTAACCGGATGGATACTTCCATCAGCCATTCTAAGCAATTGGATAGTGCTATACCTGCCAGTAAAATTGCAGCCCTTTCTTCCGGTGAGTTTGTAGGTATGGTTGCTGATGACCCATTAGAAAAAATCAAACTCAAAATGTTTCACTCCGAAATCATCAACGACCATGATAAACTAAATGCTGAAGTGAGCAATTACAGGGATATTCCTGCGGTCTCTAATGTTACACAGCAGCAAGTGCTGGATAATTACTACCAGGTAAAGATAGATATTAAGCGATTGATTGGGGAGGAAGTGGGGAGGTTGAAAAAGGAAATGTCTGAAGTAAATAATCTTGATAATTTAAAGTAATAAACTTGCCGTTGAAAATAGCAGTGCCTAAAACGCTGTCTTTCATGGATTTTGACTGTTTTGTAAATACTAAATGTTCTATAAAATAACTACCTTTATTAACATTTAATTTTAAACGTAAATACGCTTAGTATTTTTTAAACTAAACTATGAGAATTGATTTTACGGATGTCCAAAATTTCAGGAGATTAAAAAATTGCAGAATATACTTTTCAGATAAAGAAACAGTTTTTGTAGGCCCCAACAACAGTGGTAAAACCACTGCTATGGATGCCCTCATTATTTTTTTCAAAGCAAAGAAGTTTACTACAAGGGACTTTACTCTTTCCAACTGGAAACATCTAAATGCTATTTGCGAAGAATGGCTTAAAGAAAGCGATGTCGCCAAGATTGATTTGAAGATTGACAAGTGGGAGGAACATTTGCCAACATTAGACGTATGGCTTTCTGTTAAGCCAACAGAAATCCATTATGTAAGCCACCTCATCCCAACCCTTAGCTGGACCGGGGGTTCTTTAGGCATAAGATTGCGGTTTGAGCCAGTTGATGTGTCGGCACTTTACAAAGAGTTTTATAGCATTTGTGGCAATGCCCGTAAAATGTCTGCTGCAAAAAAGAAAGGAACACCCGGGTTCAGTTTGTGGCCAAAAGATATGTGGGATTTTTTAGAAAAACGGCTGCATGAATTTTTTACAATCAAAACTTATCTGCTTGACCCTGCTTGTAAAACTACCGTTCAAAAATTACCTGCCAACAGTTTACCATTAGATACAGATGCATTAAAGGGATTAATTAAAGTTGATATTATTAATGCTCAACGGGGTTTTACAGATGTAAATACCGAAGGTGGCGAAACTACAGGCACACAGAAAAATCTTTCTAATCAGCTACGCAATTATTATGAAAAGCATCTGAACCCGGAGTTAAATACTACTGAAAAAGATGTAGAAGCGTTGAGGGCAATGGAAGATGCCAAGAAATTATTTGAAGAAAACCTCAAGGAAAGTTTTAAATCAGCTATTGGAGAACTTGAAGGGCTTAATTATCCTGGCTTTGGAAATCCAACAATTAGTTTGGCAAGCAACATCAATACCACTGAAAGCCTGAAGCATGATTCATCAGTAAGATACAGTCTTGGTGATGAAGGGGCGGAATTAAGCCTGCCTGAAAAATACAATGGACTTGGATATCAAAACCTTATTTCCATGATTTTTAAACTTATTCGCTTCAGGGATGAGTGGATGCAGGTAGGGAAAAGTTACAGACCAAGCAGTACAGCATCTGCCATACCTGAATTTGAACCATTGCATTTGGTATTGATTGAAGAACCTGAAGCACATTTACATGCACAGGTTCAGCAGGTGTTTATTCGTGAAGCATACCGGGTATTAAGGAGTAATAACAACCTGTTAGATGATAAATTTATTACGCAGCTTGTAATCAGCACCCACTCCAATCATATAGCACATGAAATAGATTTTACAAGCCTGCGATATTTCAAAAGAGAGCAGGCTGCCGGACAATCTATTGCCACATCCAAAGTGATAAACTTATCAAACACTTTTGGTAATAATGATGATACTACTAAATTCGCAGTCCGTTATTTGCGAACAACACATTGTGATTTGTTTTTTGCAGATGCAGTAATATTGGTGGAAGGACCTGCGGAGCGGATGCTGGTTCCTTACTTCATTAGGCATCATACCGACTTGAATAATGCATATATCTCTATTTTAGAAATTGGCGGTAGTCATGCACATACATTGAAGCCTCTTATAGAAAGTCTTGGCATTATAACCCTAATTATTACTGACCTGGATGCGGTAAACCCGGCAGCAAACAACAGTAAAGTTCAACCTGATAAGGGTAAAGGTTATAAAACTGGAAATGACACATTGAAGAAGTGGCTTCCTGTGGCAGACGAACTTGATAAATTGCTTGCGTTAGATTTTGCAAAGAAACAAGATGCAGGTTTTCCGGTGAGGGTCGCTTATCAAACTACTATTAAACTGAAGGAGGGGGCTAAAGAAATTGAAGTGTACCCATATACATTTGAGGATTCGCTGGTACTCACTAATAAAAGTATTTTTGAAGCACTTACAAGTGGAACAGGGCTGCTTAAAAAAATGATTAATGCGGCAAAAGAAACAGATGTGAAAAAAGCAGCGAAGGAAATGTATGATGCTATTACAGATAAAGGCGCAAAAAAGGCAGAGTTTGCCTTAGACCTATTTTATTTTAATGAACCAAATATTCTTATTACTCCTGCATACATTAAGGAAGGATTGGACTGGCTTGAAGAAAGATTAAAGCCAAAGAAAAAAGATGTTAAACCTGTTACTCAAAAAACAAAGAAATGAGTGTATCAGTAAAACAAAATACCGTAGATGATAATGTAGATGAGGAAATATATGCCTGTCTTAATCCAGACAGCCCTAAAAGTTTTTTTCTTTTTGCCGGGGCAGGTTCTGGAAAGACCCGTTCACTTGTAAATGTTTTGCAGCGTTTCAAAAATGACTATGGAAAACGTTTTCGGCTTCATCGGAAAAAAATAGCCATTATTACATACACTAATGCTGCAAGTGATGAAATAACCCGCCGGCTTGAATTTGATTCCATATTTTCTGTGAGTACAATACACAGTTTTGCATGGGAAGCCATTAAGCATTATACTTTCGATATCAGAGAATGGCTTAGAAAGAGTTTGTCTGCAGAGATTAATACTTTAAATGCTGAACAAAGTAAAAGCAGGGACCTGGGCAATAAAACTTCTGTAGAAAGAGCAGCCAAAATTAAATCTAAATCTAAACGATTTGATTCACTTGATTCAATTGTGAAATTTACTTACAATCCCAATGGAGATAATATTACACGGGATTCATTAAATCATACAGAAGTAATAAGTATTGCTGCGCATTTCATTACTAACCTTCCATTAATGCAGGATATTGTCATAAGCCGTTTTCCTGTTATCCTAATTGATGAAAGCCAAGACACAAAACGGGAGCTTATTGATGCATTTTTTCTTCTTCAGCAGCAAAAGAAAGAATCATTTTCATTAGGATTGTTTGGCGATACTATGCAGCGTATATACATGGATGGAAAAGAGAACCTGGGACGAAACCTTCCACAGGAATGGATAACACCTGCCAAGAAAATGAACCATCGTTCAGGTAAAAAAATAATACGGTTAATTAATAACATAAGGAAAGGAATTGACGGACAGGAACAGCAACCAAGAACTGATAAGGAAGATGGATTTGTAAGATTATTCATTGTGCCACGAAATATTGATAAGCAGAAAGCAGAAGTAAAGATATGCGAACGAATGATGGCTATTACAAATGATTCACTTTGGCACAGTGAAGAAAATAAAGATGTGAAAACACTTATATTGGAGCATCACATGGCTGCAAGGCGCATGGGCTTTTTTGATTTTTTTGCACCCTTATATGAGCAGGACAGACTTCGTACAGGGTTGCTGGACGGTACTCTTCCTTCTCTTAGATTATTTACAAAAATTATTTTGCCTTTGATAGAAGCCCATATAACCGGAGACCAGTTTGAGGTAACACGAATTGTAAAAGCTAACGCAGAAATACTAACGAAAGAACAATTGGTACGAAGTGAGGAGCAGCTTGAGAATGTGAAGAAAGCAAAGAAAATGCTGGAAAGCCTTTTGCAGTTATGGGATAACGGCAAAGATCCATTATTGAAGAATGTATTACAGAATATATTTAATACCAGATTATTTTCAATACCAGAATCATTGGTGCCAGTGGTTGCAGGTGCTGCTTCTATCAACGGTAATAACGAAACGCCGGAGCAAAATAGTGATGAGATAACGCCTGCCTGGCGGCAGGCATTGGAAGTACCCTTTTCGCAGCTAAAAATGTACAGTGAGTATCTTTCTGAAAAATCAAAATTCGGAACACACCAAGGTGTGAAGGGCCTGGAGTACGAAAGAGTGATGGTGATTATTGACGATGAAGAAGCAAAAGGCTTTTTATTTAGCTACGACAAACTGTTTGGAGCTAAAGGGCTTACCGACGGAGATAGAAAGAACATAAGTGAAGGTAAAGAAACAGGTATTGATAGAACCAAAAGGCTTTTCTATGTAGCTTGTAGCAGGGCTAAAAGCAGCTTGGCAATAGTTGCATATACAGATAGCCCTGCGGCAATTAAACAAAACGCTATTGACTATGGTTGGTTTGAGCAAAATGAAATTGAAACAGTTTAACTTACTCATCTCATTCCAGTAACTTCCCTAACTCATCCGTATCAGGCAATATCCCTTTCATCTTTAATGGTGTTTGTTTAGAGGTTTTATAAGTAGCCACTCCCATGGCCTTATCAAAACTTTTAATAGCAAACTCAACCACTGTGTTATTTTTCTCTTTACAAAGTACAATTCCAATACTTGAGTTTTCCTGCTCAAGCTTTACCCTTTCATCCAGTACATTCAGGTAAAAATTAAGCTGCCCAGCATCGGCTGGTTTAAATTTTCCTTTTTTGAGTTCAAAGGCTACCAGGCATTGCAGGATACGATTAAAAAAGAGGAGGTCAATAAAAAACTCATCCCCATCCACTTCAAGCCGGTATTGGTTGCCAATAAAGCAAAAGCCCCTGCCCATTTGCAAAATAAAATTGCGGATATTTAAAACTACCTGTTGTTCAATGTGCCGTTCATCGTCCAGTTCATCACCTGCAATAAAATCCAGCAGATATTCATCCTTAAATACCTTTAGTGCTGAGGGCTTTAAAGTTTCAGCCAAAGTACCATCAAAATTGTTGGGCAGTTTACCTTCTTTGCCATACAGGTTATTCTCAATATGGTGTTCCAGCACTGTCAGCGACCAGAAATTGGCTGCTGCAGACTGGATATAGAAAATCCGGGCTTCCCAGCCCTTTATTTTGGTGATAATGGTAAAATGATGGGAGAAGCTGATACCTGTAAAAGCCTCGTAAAATGCCTTATTTTCAATTAGGTTCGCCAGTGCCGAACTAATTGAAAAACCCTCTCCGGAGCCTGCCAGCCCAATTTGGTTCGACGCCGTCGAACCAATTACCAAATGGGGTGCATAAGCC
>NZ_LUHG01000055.1 GCF_001623405.1 Hydrotalea flava
ACCACACCCCTTCCCCATTAGCTTTTATCCGGTGGATCGAAATAGCCCTCCTCTTCGGTTTTCCCGTAGTAACCATATCCGTAACCGCGTTTGCTGTAAAGCCCATAACGATACATGTAGCCATAGCCACCATAACCATAACCATAGCCATAATAGCCATACCGGCCGCCCAATTGTACATCATTCACCACGATGCAGGGATTGGGTAATTTATTGTCGGCCACCAAATCGGCAAAAAAGTTAACTTGTTTTTTAAAGGTGAACCGCTGCCGTATAATATACAATACCGCATCGGCATAGGCTGTAAAGGCATAGGAATCACTTACCAGGCCCACGGGGGCCGAGTCGATGATGATGTAATCATAATTGGCTTTTACCCAGGCCATGAAGCCGGCTACCTGCTCGCCAATCACCAATTCGGCAGGGTTGGGCGGTATGGGGCCCGAACGGAAAATATGCAGGTTGGGCAGGCCTTCTACCGTGGTAATAATGTGTTGCGGATTGGGCACCTGACCAATTAAATAGTTGGTAATACCCTTTGAATTGGAGCTTTCGCCCTCATACACATCTTTCCGGAGTTTGCGTAGGTCAAATTCCAATAAAGCCACTTTTTTATTAGACAGCGAGAGCACCGCCGCTAAGTTTAAGCTAATAAACGACTTTCCTTCCCCACTTACTGATGAGGTTACCAAATAGGTAATTGGTTTGGGCTTGCCTTTTATCAGGAATTCAAGGTTGGTACGCAAAATGCGAAACTGCTCGGCAATTACGTTCCGGGAACTGTTTACAATAATGTGGCGGCCCGCCAAACCGGCATGGCTGATTTCACCCACCACTGGTGCTACTACCCTTTCTACAATATCTTCCCGGTTAGTAACTTTATCGTTCAGTAAATCAATGATAAAAATAATACCGAAGGGCAGCACAATACCCAACAATAGAGAAAACATGCGGATATTATTGGTGCGGGGCTCAACCGGTACGGGGGAGGATACAGCAGGGGTTAATTGCTGGTAATTGGATACAGTGGAAGAACTGGAAATAGCTGCTTCTTCCCGCTTTTGCAGCAAATAGAGGTAAAGGCTCTCTTTAATACTTTTTTGCCGGTTAATATCCATCAACTCCCGTTCCTTTTCTGGAACGGAAAAAAGCAGGGCATCGCTGGCTGCCAGGTGCTGTTGTTGGGTAACCAACTGCTCCCGAAGGGCTTTTTGGTAATTGGCCAAACTAATCAGCATGCTTTGTTTGGTTTGAGACAATTGGTTGTCTAAATCGCCCGTAATTATACCACCAGAGGTAATATAGGGAGCCGTTTTGTCTTTTTTCAACTGCACTTCGTTGTAATTGGCCACCAGGGCCATGAAGGTAGGGTCATCAATGCCCATGCTGGAGGGAATGAGTTTATGGCTGTTTTCCGGGCGGTTCAGGTAATCGTTGGCCATGATGGCCAGGTTCAGTTTTGTTTGCAGCCCATCAATGGCATCCTGGAATTGTTTGGTAGAATTGGCATACTGCTGCCCCATCACACTAAGGTCGCTGATATGGTTGCGCTCTTTGTAATTCTTGATATCCAATTCCAGTTGGGTAAGTTCTTTTTGCACAATATTTAAGCGTTGATCAATAAATGCAATAGAATTACGGGCCACCCTGTTTTTATCGTCAATATCCAGTATTTTATACTGCTCAATCAGTGTATTCAGGATGGCCTGACCGCGGTAGCGGTTTTCGACCCGGATATTCAATTGCAGGGTGGTGGTTTTAGGGTTGGGAATGGCAATGGAAAGGCCGCCCTGTATTTCACCAATGGCCCGGGCTATCGGTTCCCAAACAATGGTGTAGGGAACGGTATTGTTGGCGAGGCCTTTATTGGGCAGTAGCACCATTTTTACCCCATTTACGGTAAAGGTATCGTTCCATTGAAAATGCCGGTGGTATTGGTCATTTTCCTCTCCCCCCCAGGTAACGGTACCACCCTGGGTAGTATAGTGAGGCACCAAAAAAGTATAGGCCTGTGTACTATCGGGAATAGCGAGGGGAATGAGCTGAAAGCCCCCTGCCCGATCAATTTCGTAGTGGTTAATTTTACCGAGGGTAAAATAGCGGAGATTAAACTGCCCGGCCCTTACCACCCTTTCAATCACGGGATAAGAGCGCAATTGCTCAATTTCATTGTCTAAATTCACTTTACGGCCACCGGTGAGGGCAATAGACACGGGGTCGTTTCCGGCAGTTTGTGATATGGTATTGTCTTCCCCGGGTTTAATCAGTAAGAGGGTACTGGCATTGTAAATGGGTACGGTATATTTTACATACACATAGCCAATGCCCACGCAGAGTACCACACTCAGGATAAAGAGGGGCAGGTAGGCCAGGTACTTGAACAAGAGTTCCCTTAACTGGTAGGCCGTGGTTTGGGCCCGCTGGTAAGTAAGTGGGGTTTGCTCCATAAACGGGCGGTTTAAAAGGTACGGTAAAGGGTAAGGGTAATTAAAATTAAAGAAGCCACGGTACTGATTACTGTAATAGTTCGCAGCGTATTTGGGTTTTGTTTCAATAACCGTAGTTTTTGGTTATTTGCTTTTACATACACAATATCATTTTGCCGCAACTGGAACTCGGGTGAGGAAAAAGTATTTTGCAGGGAACGAAGGTCGTAGCTAAAGTGCCGTATACGGCCACTATCCTGCCGTATAAGCAGTATGCTATCCCGCCGCCCCTCGTCTTTTAACCCTCCTGATGTATTGATGGCATCCAGTATGGTGGCAATACCCGAAGGAAAGGTTTTAATACCGGGTGTAACCACTTCCCCCATCACACTTACCTTAAACTGGTTGAATTTCACCAATACCACCGGACGTAATACATAAGGGGATAGTTTGGCCACCAGGGAATCGTGAAGTGCGGGAATGGTGAGGCCGGCAGCTTTTACCACCCCAATAATGGGCATTTGAATATTGCCATTTAAGTCAACAAAATAGCCCGCGGCCGAAGTGCTGCCATTCACGGCCCCTTCACCAGCCATGGTACCATTGCTGCCGGCCGTATTGGCCAAATTAAACAGGGCTGTCTGCTCCTGGTTTAAGGTAGCACTGTACACCGTAATATTCAATTGATCGTTGGGCTGAATAACAGGATTTTGGAGGGGAGTAACCACTACAC
>NZ_LUHG01000106.1 GCF_001623405.1 Hydrotalea flava
CACCCACAGAGGTAGAAACGCATTTCCGAAACCAGCTAATGTGGGGCGATGTGCATGATGAAGGCGCCGCCATGCTGGGGGGCGTTGCCGGCCATGCCGGTTTGTTTAGTGATGCGTACGATTTAGCCCAACTATACCAAATGTTATTGAACAAAGGCGTGATGAATGGTAAGCGCTATTTGTCGGAGCAGGTGATTGATGAATTTACTGCCTATAACAGCGCTGAAAGCAGGCGGGGATTAGGTTTTGATAAACCGGAAAAAAACAATGCCACCGCCAATGACCCCTACCCTTGTAAAGATGCATCGCCCCTTACTTTTGGGCATACCGGCTTTACCGGCACCTGTGTATGGGTTGACCCAAAAGAAAATTTGGTGTATATATTTTTAAGCAACCATGTAAACCCTACCCGCAACAATAATTTATTGTTCAGTTTACACATCCGCCCCAATATTCAGGAGGTATTGTATCATGCAGTGGAGAAGTGAAAGGAATTTTATATATTTATGTGATTTTCAAAGAAATTGCGAATAAAATTCGCAGCTTTCTTTTTACATCATTATAAAATATGCTACATGCAACGTAATATTTTTTCATATTGTTTACTGCTGCTGGCTATTAGTTTGCTGGCTGCCTGCGCTTCTAAAACACCCAAAGAGCTGAACCTGATTCCCAATAATGCCTCGGTAATGGTATCAATCAACACCGGACTGGTGCAAACTAAATTATCTAAAGCGGGTATTTCTGCCGATTCAATTGTACGCAAATTGATACACATAGATACTACCCATGCCAATTTAATGCAACAATATAATGACTTGTTAAAAGCAGGCATTGACTGGAAAAATTCGGTTACCATATTTAGAACCACTAAAGTGTACCCCAACAAATCATTCAGTAATTTTACCAATGTTATTATAGGTATTACCGACAGTGCCAAACTTTCTGCTTATCTCTCCAAAATAGATTACCTGAAAGGAAGAGATATTCATCAGGAAAAAAATTATGCCTATATACAAATGGATGGGGATGGTATTATTTCCTGGAATAAACAGGATGTAATATTAACCGTACAACAATACACAGAACAACCTTTAGGCTTATTTCCCGATAGTATCATGCATGTAAATCAGCCTGATGCCATTAGTAAGGTAGATGAACTGCACAAAGAAGTAAACCGTTTTTACAACCTAAGCAGCAGTGCATCATTGGGTGCCATACCATTGGTACAATCGTTGTTTAAAACAGCGGCAGACGGCTATTTTTATAACACCACCACCAATGCATTAAATACATTTAATACCGGCATGTTGCAACTTCCTAAATTGGCCGATTTGCTGAACAATAATATTACTACTGCTACCTTTAATTTTGATGCCGGGCAAATTGCGGCCAATACCAACTTCTATCCCAACAGACTCATGAAGGCCATTTTGGAAACATATAAGAGCGGAAAAATAAAAACCGGCCTTATTGAACACTACCCTTCTAAAAATATTGATATGGCCATGCTGTTTTCATTTAACCCGAAAATAATAGATGGCATATTGCAGCAGTTAGATGTGGCTCCGTTGGTAGATGGCTTTTTAGATAAAGCAGGCATTCCGGCTTCGGCAATATATGAAGCGTTTACTGGCGATGTTGCAGTGGTATTATCTGACCTGAATTTGAAAAAAAACAATCCATCTAAAAATAACTGGGGTAAATTATTCATGAATCTGTGTATTGGTAATACCGCCAGTTTTCACAAAATAATGGATAAAACTGCCGAATCGGGTTGGGTAGTAAAACAAAACAATACCTATACAGCCGGGAAATTAATGGAAGCCATGAACATTACACTAACCTGTGATGATAAAAATATGATAATTACTAACGATACTGCCTTACTGAAAACTTATAAAGCCGGCAACGCTCCCATTGCTTTTAATGATGATATTTTAAAACAAATGAAAGGCGGCCAAACCTTCTTTTACGGCGATATTGACAAAGTGATACGTGCATTGAATGATGACAGCACCCAAACTAATGTAGCCATTCAACATACATTCAAAGATATGATAATAAAAGGCGAAGGATTTGATGGAACAGCATCAAAAGGCACTTATTTAATTAGAATGCAGAATGCACAACAAAACAGCTTGGTAAGCATTTTACAGTTGTTCCCCTACATTGCAGAGCAAATGCAAAAAAACAGGAATGCTAAATTGAAAAACCCGGACGATGCCAATGAGTCCATTTTCAATGTGCCTTTCTCTTCCAGATTAGGCAGCTTATAATTTGAAGCAACAACATGATGCACTTACATATTGAAAACC
Organism: Hydrotalea flava; assembly: GCF_001623405.1. Lineage (GTDB taxonomy): Bacteria > Bacteroidota > Bacteroidia > Chitinophagales > Chitinophagaceae > Hydrotalea > Hydrotalea flava. The sequence continues at coordinate 2,319 of NZ_LUHG01000106.1, forward strand.
TGGTTCCTGTTCCATTAAAACCAAATCTGCAAACGCGTAACAGCGATATTTGGTTACAAGATGTGGAATTTACATCCGGTCATTTTATTAAAATAAAAGCACCCAGTGGTTCAGGCAAAACCACTTTTATTCATTTATTGTACCACCTGCGTAACGATTATGAAGGAAGTATTTACTGGAACAATCAGGAACAAAAACAATACCATGCAGCGCAATTAGCCATTCTGCGCCAGCAAAACATCAGTATTATATTTCAGGACCTGCGCCTATTTCAAAACATTACAGCCCGTGAAAACATTGAACTGAAACGTGTTATGCAACAGCCTTACTACCCCTCTTCAGTTATAGATGATATGGCAGAACAATTAGGCATCGCTAAAATTTTAAACCAACGGACAGGCATTTGCAGTTATGGCGAACAGCAACGCATTGCCATTATTCGGGCTTTAATGCAACCATTTAACTGGTTATTGATGGATGAACCTTTTAGCCATTTAGACCACGACAATACAGCAAAAGCAACAGCACTTATTGCGGAAGAATGCAATAAAAGGAAGGCAGGTTTTATTTTAACTGATTTAGATGAGGATACCCATTTTACTTACCACCAAACTTTACAGCTGTAGTGAAAGAGTGGAATAACATATTAAAGCAAATTATTACAACCGCTTCGGGCAGGTTACGTTTGTTGCTGGCTATTATCGGGCTCTCGGCTGCGCTGTTACTCATTCTGAGTGCCGTACAATTACAGGCCAATTACAACGATTTATTGCATAGCAAAAGCAACCAGGATAGTGTAGCCAACTTTTTGGTAGTAAATAAACAGCTTACCAATGCCAATTATGGAAATACCACTTTATCCAATACCGCTATTGAAGATTTAAAAAAACAACCCTTTGTAGATGCAGTAGGTATTTTAACCCCCAGCCGCTTCAAAGCTTCTATACAAAGCTATAGCAGTCAGTTTCCATTTTATACTGATATTTCGTTTGAAAGTGTACCTGCTGCATTTATTGATGTAGACAGTACCCAATGGCATTGGGCACCTGGAGAAGATATTATACCTATGATTGCGCCCAACTTATTTCTTGACTTTTATAATTTTCAATTTTCGCTGTCGCAAAATCTACCGCAGCTAACACAGGAAATTGTAAAAATGATTGTATTTAAAGTGAATATTCAAACGCCTGCCGGCATGGTTTCATTAAAAGGGAAAGTAGTTGGCTTTAGCGATAGAATTACTTCTTTACTGATTCCGGAATCATTTATGCAATGGGCCAATACGCAATATGCAACCGACAATACATTGCAACCATCCCGAGTGGTAATTCGTACCAAAGACCCCGGAAATCCGGCATTGGTACAATATTTAAAAGCACACCAACTAACTACCGATGCCGACAAAACCCGGTTTAGTAAATACCGGCAAATTGTAAATATGGTGGTACGCATTAGTTGGATTACCGGCACCATTTTATTGTTGTTTGCACTGCTTATATTTTCCTTATTCATACAATTAACCATTGCATCCTGCAAAGATGAAATTCAACTGCTCATTATATTGGGTGCTGCGCCAAAACAGTTACAACAGTTTTTAATGCAGCGTTTTTTTCCACCCAATATTTTTATTATTACTGCTGCTGTATTAATTGTTGGCATATTGCAATATGCCCTTGCTGCTTGGCTGGAACAGCAATATATGTTCGTTAGCCATATAATTTCGGTGTATACTTTGGGTACAGCACTTTTATTTTCAGGAATTTTGTGGGCTGTTAATTTCTTTACAATTCAATACTATATACAAAAAGAAAACAACTGATATCCATTTACTTTTAAAGCATGTTATATCAATACGCATTTTTCATAAAACGTTTACAATGGTGTTGGCTGTTTTATTTCTGCTGCACTCAAAGTATTGCACAAAGCAATCTGCAACCTATTGGCTATTGGCGTGAGCATTTAAATTACCAAAGCACCAACACGGTAGTTCAGGGCGATAAGTTGTATTGTGCTACCGTTAATAATGTATTTAGTATTGATGCCAATCAGGACATTGAAAGATATAGTAAAGTTACCGGCCTCAACGATATGGGTGTAAGTACCATTGGATGGGATGACCTGACAAAACAATTGGTAATTGCCTACAACAGCAGTAATATAGATGTACTAAAAGGCAGTATCGTTACCAACATCAGCGATATTGAAAGAAACACTATTAGCGGCAATAAAACCATTCGTTCCATATACTGTAATGCCGGTTTTGCCTATTTATCAACCGGTCTGGGTATTATTGTGGTTAACCTGCAAAGCTATGATATAAAAGATACCTGGATTATTGGCAGCAATGGAAATCAGATTAACATCAATGCCTGTATTCAATTCAACAACCAGTTGTATGCTGCAACCGATGAAGGGTTAAAAACGGCACCAGTTACCGGTACCAACCTGGCCAATTACAGCAACTGGACTAACCTGAGTGGCACCAATGGCCTGCCAGCCGGTACCGTTAACAATATTGTTGCTGCCAATGGTTTACTCTATGCGCAATTACAAAATACCATTTATGTATGGAAGAATAACAGCTGGTTATTGTGGTATGCCGATAACAACTGGCCTATCACCAAAATAGAAGCATCGGGCAACAACCTGTTACTTTGTGAACGAACAATTTCCGGAAACAGCCGTGTTATAACCTTAGCAGCCAATGCAACAATTCAATCAACCATTGCAGTACCTAACGTAGTATCCTTTCCGAAGGATGCCATTATAGTTAATAATACTACCTGGGTTGCCGATTATTATGGTGGATTATCTGCTTTTAGCAATAACAGTTATCAGCGTTATATACCCAATGGCCCGTTAGGTACAGCCAGTGGCGATATGGTTTTTACCCAACATACATTGTATATAGCTGCTGGCAGTGTAAACAATGCCTGGAATTACCAATACAACCGAAATGGCATTTATATATTAAAAGAGGGCATTTGGAGTAATGTAGGTGCATACACCAATACGGCATTAGATACTACACTCGATTTTATTACCTTAGCCGCCGATAATAGGGATGGAAGTATTTGGGCAGGCAGTTACGGTGGCGGGTTGGTGCACATGATTGAAGGTAACTTTCAAATATTTAAGCAAAATAATTCTACACTTCAACCTGCTATCGGAGACCCCGGCAGTTACCGCATTAGTGGTTTGGCCTTTGATGCACAACATAATTTATGGATTGCCAACTATGGTGCTGCACAAAATTTACAGGTTTTAAAGGCAGATGGCAGTTTTAAAGGCTTCTCGGTTCCTTTTCCATTAACAGAAAATGCATTGAGCCAAATTGTAATAGATGATGCCGGTCAGTTATGGATGGTAAGCCCCAAAAACAATGGCCTGCTTTGTTACAATTATGGCAACAGCATTGATGCCACCAATGATGATCAATGGCTGTTGTTGCAAACTGGTGTTGGCAAAGGCAATTTACCCAGCAATAATGTGTTTTGTATAGCAAAAGATAAAAATGGGTTTATCTGGATTGGCACCGACAATGGTATAGGTGTAATACAATGTGCCACTAATTATTTTCAACAACCCTGCGATGCGGTGTGGCCGGTTATTCAACAAGACCAGTTTGCCGGTTATTTATTTCAGGGTCAGCAGGTAAAATGTATGGCCGTAGATGGCGCCAACAGAAAATGGGTAGGCACCAACAATGGTTTGTGGCTGGTTTCAGCCGAAGGCAATAAAATAATACAGCATTTTACAGCAGCCAACTCGCCTTTGCCCGATAATAATGTTCAAAAATTAGCTATTGATCCCATTACCGGTGAGGTATTCATCAGCACATTTACAGGTATTATCAGCTACCGTAGCACAGCAACTGAAGGAACAGCCACCAACAATAGTGTATTGGTGTTTCCCAATCCTGTTCCTCCGGACTATTCCGGAACCATTGCCATAAGAGGGATTGCCGAAAATGCTTTGGTAAAAATTGCTGATTTATCGGGCAGATTGGTGTTTCAGACGCAGGCACTGGGCGGACAAGCAGTATGGAATGGCTTAAACTATAAAGGCGAAAAAGTAGCCAGTGGAATGTACCTAATATTGATTCGGGACCGGGTAACCGGGCAGGAAAAATTAGCTACTAAAATTGTAATTATAAGTGGCAGATAAAGATAAGCTACACATATTTTTATATACAACTTCAATGCAATACCGTTAGTGGCAACTGCAGGGCCAATCCTGCTTTAAATCAATACAGGTAATAACAGTTAACACATCACCACATTCGGCCACTATTACCCGCAAATATTGGTTTTCGTCTGTATTCCCTTCTAAAGCATACCGTTTATGGCAATCATCTGCCTGCAACTGACTTTTACGGTAATCAATTTTACCATTATGTATTATTTCAGCTATTTCATTTTCTGTAATATGCCTGCATTCCATCCGGCATCGGGCATGGCGGGAATAACGAATAACAGATGGATTGGGATTGAAATGACCATGATTCAATGGCTGTAAAATGCCCGTTATGGTTTTGCCGGCATTCCTGTTCTGCTGATGCTGACAGGAAAATAGCACCGACAAAAGAAACAAAAGTACTATTGGGAATTTAGGTAATGGCATAAACAAAAATAATTGCTTTTGGCTGATTCATTCCCTTCCATTCTTCGTTCACCTGCTATTTTCGGGCATTTACCGCCCGGTTGCCGTCATCTGCCTAACTGCTATTCTCAGATGGAAATAGCAGCTTTAGTTTTGCCTCATTAAAATTATAAGAACATGAATCCTTCATACGAACGCACCAACAACCGAGTTTTCACCGGTATTTTTTTAATTATTGGTGGGTTATTATTATTAGCTTACAAAATGGGTTATCCTATCCCTGGCTGGATCTTTTCCTGGCAAATGTTATTGATTGCTATTGGTATCTTATCGGGTATTAAACACCGATTCCAAAATTTTTCCTGGATTATATTAATTGGAATTGGTAGCTTCTTTTTAATTGATCAGCAACTAGCTAATGCTGCATTTCATCAATTTTTGTGGCCTGGCTTTTTAATTGGATTAGGTATTGTTTTTATTTTAAAACCTAAAAAAACTAATCGCGGATGTGGTAAAAGATTTTGGTATGAGCAAAATTACAAAAGCACAATCGCCAATACCCCAACACCCATAACCAGTGAGGAAGACTTCTTAGAAATTAATTCCATTTTTAGCGGTGTACAACGCAGTGTTATTTCAAAAAACTTTGCAGGTGGTAAAATCAACTGTGTATTTGGTGGTGTGGAAATAGATGCTACACAAGCCGACATGCAACAACCTGCCTGCCTGCAAATAGAAGCAGTTTTTGGTGGTGTGAAACTGGTAGTGCCAAAAAGCTGGACCATTAAAAATGAAATGGATGGCGTATTTCATGGGGTAGATGACAAACGCAATCAAAACACCATTAACATAGATACTCCTAATAAAGTACTCATTTTAAAAGGCTCTGCTGTATTTGCAGGTGTAGAAATCAGGAGTTACTAGCAGTGGTGCATTTGGGTAACTTTTACAAATAACATCCATCAATAAATGCATACAACAAATCAGAAAAATGAAACAAACAATTTTAGGTGCCGGTGGCGCTATTGGTATAGAACTGGCAAAAGAATTGCCAAATTATACATCGAACATTCGTTTAGTTGCACGAAACCCCAAAAAAGTAAATGAAACAGATGAATTGTTAGCAGCTAATCTTTTTAACCGGGAAGAAGTATTTAAAGCCGTAGAAGGCAGTGCAATTGTTTATTTGTTAATTGGCCTTGAATACAATACAAAAGTTTGGCAACAAATATGGCCTACTCTGACTAAAAACGTAATAGATGCCTGTATACAACACCACTGTAAGTTAGTTTTTTTTGATAACGTATATGCTATTGGCGGAGACAATGTAAACCACATCACGGAATCATCACCCATTAGCCCTACCAGTAAAAAAGGCGAAGTGAGGGCTGAAGTAGACCGACTTATACTGAACAGCATAGAAAATAAAAACTTACATGCCATTATTGCACGTGCTCCTGATTTTTTTGGCAGTGTAATCAATAAAAGTATACTCATGACAATGGTATATAAAAAATTTAAAAATGGCAAAAAAGCACAATGGATTTGCAATACAAAAACTATACACAGCATGGGTTATACACCGGATTTAGGAAAAGGAACAGCTTTACTCGGCAATACCCATTCTGCCTACAATCAAATTTGGAACCTGCCCACCGATCCTCAAAAAATTACCGGAGAAGAATGGATTGAATTATTTGCAGAAGAAATGCATGCAAAGAATCAATACCAGCTATTACCCAAATGGGGCATTCGAACACTGGGCATTTTTATGCCTATATTGAAAGAATTGGGTGAAATGTGTTATCAATATGACAGAGATTATTATTTTGATAGCACAAAATTTAACAGGCATTTCAACTTTACACCCACTACCAATCGCGAAGCAGTAAAACAAACCATAGCAGCTATAGTAATGAAGCAGGCTAATCCATAAAAGTGAACGAAACACGAATCAGGAAACATTGAATAGAATAACATACCCTACCAAAACAGCAACAAAATAGTTCTATCAAAAGCGAATTATTTTACTTAACCTCATTTCAAACAACAAACCATGAACTGCTATGTTACAAAAATGGTTTTCAGAATTATTTGTGGCGATGGAAACCATACACCCCAATTTGATGAACAAATCAGATTGTTTTATGCCCACAATCAACAAGCAGCTTTTCAAAAAGCAGAAACCATTGGCAAAGCAGAAGAAGATTGTTTCATGAACATTCACCAACAGCCTGTACAATGGAAATTTATTGCTATAACAGCCTTGTATAGTATACCATCTCCAGCAGATGGTATTGAAATTGCCTCCCGCATTAAAGAAGTTGATGATGCCGACAACTATTTATATATTACTTACGAAAAAGCAGCACAGGTAACAGCAGCCAATTCATTACAAACACAAACCATTTAGTAATCAGGTGACCAAATCATTTTTACAGGGCAAGAGAAATTTAGCAGCACTCATTATTTGGTGGTTAGCCTGGATATTTTTGCAACAATACATATTAAAACATGCCGGCATTACAGAATTGATAGCTGTTACCGATAGTTATGTTACTATTATTTTATTGTTTGCCTGTTGCCTGCTAGTAATCAATAACATGCGTTATTATTTACCCAAAAAAGAAAAATACTGGTACAGTATTGCAGTTAGTTTAGTATTAAGCCTGGTGTGGGTTATGGTGTTAAGATGGGGCTTGGGTTTCATTTTTGCTAATAATGTTCCATACATCCAATTATTAAAAACAACACTATTGCTGCGTTTTGCTTTTGGATTTTTAATGATAGGCTGTATTACCCTGGTAAGTTTAAATTGGTATACACAAATAGATTGGATGAAAACACAAGCACAACAACATAGTATTAGCGAATTGGCTAAAGAAGCTGAACTATCTAAATTACGGCAACAACTACAACCGCATTTTTTATTCAACAGCCTAAATTCCATCAGCGCATTAACTACAGTACAACCTGAAAAAGCCAGGCAAATGATACAACAACTTTCTGAATTTTTGAGAGGCACACTGCGTAAAGAAGATAACTGGAATACATTAGAAGAAGAACTTTCCTATATTGGTTTATATTTATCGATAGAACAAGTACGTTTTGGACATAGAATGTTTACCGAAATAAATACCGACAGCAATGCATTACCGTTAATACTACCCTCTATGTTATTACAACCTTTAGTTGAAAATGCCATCAAATTTGGCTTGTACGATACCATAGGGGAAGTAACCATTGGTATTAAAGCCACCAACCGAGATGGTGCACTAATAATCACCATTCAAAACCCTTATGATGCATCAACTGCTGTAACCTTACCGGGAACCGGATTTGGATTAACAGCCGTAAAACGCCGGCTTTGGTTATTATTCGGAAGAAATGATTTAATAACCATTGAAAAAACAGATACTGAATTTATTACCACACTCCTTATTCCACAACATAAACCCAATATAATTGCTTAATATGATGAATTGTATGATTATAGATGATGAACCACTGGCACGCAGTATTATTAAAGAATACCTGCAACAATACCCCAACATTCATTTGCAGGCAGAGTGCAGTGACGGATTTGAGGCAGCAAAGTTAATACCACAACATCAGCCCCACTTATTGTTCTTAGATATTCAAATGCCGAAAATTAATGGCTTTGAGTTACTAGAATTAGTAGAAACCACAGCAGTCATTATCTTTACCACTGCGTTTGAAGAATATGCCATCAAAGCATTTGAACAAAATGCTATAGATTACTTGCTGAAACCTTTCAGCCGCGAACGCTTTGACAGAGCCATTCAAAAAGTACTCAATAATCAGTCAACTACTACCACAGCAGCATTATTAGATACCATAGCTGCAACGCCACAAGAAACCAACCGTATTGTAGTAAAAGATGGTACAAAAATTAAAATTATACCCGTAGCACAGGTACAATATTTAGAAGCGGCCGATGATTATGTAAAAATATTTACCAAAGAAGGACATTATTTAAAGAAAAAAACTATGCAGTATTTTGAGCAAACACTCTCACAGCAACAATTTGCAAGAATACATCGCTCTTATATCATCAACCTGCAACTCATTACTAAAATTGAATTATTGGAAAAAGAAAATTACATCGCCGTATTAAGTACAGGGCTGCAATTACCGGTTAGCAAAAGTGGCTATACGCGTTTAAAATCAGTTTTAGGTATTTAAAAAAACGGAATGCCGTTGATGTATTGCAGCATTCCGTTTCAAAAAAATGTTAGCAGATTATTCTGATTTGTACACTTTCCCGGCCTTCATCACAAACACTACTTTACCCATTACATTTACATCCTGCACCGGATCGCCATCCACTGCCACAACATCGGCCATTTTTCCTTTTTCAAGGCTACCAATTTTCGTATCGCCAATTAAATCGGCGGCACTAACGGTAGCGGCTTTAATGCATTCTAAAACAGGCATTCCTGCCTGGTGCATATAGCCAAATTCCATCCAGTTTTTTCCGTGGTTGTACACACCTGCATCAGTACCAAAAGCAATTTTTACGCCGGCTTTGTATGCTTTTGCAAAAGTGGCCTGAATAACAGAACCTATTTGAATGGCTTTTGCCCGAATAATCGGTGGAAAATAACCCGGCATTTTTGTTGCAGAATCGGCTACCGATTTACCCGCAATAATGGTAGGCACTAAATAGGTACCTCTTTCCTTCATCAGTTCCATAATTTCGGGGGTCATATATGTGCCATGCTCAATAGAAGTTACGCCGGCTAATACAGCGCGCTTCATGCCCTCCGGGCCATGTGCATGTGCAGCTACTCGCATACCATAATCTTTGGCAGTAGCTACAATGGTTTTAATTTCATCTTCGGTAAATTGTGCTCCGGCACCATCTTTCTCTAAACTTAATACACCACCGGTAGCAGTAATTTTAATTAAATCGGCACCATCTTTATAATGCTGCCGAACTGCCTTTCTACATTCATTATCGCCATTTACTACATTTTCATTCAATTGCGGAACCATCATAATATCTTCTCTCAACCCATTCGTAGGATCTCCATGTCCGCCGGTGGTGGATATAATGGAACCTGCGGTAAAAATCCTGGGCCCCATCACCAACCCTTTATTCACTGCATTACGGAGTGCAATATTTACCCCGCTGCCTCCTACATCACGCACAGTGGTAAAGCCGGCCATTAAGGTTGTTTTAGCATAAACGGCTGCCTGAAAGGCAATATCAGCAGGATTTTGGGTTAACCGTTTCATCATGGCATCGGGACTGGTTTGGCTTTCCAGGTGCACATGCGCATCAATTAAACCCGGCATAACAGTATACTTTTTTAAATCAATTACTTTATCGTTAGGGCTTGCATTCACAAAACCTTTTTGAATATCGGCAACGGTATCGGCCTGTATAATAACGGACATGTCTTGCTGTACCGATAATTTATTTACATCAATTAAATGGCCGCAATAAATAATAGTTTTTTGAGCAAACGTTGTTTGATAAAACAACAGGGCCAGAAGTAACAGTTTTTTCATATCAATTTGTTTGGTTAAAGGGGTTAAGATAAGGAATTAAAATAGTACCCCCACAAAAAAGCCCCGAAGAAACGAGGCCATATTAAAAGTGTAATGTAAAAAGAGATTAATCTTTATCAGGCTGTGGGGTATAACGTAAATAAGGTTTTACCACTTTTATCCCTTTAGGAAATTTAGCCGGAGCCTCTTCCGTACTTACGCCAAGTCCAATAATAACATCTTCACCGGGATTCCAGTTAGCAGGTGTTGCTACCGGGTATTTGGCACTTAATTGCAATGAATCCAACACACGCAAAACTTCATTAAAGTTGCGGCCGGTAGAAGCCGGATAAGTAATGAATAACTTTAATTTTTTATCAGGCCCAATAATAAATAACGAACGAACGGTATGAGTTTCAGAAGCATTGGGATGAATCATATCAAATAAAGTAGCCACTTTTTTATCTTCATCTGCAATAATCGGAAAATCTACATGGGTATGTTGGGTTTCGTCAATATCGCTTATCCATTTTTTGTGGCTTTCTACATCATCTACACTTAAAGCCAATACTTTGGTATTGCGCTTATCAAATTCAGCTTTCAATAACGCCGTTTTCCCTAATTCGGTAGTACAAACGGGTGTATAATCGGCAGGATGTGAAAATAAAATACCCCAGCTATCGCCCAGATATTCATAAAAATCAATGTCGCCAATAGAAGTTTTTGCCTTGAAATTGGGTACTGTGTCGCCTAAACGTAAGCTCATAAAACTATATTTTTAACGGTTAAAAAATCATTGAACAGGAAAGAAGTAGCAAAGATAATTACTCTACTAATTCAGTAGATTAATAATGCTATTCTTCATGAAAATTTAACTTTATACACTTCTTCCTTTTTGCAGTGCAAAGGTACCATATTTGTTTTTTACGGCATCAATTGCTTTGTACAAGTTGGCCTTAGTATTGATTTGATTGAACAAATCAGGCACTTGTCCGTGTTTACTTAAAGCACTTAATCGCACGCCCAGCAGGCGAACAGGTTGATGAGGTTTCAACAACTGCTGCAGCAATTGTTGGGCCACGGGTATTAATTCATCATCACAAAACGTAAGGGGTATAGTGGCTTGTTTAGAGGTGGTAGTAAAATCGGCATAGCGTATTTTTATGGCTATACAAGCGGTAAAAAGCCCCTCTTGTCTTAATTCATAAGCCACTTTTTCGGTCATTTGTACCAGTTTTTGTTCTAAAAAAACCCTTTCGGTGGTATTGGCAGCAAAGGTTTGTTCAGTAGAAATAGATTTGGTTTCATGACTGTTTTCCAAAGGCATATCATAACTGCCGGTAGCAATGCTGTGTAAGGTTTGCCCCCATTTACCCAGCTTTTGTTCTAAATGTTGTGGCGTAAATTGCAATATATCCTGAATAGTATGAATACCCATTTGTTGCAAAACAGGCAAAGTATGTTTACCCACACCCGGAATTTTTTGAATGGGCAATGGCGCTAAAAAATCTATTTCCTTACCGGGCTGCACAAACAGGTACCCGTTAGGTTTAGCCTCATCGGTAGCAATTTTGGCAATCAATTTGGTGGAAGCCAGCCCGAAAGAAATTGGCAAGCCTGTGGCAGCCATAATTTGTTGCCGCAAATCAATGGTCCATTGTAAAGGATTAAAAAAAACATCCATGCCGGTTAAATCAATATAAAATTCATCGATACTGGCTTTTTGAAAAGCAGGTGCAGCATGGGCAATGATATCAGTAACCCTGTTAGAAAAACGGGTATAATCTTTATAAGAACCGGGCAATACAATAGCGTGCGGGCATAGCTGCAAAGCACGCTTCATGGGCATGGCACTGTGTATACCAAATTTACGTGCCGCATAACTGCAGGCAGCTACCACACCCCTTTCGCTGCTACCCCCTACCAAAACAGGCCGATGTTGCAGTGCCGGATTTTTAATGACCTCCACACTCACAAAAAATGAGTCTAAATCAAAATGGGCAATATAACGCTGCGGCTGATGCATAAAAATATCAGCAGCTAAATTACAGAGATGGCAGGAGAATGTGGGATTGGATTATTGAAGCCCACACTATTGAAGTAAACAGTATAGGTATCTTAATAAAAACCAAAGAAAAAACAGATGGTTTAACAATGCAAGAAATTGAAGCACTAAAATGTACAAGAATATCATTTCCGCTAAATTTTCTTTAGTTTTTAATTACAGTTCGTATACACAAACTTTAATCACGACATAGCAGCAGGTAAAAATAAATTATGTATTTACCGATATAAATCCCCCTTTTACTACTGGCATGTTGTGTGATGATGGTATTGATTGTTTAAACTTATACAACTATACCGGCACAGCATTACATGACAGTAATTTGGCCATTTTAGATAAATAAAGTGCACAATTTTCCGACTTAGATTGAATGATTAAAAAACATTTAAAATTGTTATGTATTACCAAAAATAAATTTTATTTTTAACCCATACTTTAAATATTTTCTTATGAAAACTATACAAATTCTTTTCATTGCAATTACCTGTTTTGCAATAATTAGCTGCAAAAAAAGTGTAAACCCGTTCAGCTTATTACCACCAATAACCGATACCGGGGCTAATACTTTTGGGTGTTTAGTAAATGGTGTAGCCATGTTACCAAGAGATGGGGTAGCAACTTTTTTCAATCCTTATCCGAATAAAGGAGTAGAGGTTTTATTCAGCCCTTATGATATAGTTGATATAAGCATTTATAATGCAAGAGATGGTGCGTCATCAGGATTTTTTTTACGATTTCATTTCTCTAATTTTTCTCTTTTACAACCAGGCGATTACGAATGGAAACAATCTTCTTTCGGCACAGAAGCATTTCCATACTATTATAATCATGTGTATGGCTCATTCTATAATTCTACAACAAACAATTATTCATGGTTTGGGTCCTATGATAGTTCAGGTAAAATAACTGTTAATCGGTTTGATGCTACAAACCATATTATATCAGTCACTTTTAGCGGAAAACTGAGAGAAAAAAATGGTACAATGGAAATATCTATTGACAATGGAAGATTTGATATTAATTGGAAAACCGTAGCAGATAAAAAATTTCGTTAATCAATAAAAACAGGAGGCAGACTGCCATCCGCCGCCTTCGATAATAATTAAAAACAATCAACCCGATTATTTTAAATTAAAACTTACGCAAGTTATGAAAAAACTGCTACCGGTATCTATGGTAATGTTTATACTTACCATGTTCAACCCTATTTTATCCCAAACCTCAGATATGGATGCCATGCTTACCAATGTAAATCAGTCTTCTGTAACCAGTGGAATTATTTATGAAAGGGTTGCTGCATTTGCTAATTTATATAAGTACAATCAAACACGTGATACTGCCGATATCCTTTATTTTGAACAAGCTCTAAGCGAATTATATCGTGCCGGTAATCAGCAAAAATTTATGCCTTTTGCCACTTTATGTTGGCGGATGCAATAGGGTAGCCTATATTAAAATTATTAAAAAACATTTAAAATTGTTATGTATTACTGAAAATAAATTTTATTTTTAACCCATGCTTTCAATATTTTCTTATGAAAACTATACAAATTCTTTTCATTGCAATTACCTGTTTTGCAATAATTAGCTGCAAAAAAAGTGTAAACCCGTTCAGCTTATTACCACCAATAACCGATACCGGGGCTAATACTTTTGGGTGTTTAGTAAATGGTGTAGCCATGTTACCTAAAAGTGGGGTGCCAACTTGGAGTAATCCTTTTCCACTTCCTGCACTTTATACTGAATTTAGGGAGGAGGTTAGGATAAAAACGGGAGGCGGATCCAACTCTCCCACTACTTTTATTTGCTTGTATCTATTTAATCTTTTTAGTAATGGAGTAACCAATTATGAATGGAAGCAAACAGAATACGGAAGTGAAGCATTTCCATTATATAATAGCCAATTATACGGTGTTTTTATTAACCCAAAAACAAACAAATATGAATGGTATGGTTCTTACGTTGGTTCGGGTTCAACTTCTATAATAAAATTCGATACTGTAAATACTATCATTTCTGGAACATTTAATGGGAAGTTAAAACAACGTTTTGGTAACGATACAATTACAATTACCAATGGAAGATTTGATATTAATTGGAAAACCGTAGCAGATAAAAAATTTCCTTAATCAATAAAAACAGGAGGCAGACTGCCATCCGCCTCCTTCAATCATAATTAAAAACAATCAACCCGATTATTTACAATTAAAATCAATGCAAGATATGAAAAAGTTACGAACGCTTTCGATGGTAATATTTACACTTACCATGTTCAACAATTCTATGCATTCCCAAACATCCGATTTGAATGCTGTAACCCCCCCCGCGGCATTACCTGACAGCAATTTTCCATTTCCTAAATTGAGAATACAGGCAATATTCTAATTATATTAAAAAAATTAATTTTATTACGTATTATAAAAAGAAATTTTATTTTATTATAAAAATTAAAAACTGTAAAAGCCACTAAAACACTATACTAAACTGAAATGAAATGTCAAACACATCATTTGCTAAAAGAACTTAGTCCTTCTTTAGCCTACAACCACATGGAATGATCTCGAAACAATAAAATTCAATTTATGAAACGAATTCGCTTTCTGATTATTACAATTTTGCTTTCATATTTTTCGTGTCAAAAAATTTTCGCGAATTTTTTTGGGTTCAGTAGATCGATGAACGAACAATTACACAGGAAGTACAGGCTTTGTATTTATAATAAAATACATAAATCAAAATAAAACGTAAGACAGTTTATTTACTTTAACATTACCTACGCAATTTAAATTGCCTGGGAACAAAATAAAGTTTCAAATGAGGGATTTAATGAGCACAGATGAAGTAATGATTTGCAATACTATAATTATAGCACCGAAACAAAAAGTTATTTACAATGTAAAATCACAGTAACAAATAAAATAACAATAAAATATTAAACCCTTTCATGAAGTTTTGTATGGGTGGCACAAAAAGTCAGCCACCCTTTTGTATGCAGATTAACTTAAATATATTTTCCTATCGCAATACCTGCAAAATAGTATCATCTATCCGCCTTGGGCGAAAATTAGTGCGGTGTACCAATGCCCAAATACTGGTGGCTTTAACAATGGTTTGGTTATCGCGCAACCGCACAATGGTATAATGGCGTTGCCAGGTTACACCGGTATGTTCGCCGGGCCAGGTAGTTATTTCTAATACATCACCCAAAAAAGCGCCGGACAAATAATCTATTTCATGGCGGCGTACTACCCATAATACTTCCCGGTGAAGGGCTTCAGGTACTTTTTGCATCCAGTGGTGATAGGCAGCATCCTGTAACCATTGCACATACACCACATTATTTACATGTTTTAAATGGTCTAAATGTGCTTCGGTTACCGTAATAGTAAATCGAAATGGAGGATAGGTATTATTTTCCATGTGTTTACAAATAGATATCTAACAAACCTTCAGGCAGGTTTACCCAAACTTCTTTTCTTTTGCGGTCTATTTTCAACAGAGTTTCTTCATGCAAGGGTATCAGTACTTCTTTTCCTTCTAAGGTAATACGCACCAGTACCTGATGGGGTTGTGTAATCACTTCCTCTATGGTACCCAATGTTTTTTGTTGTTCTACAATGGTATACCCCAATAAAGCAATGGGCGCATGGGTATCCATTAACGCAATAGCCTCGGTTTCCGGTAACCATACATTTTTGTTTAAAAATCGGTGTGCGGCTTCTTTACTACCTACACCTTCTAATTGCACAAAGGTTTCTTCGGAGTTTTTGGGCTTGGCTGTTTCTACAAAGTAAGGCAGGTAACTGTTTTTATTTTGTTCTATGAAAATGGCCTGAATGCCTTTCAGCGCCGTTTTTTTTCCCAGCACATGCTGCACAATTACCTGCCCGTTAGTGCCAAAAGTGGCTACTATACGGCCTATATGAATATATTGTTGAATGGCCATATGTTCACAAATAATTTAAGCAAAACTATACTGTTCAAAGAAAGAATGGTCAGAAAATTAAAAAGCCCTGTTAACGGTATTATGGTTAACGGGGCTACATTTTTTTGTGCAGGCTTACTACGCTTCGGAACCGCCTTCAGCAGGTTGTTCTTCTACCTTTTTAACAACAGGTTTGTACTCCTGACGCTGGCGTTTTTGTTGCTTATGCGAGTCGCTTCTGCGTTTTAACTGGGCTTCATGCTCATCGTGCCATGCCTGAAATTTGGTCATAGCCGTTGCGTCATCAAATAATCCCAGTGAAACACCACGAAGCAAATGCTTCAGGTACAATACACCTTTAAAGGAAAGAATCCTTCTTACTGTGTCGGTAGGTTGTGCACCTTTATGTAACCAGTCTAAAGCTTTCTGACGATCTAGTTGAATGGTTGCCGGTACGGTTAAAGGATTGTAAGTGCCCAGTTTTTGGATGAATTTACCATCTCTGGGTGCACGGGCATCGGCCACTACGATAAAGTAGAATGGGCGTTTTTTACTGCCGTGTCTTTGTAATCTCATTTTTACTGCCATGTTAAATAGACATTTAAAGGCGTTAATAAATAGGGTTTCAATTTTATTTGGACGGCGAAAATAATAAAGGATTGCTTTCCTTCCAACTTTACCTGTTTAGTTTTTGTTATTTAATACAAAATTATGAGCATTGCTCGTATTTTTTTGACATTTATCGCCTTAACCCGGGCATTCTGCCACCCATAGGTAATTTATTCATGGCACCCATCATTTTTTTCATTTGTTCAAATTGTTTCATAAAGGCATTTACTTCCTGAATATCTTTTCCGCTGCCTTTGGCAATGCGTAACTTTCTTTTCTGGTCAATCACATCCGGATTGGCTCTTTCTTCGGGTGTCATGGAATGAATAATGGCTTCTATGCCTTTAAACGCATCATCATTAATATCTACATCTTTAATGGCTTTACCTACACCGGGTATCATGCCCATTAAATCTTTCAGGTTTCCCATTTTTTTAATTTGCTGCAGTTGCTCTAAAAAATCCTGAAAATCGAATTGATTTTTCCTGATTTTTTTCTCCAGCTTTCTGGCACGTTCTTCATCAAACTGCTCCTGCGCTTTTTCTACTAATGAAGCAATATCACCCATACCCAAAATACGCTGCGCCATACGGTCGGGATAAAACACATCGAGTGTATCCATTTTTTCGCCGCTACTCATAAATTTGATGGGCTTCTGCACCGTGTATTGAATGGATAGCGCCGCTCCACCACGTGTATCGCCATCTAATTTGGTTAATACCACGCCGGTAAAATCGAGCCGGTCGTTAAAAGCTTTGGCGGTGTTTACCGCATCCTGTCCGGTCATGGCATCTACCACAAATAAAATTTCGGAAGGGTTTACGGCTTGTTTAATGTTGGCCACTTCGGTCATCATTACTTCATCAATGGCCAAACGGCCTGCCGTATCTATAATCACCACATTTTTGTTCTGGGCTTTGGCTGCTTTCAGTGCATGCTGCACTATGCTCACCGCATCTTTGTTATCGCGTTCTGCATAAACGGGCACACCAACCTGTTCTGCCAAAACGGTTAACTGGTCAATAGCCGCTGGGCGATAAATATCGGCAGCTACCACCATGGGCGATTTGCCTTTTTGGTTTTTTAGATAATGGGCCAGCTTGCCCGTAAACGTTGTTTTACCACTACCCTGTAAGCCTGCAATTAAAATGATGGCAGGATTGCCGGTTACTGAAAATTCAGCCGCTGTACCCCCCATTAACGCTGTTAATTCATCCTGTACAATCTTTACCATTAACTGGCCCGGACTTACAGCATTGATTACCTTTTCGCCAATGGCTTTATCTTTTACTTTATCGGTAAACTCTTTGGCAATTTTAAAGTTCACATCTGCATCAATCAATGCCCTGCGAATATCTTTCACGGTATTGGCTACATTCAGCTCGTTAATGCGTGCCTGGCCTTTTAGATTTTTAAATGCGGATTCTAATTTTTCACTCAGTGAATTAAACATAATGCATCAATTAATGGTCTGTTTATCATTAAAAAAGTGAACCGGTAAGTTCACTTTTTAATTTGATGCTGCAAATATAATGGCAACTGTGTTTTTAACCCAGGTAAACCTTTAAATGCTTGCAGCGGCTGGTACTTCTTAACTTATTAATGGCTTTATCTTTTATTTGCCGTACTCTTTCACGGGTTAAATTAAACCTTTCGCCAATATCTTCCAGGCTCAACGATTCTTCCGTACCTATGCCAAAAAAGTAACAAACCACTTCTTTCTGCCTTTCGGTTAACGTTTTAAGGCTGCGCTGTACTTCTTTTTTTAATGATTCATAATGCTCAACCGCCATATCAGTTCGTTCAGCATTGGGGTTGCACATAATATCGAGCAGGGTATTATCTTCTCCATCGCCCAAAGGCGTATCTACACTAATGTGGCGGGCATTTACCTGCATGGCGGCATTAATTTCAGAAAGGTCGGTTTCTAATAATTCAGCCAATTCTTCTAAAGTAGGTTCTCTTTCATTTTCCTGTTCTAATTGTTGAATGGCACGCCCAATGCGGTTGGTAAGGCCAACTTTATTCAGCGGCAAACGCACAATACGGCTTTGTTCGGCCAATGCCTGTAGAATGCTTTGGCGTATCCACCAAACGGCATATGAAATAAATTTAAACCCCCGGGTTTCATCAAAACGAAGGGCCGCTTTCATTAAACCCAAATTGCCCTCATTAATTAAATCGGGCAGGGTTAAGCCCTGATTTTGATATTGCTTGGCTACCGATACAACAAAACGCAGGTTGGCTTTGACTAATTTTTCTAAAGCAGCCTGATCATTGTTTTTGATGCGAATAGCTAATTTCACCTCTTCTTCGGGTGAAATTAATTCTACCTTCCCAATTTCCTGCAAGTACTTCTCTAAACTCTGGCTCTCCCGATTGGTGATGGATTTAGCGATTTTGAGTTGACGCATACTCATAGCAGCGGTTGTTTTGTGTTAGATGGAATAAGTTGGTTTTGGTGGAGGAGATGATAATTTTTTCAAATAGCAATTTAATTTATTTAAAGCATATCTCCCAAAAAATATATTTTGAAGGGTTTAAACCGCTAAAAGCCCCATTTCAGTAGGTTTAAACCGGAATACAAACCCAATAAACTTACTGTTTTAAAAAAAACATTTGGAGGGTATGTATAATTTAATATTATTGCAGCCCACAAAGTAGTTTAGTAAAGCATTTATAATGAGCAAAAAACAGTTATTTACAATTGAATTCCCCGTAAGATGCTCGCCAGGTATTTTATATGAGTTTTTAAGTACCCCGGCCGGTTTGCAAGAATGGTTTGCAGATAAAGTGGATGAATGGGATGGCGTATATAGTTTTAGCTGGAACGGCGGAACACCCGATAAGGCCAAAATTGTGGACAAAGAGCAGGATAAATTTATCCGTTTTCACTGGCTGCATAGCGAGAAGAATGAATATTTTGAATTCAGGATTGAAAAAACAGAAATTTCTAACCAAACCATTTTGGTGGTAAAAGATTTTGCGGAAAAAAATGAAATTAAAGACCAGAGCCGCCTTTGGGAATACCAGATTAAAGAGTTATTTCACCGCTTAGGCAGCTAATTCAATACATTTTTCATCAATGCTTCAAAAGCATCCTGAAAAAAAGCAGGGGCATCTGCCCACTGTTGCAGGGGTATTTTTCTAACTACTTTTATAAAAGGCCTCTCCATTAAAGTGCTTAATGCAACATCGGCCAACGGAATAGCATTGTTGTAATCAATAACATGCTGCCATTTATCTTCATCTGTCAATAAAAACCAACCCGGTTGCGCTACAGGCAATTGTTGTAATTTGTGGGCATAAGCCTGAATAAATTTTCCACTCAATTGCAAAGTGATACTGAAATAATGGCCCCACCAAAAATAACTGCGAATGGCCAATTCATCATGCCGGGTAAAATAGCGCGGATAATCGAGCATTACCCAGGGTAAACCCTGATAATTTTCTCCTTTATATATTTTAGGCGAAATTTGTTTTACCGCATCGGGTATATCTTTCGCCTGTTGCAATAAAATTTGATAGCAACTGCATGCCTCACCCAATACCGTATTGGCTGCAGCAATAATGCGGTTCTTTGTTAAAATAACCGGTATGTTAGTAACCAGTTCTAATTCTGCGGCCGAAAGTTTTACATTTGCCATAACGCAACAATAGTAAGAAAGGAATTTGTGATAAAAAAATTAGACATTTTAGTAGTACGTGCATTTATTGGCCCCTTTCTGGCCACTTTTTTAATTGCATTATTTGTACTGGTAATGCAGTTTTTTTGGTTATATATTGATGATTTGGTGGGTAAAGGTATTGACTTTGGCACATTGGCATACTTAACAGGATTAGTGGCCATTACCTGGGTACCGCTGGCATTACCGCTGGCTTTGCTGCTTTCCTCTATCATGACTTTCGGAAACCTGGGCGAATCATTTGAAATTGTAGCCATTAAAGCTGCCGGCATTCCTTTATTGCGTTTCATGCGGCCTTTATTAATTGTTACCATCATCATTAGTGGCATTGCTTTTTTGTTCGCCAATAATATTATTCCGGTAGCACAATTAAAATTAGCATCATTGCAATACGATATTATTGTTGCTAAACCTGCCTTCGACATTAAAGAAGGTGTTTTTTACAATAAAATTGAAGGCAATGTGATTAAATTGGGGAAGAAAGAAACTGATGACAGCACCATTAAAAAAATTGTAATTTTCAAAAAAACCTATGGACTGCAGGATAATTTAATTACTGCCGAAAGTGGTGTAATGAAAGTTACACCCGATAAAAAATTCCTGGAATTTGAATTGAAGGATGGTTACAGCTATGAAGAAAAAGGGCCCCGCCAAACCATTCAAACCGATTTTACCCGAACGCATTTTGCAACTTATACCAAACTATTTGATTTAAGCACCTTTCAAATGAACCGTACCAAAGACAGTGCCTTTATTTACGATCCTAAAATGTTAAGCGTTCGGCAATTAAATACCACCATCGATTCTTTGGAAAATTTACAGGCTTATTATTTAAAACGTTCTAAAATAGAAATTAACCCCTATTTATCATTTGCCAAATACATGGATTCTACCTGGCCTAAAACCGATACCGGCTTTTTAAAATCGGTTGCTTCTATTCAACAACTTATTCCCGATTCAGAAAGGCATTATATTCAGGAACGCAGTTTGAGCCAGTTGGGTACTATTACCAATAATGTTTCTTTAATTTATGACGATTATAAAACCCGGCAGGATTCTTTATTAAAACATGAAATTGAATGGCATAGAAAGTTTACGTTAAGTGTAGCCTGTATTGTATTGTTTTTAATTGGCGCACCGCTTGGTTCTATTATTCGCAAAGGGGGATTGGGTACACCATTAGTATTTGCCATTGTGTTTTTTGTATTGTTTCACTTACTGAATACCTTTGGCGAAAAATTTGCCAAAAGCAACGTAATGAGTCCGCTGGCCGGTATGTGGCTTTCAACATTGGTATTAATACCTATTGGATTTTTTCTTACTTATAAAGCCATGCGTGATTCGCAGTTGTTTAATCAGGAATTTTATTACAGAACTTTCAAGATAGTCAGAAAATTTATTCATAGAAAGAAAACAGAATACGAAAACAAGCGCCATAGTGCGGCATAATGTGATAGGTTTAGAATGAATAACTGATGTAATTACCGGCATAACTACAAATATTCAGTAAAACAGTTTTCATTCCATATTACAAATCATTCAAAACAATTACTGCTCATGAAAACAATTACCAAATGGGTAACCCACCTGGCTTTTAATAGCAGCGACGAAAATAACCATACTGTTCGTTTAGATACCAACGCTGCTGATGGAAGCTTAAACAGTGGCATGAGCCCAAAAAAAATGTTATTGGGTGCTTTAAATACTTGTAGTGGAATGGATGTGGTAGGTATTTTACAAAAAATGAAAGTACATTTCACCACCTTTGAAATAGAAGCCAATGCCGAACAAACCACCACACATCCAAAAGTATTTACCCGCATCCATTTAACCTATAAAGCAGATATTGCACCGGAAGCATCCCATCAATTTAAAAAAGCCATTGAACTTTCGCTAAATACCTACTGCGGTATAGCTGCCATGTTGCAAAAGCATTGTAAAATTGAGTATAGCATTGCTTTGCCTCCCTCTACCAAAAATAAATAACCCATACTTTGCAGAAAGAAAAACAAAATTATCGTTTGCAGTTGTTTATTACGCTTTTAAGTGTAGTGCTGTTTGCTGTAAAAATTATTGCGTTTTATCTCACCAACTCTATTGCTGTTCTAACCGATGCTTTAGAAAGTACGGTAAACATGCTGGCAGGTTTAATTGGCTTGTACTCATTATATATTACCGCAAAACCAAAAGACAAAGAACATCCTTACGGCCATGGCAAAGCAGAATTTATTTCTGCTGCAGTAGAAGGCTCACTGATTATTACAGCAGGTATTTATATTATTTTTCAAACTATACAAAGTTTCTTTGTACAAAAACCGGTACAGGAATTAGATAAGGGTATTATACTGGTTGCCATTACAGCCATTGTAAATTTTGTTGCAGGCTGGTGGTGTTTACATATTGGCCAAAAAAACAATTCATTAGCCTTAAAAGCCAGTGGCAAACATTTACAATTAGATACTTATTCAACCATTGTTATTATTGTTGGTTTATTTATTATAAAAATAACCAACTTATTTTGGTTAGATAAACTACTGGCATTAGGTATTAGTGCCGTAATTATGGTAAATGGCTACAAAATTGTACGGGCATCATTAGCAGGCATTATGGATGAAGCAGATATGGAACTACTTAAAAAATTAGTAACCACACTTAACCAGAACAGAAGAAATAATTGGATTGATTTACACAACCTGCGGGTAATTAAATATGGCGCCACCCTGCATGTTGATTGCCATTTAACCCTGCCCTGGTACATGAATTTACATGAAGCACATACTGAAGTAGATGAATTGGAAGCATTGGTTATTAAAACCTTTGGAGATGATATTGAACTCTTTGTTCATACCGATGGCTGCCTGCCTTTTAGCTGCCAGGTATGTATTAAAACCGATTGCCACGTAAGGCAACACGCTTTCACGCAAAAGGTAACATGGACATTGGATAATATTCTCTCTAATCAAAAACACAATGCCCCCGCCATCACTTAACAAATTGTTGTAGTGTGAACTGATTACCTTTGTCTTCTTCATTCAATGCTTAAAAAATTAAAAAATGCACATATGGAAACATGGAAAAATTACATTGAAAGCCATCAACAACGCTTTTTAAATGAATTGATTGAGTTATTAAAAATACCCAGCATTAGCGCCAGAAGCGAAAATAAACCCGATATGCTGCATTGCGCTACTTTAGTTGAAAATAAATTAAAAGAAGCAGGTGCAGACAAAGTTAACATATACAATACTAACGGACACCCAATTGTGTATGCAGAAAAAATAATCGACACCGCCAAACCCACTATTTTGGTATATGGCCATTATGATGTGCAGCCAGCCGACCCATTGAACCTTTGGAACAGTCCGCCTTTTGAACCGATAATAAAAGATGGCAAAATTTATGCACGGGGTTCGGCGGATGATAAAGGCCAGTTTTACATGCACGTAAAAGCATTAGAAACCATGCTGCAAACCCATTCAATGCCCTGCAATATGAAATTAATTATTGAAGGGGAAGAAGAAGTGGGCAGCCCGAATCTGGCAACTTTTGTAGAAACACATCAGGATTTATTGGCCTGCGATGTAATACTCATTAGCGATACTTCAATGATTGCTTTAGATACACCCTCAATTGATGTTGGCGTTCGCGGACTAAGTTATATTGAAGTAGAAGTAACCGGCCCCAATCGGGATTTGCATAGTGGTGTATATGGTGGCGCCGTTGCCAACCCTGCTACTATATTGGCTAAATTAATTGCCTCCTGCCACGATGAAAATAATCATATTACCATTCCCGGTTTTTATGATGATGTATTGGAAATTAGTCAGGAAGAAAGAACCGAAATGGCAAAAGCACCATTCGATGAAGAAGCCTATAAAAAAGAATTAGGTATTTCAGCTGTTTGGGGCGAAAAAGGTTATTCAATCATTGAACGTACCGGCATTCGTCCTACTTTGGAAGTAAATGGTATATGGAGTGGCTATACCGGCGAAGGTGCTAAAACCGTATTACCCTCTAAAGCCTATGCTAAAATTTCGGCTCGTTTGGTGCCCAACCAATCTTCCAAAAAAATTACAGCAGCACTTATCCGCTATTTTGAAAACGCTGCACCGGCAGGTATTACCGTAAAAGCTACCGAACATCATGGCGGCGAACCCTATCAAACCCCCATCGATTCTATTGAGTACTTAGCTGCGTCAAAAGCAATGCTAACAACACTGGGAAAAGAACCTGTTCCGGTTCGTGGCGGTGGCAGCATACCCATTTGCGATTTATTTGAAAAAACATTACATAAAAAAATTGTGTTTTTAGGCTTTGGATTGGATAGTGATAACCTGCACAGTCCTAATGAAAAATTTGATTTGGCTAATTTTTATAAAGGCATTGAAACCATTCCTTATTTCTTTCAATATTTTACAGAATTGTACCTGGCAAAACATTAATTGCATTAAACCTTCTTTGTGTAAAAGCGCAGCGCCGAAATGCTGCGCTTTTTATGTTATGCTACCCGGTTTATTTTACTTCAAAAAATATTACCTTCAACCTTACTTACAGTAAATAAATGTTGCATGGATGCCGTAAAAGAAAAAATAAGAATTGATAAATACCTGTGGTGTATACGCATTTTTAAAACCCGTTCGCTGGCAAGTGAAGCCTGCGAAAAAGGTAAAGTAAAATACTTGGGCAATAATGTTAAACCCTCAAAAACAGTAGCTGTTGGCGATGAATATGAAATTAAAACCGAAACCCGTAAATGGATAATAAAAGTTACAGCACTGTTAAACCACCGGGTTGCGTATGCAGAAGCAATAAAACATTATATAGATATAACACCGGTTGAAGCTTTGGAGAAACCGGCTTTTCTGCCTCCCTCATTCCATACAGGCAAGCGTTTGAGTAAAATTGGCCGCCCAACTAAAAGAGAAAGAAGAGATTTAGACAATTTTATGGAAAGTGAATAGCATCTTTGCAAAATGATAATTGATATTATTTCTGTTGTACCTGAATTATTAGAAAGTCCGTTGAATCATAGCATCATGAAACGGGCTCAGGAAAAAGGCTTGTTGCAGGTGCGTACGCACAATCTGCGCCAATGGGCCATCAACAAACATGGCCAGGTAGACGATTACCAGTACGGTGGAGGTGCCGGTATGGTAATGATGTGCGAACCGCTTTTTGAAGCCATTACCCATTTACAAAAAACAACTACCTACAATGAGATTATTTATTTAACGCCCGACGGAGAAACTTTTAATCAGTCAATGGCTAACCGTTTGTCATTGCAACAAAATCTGCTGTTTATTTGTGGGCATTACAAAGGCATTGACCAGCGCATTCGTGATCATTTTGTTACCAAAGAAATATCCATTGGCGATTATGTGCTTAGCGGCGGAGAATTGGCAGCAGCCGTAATTGTTGATGCCATTGGGCGTTTAATACCCGGTGTGTTGAATGATGAAACTTCTGCCTTATTCGATTCTTTTCAGGATAACCTTTTGGCGCCCCCGGTATACACCCGACCGGCAGATTTTAATGGATGGAAAGTGCCTGATATTTTATTGCAGGGCGATCCCAAAAAAGTAGAAGCATGGCGTTATGATACAGCATTAGCCATTACCAAAGCCAAACGCCCCGATTTGCTGAAAGAAGAATAATTGTTTTTCTATTAGCTTTAAAACATCCTTATGTATTGTGTATCACTTCGTACACAACATTTTTGAAATAAGATAATAATCAAGATGGAACAAAATAAATTCAGTATCTGCGGACAATTAGTAGATGTTTGGAAACAACAAATTTATCCCGCTACCATTCATATTAAAGCAGGCCGTATTGCTGCCATAGAAGCATTGCCCAACGATAAAACCGTTCCCAATCAATATATTTTACCCGGCTTTATTGATAGCCATGTGCATGTAGAAAGCAGTATGCTGGTACCCAGTGAATTTGCCCGATTAGCTGTTGTGCATGGTACTGTAGGCACCATTAGCGACCCACATGAAATAGCCAATGTATGCGGTATGGAAGGGGTTGAATTTATGTTGGCCAATGGCAAACAGGTTAATTTTTCTTTCAACTTTGGTGCCCCCAGTTGTGTGCCCGCCACCACCTTTGAAACTGCAGGTGCTGCACTCAATAGTACTAACGTAGCCGCCTTGCTGCAAAGAGAAGATATTAAATACCTGAGCGAAATGATGAATTTTCCCGGTGTGTTGTATGGCGATGCGGAAGTGTTAAAAAAAATTGCAGCAGCCAAAGCAGCAGGAAAGCCGGTAGATGGGCATGCACCGGGATTAATGGGCACACAGGCGCAACAATATATTGCTGCCGGCATCAGTACCGACCATGAATGTTTTACAGCCGAAGAAGCATTGAACAAACTAAACTACGGCATGAAAATATTAATACGGGAAGGCAGCGCTGCCAAAAACTTTGACGCGCTGATTGATTTAATGCATAATCATTTTGAACAAATGATGTTTTGCAGTGATGATAAACATCCCGATAGTTTAGTAGTTGGCCACATCAATCAATTGTGCGCCAGAGCAGTAGCCAAAGGTATAGATGTATTTAAAGTACTCCAATCCGCCTGCGTTAACCCGGTACAACATTACCAATTAAACATTGGTTTATTGCGCACTGGCGATCCGGCCGATTGTATTGTGGTAGAAAACCTCACTGAATTTAAAGTGAAACAAACTTACATTAAAGGTATATTGGTAGCAGAAGATGGACAAACGTTGATACAATCTGTTCCTGTTACCCCCATCAATCAGTTTCATTGTTTACCTGTTACTGAAGCTGCACTTGCCATGCCAATAACGGAATACCCTTTACAAGATGGAAAAGTTCCGGTAATTGCAGCATTAGAAGGGCAATTAATTACCGATAAATTATGGGTAACACCCAATGTAAATAACAACTACCTTTTATCCGATGTAGCAAACGATGTATTGAAAATGGTAGTAGTGAACCGATATCATCCTGCCCCTATTGCCAAAGCATTCATTAAAAATTTTGGTTTGAAGAAAGGAGCTATTGCCTCAACCGTTGCACACGATAGCCATAACATAGTAGCAGTAGGTACCAATGATGCCGATTTAGCCAAAGCTATAAATGCAGTGATTGAAGCCAAAGGCGGTGTTAGTGCCGTGCATGAAAACCACCAACAAATACTGCCATTGCCCGTAGCCGGATTAATGAGTGCCAATGATGGTTATACGGTTGCATCCGCTTATACCGCCATTGATGCCATGGTAAAAAATGAGTTAGGCAGTGCACTCGCTGCACCTTTTATGACACTCAGTTTTATGGCTTTATTGGTAATACCTCATCTTAAATTAAGTGATAAGGGTTTGTTTGATGGTGATTGTTTTAACCTTTGGCCACTGCAATTATAATGTGTTGCTACCTGTAAAATTTTTACATAAAAACTAAGGTAGAAAAAGTGAAGCATATGATTTCCAATTCCATTCAGGCATCTAATTTATCCATGAGGAGGAGAACCTTAACTTTCGGTACAAAAAAAGGATACTAAGAAAATAACCTAGAAAATAAATTATGCATCATACAAATTGGAATTAAGAAAAATTGGGTGAAACTGTTTAATAACGAATTCAATAGCTTGAAACCATCAGTCAATGATGATGCTTATTTATTTTTTTTAAACCAGCACGAAAATATTTTATGATTACAACAAGTACTAAAGAAAACCAGAATGCTATATTCGGGTTGTAGAAATGTGTAATTAGTTGATGAATTACTAACAAAATACAAAACAAGCAAACAAATTGTAGGTATTTATTGATCATATGAGCAATAATGTTTGTGATAAAAATTAATTTCCTGTTCGTTTTTTAATATCCTGATTGGCAATATTTCTTTCACTAACTGTTTTTAGATTTCTATTTCCAAATTGATAGGCTACATTCAAACTGATACTTCTATTGTATGTATTATTAAAAGAATTGTTGCCAGTAAAAAGTGGATTTGCAAAAAGGATTTGCCAAATTTTTGAAGAACCATTATAAATGTCTGCCAAATAAATATAAAATGAAAAGTTTTTGTATGTTTTCTTTAGCATAACGTCTAAATTAGAAATTCCATTAAGTGTTTTAGCTGCAAGTGTTTGTTGAGGCGTGTTGTAATGAAGTGCTATATAAGCCATCCAATCCTTTTTTTTATTTAAGTACACATAGTTTTCCCAATTCATAATACCATTGGCATTATTCAATTGAATATTGGCTACATTGGTATTTCCTGTATAGTGTGTATAATTAAAAGCGGTATTAATATAGCTTTGCCATCTATCATTAATAATGGACTTATAAAAACTAAAAACTATAGCATAAGTATTACTGGCACCATAATTCAAATAAGTGCTATTAAATTTATTTTGATTATCCTCAACAACTGGCACAATAAAATTGCTATATGCATTTTGAATATGTGAATAGCTGGCCACTATACTGAATACATTATTATAAACATAGGTAAACTCAGCATTATTATATAATTGCGGCTGAAGAAATGGATTATTCTGTGCAAAAAAAGTGGGACTATAGTAGGTACGCCCCGGGAAAAGTAATTCAATGGATGGGCGCATAATTTTTCTGGCAAAGGAAAAACCAAAATTGTTTTTTGCATTAGCAGCATAACTTAAGGCAAAAGAGGGAAAGAAATTAACATAGTTAGAATCCTTTGAAATACCGGTATTCTTTTCTTGGGTATTATACTGTGTAGTTTCTATCCTTCCACCAATATTCATTTGCCATTTATCTGAAATAGTATAAGCAAATGAGGTATAGCCGGAACCATAATTTTCTGTATAGGCATAATGTTTACTAAGGGCAGTATCTAAAGTATAATTATTATAATTGCCATTAAAATATTTCAAATTGTTGTCAACTTGAGTTTGACTAAACTGAATACCCAAAATCCACCTTACATGGTTAGATAGTTGGTTGCCATATTCAACCCGTTCCGATAAATTGAAAAAGTTTTGAGGCAAATGGTTGTAATAAGCACCAATATTGCCAATCAAATTTCCCTGCTGGTTTAATTGATTAAAATTGCCTACACTATTTTGTTCCTGATAAAATTTGTTATAATCTACATTAACATCAATATTCTGTTTATTCAAAGAATCAAACTGATGATGAAAATATACATTACCAAAGTTATAAATATAATGATCTGTTCCATTAACATAGGTCTGTAGTGGATTATTAAAAGCCGACTGATTAGAAGGCTGATGATAAATGAGATTATTATCAATTGTATTCCCATTCACTGAAGAAAACCAGCCTTTGTAACTTAAAGTGTTGTTATTATTGATATAGTAATCTGCATTTAAACCACCACCTAAAACCGTGTAACGCCGGTAGTGATTAATAGTAGTAGAATCTTTTGATTGATTTGTATAAGCAAAACTATTATATCCAGTATTATAATTAAAATTACTACTTAAAAAAGGAATGAACTGTAAAGCCAATTGATGTTTATTATAATTAACAGAACCATTCAATTGAGTAGTATTATAAACACTTTGTTGTGTATTTAACTGAATATTGCCCATCCAACCTTCATTCACGTTTCGGGTTATGTTTATATTAATGATACCACCCGTAATATCAGCATTATATTCACTACCGGGATTAGTGATAATTTCAATATTTTTAATATTTTCAGCGGGTAGCGCTTTTAACATGGCAACAATGGTTTGCCTTGGCAAATTGCTTTTGCGATTGTTAATATAAACAGTAGTATTAGTTTTATTAATAATTGAAAAAAAGTCATCATTCTCATTATAAATTACCAATGGCACATACCGCATTAGCTGTAAACCATTAATACCGGCTGCCACCCATTTATTGGGTGTAAAAACAAAACGATCACCCTTTCTTACAAATAACGGTTTTTTAGCATCAATAGAAACATCTTTCAATGTATGTACAGAATCAGCAAGCGTAATTTGTAATTGGGCATCGCTATTAAGTGCAATAGTTTGGGTAAAAGTATTGTAGTTAAGGCTTTTACATACCAATAAATACTTGCCTTTAGGAATTGATGGTATGAAAAAGTTGCCTAAACTGTCAGTTACCGCTGCGCCAATTAATAAACTATCTTTTTGAACTAGAACAGTGGCTAAAATAATGGGTGTATGTTCGGCATTTTGCACTTTACCCTGAATAGAAAACTGACTCCAAGCCTGTATTGAAGTAATTAAAAATAGAAAAATAAAGTACAATTTTTTTTGGATGGGAAAATTCATTGGAAAATTCATATTTATATTATCAACTATTCTTCTAAACACAAGTTTTTCTTACAACAACTCATGTAATAAGCATCCCCACTTCATGGTATCCATGCCCACATCAACCTCAACCATAGTATACACACCATTGCTATCTTTCAGGATGGTGCAACTGCCCTTAATATGGTTTTATTCATATCCCATTCTTGTAACATGCTTCATTCAATATAAGTCATGCACTACAACTTCTTACCACCATTACTGTTACTAAAGAGGATGATAATACACCGCATCATATAATACAAAATTAATCATTCAAAATCCTAAAAGCGTACGTAGTTTTACGCTATTTTGTAAAATACCATCACCTGCAATTGTATGTTGTTGTATGCCAGTTTAAAAAAAACTTAACAAAACTCAAATTAGGCAAGCCGTAAAGTAAAATACTCTAAAAACTAAATTGTGCTTTCAAAAGCAACATTCTGGGCCGTAAAGTATAATCATTATACCATTTCATATTTGCATTGATACTATAATTAAGGAAACTGCCGGTATTCAATACATTATAGCAGCCTAATGAAATTTTTGTATTGAGTTTAGAAATATTTTTTTGAATAATGGCATCTAAAAAATAATTACCGGTTTGGGATTGTTGATGTTGGTTGTAATAATAGGTATCTGTTTGAATGGTAAAATCAAACAAATACTTAAAAAACCAATGCACAGAAGCATTTTGTTGAATACTGCTTTGATTAAATATAAATGATGATAAATTGCCTATTCCCCTACTTCTTGAAATCGCCCATAAACCCTCATAATCTATTGCAAATAATTGGCGTATTTTTTTAAATAATTTAAGTTTTGTTTGCAAAAAGGTATTCTTATATGCATTCATTTCTAAGTTTATTAATTGCAACCAATTAGATGTTTGCCATGAAGATTCGATGGAAATATTTGTTTTAATAGCAAAAAAATATTTGCTTAGTCCAAAACCTGCTTGCCACTGTTCAATGGTATTTGCGTAGGGTATATTGGTGTTTTTTTGAAAATTTTGAAATAATACTGTATTCGTTAAAAAGTTATTGTATTTTCTATTGTATTCTAGGTAAACATGATAGAATAGAATTTGAATACTTTTTTTATTTTGAAATTGAACATGCAGTAATTGTTGCCTTTTTGTAACAAAAGGCAATAAATTATTTTGTATAGTAAGATAATTTCGAATAATAAGCCCCGGAAAAACATCCTGAATGGTAGCTGCCTGATTATTGCTATTGAAATGTAAAATGATATTACTTTCTGCTCCTGTTGCATATTGCAAGCGTAAAAAAGGGTTAAAAAAAAGGTCTTTATAAAAAATATGTTTTGAATAAAAATAATCAGCATTGAAATGTATTTGCTGATAATTGAATGGCAATGAAAAATCCACCGAAATTTTATCTTTTAACCAGTTGAGATGATAACTTCCGAAATACTGATATTGATACCACTTAATTGCATTAGAACCACTATCAAAATTTACCACTGGCAAATTATTGGGATATAGCAAAATAAAACTGTTTAATTGCTGTGTTTGTGCTGAAAAACTAATTTGTAAACTTTGCGAAATATTGTTTCTAAAATGGCGATAAGCAATATTTTGATAAGAAAAAAAATTAGGTGCATTGGTATTTTGTTGAATGGGATATGCCTGCTGACCAATTTGAAAAATACTATCCATTGTACCCGGGTGTAAGTTTAAATTTTCTTGTACTGAATTATACTGAAATAATGCATTAAATTCAAACATATCATTTCTAAAAACCGGTTTAATCAGGTTAATGCGGTTGGTTATTTCTATTTTTTGTTGCTGTAATTGTTGAAATGTTGGATTATTGTTAATTGTAAAATTAGAAAGCAAATTATTTTTGGAAAAAGAAGCATTCAGCATACTACTCAAATAAAATTTTTTTTGATTAACCACCATTTGAATTGCTCCAAATAAACTATTATATCTGAAATTATTTTGCTGTTGTGATAGGTAACTGATGGTGTCATTGGGCAAAAAATAACTGGTACCATTGGCATAATTTTGATCTTCATCTTGTTGCCAATAATAAATATTGCTTCTAATTTGAATGCCTTTTTTTGTTTTCCATAAATTATTGGCATTAACAATACCACCTTTATTCATTAAATAACGAAACTTATCTAATGCCGGTGGTTCATAATTTAAACCTAATAAATAATTGTTTTTGGCATAATTAATTCCTGTAAGCCAAAGATTATCATTATGGTCTACAATGTCAGTGGCAACATCAATACCTATATTGTTTTCCTGAAGCGTATTAATGGCTTTATAAGCAGGTTTAAAACTAAGCATGGTTAGTTGTGTGCTATGTAAATTGTTTATACCCAAGGCAGCATCTACCTGTTTAATGGGTTTTATTTTTGCCCCTTTTTTAATTTCAACATTAATTGACACGCAATTACTTGTATTATGCTGTTGTAATACTTTTATGGGTTCATCATGTTGTATTACTTGCAATTTATTTACCATTTCGGCGGGTATATTATTAGAAGCAATCGTATACCTTCCCTCCAATAAATTATCACCATCTATATAAAAATTTTTAATGGCAGTACCATTATAAAATATTTTACCTGAGGCATCTATTTGCATACCGGGTAATTTTTTGATCACATCGCCAATAGTTCTGTCCTGATTAGATTTAAACGCATCTATCCGATAAGTTAATGTATCTGTTTTATTATCTATATAAGGAAGGGGGTGATGCACAGTAACCGAAGGCAATTCATTTTGCACAGGCCATAAATAAACATGCCGGTACGCAGAAAAATATGTAAAAGGCACTATTTTATCTATATATTGAATGGCTCTTATTTCATATGCCAATTCAGTATGTGGTTGCATGGAATCATTTGACAATGTAAAGTATCCGGAAGTATCGGTAATAGCAAATGCAAGAATAATTTTGCTTTTTTTATCCACCAAAAGCACACTTGCTCCGCGAATAGGTTGTTGGGTTAATGTATCAATAATAACACCCTTAGTATTTATCTGAGCAATTACTATCTTACAACCAATGAAACAACAAATAAATAAAAGTATCAGTTGTTTCATGCTTAAGCCATTAAAGTACTAAAATAAATATACCACATTAGTTATTTTTCAGTTCAATCGGATTATTATCATTGTCCCATTTTTTTAAACGATTATTCCCTCCACTTAACTTTATATCAGAAATTTGTATGCCATTCATCTGTATATTATTATCCTGTGCCCCACCTTGTTGATAGGCCAATTGCATTTTTTTAAAATCTTTGATTGTAGTGGCAATAATATGATTGGGTAATACAAGAGTTCCTAAATTTTTAGCCTGTACTAACCATCTAAAAT
Organism: Hydrotalea flava; assembly: GCF_001623405.1. Classification (GTDB taxonomy): domain Bacteria; phylum Bacteroidota; class Bacteroidia; order Chitinophagales; family Chitinophagaceae; genus Hydrotalea; species Hydrotalea flava. The sequence continues at coordinate 36,378 of NZ_LUHG01000106.1, forward strand.
TAAACTGCACCTCTTTTGTAGCATCATAGGCCTCTAAAATTAAACCAGGCAAACCATTTAGTTTCCAAGGTCCATATGCCAAAGGAATTGATGTAGTAAACCAAGCCGTATATTTCCTTCCCCTAAAATTAGTAATAGCACTTTGACAGGTATATCCATCTATTAATCGGGTTTCTTTTTGTATTTGCCATTGCGGTACATTACCCATATCAAACATCATATAGCGGGTATTACGATACTCTTCAACCAACCACAATTTTTTATTAAACCTGTTAAAAAAAATAATCTGTGGGTTTGTTATCACCATATTTCCAAAATCAACATTATTAGTTCCTGTACGCATAGCATCTTCCAATTTTTGCTTCATCATTGAATCTTGCATTTGTTTGGTTAAACTAAAGTATTCAGACATTTCATTGCCATACAATAACACCATAATTTCTTTGTGCAAATAATTGGAGGCAGTATCGGTTTTATGCACAAATTCATAGGTTACTTTACCCAAAATGGTTTCCGGATGCTTTTGCGATAAAAGTGCATTACAAAATATCAGAAAAGCAAAATATAAAATTATTTTTTTCATATAAACGAATTGTATAATTACAAAACTGTACCAACAGTACTACTATTGGTACAGTAATAAAAAATTAACGAAAACAACCATTTGCACCAGCTCTACTGGTCATGTAATTGGCTGCTGCTTGAGAAAGATCACTATAAGAGCAACCATTACAAGATACTGTGAAACTTAAAACCTGCCCACAGGCATCTGTAAAAGACACCCTAATAGAATTTAAATATTGATTTTGCTTTACTGTTGTTTTGGCATTTACAAAACCCAACATACCCACAAAACCAATGATTAATAACAGCTTTTTCATTGTAAATAATGTTTTATTTTACCCTCCCCTGCCTAACGCTCATGGGGTCGGATGTTCAGCGGATTTTTTACTTGCTTTGCTGCAAGGGGTAATACCTGTTTATTGCATGGCATTTGTAATAAACAGTATTTCCTGTTTTTTACCGGTAAATGGTATGATGGGTGTACATCCAATCATATAAGGTAAAAATACTCACTACAAACCATAAAAACGTACGTAGTTTTACGCTATTTTGTACATAGTTCTACGCTATTTTTTAAAAATGTCCACAAAATGATGATATGTAAACCAAACGTCATAATATTGTAAAGTATAAAGTGTTGCTGCATGGAAAGACCGCTAAAAATTGCTGTTATAAAAATTATTTTAGCAAATTATAACTAATCATCCATTTTAGATAGCAGCGCTACATTTATAAAATTATGATCAAAAAATGAACATACTATATTTTTTATATTTTTATAGAAAGTGTAGAAAATGTTGATACAAATACTATTAATTTGTCAATAAAGAAAATGAGTGGTGAGGGGTACAAATATTACTGATATTATTATGGAAAAAAATATTTTAAATTTTATAATTACCACATTAAAAATTTAAACCTTTTATGTTTCGACCATCCACTTTTTTATTTAAATTATCATCTTCCTCTTTTTTTGATTTACCAAAAAAATAAACAAAAGAAAGATGAATATCTTGGAACTTCGTAATTTCAAAATAAGATGCAAAAATATCTGGTGAAGAATAACTCGATTTTATTCTCTTGTCTAAATTAAAAATATGATTCCATTCACATTTAGCAAACAATTTATTCTTGAATAAATTTTTATTGAGAGTTAACGACATGTTTGGATTTGTTAATGTAGATACTTCAAAAACGTCATAATTTTTATTTCGAAATTCAAATAAAAATTCCACACTTGTAGTATTTGAAATATTATATGTAATATTTTCGGACAACTTAATAAAATAGTTATTATTCTGAATATGACTATTAAAATTATTATTTTTTAAAACACCATCATAAAGATTAAATCTTAAACATTCCATATTAACATTGGAAATAGTGCTAAATGCTTTTGACCAATTATTGTTAACAGAAAAATCAAAGCCAACCTTTAATTTTTTTCCAATATTAGAATATACATTGGAAAAATTAATTGAGTCAAAATCATAGGGGCCTTTAGAAATAAAATCAGTAGTATGTATAATATATAAGGTAGAATTATAATATGATTTTGGTCTTTCATAAATATGATAAAAAGTAAAAGAATTTGTAACTTCAGGTTGTAAACGAGCCGAACCCATTGATTGTTGATTAGGCCTATAACTTACTGGTGCACCAGAAAGTTGATATGAATTAGGCAGTTCAAAGTCTTTCTGATATGAAAAAACAAATGTACCAGATTTCGAGGTTGATTTAAAAAAAGAAAACTTAGGTAAAAAATTCAAAATTTTAGAATCACTACTATATGAAGAATCGATTTTAGAAGTTACTATATACCTAACATCGTCAAGCTTTGCACCTAACATAAAGGTGCCTATATTAAAGTTTTTAGTTAAAGTAATTGATGAGGAAATTAAATTTTGCTTATAAGAGGTAAAACCTAATAGGTTTGGAAATATAATTCCGGTACCTGAATAAATCATTCCAAATATAGAATTTGATTCATATTTTTGATATAGTATACTACTTTCAATTGTTAGATTCTTTAAGGTAAATTCATTTTTAAACTGTATAGCATTGTTGGAGTTATGAGAAGAATTATTTAAAACACTACTATCAATTTTATATAATGTTTTATAATTATACATGTTTTCAATATAATCATTATTTTTAGAACAATTAATGCCAGCAAGTAAATAAAAAACTAAATTATCTTTTACTTTATATCTTATAGTAAGGTTTCCATATGTACTTGTTGTTCTTTTGGTAGTATTGTTTTGAAAATAGCTACTATCATTCTGTGCAGATAATACATTTGAAAAATTATTAAACAAAATATTTTGCTTATCATAATTAAGAGATACAAAAAAACCGAATTTTTTATTAGGAGTGTATTGTACACTTAGTGAATTATACATTGGGGATACTGAATAATTTTCTCTATCAGAAGTTGAAAAATTTAAAATATTAGTACTAAATGATTTCCAAATAGCATTCCTATCAGCAGAGTAGTCGTTAAAATATTTAGTGCTTGTAAAATTAATAAATAAAAATTTTGAAGAGAGGTAACTTGAAAGTTTATACTCAGAAGTATTTCTTATTAATCCTATTCCATCAGAAAGTTGACCACCAAATGAGTATTTGAAATTTTTTTTTGTTACCAGATTTATAATAAATTCATCATCTTTCAACTCAGCAGATAAAGGAGGGTTGAAAACTATTTCAATCTTTTCAACAATTTCTAATGGTAAATTTAGAATTACTTCTTTATTACTTTCTACCCCATTAAGAAAATATTTTGCTTTTTTATAATTGTATAATGTGTAATCATTATTATTCAAATGAATACCAGGAATAGTTTGTATAAAAGAATTTGCAGTAGGAGCTATAGCACTATTAACCAAACTTACATAATATGTTTTTTTATTAATGTCTATTTTATTTCTTATTTCTTTTACAATTACTTCGTCAATTTCTTTAATGGATGGTTGCAATCTAATTACACCTATATTAAATGTTCCGGATTTATTTAATAATAAATTGTTATAATAAAATTTAGATTCTTTAAAGAATTTAGAATTTACTTGCAAAATAAATGAAATATTTTCTTTGGGAACTTTTACTTCAAATTCACCTTTTTCATTTGTTAAAAAAGTAAGAGTATTTTTTAAAGGCAAATCATAAGTTAGATTAATTTTTAAAAAGGGAATTCCTTCTTTCGTTAAACTGTCTATTACCTTTCCTTTTATTGTTAAATAAACTCCAATATTATTATCAAATTGCACATTTTCATTTGTAATATTCTGGGAATAAGAGCAAATACTTATAGAATAAAATACAATTGCTTTAATATATTTTACAAGTTTTATTTTCATTTTTATTTTACGTTTGTTATGAAATAACCACATAATGAAAATATTATTAAAACAAAATTAAATACAATATGTTGCCTCCAAGTTAGTTCTTCAATAAAACCACCACAACTACAAGGCAAATATGGACTATAAACAAGCATAAGTATAATATAACCGTTAAAAAGAAGAAGAACAAGAAAGGCAAATAAAAACCCCCACACTTTTAGTCTATTAGAAATTAGCAGTAAAACAATAGCTATTTCAATGAGAATTATAAATATTCCTGTTTCTTTAATAAATTTATTATAAAGAAAAGGTGATTTGGATAATGTAGAAATAAAATTATCAAAATCAATAATTTTTTGTAAACTTGAATAAAGAAAAACAAAAATTAGTACACTAGAAAATATGTATACCAATTTAAAAATTATATTTTGATTCATAAATGAAAAGATTTTTTGAGTATACAAGAAATATTTTATTTTCAAGTATAAAAAAATCATTTAAATTATCTCCGTCAAGTTTGGGAATATAATAACTACCATCGTAGTTTAACACATTACTAATATTATAAACATCAAGTACTATATTTCCTTTAAAATCACCATCATTATTAGCAGCTACTAATGAATGATTAAAAAGTTTGTTATTTAAAACTTGTGCATTAGGATTAGACATTCTAACTGGAGATGCATACTGTAACCGTCCAGTACCATTAGTACCAATAAAAGTAACAATCGGCCCATTAGAAATAGTGTCAATTAATTTTCCTTTTAGAGAGACTTTAAGATTTGAATCTAAAACAAATATTGAATTTTTATAAAAACAAGTATACACGAGTTTACTATTCCCAGAAATATTTAATATTCCATCATCGACCATATCAATCAAAAATAAATTACTTGTATCAACTTTTTGATAAATAATATTTTGATTCAAATCTTTTTTATACTTCAAAAAAGTAAACACAAAATCTTTATTTATATTCTGTTTTGACTCAGTTTCAAAAATAAAATCAACATCATTAAGTTTCCATCCTCTATTAAATAAAAAGTTTGTTTTAATTTCATTTGTAGCATGGGAAGCAATATCATATGTATAAATAGTGTGTGCAGCTTCTGAAAATATATAAATAATACCATTCCTTGCGTCGATAGAAATACTGCTGACAGAAATAGGGGTTTTAAAAATTTCATTAATATAAATTGTGGAATTTTCAATTGCAGGGCGGCTTTCAGAAAATCTATAAATTGTATTTGTTGTGAAGCTCTGTAAATAAATTTGCTTATTATAATAGCCTAATATTTTATAATTACCATTAAATAAATTTACGTTTTGTATTAAAGTTAATTCAGCTATATTTATTTTTTTTCTTTCAAATCCACCGTATTGTAAAAAATGTTTACTTTGATTAGTTTTAAAATTTATTAAAAAAACCACTATTAATAAAACAACAATAAAACTGCCAAAAATTAAAACTATATTCTTCTTCATAAATTAATTTTTTAAGAAAACAGTCAACAAAAAACCTATTGTTACTAGAATTAGTAACAATAGGGGTATTTTCTACTACTAAAGTTTTATGGTTGCAAGACCACTTACCGATTTAACAGTTACGCCACCAAGTGTAACTTTGTAACAAGTTTGTTTAGCAGCGGCACAACTAGCAGTCTGTGCTTTAGCAGTATTACTAAGTAAAACAAGCACCACTGCAACTAGTACTGGCAATACAACTGATAATAGTTTTAATTTTTGCATTATTAAGATTTTTATGTTTTACCCTCCCCTGCCTAACGCTCATGGGGTCGGATGTTCAGCGGATTTTTTACTTGCTTTGCTGCAAGGGGTAATACCTGTTTATTGCATGGCCTTTGTAACAAACAGTATTTCCTGTTTTTTACCGGTAAATGGTATGATGGGTGTACATCCAATCATATAAGGTAAAAATAATCACTCAAAACCACAAAAACGTACGTAGTTCTACGCTATTTTTTAAAACTTAAACAAAATTTGTATATGATAGCTAAATAGTATAATATTGCTATATAAAATGTATCCCTGCATGGCAAGTACGATAAAAATAGCCATCATTGATGATCGTTTATGCGATTTGGAACTCATTACCCATGCTGTGCAACGTATCAATGGTTGTTCCATTATCCTTAAGCATACCCGGCCCATGCAATTTTTTGAGCATTTAATGGAAAGTACCCAAATACCGGATGTGCTGATTACCGATTGCCAAATGCCCGAAATAGATGGCATGGCACTTATTAGTTTAACTTAGTTTTTTTTATTTCAATAAATCAATCGCTTTTTCTAATTGAGGATCAGTTCCATTTTGTAGAGCCGAAAGATTAAATACAACAGAATAATCTGGAGGAAACCCCTTTCCCTCATAAATTTTACCATCAATATATTTAAATTTAGCAGATGAAGTTTGTACACTCATAAAACCGGGTATAGTAAAACTGCCATCATTATATAAATTATTATCACTAACAATCGGGCCTGTTGCACCAAACGTTTTTTCACCAACAAAAACAGAATTAGGTAATGCTTTAACTGCCATTACAGTGGCTTCCGCTAAAGAAGCTGAAACATTATCAGCTAAAACAATAATCGGAATGTTTAACTGCTTTGCACTTTGTTGTGGCTTAATATAAGCTGTAAGCCATGAGCTATAATCAAATCTTCCATTGCCAGTTTTATACTGAGTATAACCAAAAATCAAGGGTTTATTAATCAACCTGCCAATTAAAAAATTTAAGTCGCTTAAATCACCTCCATAATTACTTCTTACATCAATTATTAATCCTTTTATATTGGCAGACAAGTTATTTAATGTACTGAAAAATGAATTTAAAATGGGTTGTATTTTATTAGCTGTTGTTGAATAGTATGCTTTTGACAATGAAAAATAATTACAAGAAAAAAATAAAATATTATGCTGAATAGTTCCGTATAAAACAGTTGAAGGCTGCCCTCCGTATGAATAAGAATTCTCAACACCTAATTGATAATTTGCATCTAAATAACCTGTATCTACTTTATAAAAAGCATACGGATTATGAAATCCGTATAAATTCTTTTTCTTATCATAAGCAGGATAAATAAATGAATCTATAATAGCATTTTGCATAAATGAAATATAATAATGCCCATCCATTATGGTTTTTGTCATCTCTTTAAAATAAGAAACACTCTTTTTTATATCGGCAGTGTTATTCAAATCTAACTTTGCAAATACAGGCTTATATTTTAGATACATCTTATTCCAATTGGTTGTATCAATATCCCAATAAACGTAATTTGCATTCATTTTATTCCAGTATTGCTCAAACACATCATTAAAGGTTTTAGGAGTGTTGTTATTTATTGGAAAAGTAATTTTCTTACATGAAATACAGAAGATAAAGCTCAATATGCTTATAACGAACCAATATTTGAGCAAATTATTTTGCATTGATTTTAATTTTTAAATATGTAGATGCAACATGTAGCCTATATAGATTACAATTGTTTGATCGTATTGCATAATTTGATTAATGCTATATTTTTTTTGCTGTGAAGTAAGCGACTGGTAAAATCTTGCATTACAAAACAATGAATACTTTTTATTAAGTTGATAGGTTGTTGTTATTCCCGCCAATGCACCAAACTCAAAACGATTATCTTTTGTATTATTGAATTGATATTTTTGGGAATAGTTTGTATAGCGTAAATAGTGTGTAATTTGTCCGTTTGTATTTATGCTATCATAACTGCTATATATATTAGGGATAACGCCCTTTATTTTACCAAAAGCCCAATAGGAAACAAAGAATCCAGCATCAGTAAAAAATTGCCATTTGTTTTTTTGAAAGATTTTATACTGAAAAATGATTGGTAATTGTAAATAAAGGTTTCTGTATTTCGTATATATACCCGTATAATTTACAGTGCGAACAAATGAGTAATCTTTATGCAGTAAATCTATTTCTGTTTGTAAATTTATTTTATTGTTACATTTATAGTTTGATATTATGGCAGTACCAAAACCATTACCATTTTTGTTTTGAGTAAATGTTCGATTAGAAATGTCAGTTTGTAAATGATTATTAGTATAAGCTGCTGAAAATCCTATGCTAAATTGGGATATTCCTTTAAAGTAAAAACCTAATGCAAGAGTAGCAAATACTATTTTATAGCTTTTACTTAACAAGTATTTCATGTGTATTTAATGCCTCTTTTAAAAAGCATTCATATTTTGTTTTTGGAAATTTGCAATCCTTTAAAGTTAAAATATACCAAGTACCATATTTCTTTGTTTTTTTTACTTTTATTTTTTTCACCGTTACACTGTCACCTTTATGTATAAAGCCTAACAATTTATCATGTTCTCGTGAAACTGAAGCACCATAAGGATAGTTACTTCTATAACTTTCCTCTTCACTATTTCTGAAGAGCCATAAAGACCAATTGAATGGACTTTTAAAACTTATATAATTATACCACCCATATACAGTATCAGAACCCTTGCCAATATACAATGTCTGATTTATTGTAATAATACTATTATTGCTTAAAATAATAGTATCATTATTCTCGGAGACATAGTGAATTTTTATAGAATCATTACTAGATAAAATATTACTTTGAGCATAGGAAAAACTAACTCCTATGCTCAAAATAAAAGAAAGAATGCACTTTTTACTTATACTCATTTAAGAAAGCGAATTTATAAAATTACTAATTTTTAAAATGCAAAATGAGTGCTACTGGATTAGTGCCATCGTTTACCATTACTTTAGCCACATCATAATAATTTAAGTATAATAAATTAAAAATTTGTAATTGGTTCTGAATTGAAATAAATCCATTTGAAAAAGACCATGTTGTGCCTAAAGTTGGTGAAATATTTGTCGGGAATCCTCCATTATCTGTCCAAGCAATTATCCTATGTATGTTATTATCCTTAATAACTTTTTGCAATTCTGTTGTTATCCGGTCGGCAGGAGTTTGAACCGTTTGCTTAGTACAAGAAAAACTAAGTAATAATAAAAGTAGAACAGTAAATAATCTAATATCTTTCATAAAACTATAGTTTAATTATTTACGATATTTGCCAAGAAGGTTTTTATAATAGTCGATTTAGGAGCACCATTATTGGGAACAACATCAAAAATCACACGTACCGCTGCCTGATTGGAAGGTTGAGAGCCATGTTCCAAAGTATAATTAGTTGTTACGGATGTGCCTGTATATACATTATAGCTACCTACTGTTTCATTATTACCAAATGCCTGAAAATTATAAGCTGTATTTGGATTTAAAATTACAACTTGTGTTTGTAAATTTTTTATAATAGCCCCATCAGACAAACTATTTATAACATTAGGGTTGGTAATAAAAGCAGAATTAAAAATATTACTATTTACGGTATACAGATTTGTGTATTTAGTAGAGGGCACATTAACTCCACCTTCATTGACATAAACAATAGACGTTGTTGTATGTTTGTTAATAATAGGGGTTGATGAAAGACTAAAAACCCCCATTGGTTGATTATAGCCAGGAATGTAACCACTTGCAGACTGACTATTTGAAATACCGGGAATACCTATACCTAAACCAGGATCTGGTATAAAAGCCCCACTTTGAGATGAAGTACCGGTTAATTGAATTTTTGTATTCATTGTTAAATTTACTTCTTGTGTATTAGAACTACTTCCACCAAATATTCCATTGAAAATATTTTTCACTACACCAGATAATCCACTTTGCAATCCGTCTTGAATTGACTTGAATATGTTACCAGGCAATCCTAATGTATTTTGTGTATAATTCGTTTTATCACCTCCAGCATTGTTGCTAAAGATAGCCAACCCTGTTGCCTCTAATGCTCCTTGTGTGAGGAGCCCTGATATATCAAAGCTAGGAGCAGGTGTTGATATCGTACCATTAATTGTTCCTTGTTGTGTGCCTCCTAAAGCTATACTTGATACACTTGTCCACTTCAAAGTCCAATTTAATCCTAATTGCTGGTATGTGCTTGTTACAATATTAGGGTCATAGGCAATTTCATATTGAGAGGCATACCATGTACCCGTAGCCAATTGAGTAGGCTCAATTTTTGAGATTGAAGTTTGGTTTTTTGTTACATCAACTACATCTTGTCCTATATAATTTAGCATAGAAGAAGAAATGGAGTTGGGCGCTAAATTCAGACCACTTGTTAAATAATCCGATGCAACAAATCCGTTATTAGTAACATAAACATAAATCCGTAACAATCCTCTATACTTATTATACAATGCAAACCAAGGATTGGCAGGTAAAGAAGTTGTATTGAAAACATTATATACTAATGTCCAACCATCACTACTTTTATAATCATACCAAATATCAGGAGAAAACCCTTTTACTGAACCATTTGCCCAAGGCACTAAAATAGATGTACCAGTTGGTGTTGGCATGTAATCGGCTGTTTCCCAACTTAATGGAAATGGTTGTATGCCGTCGGTTCCAGTTGTAGAGATAGAAGAATTTAAATTTTTTTTACAGCCTGTTGAAACTAAGGTTGCAAATAAGAATAATAATAATACTAAACGAAAAAGTCGAATTGAGTTTTTCATAAGCTAAGTGTCTAATCTATAACAAAAGAAAAACTTGAATATTAATAATATATCACCTAAATGTTAATAATGTATTATTTATTTAAGGGTATCTCTAAAAACCTAAGAACTGAAGCAATATTTTGCATTACTATCTATTTTTTGCATGAAAATTAAACATACAGCCTGTAGAAATTACACTGGTTTGATTATACTGCATAATCTGGCAAACAGAATAACTTTTTTGTTGTGAAATGATAGATAAGTAAAATATTGTATTGACAAAAATAATGTCTGTTATTAAGTAGATACCTTGATGTTATACCCACTAATGGTACCACCTCAAATCGATTATCATTTAAATGAGAAAAAGTGTATTTTTTATAATAATCAGAAAAACGTAAATAATTTGTCACTAAACCTGTAGCATCTATGGTATAGTAACTATCAAACAAATTAGATATTACTCCCTTTATGCTTCCAAAAACCCAATAAGAAACAAAGAATCCGGCATCGGCCGATAATGCCCATTTAGTTTTTTGTAGTAACTTGTATTCAATAATAACCGGCAATTGTAAATATGTATTTCTGTAATTTGCAAAAATACCTTCGTAAATCCCTTTGCGAACAAATGAATAATTTTTTTGCAATACATCTAATTCAGTTAGTAATTGAATTTTATTTTTATATGCATAGTTAAATATTAACCCTGTACTAAAACTATTGCCATTCTTATTTTCAATAAACAAACGATTAGAAATATTGGTTTGTAAATGATTGTTAGAATAACCCGCAGATATCCCTATACCATGTTGTGTATTGACACATGTTAACATAAAAACGGAAAGCAAAATAAATGTTTGCCTCATTCTCTTATATTTTAATGACTATTAAAGGAGTATTTCTTTACTGTTAACCGCCAGTTCAATATTACAAACCACTTTAGTGTGTGGTGCTTGTGTTCTTTTAAGTAGTAAATAAAACCAATAACCAAACTTTTTATTTCCTTTTTTGGTTATTCTTTTTACCACTAACCTATCTCCGTAATGTAATAGCTCTTTTAATATATCATTCTGCCTGTCAAATTCAGGATTTACCCTATTCAAATAAGTGGTTTTCATTTCTGCATCATGAAATAGCAATAAGTAGGCATTTAGTTGTGTTTTAAATCTAATCTGCTGATAAATGCCATTTATACCTGAACCACTGCCAACTTGTAAGGTTAAGCCCTCATAAATTTTATAACCGGTATTGGTGATTAACGTATCATTTTCTAGACGATAACTGGTACTGGGGTATATGGTTTCACTTCTTGTTTGTGAAAAACAAAAAAAAGGACATAAAAATAGCGTAATCAAACAAATACGAAACATTGAAGTTGTTTTAAGCCCGAACCCTATATTCCGGTTATGCGGAAAATTAAAAATATAAAAACCAATTGTTGCCATTGCTTAACACCACATTAAAGTATTTCTTCAATAAGCTTAAGTTGTAGGTAGCATAAACAGCCTGATAGGCCACCATAATGTAACCATCATTTGATATATTAACGAGTCTCCCTTCCGATTGCGCAGATGTTCCATCTACATTGTATACATATACAATATCTCCCTTAGCCATTACTTTTTGAAGCTTAGCTGCTGTAATTTGCCCTTGAGTTGGTGCTGCAATTTCCTTTTTGCAAGAAGATATACTTAATCCAGACAGCAATAACAGGAAAACTACAATTTTAATTGAAAAAGCGCTCATATTGATACATTTAATTGTTTACCATATTGGCTAAAAAAGTTTTTATGATTGTTGATTTTGGAGTAATCCCATTGTTGGGTACAACGTCAAATGTGATTCGAACAGCAGCATAATTATTACGAGGCTGCACTCTAGGTACTGTATACGTTGTACCAACGGATGTTCCAGTAATAACTGTATGAGTTCCAATGATGCCGAGATTTCCACCAATGACGGGATTTGCAGACAAATCTGGGTCAATTAATACTACTTCAGTTTTTAAATTTTTAATTGTAGCACCAGTTGATGAAGAATTTATAACTGACGGATTCCATAAATAATTAATTGAAGATGCATTAACTGTGTATAAATTATCATATTGATAATAGATGCCACCATTTTGATTTACTTTAATTGAATTAGTATGTATATTGACAATGGGCTTGGAAGATAAATTAAAAATACCTAAACTATTTGTATACAATGGAATATAACCTTGTGCAGTAATTGGATCTATGATTGTCCCAGGTACATATACAGAAGCGGGACTTGCGGGAAAAAAACCTTTACTTGTACTAGTACCATCCAATTGTAGCTTTGCATTGAGCGTTAAACTTATTGTTTGAGCATTGCTGTTTCCGCCTATTATTGCACTTAATAATCCTGCAACTGCTCCTGGAATATTGCCAGTTGCAGCAGAAAATGCACCATTTAGTCCCTTCTGAAGTGCTGTGAAAGTTTCATTTGACAAACCTAATTTATTGTTAACTGTGGTAGGTGTGTATCCCTGTATTGTCCCATCTGGATTTACTATTGGGATTACTGCAGAAAAATTACCGCTGGCATTATTTACAGCAGAACTACCTGCCAAAGAAAGACCTGCTGTTGTGACTACGTCTAATCCTTTTAAAAGAGATGAACTAATATTAGACGTAGAAGATCCAACAGTACCATTCACACTACCTATCAATGGCCCTCCCAATGATATTTTGGAAATACTATTATAATTGGTGTACCAACTCAATTGAATATTGTTATAATTTGTGTTCGCTAAATTGGGGTCATAGGCCATTTCATATTGTAGCATGTACCACTTTCTGGTTCCTAAGGGAGCTGAGCCATCTGGTGGGCCTGGTTCTATTTGTGAATATGATAATTGATTTTGAGAAACATCAACAATATCATTACCCAAAAAATTTAATATACTTGTAGTTCCAGATGTTGATGCTGTAAGCCCATCAACTAAATAATCTGAATTAGCAGAAACTTGGGAAGTTACAAAAAAATAAATACGCATTAATCCTCGATATCTATTATACAAAATAAAGTAAGGATCCTCTAACGGCCCGGGGGAATTTGGGTCAAAACTATTATACACTAAAACCCAACCATCAGTAGCCTTGTAATCATTTGCTACATCAATACCATAAACAGAAGTTATGCTTCCCTGCCCAATCCATGGTGGATTTATTAAAGATTGACCTGCAACAGTGGGAGTAGGCATCCAATCAACTGTTTCCCAATTAAAGTTAAAAGGTTGTATCCCGTCCTTTCCTTGTACTGCTATTGAAGCATTAAAGTGTTTTTTACAACTTGTAAACATGAGCGAACTCAACATTAAAATAAAAATAAACCATTTTGAATAAATAGATTCAAAATTACGTATTTTTTTCATAAGCAAATAATTTTATGTATGATGTTAAAAAAAATAAATAATTACCCCCTCGTGCCTAACGTTCATGGGGGTCGGATGTTCAGCGGATTTTTTACTTGCTTTGCTGCAAGGGGTAATACCTGTTTATTGCATGGCCTTTGTAACAAACAGTATTTCCTGTTTTTTACCGGTAAATGGTATGATGGGTGTACATCCAATCATATAAGGTAAAAATAATCACTCAAAACCACAAAAACGTACGTAGTTCTACGCTATTTTTTAAAACTTAAACAAAATTTGTATATGATAGCTAAATAGTATAATATTGCTATATAAAATGTATCCATGCATGGCAAGTACGATAAAAATAGCCATCATTGATGATCGTTTATGCGATTTGGAACTCATTACCCATGCTGTGCAACGTATCAATGGTTGTTCCATTATCCTTAAGCATACCCGGCCCATGCAATTTTTTGAGCATTTAATGGAAAGTACCCAAATACCGGATGTGCTGATTACCGATTGCCAAATGCCCGAAATAGATGGCATGGCACTTACCCGTTTGGTGCATTTGTTTCTTCCACAAGTAAAAACAATGGTTGTTTCCGGTTTATTGTCAGAATTGGATGTAGCAGAATTATTAGATATTGGTGCCAGTGCCATTGTAGCAAAAGGTTCATTGCAAATAGCAAAGAACAATACCTTACAAATGGCTATTGCTGCAGTTACACACAATAAAATTTTTATTGACCCTATTTGGGAAGAAACACTTGTACAAAATACATTTAACCAGTTACAGAAAAAAAAAGAACACCGGCAAACACCCGATTTCTCTGAACATGAACAAAAAATCATACAATTACTGGCTACCCATCATCAATATAAAACCATTGCCCAACTCATGCACTTATCGCACCGTACTGTTGAAACACATGTAAAAAAAATAGCAGAAAAAGCCGGCACCCATAATAAGGCACAAATCATTGCCTATGGTATTAAAAATTTTTTTATCCGTGTATTCCGTGGCTAAATTTCTTGTTGCGCTACCTCAGTTCTTCCTACACTTTTTCCAAAAAATATTGGCTGTATTCTCTACTTATTCGCAATTTCTTCAATCAATTTTAGAACAACGGCATAAGCAACACATGCAAATGCCGCTACTTCCAATTTTTTCCCTTTATTTTACAGCATTTTAGTACCCTAAATGCACCTATTATATATGATTGTTAATTTAAGTGATGCACATAGTTTGGTGAGTAACTGGACGGCAGAAATCAGGAACATCCACATTCAAACCGACAGAATGCGCTTTCGCCGCAACTTAGAGCGAATAGGTGAAGTTGCAGCATATGAAATTAGTAAACAATTGCCCTGGCACGAAGTGGAAACACCTACTCCATTGGGTATTCACTATAGTAAAGTTTTAATAGAGCAGCCGGTATTAGCCACCATTTTACGGGCAGGTTTACCCATGCACCAGGGTATGCTGAATTATTTTGACAAAGCTGATAATGCGTTTATTTCTGCCTACCGCAAACACCACCACGATGGCAGTTTTGAAATTTGTTTGGAATACATGAGTTGCCCTTCGTTGGATAATAAAACCGTTATCATCAGCGATCCCATGTTGGCAACCGGAGCCTCATTGGTTAAAACCATTCAGTTCATACAACAGGAATACAAACCCGCCGCCATTCATATTGTGGCTGCTATTGCCTGTACCGTAGGCATTGAATTTGTGCGAAGAGAATGTGGCGCTAATATTCAATTATGGTGTGGGGATATTGATGATGAGTTAACCGCTAAAGGCTATATTGTTCCGGGTTTGGGCGATGCAGGCGATTTGGCTTATGGTGCCAAAGACCAATCTTGATTTTTTTTACTTTTTTTTGTTAAATAGCTCAACAAATGAAAAAGATAAACAGCATTTCCTGTATTTTGTATATCTGTTTTCGTAAATCTAAATTTGAAAGGATGGGTTCTGCTTTGCTTCAATGAATGGCTTAGCTGCTTTCTGTTCTTCTTTGCACCGGTGCTCATGAAAAAAATGGTACTATTTTCCCTACTACTTTCTATTTGCCAACATTTGTGGGCACAAGACCCGCATTTCTCTCAATTTTTTTCATCGCCTTTAACCCTTAGCCCAGCTTTTACCGGTAAATTTGATGGCAATATTCGGGTGGCCGGTAATTACCGCAACCAATGGCCCACCATTAACAATGCCTTTACCACCGGTACTGCTTCAGTTGATTTTCATATTATGCAAAATAAAATTGCCAGTAATGATGTATGGGGACTAGGTTTTATGGCCTATAACGATAACAGTGCCAATGGCGCCGTCAAATTTAATTATGCTACCGTTTCAACCGCCTACCATAAAGGCCTAGATGAAGATGGCAATAACACCATTGGTTTAGGTGTGCAATTAACATATGCTAATATGATAATTAACACTGCCGGACTTACATTTGAAGACCAGTTAACCAGCAATGGATTTACCGGTGTTACCAGCGAAGTGTTTAATGGCGCTACTTTAAAATCGAATTACATGGATGTGAATGCCGGTATTTTATACAACGGAAGTACCACCGATAAAAATAATTTTTATTTTGGCGTTAGCCTGTATCATATTACCCGCCCTCAGCAATCTTTTACGGGGGCTACCTATACGCTCAATCCGCGTGCCACCCTACATGCGGGTACTTATTTTCCTATTAGTGATAATACTACTTTACACCTCAGTGCTTTGCAAAGTTTTCAGGGCGGCGCCTCTGAAACAGTGATAGGTGGTGCTTTTCAGTTTACCCCCACATTAAATTTAGAGCAGGATGTTAGTGTATATGTAGGCACCTGGATGCGGCTAAGAGATGCGTTTATTCCCTATGTTGGGTTAGAATATGGCAACTTTAGGTTGGGGGCATCCTATGATGTAAATACTTCCGCTTTAAAAACAGCATCACAGGGTGTGGGCGGCATTGAAATATCACTCATTTATATACAGAAGAAAAGTGATGCCAAACCTATTAACTGCCCCAAATTTTAAAAAATATTTTCCAAACAGAAGCGCCGCTTCAATCAAGCTCTTTTTTCCCACTTACATAAGGATTTCCCTTTATCAAAAAACGATAGGGTAATAAAGCATCCTGACCGGCATAGTCAACGCCTATCCGTTTAGTCGCTATCCAATCTAATTCATTCAACACAAATCCATCTTCAGCAATATACAATTGTTTATCGTTTAATAAACATCCATTATGTAAACGGTGAATGCCCAATGCTTTACTAACATTACCCGGCCCACGGCCAATGGAATAATCGGCCATTGATTTGCCCATCCGTTGCAACATAGTATTGATACCGGTTACCGGTTCAATGGAGCGGATTAAAACAGCGTGTGGTATATTTTTCGGACCGGTAACCACGTTAAACAGGTGATGGATACCATAACACAAATACACATAAGCACATCCGCCCGCTGCATACATGGTTTGGGTACGTTGGGTGTACCTGCCTCCATAAGCATGCGAAGCTTTATCAGTAGTGCCGTAATAGGCTTCTGTTTCAACAATACGACCAATGGTTAATTGTTGCTCAAATTGGGTAACCAATAACTTTCCCAATAAATCTTTAGCAATTTGTAACACATCGTTTCTTTGGTAAAAATGAAGGGATAATTTCTGCATGGTAACCTGGTTCAACACTGCAAATTACTATAAATTGAGGGGTACAAATTGTATGATCGCTTTACTGAAAACAACGTTTCAAAAAGCAAATCACCCATAAATAAAAGGAAACGATTATTTTCGTAACAAAAAGCCATTTGCTCAAAGAAATTATTATAGCGGTTCAGGCCTATTTTAAAGCCCACCAATTCATTCAACAACACCGGTTGTGGAAATGGATTATTATTCCGGGCATTTTATATGCGCTGCTGTTTATTGCCAGCATGGGCTTTTTTTTACACTCCACCAGCGGTGTAATTGAATGGTTGAGCTTAAAAACCGGATTAAAAACCTGGTTAGATAAAATGCAGAGTACCTGGCTGGGGTTTTTATTTACTTTATCGAGCCTGGGTTTACTGCTCATTCAAATGTTGTTTTACTTTTCGTTCTTTAAATATTTTTACTTAATTGTAGGCTCACCGGTATTTGCTTATTTAAGCGAAAAAACAGAAGCCATCATCAATGGGCAGGATTATCCCTTTAGCTTACGCCAATTGGGTACCGATATGTGGCGGGGTATTCGCTTAGCCATTCGCAATGCATTATGGCAAACTGTTTATTTAATTGCATTGCTGATACTTAGTATTATTCCATTATTTGGTTTAATTACGCCCATTATTGCGCTTTTTGTAGAAGGTTATTACTATGGTTTTTCAATGCTGGATTATAGTATGGGGCGGCACAACAAAACCATGGGCGAAAGCACTTATTATATTGGTACACATAAGGGGTTGGCCATTGGTAATGGACTGGTATTTTACATCATGCACCTGTTGCCTTTTGTTGGCTGGGTATTGGCCCCTGCTTATGCAGTAGTGGCAGCAACATTAGCGTTATATCCACTGCATCAAACAGAAGCACCTACTATACCTCTTCCGGGCAAACCACTTTCTAAAAAAAATCATTCCACATCATAGCTTTATAAGCAATAATTTTTTACATGAAACCAGGAACAGTTTTTTTAATTCCGGCTCCTTTATACGATGATGCTCTGAATGCATTACCCGCCCATATTTTACCGGCTATTCAGCAATGCCATGCCTTTTTTGTAGAAAACGAAAAAACTACCCGCCGTTATTTTAAACAAATTTGGAAAGAAATGGTGATTGACGATTACGCCTGGTTTACCATACATAAAGCCGAGGAATCGGTGATTACCGCGTTTAAAAAAATATTGTTAGAAGGAAAGAATATAGGCATTGTAAGCGAAGCCGGATGCCCGGGCATAGCCGATCCCGGACAAATACTAACAGGCATAGCCCAACAAATGCAGGTAACGGTACACCCACTGGTAGGGCCAAATGCAATATTGCTGGCTTTAATGGCAAGTGGCATGAACGGACAGCGCTTTGCGTTTGAAGGCTATTTACCTATTGATACTGCTGAAAGAAAAAATAAAATTAAAACACTTGAGCAGATATCCCGACAACAAAACAGCACACAAATTTTTATTGAAACACCTTACCGTAATCAGGCATTGCTGCTGGATATAATACAGGTTTGTAAAGAGAATACCCTGCTTTGTATTGGGGTTGATATTACCGCCCCATCAGAAAATATTTATACCAAAACTATTGGTGAGTGGAAAAAAACAACCTTACCACTGCATAAAAGGCCGGCCGTTTTTTTATTGTTAGCCAATTAATACAATAAACATTATTGGGGTATAATAACCGATTTACGCTGCCGGGTATGGGCGCTAAAATAACCTAATACGCCACCACTAATATTACTGGTAGGGTTGGCCGGCGTGGCTGCATTATTTTGTAAATCTTGCAAACCGCGTACATATTGATAAATGGGCTTATCTATACAACGCATTTCAACTGTAATGGTGTCGCCGGGGTTAATGGTACTATCGGGTTCAATTAAAGGGCGGGTTGAAATACCCCCATTGGTTAAGTTATCATCCCACACAAAAATGCGCTGATTCTCTACCCGATTAATGTATTCTATAAACCAATAATAATTGGCCACATCGGCAGGATCATTATACTGCGGCTGTACAATCGGAATAATTTTTCCTGCAAAAATGATATTAGACACAGGTAAGCTATCTAAATTAACCTGTAACGGCATGGTAGAACTGGCAGTATACGTATTTCCATTTTCTACAACTTGTAACCGATAGGTAGCGCCGGGTGAGCCTAACAATTGATTGTTTACATACGTACCCGGACTTGTTTGCACCAATTGATATACGTTACCACGCATATCGGTAATGGAAACCACCGCATCGGTAACCGGTGGAAACACGTTATCGGCACTAAAACTTACCGATTTGGAAATAAGTACCTGTGCAGGTGAAGTGTTGGTAACCATACCTTCAATAACCAATACAGGTGCTGCATTTTTTAAATCGACATTGATCATTTTTTTACAGGAAAAAAATAACATCAAAGAAAATAATATGCTGAGTGATACTATGCGCATACATTTAAAATTTAAAGTTCCAGGTTATACTGGGTATAAACCGAAATAAAGCAGTTTGCTGTGCTACTGTTTTATTGGGATTATTCGGATCATCAATAAACGTTATAAAATAAGGATTTTCGCGGCCATACACATTATACACCCCAAACGTAAAACTGCTTTGGTATTTATGGTATGGATTTTTTTTGTTTTGCACCGTAGCAGCAATATCTAAACGATGATATGCCGGCATACGGTAACCATTGCGTTCAGTATATAAAAAAGTGGTTTGATTGTTAACGCGGTATTTACCGCTGGGGAAGGTAACTGCATTACCGGTATTATACACCCAATTGGCAGAAAGGGTCCACCGTTGGTTAAGCCGGTAAATACCCACCATGGTAATGGCATGTGTTTGATCTTGTCGGGCCGGGAAATAATTGCCATTATTAATGCCGGCAAATTTTCTTTCGGTTCGTGAAAGGGTATAACCTATCCATCCCGTTAATTTACCTATATTTTTCTTGGCAAAAAGCTCAATACCATAAGCCCTTCCTACCCCATATATCAACTCATTCTCTACATTATCATTGGCTTGCAAATCGGCGCCATTTTTATAATCAATCTGGTTCTGCAACCATTTATAATAGGTTTCAACGGAAAATTCATATACCTGATTTTTTGAATTTTTATAATAGCCAAGCGCAACCTGGTCGGCAATTTCAGGTTGTACATTATTGGTACTGGGCAACCACAAATCGGTAGGTGCACCCACCGTTGAATTGCTGAGCAGATGTAAATTTTGCACATTACGGTTGTAGGAAAATTTCAAAGAAGCATAGGTATTTAGTAAATAGCTGGCACTAAAACGTGGTTCCAGATTCCAATAGCTGGCAACGGACTTGCCTTTGGGTACATGAATGGTGTCAATGGTATTCCCATTACTATCGTACTGATAATAATTACCCGGGCCAACTGCCAATAAATTAGACAGGCGTAACCCATATACAATATTGAATTTATCGGCAAAACTCAGTTCATGTGATACATACAAAGCACTTTCATAAGAGTAACGGTTTTGAATGGTGGCACTTTTTAAATTAGAAGTAGCAGAAGCGGTGATGGCTCCCGGTGATACGGTATGATGAATGATATTACCCCCAAATTTTATTTTATTATTGTTGTTGATGAAATAATCAAAATCCTGTTTCAAATTCAGGTCTTGAATTTTAGAGGTAATTTTAAATTGATCAGTACCCGATTTAATGCGAATAACATAATTATAATTGCTAAAAATAAGTGAGGTATTCGAAAATAGTTTATTACTCACAATATGGTTCCAACGCAGGGTACCCGTGGTATTGCCCCAATCGCTGCCAAATGTTTGGCCAAAGCCCAGTACATCGCGCCCAAAATAACCCGATAGGTATAAATGGTTTTTTTTGTTGAGTGTATAATTGGCTTTCAGGTTTAAATCATAAAAATATAAGGTATTGGAATTAATGGCTGAATCGGGCGATAATTTCAAAAATAAATCGGCATAGGTTCTGCGACCACTGATAATAAAAGAGCCTTTATTTTTCACTATAGGCCCTTCTACCGTTAATCGTGATGATATTAAACCCACACCGCCATCAACATGGTAGGCCTTGTCGTTCCCATCTTTCATTTTAATATCCACCACACTACTTAGTCTGCCGCCATATTGTGCCGGCATACCACCTTTGTACACCGTAACATCTTTAATGGCATCCGAATTAAATGTAGAAAAAAATCCCAATAAGTGTGAGGCATTGTAAACAGGCGCCTCATCTAATAAAATTAAATTTTGGTCGGCACCCCCACCCCTCACAAAAAAACCACTGTTACCATCACCTGCCGATTTAATGCCGGGCAACAATTGTATCGATTTTAAAATATCTTTCTCGCCCAGTAACACCGGTAGTTCATTCACTTCACGCATATTTAACTTATCTACCCCCATCAAAGGTTTGGCTACATTCTCATTTTTCTTTTTAGAAGAAACCACTACCTCCTGCAAGTTATTGGCAATAGGAACTAAATGTAAATTCAGCTCCCGGTTTTGGTTAAATGCAACCGTTTGGGTAAGGGTTGCATAGCCCGCATACCGCACTATTATGGTATACGTGCCCGGCTTTACCGTTATGGAATAAAACCCATAAGCATTGCTGGTAACACCAATGCCGGGTAATTCTTTCAATTGAATAACCGCACCAATCAATAACTCGCCCGATGATTGATCGCGAACCACACCATTTAAAGTAAATTTAGATTGCGCAAAAACAGTTACGGTAATGAAACAAAACACCAACAATGCCATCGCCTTCAAGCAGTATCTTTCCAACATCATACAATCCCTTTTAGTAACCATAGCAACAAATTATTGCAAGGTTGGTTTGATAAGCCGGGCAAAGATGTGAGACAAAATGCAAAAAATCATGCATTTGTATAAATAAAAAATACCCATTCATAAAAATATAACATAAAATTAATATATAATAATCCAAGCCAAATCAATTGGGCTGAATACCGGTTTCACCGCCCACTCCTCTAATTTCAATCACACTGTCTACAATAAATTTTTGCATGCCACGCCAGGGTAATGCCCCGAGGTACAATTTATAATGGAGATTCATATCACGTCCCGAATTTTTTTCTAATATAGCTGCTACTTGCGGATTGGTAACACTAAATGAAAACTCATTGCTTTGCACATTGGCTTTAAATCCGCTTTGTATAATTTTACCTTCATAGGTTTTAAAAATAATGCCCTTATGCTGAAAAGTGTTGAGCACTCCCGCTTTGGTACCCGTTGCAAATACAAAATAAAACTGCCAGTAAAACCAACCGGCACCAATAATAATGAGTATAATGATGGTATTACGCAACCATTTTTTTACTTTCATATTAAAAATATTTGTCTACAAGATACACCAGTCCGGCCATATTAATGGCCCCCAGCAATAATTCTCTTTTATTTACTGCTTCAAACACATCGGCTTTGGTATGATGAATATCAAAATAGCGCTGGTTATCGGGCATTAAACCACAGGCAGGAATGTTGAAATGGCGTGCTAACGGACCAATATCGGCGCCGCCACCCCCTGCGGCTATCTTATCGGTACCATAAGGCTGTAACAGGGGAATCCAACTTCTGAGTGCAGCTAATTTTTCGGGTGAAGTGCTACACCCAAAACCACGAGGGGTAAATCCACCTTCATCACTTTCCAATGCAAAAATGGGCTGATCGGTTTGCATAGCCGCCACACGGGCATATTCGTTGCCGCCGCGCAAACCATTTTCTTCATTGGCAAATAATACAAAATGGATGCTATGCTTGGGGCGATAACCCACTGCTTTAAAAGCCCGCATTACTTCCATGGTTTGTACCACCCCGGCACCATCATCATGCGCCCCTTCTCCTTCATCCCAACTGTCTAAATGCCCACCAACGGTAATGTATTGCTGTGGCAGTTCTGTTCCTTTTAAAACACCAATTACATTATAACCAATCGTATCGGGTAAAAAATAGCCATGCGTTTCTAAATGCAACTGTACGGGCATACGTTGGCACCAGGCAAATAAACTGTCTGCATCCTGTAAACCCAAGGCAGCGGCGGGTATTTTAGGCAAAGAATCATTATAGGCCATTACCCCGGTATGTGCATAATTATCGGTTGAGCCGCTTAATGAACGAATAACAATACCCACGGCACCATATTTAGCTGCAATGGCCGCACCATTACGCCGGTAAGCACCTGATTCACCATAGGCCCTGCCGGGAATAATATACGTTGGGTTAAAAGGATAATTGAAAAACACAATTTTACCTTTTGCTTCTGCTTGATGTGCCTCTAATTCAGCAAAATCACGCACCGCCAATACCTGTGCCGTTATGCCACCCGGTTTTGTACCCAGTGAATTACCCAATGCAGTTACCGATAATGATTTTTTAACCTTACGCCCATTCATTTGCACCACAGTAGCTGCATCTTTCCCGCCACGCACCCAATGGGGTACCCTACACGCTTGTAAATACACGGTATCGGCACCCATATCTTTCATGGCCTGTTGGCCCCAGAGTACTGCTTTCATAAACTGAGGCGAGCCGGTCAAACGTCCACCAATTTGTTTGGTTAACTGGTGTAGAAGGGTATATGACTTCCCATTGGTTAATACATCATCCGATATTTGTTTAATCAGCAAACTGTCGCTTGGCTGTTGTGCAAATGCCATACAAGGTACCATCCATATACCCAATAATAATTTTTTCATCATAGCCGTTTAGGGTTTATTAGAATAAAACAAAGGTTGTCTCAAAAAAATTTATACCGATAAAGATAAAGGAATCCCCCTAAAAATAATCTGTTGAAAAGGCAGCCAAAACGGCAAGTGGTGTGCTTAGTTTACTGGTTAAAAAAGTTAATTTAACCCATTTGGGCAAAAAGGATGTTGCCATAATTGAACTGAAAGGATAAATAGTTGTTACTTAGCACAAATAATCAGTTGAATCATGCGCATTGGTATCGTTTGTTATCCAACATTTGGCGGAAGTGGTGTATTGGCAACAGAATTGGGAAAGGCATTGGCCGATGAAGGCCATCAGGTACATTTCATTACTTACCAGCAACCGGTAAGGCTCAATGAATTTAATACCAATATTTTTTATCATGAAGTAAGGGTACCCACCTATCCGTTATTTGATTATCCGCCTTATGAAGTGGCCTTAGCCAGCACCATGGTGGATGTAATTATTAACCACGATTTAGATTTATTGCATGTACACTATGCCATACCCCATGCATCTGCCGCTTATATGGCCAAACAAATTGTAAAAAGCAAAAACGGGCGAAATGTACCCGTTATTACCACTTTACATGGCACCGACATTACTTTAGTAGGCCGCGATAAAACCTATGAGCCGGTGGTTACTTTTTCTATTAATGAAAGCGATGCCATTACTGCTGTTTCGCAGAACCTGCGGGAAGAAACTTATAAAAGTTTTGCCATTACCAAAGAAATAGATGTCATTACCAATTTTGTAGATGTACATCGGTTCAACAAAAAACCTTTTGATGCTTTCAAAAAAGTAATTGCCCCCGCGGGTGAAAAAATTCTGGTGCATGCCTCTAATTTCAGAAAAATAAAACGGGTGCAGGATGTAATTAAAGTATTTGCCGAAGTGCGAAAATACCTGCCTGCCAAATTGTTAATGGTGGGTGATGGCCCGGAACGGCCGGTAATGGAAGAATTGGTGCGTGCTTTAGGGTTAATGGATGATGTACGTTTTGTGGGTAAGCAGGAACAGATGGAAGAAATTTTAGCCGTGAGTGATGTATTTTTATTACCCAGCGAATATGAAAGTTTTGGTTTAGCAGCCTTAGAAGCCATGGCGGCCAGAGTAGTGGTAATTAGCACCAACGCAGGCGGCTTGCCGGAGATAAATATACAAGGGAAAACGGGATTTATGGCCAATGTAGGCGATGTGGCTACCATGAGTGAATTTGCCATTACCATTTTAAAAGATGAGCAAAAACTCAATAAAATGAAACAGGCTGCTTATGAGCAGGCGCAACATTTTGATATTGTGAATATTATTCCCCAATACGAAAAATTATATAGCCGTTTCTGCAGAATGACCATCCATGAACCCAACCAACAACAGGCAGTGAAGGAGTAGAATGGGCATTGTACGTTACGGTAGGAGTTGTAATGCATACACCCAGCACTAAGTAGCACGGTTCAACAAATGGGTACAAGCTATACCGGTGCTATACAGTAGTATATCCCGCTATTCAACCCCCGTATCAATAATACTTTGCATAACTATACCCGCTATTTTTTTCAATTCTCTTTTTTGGATACACAAAGGCGGCGCAATACGCATAGCTTGCGGCCTGAATAAAAACCAATCGGTAATTAAACCGTGTTGAATACATTGATGAATGACTTTTTGATTGGTTTCAAAACTATCAAATTCCACTGCCATCCATAAACCCGCACTGCGTATGGACTTAATGGCCGGATGCTGCAAGTAATTCTTCAAATAAATTTCTTTCTCTTTTACCGCTTGTGTAAAGTTTTGGTCGAGCAATACCTCAAAAGCTGCTTTACCTGCTGCGCAGGAAACCGGATGCCCGCCAAAAGTGGTAATATGGCCCAATACAGGATTGTGTGTTAGCAAGTGCATATATTCCCTTGTTGCAATAAAGGCACCCAAAGGCATGCCCCCGCCCAGGGCTTTCCCTAACAATAAAATATCGGGTACAATATTCATTTGTTCAAATGCCCAAAGGGTGCCTGTTCTGCCAAAACCCGATTGTATTTCATCGGCAATCAGCATTACCCCCATTTCCGTGCATTTGGCGCGTAAAGCCTGTAGCCATTCTTTTGCAGGGCTTACAATGCCCGCTTCGGCCTGCACCATTTCAACCACCACACAAGCGGTTTGGTTATCAATAGCTTCTATGGCAGCCTCGCTGCCATATTCCAAATGATATACTTCCGGCAACAAAGGCCGGTACGCATTGCGCCAATATTCGCTACCCATGATGCTTAAAGCACCCTGTGTACTGCCATGATAGGCATTCTGAAAGGCCAGTATTTTTGTGCGGCCGGTAATGCGTTTGGCCAATTTCATGGCACCTTCTGTAGCTTCAGCCCCGCTATTGGTAAAGTACACACAGTTTAATGTTGTGGGTAAATGATCGGTTAATAATTTGGCATAGGCCACCTGCGGTTGTTGAATAAATTCGCCATACACAATCAGGTGCATGTATTCAGATACTTGTTGCTGAACAGCACTCACTACTTTGGGATGGCTGTGCCCTATATTGGCTACACTAAAACCCGAAATACCATCTATATATTCCTTGCCATATACATCAAATAAGTAAATGCCGTGTGCACGTTGCATTTCTAAACCTATTGGGGCATTAGATGTTTGTGCAATATGTTGTAAAAAAAGTTGCCTGTAATTCATACCCAACAATACATTAGCTTTGAAAATAAACAACGAAGTTATACATTCGATGAATGATGGATTGTATAAAAAAAGTTATCTAACAAATTATTATGGCTATTATACTTTCGGTTGAAAATGTGCATCCGCAATTTGGGCACAATTGTTTTGTAGCACCCAATGCTACAATAGTAGGTAAAGTGGTGATAGGCAACCAATGCAGTGTTTGGTTTAATGCGGTAATTCGTGGCGATGTAAACACCATTACCATGGGTAACCGAGTAAATGTGCAGGATGGCGCTGTAATACACTGTACGTATCAAAAAAATGCAACGGTTATTGGCAATAACGTATCTATTGGGCATAATGCCATTGTACATGGATGCACGATACACGACAATGTACTCATTGGTATGGGTGCTATTGTAATGGATCGCTGTATAGTACATAGCAATGCAGTTATTGCAGCAGGCGCTGTGGTATTAGAAGGAACCGTGGTTGAGGCGGGTTGTGTTTATGCCGGCGTACCAGCGAAAAAAGTAAAAGAAGTATCACAGGAATTATTAGAAGGAGAAATTAATCGCATTGCCAATAATTATACTTTTTATGCCGGATGGTTTGCCGATGCCAATGCATGTCCGAAACAATAATGATGCATTAAAAACGTTATATGCACAACATGATACCCTTTAAAAAAATAGTATGGGTGATGAGTAGCTGCCTGATACTCTCCGCCTGCGGTTTATTCAATCATGCCAACCGAAATGGCTGCCCTTCGAACGGGAAAAATGTAGATGCAGGTAAACTGGCTGCCGGAGATCCCAAGGCCATGAAAGAGGCCAGCAAAGCCCCCAAATTTAGAGCAGATAAAAATGTGGGTGGCAATTAGCCCTATGCCCAGTTATTTTCATCAATTGCTTCTAACAGTTTTAAATAACTAAAGTAGCGTTCTTCTGCAATGATACCGGCATCAACAGCTTGTTTCACCGCACATCCCGGCTCATACATATGCAAACAATTATTAAACTGGCATTGGGTAATGCGTTCCCGCATTTCGGGGAAATAGTGCGATAATTCCTGCCGGGAAATATCTACCAATGCCAATTCTCTAATACCGGGTGTATCAATTATTTTACCCCCCTCCGGTAAATCGAACATTTCGGCAAAAGTGGTGCTGTGCATTCCTTTTCCACTCCATTCACTCACGGCTAAAGTTTTTAATGCCAACGATGGAAAAATTTGCTGAATATAAGTGGATTTACCTACGCCACTATGCCCACTGAGTAAACTTGTTTTTTGATGCATGAGTTGTTGTAATGCCGCCATATTTTGGCCGGTTACCATGCTGCAAAACAATACCCTATAACCAATACCGGTATACAAAGCCTCTAATTGCTGAAACTGCTGCATTTCTTTTTCCCGATATATATCAGCTTTATTAAATACCAAAATAGCGGGTACATGATACATTTCACAGGCTATCAAAAACCGGTCAATAAACCCTTGTGAGGTTCGGGGTTGTTTGAGGGTAATGAATAAAATACTTTGATCAATATTAGCTGCAATAATATGGTGGTGTTTGCGGTGATGTGGACTTTGACGAATAACATAATTGTTGCGTGGTTCAATGGCTTCAATAATGGCATGCTGTTCAGGCCCAGGCTCAATGGCTATTTCAACTAAATCGCCAACGGCAATGGGGTTGGTAGAGGTAAACCCATCTATTTTAAAAATACCTTTTATTCTGGCGGAATAAAATGTTCCATCTTCACCCTTTACCTGGTACCAGCTACCGGTTGATTTATATACAATTGCCTTCATGCCATACAATAAGGCCGTAAGATAATAAGAACTGAGTATACTTTAGATGAGCAGGTACATGCAGTTGGTGCTAACCAATTCATTCAACTGACTTTAAGTTCAACCTATTATGCCGTTTTTTAACCTCCATCAACAGTTTATTTTGCAGTAGCAGTTGAGGTAAAATGCCCTGCTTTTCAATTAAAAAATTGATAGCTTATATAAAGGTGTGGTAGTGTATAATATTCATGGCATGAACTATACCTTATTGAAAATCTTCCGGCATCCATACAACAAAAAAAAGCAACTGTCGTATAACTACTTTTACCAACAAAAGATCTGTAAATTTTTACTAACCTGTTTTTAATAGTATATACTATTCAACCACTTTTAGAATGGGTACCGGGTTTGTCTTGTACTTGCGCTGCACAATCATGTACCGTTTTTAACGAAAGTTTTATGGTTCTTAACAACAAATGATGCAAATACCACAAAATAGGAGGATTAAAAAAATGGCAGGATCCCTAAAAATTAGTAAAATTATCTATAAAAATTTAGTAATATTACTAATGATAGTATAAAAATGAGTAATTATTTTTGGATAAACTTTAAGTTACCAATAAAGCATGCAAACATGCTGTTTAAATTGATAAAAATTACCAAACTAAGCAGTACTTCATTTGCATATGTGCAAAGCCTGAATTATGCTATTCCGGTTTCAAAAACAGAAAGTATTAGCCTTTATCAGGAGTTATATTTTAACGCGGCAACTGCAACCAATCAACAAACATTATTCACCGATGTATTGTACAGAAAACAATTCTCTAAAAATAAAACAGATATAGAATTGGGTGTCCGTAATTTGTTCAATAACAACTATATCGTTACGAACAGCATTAATCCATATTATACATTACAATCCGGATTTTATCTTAGGCCCAGACAATTCACCATTGCAGTGCGATATGCGTTTCATTAAGTTGATATGTATAATTTTTACGGGAACTTTCTCAACACCGTTAAACGCAACAATACTTCCAACACAACCAGCACCAATGCTACCCATACAAACCACTGAAACTGCTCTGTATAACGTTTGTAGGTGGTAACGGTAATATTACTTTTTTCTAAACGGTCAATACTCTTGTATATATTTTGTAAGGCAGCATTATCGGTGGCATGGTAATACTGCCCGCCGGTTTCAGCAGCCAATTGTTTTAATAAACCTTCATTAAAATCTAACGGACTGGAAGTGACGTTGCTCAGCGGATTGTGGTTATCATCTATTCTATTGGCATTACTGCCAACGCCAATGGTATATACTTTAATACCATACAATTTGGCCATATTTAACGCTACATCGGGAGGTATTTGCCCGCCAAAATCAACACCATCGGTTAGTAAAATAATCACTTTGCTTTTATTGGTACTATTACGTAAACGGTCTACACTGGTGGCTAAGCCTGAGCCAATGGCAGTACCCTCTTCCTGCAAATATCCATTCTGGATATTATTAATTTGATTCAGTACAGTAGCATGATCAACCGTTAATGGGCACAGTGTAAAACTCTGGCTGCTGAAAATTACCACACCAATTTCATCACCAGGCCTGCTTTCTACAAATGAGGTGGCTACTTTTTTAGCCGCTTCTAAACGATTGGGCACAAAGTCCTGCTCCGTCATGCTACCACTAATATCAATACAAAGTATAATATTAATACCCCTGCCATTTATTTGTTGCCGGGTAAACTGTTCACGTGGGCGGGCTAAAGCAATAACAATAGCACTGAGTGCCAGCAAGCGTAGCACAAAAGGTACATGTTTTAAATTAGATTTGATACCGGCAGTACCTCTTAAAAAATGGGTGGTAGTAATACGAACAGCAGGAATTTGTTGACGATAGGTTTTAATATACCAATAAACTAAATAAGGCACTACCAGCAAGAGTGGCAGCACCCAGGGATAGGCAAATTCAGTATGTTGTAACCACGCAGACAGCATTATTTTTTGGGTTGGAATGAATATTGATAGACTGTTTTTACCATATCCGTTGCAGTAAACAAAGCTTTTTCTACTTCCTTTTCTGTTGGAATATAGCGTGCAAACTTCACTGCATCTGACAAACGCAGCAGTTGAAAAAAATTGGTTTGAACCGGCTCTGCCCCTATTTTATTTTTTACAGCAACCATGTATTCATCGGTAGTAAAGCTATGGGTATCCTGTTGCAATTGTGCATCTGAAAAACCACGACATAAAGCAATTAATTCAGTAAAAAATATCTGGTGTGCACCCAGCGCATAAGGATATTTTTTTCGTAATTGTTGAATAGCATCCAACACCTGATCTTTACTTTGTGGTAGTATAGCGGGAAGAGGCTTGCGACGTTTGCGTAAACGAAACCATTTTATGAGCAATGCAACAATTAATATGAATAATACAGCCGAAACAATCATCCACCAAGGAAAAGGTTGAGCAGGCTGCGGCACTTCAATAATATCGGTAAAGCCATTATAATCTTTCATGCCCGAAACATCGGCAGGTAATACAGTAAGTACAGGCGTATTTTTAATGGTAAAAGTTTGTTTGTTCTGAAACAGCACAGTTAATACTGGTATTTTCCAGCTACCCGAATCAAAAGAAGTGAGGGTAATATGCTGGGTAAGTATGGTATTGCCATTTACGGTAAATGTATCTATTGCAGAGCGGTTTACCACCTGAATATGTGCAAATGTATCGGGCAAATTAAACCAGTGTTGAATACCACTGCTGTTTTGCTGTACATTTTCAACCTGCAAGGTAAGCTGGGTTTGACTGCCAATTAATATTTTATCGGGATTTAGTTTTACGGCAGGTTGTTGCGCCAACACAAAGCCGGGTAAACAATATAATAATAGCCAACAACATTTTTTCAGAAAATACATTGCAGCACGATTGATAACGGCACAGCGTTGTTGTATTGAAAAATTTATTCTCATGCCCTTTGAATAAAAAATTGTTGTAAAGTTCTAACATAATCGTGCCCGGTGGCTATCTGCAGCAAATCGGCACCCGCCGTTCCAAACACTTTTTTTGCATCCTGCTGAATTTTTGCAAATTGTGCTGCATATTGTTCCCGTATTTTTTTATTGGAAGTATCTAACCACAGTTGCTCTCCGGTTTCAGGATCTTCCACCACCACCAAACCCATATTGGGTAATTGAATATCTAAACTATCATACACCTGAATACCAATTACATCGTGCTTTTTCGCTGCTACCCGCAAGGCCTCTTCATAACCTTCATCGGCAAAATCGCTCAATAAAAACACAATACTTTTATGGCGAGTTATGTTATTTAAATATTGCAATGCTTTTACAATATTGGTTCGCGGATGACCCGGCTGTAACGATACCAGTTCGCGTACCATATACAAAGCATGTTGGCGCCCTTTTTTAGAGGGTATATACTTTTCTACCCGATCGGTAAAAAACAACAACCCTGCTT
Source organism: Hydrotalea flava (assembly GCF_001623405.1). Taxonomy (GTDB): domain Bacteria; phylum Bacteroidota; class Bacteroidia; order Chitinophagales; family Chitinophagaceae; genus Hydrotalea; species Hydrotalea flava. The sequence goes on from NZ_LUHG01000106.1 coordinate 68,660, forward strand.
TATCATTATTGTTCAATGCACTAAAAGCCAGTACGGCGGCTATTTCTGTAATTAACTCCTTCTTGGTTTGTTGCCGGGTACCCATCAGGTTACTGGCACTGGCATCTACCAAAATAAATACTTCTAATTCTCTTTCTTCTTCAAATACTTTTGTAAATGTGTCATTCATTCGGGCACTTACATTCCAGTCAATAAAACGTATATCATCACCTGCATGGTATTCTTTCACTTCTTTAAAAACCATTCCACGCCCTTTAAAAGCAGAATGATACTCACCGGTAAACAACCGGTTGGTGAGCCTTTTGCTCTTAATTTCTAATTCACGTACTTTTTTTAATAATTCGGCAGCTTCCATATTCAAGGTTTCAGGCGCAGCAAATAAATTTCAACAATGGTTATTATTTAAGGTACCTGTATGGTAGCCAACAATGCATCGATGATAGATTCGGTGGTGTTGTTTTCGGCCTCGGCTTCATAGGTTAAACCTATACGATGGCGTAACACATCTTTCGCAATAGCTTTTACATCATCGGGTATAACGTAACTGCGTTTGTGTAAAAAGGCAACGGCTTTTGCTGCAAGGGCTAAATTAATGCTGGCACGTGGCGATCCGCCATAACCAATCATTTGTTTCAGTTTACCCAATCCATATTGGTCGGGATAACGGGTGGCAAAAACCAAATCCAATATATAATTTTCAATTTTTTCATCCATATAAACCTGCCGCACCAAATTTCTGGCCACCATAATTTCGCTGATATCAACCACCGGCTGTATCGGTTGTATTTCTATACCTTGTACCTGTTGGCGTATAATAATCTGTTCTTCCTGTTTGTCAGGATAATGTACCACTACTTTCAGCATAAACCGATCTACCTGTGCTTCAGGCAAAGCATAAGTGCCCTCTTGCTCTAAAGGATTTTGCGTAGCTAATACCAAAAATGGTTCGGGCAATGCATAGGTGGTTTCGCCAATGGTTACCTGTTTTTCCTGCATGGCTTCTAATAAGGCGCTTTGCACTTTAGCGGGAGCACGGTTTATTTCATCGGCCAGTATAAAGTTGGCAAACACCGGGCCTTTGCGTACCAGAAATTCATTTTTAGACTGGTTATAAATCATGGTACCAATTACATCGGCAGGCAATAAATCGGGCGTAAACTGTATACGGCTAAAACGGCCATTAACGGCTTGCGCCAGCGATTTAATGGTAAGGGTTTTGGCTAATCCCGGGACCCCTTCTAACAGCACATGCCCATTGCTGAGTAAACCAATCAACAAACGATCCACCATATATTGCTGCCCTACAATAATTTTAGAGAGTTCGGTTTTAATGCGGTCAATAAAACGTGCATGTAATTCAATCTGTGTATTCATTTCCTGAATAGCCTCTGGTGTGTGCATGGGTTATTTTTATGGGTGAAAGTACAAACTGCCCTGCATTTGGGCATCATAATTGTACTGTTTTGGGAATATTTTATCGGGTAACACTTCATTCGCATCAAATTTAACCGTTAATTGCAATGCTTCAAACGAAAAAACCATGCCATTTGTTAAAATGAAACCATACATTTTAAAAACAAGTGGATGAATAAATGAATATCTTCGCACACGATGCCTAAGCAATTTGCACACGATAAAATTGTTCCTGATGAAAACAGTACCCTGCACAAAAAAGAGCAGGTGGCTGAAATGTTTAACAGTATTGCAGGAAAATACGATTTCCTAAACCGTTTTTTAAGTGGTGGGATTGATATTATTTGGCGCAAAAAAGCCATTCAACAATTAAAAACCCTTCAACCCAAAATAATACTAGATGTGGCTACAGGTACTGCTGATGTAGCTTTAATGACCTATGCACGCCTGCATCCTGAAAAAATTATTGGTATAGATATTAGTGAAGGCATGTTAGATTTAGGCCGGCAAAAAATTGAAAAATTGGGCCTCTCACAAAAAATTATATTGCAGAAGGGGGATAGTGAAAATATTGAATTTGATAACAATAGTTTTGATGCCATTACCGTTTCATTTGGGGTACGCAATTTTGAAAACTTATTAAAAGGCCTGCAGGAAATGCATCGGGTTTTAAAGCCCGGTGGCAAATTGGTAATATTAGAATTTTCAAAACCGCGTTTCAAACCCTTTCAAATCATTTATAATTTTTACCTTAGTACTTTAGCACCCAGATTTGCACAATTATTTTCTAAAAACAAAAAAGCCTATCAATACCTGAACAATAGTGTTCAAGCCTTTCCGGAAGGTAAATTATTTTTAACTATTATGCATGAAGCAGGATTTACCCAAACGTATTTAAAACCACTTAGTTTAGGTATATGCACTATTTATTGCGGTTCAAAATAATTGTATATTTTCTGCCCGTTTTTTGTGTATTACAGGCTTCGGCGCAAAGAGAAATTTATCGCCCTTACCACGATGATATGCCCTATTATTTTGGATTAACGCTGGGTTACAATTCATCATATTTACACCAGTTAAAGTCGAACCACTTTCTGGCTAATGATAGTGTATTAACAGCTGAGCAGGGCGCAACCGGAGGAATTTCTTTGGGTCTATTAGCCACAGGCAGATTAAGTGATCATTTTCAAATTCGATTTAACCCAACGCTCATGCTGGGTGGCTCCCGTTACTTTACCTACACTTTGGGCAGCACTGCACCCGGCGAAGCAAAGGAACAAAAACAAACCCTTCCTACTACCATTGTAAGTATGCCTGTTCATTTTAAATTCAACTCCGACAGAATTGATAATTTTAGAACCTACTTGCTATTTGGCGTAAAATTCGATACCGATTTATCGAGCAACTCTGCTTTGCGCAATGTACCCAACATCATTAAACTGCGTAAAAACGATTTTGGATTGGAAGGTGGCCTTGGTTTTAATTTCTTCCTGCCGTTTGTAACCATATCGCCCGAAATTAAATTCAGTTACGGACTCACCAATTTATTAATACCCGATCCTAATTTAAAATATGCGAGTGTTTTTCAGCAATTGCAATCACGCATGATTATTTTTTCTATTCACTTTGAAGATTAAAAACTGTACTTTAAAAATCAAATGTTCTTCGTGCCAAATTCCAACGCATACCTAACATAATAATATTCGATGTAAAATCGGGCTGGTTTACTACTTTGTATTTGCGAATGGTGCCGGTTACATCAAAAAACAAATTAGGTATTAACTCATAGGTAGCCGTTGCTGAAATCATAGCAGTTTTGGCCAATAAGCCGTTACCAATATGAAAACCATAATCGCTAATACGGTTAGATGTATAAAACTCGAATGGATTGGCACCAAAATTATATCCGGCAGAATCTAACCCCTGCTCAATATACATGGCTTTCGCAGTGAATTGTAACCTGTTAATGGGCTGGTATTTAATTACCCCAAAAAACTCCCGCAAATTAGCACCCAATGGATGCGCTAAAGGTTGATTGTAATGGGTAAACGACCCCACCGAATCATAATGCGAATAAACAAATGGCCTGATGAGATTTACTTCACCCTGTACATCTAAATTCTTCACCCCAAATACATCAATTGATTTAAAGCCTAACTGCAAAGCCTGCTTATTGGCATAATATCCATTTTTATAATGTAACACTTCCTTCATCACAAATTCATTAATGATGATCTGGCTATACAACTGCGTGTTTTTGAAAACATTGGCTTTAATATTTCCACCCAGTGTTACCTTATCGGGACTACCTAACTGCTGTTCAACCGAGCGATAGAAAATGATAGGATTTAAATAATTCAAATCAAAACCCGAAGAACGGCCAAACATCACATCTTCAAATAACCCGATATTAAGCCATTTAGTAGCCTGAAAATCTAGATAATGCATCGTCATGTATTTCTGTGGCCTTAAATAATCAGGACCTCGTTGATAGCTGGATACCAATTGCGCAAACAAGTTATAGTACTGAAATTTCCAAAAGCGTGTATTAATTTTTAAAAACAACATATCATTACTGCCATCGCTTAAAATAAGACTGCGAATACCATTGCCTATAAATACCTTATCATAGGCAAACTGGAAATCGATTTTTTTTCCGGCCTTAAACATAATACCACCTCTTGCATCAAAATAATCAAACCCATCGGTTTGGTAATTTTTATAATAACCGGCACCGGGCACAGCCTGATATTTTTGCGCATATTGCTGCACATACTGCGGATCGCGTTCCTGATTGGTAGTAAAATAAGAATAATAACCAATGCCTTTTGAAAGGGTTCCCCGCAAATAAAAACCACGGCGGTTCATGAATAAGGGATGATTCAAATTATTATCGTGCCCTAATTCCAAATCTAATAAAGGTGAAATATAGGCAGAAAAATCGCCGCGCTTTACGCCAATATAAGCCGGATTTTTTTTGATGGATGCGGTAAATAAATTTTTGAGCGGAATAGTAGTATCGCCCATGCCCGGCCTCCAGTCGAAGTTGTTTTTTAAAACAATATTCAAATTATATTCATCTACCTTTGATAAATGAATTTTTCCTGCAGCGGCTAATGCCTGAATATAATACAACCTGTCTGTAATGGTTTTACGTTCAAAAGGTTTTACGGCAGAGAAATTTAAAACAGAATCAGTTCGTAACTTTAACTCTAACCGGGTTAATAAATCATACTGACGGCTGCCTAATTCCACATAATCAGACTGTGCCAACACAGTACCGGCGGAAATAAGCAACACAAGCAGGGTTACATAACGCAAACATTTCATAATCTTGTTGAATTAATTGGAACAAAAGTAATGGAACATGAACACATACCTTATTAAAAACGGCTATATTATTAATGAAGGCAGAAAATATTATGCCGATTTATTACTGAAGAATGGCCGCATTGAAAAAATAGCCCCACAAATCGACACGAAGCTTGCCGTAAAAGAATTAAGTGCAGAGGGAAAATACATATTACCAGGATGTATTGACGATCAGGTGCATTTTAGAGAACCGGGATTAACGCATAAGGCAAACATTCAAACCGAATCAATGGCTGCTGTTGCAGGTGGCGTTACCAGTTTTATGGAAATGCCCAACACTTATCCTCCGGCATTAACACAAGAATTATTGGAAGAAAAATACCAAATAGCACAGCAACATGCATTGGCCAATTATTCGTTTTTTATGGGTACCTCTAATAACAATTATGAAGAGGTAATGAAAACCAACAAAAAGAAAAATGATATTTGCGGCATTAAAATATTCATGGGCTCATCCACCGGTAATTTGCTGGTAGATAATCCATTAGCATTAGAAAAAATTTTTAGCGGCAGTGAAGTGTTAATTGCAACCCATTGTGAAGAAGAAAAAATGATACAAGCCAATCTACAGGCTTTACAACAACAAAAAACACTTACAACCGCAGATCATCCCATTATCCGTAATGATGAAGTTTGTTTTGAATCATCCTGGAAAGCCATACAATATGCACAAAAACATGGCAGCAGGTTACACATATTACATATTTCTACTGCAAAAGAATTGCAGTTATTTACCAATTTAATTCCATTGAAGGAAAAAAAAATTACTGCAGAAGTATGTGTGCATCATTTACATTTTACAGCAAATGATTATAGCCTTTTAGGCAATTTAATTAAATGCAATCCGGCCATTAAAGCGCCACACAATCAACAAGCTTTATGGGAAGCCTTGTTGGATGACCGGTTAGATGTAATTGCTACCGACCATGCACCGCACACTTTAGCAGAAAAAGGTTACACCAGAGATGAAGTAAGCGGCAGATTGGTTTGTAACAATGCTGATTATTTACATGCACATGCAGGATTACCACTGGTACAACACAGTTTGTTATTGATGTTGCAATATGTACAACAGGGCAAAATTAGCATTGAAAAAGTGGTTGAAAAAATGAGTCATGCAGTAGCAGACTGTTTCCAAATAAAAGACAGAGGCTATCTTCGGGAGGGTTATTTTGCCGATGTGGTATTGGTTAATCCACAGCAACCCACTACCGTTACAAAAGAAAATATTTTATACAAATGCAATTGGAGTCCATTTGAAGGGACCAATTTCCTGATGCACATAGAAAAAACTTTTGTAAATGGCCATTTGGCTTATACAAATGGAGTGATTGATGCATCTACTAAAGGAAGAAGGCTTCAATTTAACAGATAGAAAAAAGGAATGAAAAGTTAACAAAATTGATTACTCATAACTTAAAAATGGCATGCAGGTAGATGATATAACTTTATACGATTTATCTATATTGGTTAATAATGACAATGCTGCCATATGGCAACATCTCAACTTTACACATACCGATGGCGGCAGGCAATACTTAAAAAAAATTTTACAGCAACCATTGAACAGCATTAGTGCCATTCAAAATGTACAAAATACCATACAACAATTATTATTAATTGAAAATAAATGGCCTACAAACATCACTAACGGTACCCTTATGGTACTGGAAAAATATTTTGAAACACCGGTGGATAGTTTTAAACCCATGCCCAACCCATTTACTGCCTGGATGTATGCCACATTTAAAAAAGGTGATTACTCGCTCATCAAATATTCAGTTGAACATACCATTAATTTTTTACAGGGCTTAGAACAAATTACTGGTTTACTAGGCCATGCCAATAGCAAACTATTATCAACTTGCATACAAACCATTCAGGTTATGTTAAGTAAACCTTTAGTGCAGGAAATGTTACAGTTAAAAAGAGATAAACCCTTAACAAAAGCTCAAGTACTAACCTATGGGCATTTTATTCAACACCATTTTAAAAAAGCCATTGAAGAACTCATTGAAATATATAATAAATTAGATGCTTATTTAAGTTTAGCCATCGCTATAAAAAAATTCAGCTTTCATTTTCCTGATTTTATAGAAAGTAATGACCCTTATATTAGGGCAGAAGCATTATATCACTTGCAATTAAATAAACCTATACCCTATACAATTACGTTAGAACAAAATAAAAATTTTTTATTTTTAACCGGTGCTAATATGGGTGGAAAAAGTACATTTATAAAAGCAATAGGTGTTTGTGTATACCTGGCTCATGTTGGCATGGCTGTACCGGCATTCAAAATGCAACTGAGTTTATTTGATGGGTTAATTAGTAATATCAATTTAACAGATAATATTACCAAAGGAGAAAGTTACTTTTTTAATGAAGTACACCGCATCAAAAAAACGATTGAAAAGATTAGCAATGGAAGAAAATGGCTGGTATTGATAGATGAATTATTTAAAGGCACCAACCAGCAGGATGCCATAAAATGTAGCATTAGTGTAATTGAAGGCCTCAGAAAAATGAAAAATGCTTTGTTTATTTTATCAACGCACTTATATGAAATTGGCCATGAGCTTCAAAATCACTCAAATATACAGTTCAAATATTTTGAAACCAGCATAGAAAACGACCAGCTTATTTTCAGCTACCAATTAAAAGAAGGCATTAGCAACGACCGCTTAGGTTATTTAATTATGCGCAAAGAAGGGGTGGTAGATTTACTGAATAAATTATAGTGCTTCGCTATTTTTGTTATATATTAGTTTTTGAAAAATTAACGTATCACTCAACCTATGCTTTTGCGGCATTACATATCAGTATGTAAAGCTATACAAAAGTAAATGCCCTGTTAACTATGCTTGTAAAAACCTATGGAAGTGCCGTTTATGGTGTAGATGCCATTTCAATTACCATTGAAGTAAATATTAGTGGCGGCGATATCAAATATTTTATAGTTGGCCTGCCCGATAATGCCGTGAAAGAAAGTTTACAACGTATTGAAAGTGCCATTAAAACCAATAACTATAAAATGCCCCGTACCCGATTAGTGGTAAATATGGCCCCGGCAGATATAAAAAAAACAGGTGCTGCATTTGATTTACCCATTGCTATTGGTATTCTCGGCGCCTCCAATCAAATAACTAACGATAATACTTTAAAAGATTACATAATAATGGGTGAGCTAAGCTTAGATGGCACCATACAGCCCATAAAGGGAGCATTACCCATTGCCATACAAGCCCGTAAAGATGGGTTTAAAGGATTAATTGTTCCTCAAGCCAATGCAAGAGAAGCCGCAATGGTCAACAATCTGGATGTATATGGTGTGCAACATATTTCTGAAGTAGTTGATTTTTTTTCAGGAAACAGCAAGGCAGAACCGTTAGTAGTGCATACCCGCGATGAATTTTTTTCTACCCAAAACAACTTTGATGTTGATTTTAGTGATGTGAAAGGACAGGAAAATATTAAACGGGCACTCGAAATTGCAGCAGCAGGTGGCCATAATGCCATATTAATTGGACCGCCGGGTGCCGGGAAAACCATGTTGGCCAAAAGACTGCCCACCATACTACCGCCCCTTACTTTGCAGGAAGCTTTAGAAACTACAAAAATTCATAGTGTAGCCGGTAAATTACCTGAAAATGCTTCACTCATTGCACAACGCCCATTCCGATCACCTCATCATACCGTTAGTGATGCCGCATTAGTAGGCGGTGGTGGTAATCCGCAGCCCGGCGAAATTTCATTGGCACACAATGGAGTACTCTTTCTGGATGAATTACCTGAGTTTAAACGTACTGTTTTAGAAGTAATGCGCCAACCAATGGAAGAAAGGCGTGTAACCATTTCACGTGCAAAATTGGCGGTTGATTTCCCTGCTAATTTTATGCTCATTGCTTCTATGAACCCCTGCCCTTGCGGTTTTTATAATCACCCCGAAAAAGAATGTACCTGTCCGGCAGGCGCTGTTCAAAAATATCTGAATAAAGTATCAGGCCCATTATTAGACCGAATTGATTTACATGTTGAAGTAACCCCAGTTGCGTTTAGTGAATTAAGTACCCGGCAACAAACTGCCGAAAATTCAGCAACCATTCGTGAACGTGTTATTAAAGCCCGTGCCATACAGGCAGAGCGTTATCAAACACTGCCCGGCATTTATGCCAATGCACAAATTAGCAGTAAAACCCTACGCGAATTTTGTGTGATTAATACCGCAGGTGAAGCATTATTAAAAAAAGCAATGGAAAAATTAAATCTTTCTGCCCGGGCTTATGACAGAATTCTAAAAGTAGCCAGAACTATTGCCGATTTAGAAAACAGTGCTACCATCGAAGCCCAACACTTAGCAGAAGCCATTCAATACCGTAGCTTAGATAGAGAAGGATGGGCAGGTTAAAATTGCAATCAAAAATGAGTGGCTACTATGCTAATACAATTCTTTAATAAATCTAAATTACTCAATAATCATAGCGAAATATTTTGATTAAGCATTAAATATTATCCGCTTTTAAATTTCAAAAGAAATTTTCGAATCGAAATCATTATTTTCAATATACAGCAACTATAGTATGTTATGAATCGTTTGTGTTCTAAAAGTGTTGGTGAATTCTTTTACCAAAGAATACAAACGTTCTGTAATTCGTTGTTCAACTTATGTGAACAATGCAATGTCAACACTCAAACAATTTTTCATAACCTCAACTTCATAGCAATAGGCCTTTTTACACTGTTTTCAGTAATAGTAAGAATAAAAATTTTGAATTAATTATTTGTTAAATGTATTCAGGAAAAGTGAATCCATAACCAGGCTATTTTATTTCAGACTTCAACAAAATTTTATAAGATGGCAACAACTCATTTAAATCTAAAGCCATTATTGATGAATTTGATACACAGAGCAGGTAAACAAGAAAAGGACACTTACTAAATTATTAATAAGACGAGCAAAAAAATTGGTCGAGATGATTAATGGGAAAACTTCTAAATACACTAATGAATTTTTGTGTCCTATCCCTATCATAAAAAATACCATTTTAAGGATACAAATATAGAGTCAGGTAAATAGCTATCAAAGAATATTACCTATAATTTACAATATAAAAACAAAATAACTAATAAGGGCAAATGGTTATTATATTTCTTTATAAAATTATAAATTTGAAAGATTGGCATAGAGGCATTGATTACCAATTTAGTAATAAAGATTATCTAAATATGCAAGGTTAAATATATTATCTGAAGAAGAAAGAATTTTGAAAAATATATCTTTCAAAATATCATGCTCAGGTAGTATAAGAAAAATCAAATACTTTCAAAAAACATCAGCAATTGCAGATTAAAATCTTTTTTTTAACGATCTAAACCACAAATCAATTAAAAATAGTGCCATACAATATGTTTTTCAACAAAATTGCAGGCAGTAGTATATATAAAAGCAGTAATTAGTATATTGTAGGTACTAAAACAAATCATATGCTTAAGAAATACACTATTTTATCAGCAACGCTTTTGCTGATGTTCTCATGTGCAAGAAGCCAGAAAATAACTGCTATAAAGTGCGGGAAATTATTAGATGTAAAACTGGGTACCGTTGCTAATAACCAGGTAATTATTATTAAAGATAACATCATACAAAAAATTGAACCCAATGCATCATTTCAGGAAAAAGCAGACAGCATTATTGATTTATCGGATTATTTTGTTTTACCCGGATTAATTGATTGTCATACACATGTTTTATTGCAAGGCGATATTACCAGTGATGATTATGCCGAACAACTACTGAAAGAATCCATTCCATACCGAACCCTTCGTGCAGCTCGCAGCGCAAACATTGCATTACACAATGGCTTTACTACTATTAGAGATTTGGAAACAGAAGGTGCTATGTATGCAGATGTAGATGTAAAAAAAGCCATTAACAATGGCGTAATACCCGGGCCACGTATGTTTGTAGCTACAAGGGCTATTAATACTGTGGGGCACTATCCTATTAGCCCGAAAGAATACAATTGGGAGCTTGATTTGCCAAAAGGCATCCAGGAAATTAATGGAGCCGATGAAGCCAGAAAAGCTGTAAGAGAGCAATTGGCACATGGAGCAGACTGGATAAAAATTTATGCCGACAGAGGTTATTATCGCTTACCCGATGGTTCCTTCAGAAGCCTTCCCAACTTTACAAAAGCGGAAATAGAAGCCATAGGAGATGAAACACTGAAAAGCAGAAAAAATTTTGCAGCACATGCCATGACCCGCGACGGTATTTTAGCTGCTATTGCAGCAGGCGCCAGAAGTATTGAACATGGTAGTGGCATGGATGAAGAATGTGCCAATACAATGGCCCAAAAAGGTGTATTCTGGTGCCCCACCATTTTTGTAAACGATTATGTTGCAGATGGAAGAGCCAAAGAAGGCAGTTTCATTAATCAACAGTTTCGCCAAGCTGCTCCAGCTATATTTAAAACAGCTATAAAAGCAGGTGTAAAAATTGCCTATGGCACCGATATTGGCGGATATGAGTGGAATTTGCCGGAAGCAAAAGATTTTGAGTTTATGGTGCAATATGGGCTATCACCATTACAAGCCATACAAACCGCTACTACTACCGCTGCCGATTTATTACAACAAGATGGGAAAATTGGTGTTATAGCTCCGGGTGCTTTTGCTGATATCATTGCAGTAAAGGGTAATCCATTAAACAATATTCAATTATTGCAGCAGGTACAATGGGTGATGAAAGATGGTAAAGTATGGAAATCACAATAAACAAAAACTGACGTTTCGGCATCTAAAAAACCTTGCATCATTATTGTTTCTTGCACAGTGATTGGTAATTACAATCATCTATATTAAAGCCAAAGCCTGTTTTCAACCAATGTGCTGAACAGGCTTTGCATATTTCATTGATTAGAAACTATTATCAACGCATGAAACTATTATTACAATACCTAAAACCTTATAAATGGCTCATTGCACTGGCGCTGTTTTTAGCTGCCGTTAACCAGGTTTTTTCCATGTTCGATCCATTACTGTTTGGAAAGCTGATTGATCGTTACTCCAATCATCCCCATTTTTTTGACCACGAAAAAAAATTACCCAGAACAGAGTGGCAATACATTTATGGTGTGTTAGGTTTTTTAGGATTAATGGTAGGCACAGCAATGGTGAGCAGAATTGCCAAATCTTTTCAGGATTATGCTGTGAATGTAATTATCCAAAAATTTGGTGCAGCATTGTTTACCGACGGACTGAAGCACAGTATGCAATTACCTTATCAGGATTTTGAAGACCAGCGCAGCGGCGAAACCCTTTCTATTTTAACCAAAGCAAGGGCAGATTGTGAAAAATTTATTGGTTATTTTATTAATGTATTATTTGGAATTATAGTGGGTGTTGTTTTTGTTTCTGTATATGCCTTTCATATTCATTGGAGTATAATGCCCACTTATATTATTGGTATTGCCATTTTATCATGGCTTACTAACCGCTTAAGCAACAAAATAAAAAGCATACAAAAACGTATTGTAAAAGAAACTACCATGCTGGCAGGTTCTACTACTGAAAGTTTACGAAACATTGAACTGGTAAAAAGTTTAGGGCTCACTGACCAGGAAATCAAACGCCTAAACAATAATACCTATAAAATATTAGGACTTGAACTAAAGAAAGTAAAAAGCATCAGAACCATTGGCTTTATTCAGGGTACATTCGTAAACTTATTAAGGCAGGTAATTATGATGGTTTTGATGTGGTTAATATTTAAAAATATATTGACTACCGGACAACAAATTACCCTTCAGTTTTACAGCTTTTTTATTTTTGGGCCTCTTCAGGAAATAGGCAATATTTTACTCAGTTATCGGGAGGCTGAAGCTTCCATTAACAACTTTCATTGTTTAATGAGCAAAGCGCCCGATCACACTCCTGTTAGTCCAACGCATATTGGTGCTATTGAAACACTAACTTTTGATCAAGTTTCATTTCAACACCAAACTGCAAATTATAAAGCCATTGATAACATCTCTTTTACTGTACAGAAAGGCGAAACCGTTGCTTTTGTTGGGCCCAGTGGCGCAGGTAAAAGTACCTTAGTAAAATTATTGGTGGGTTTATACCGGCCAAAAGAAGGTACTATTTATTATAATGGCATAGATGGCCATCATTTAAATTTTGATGAACTGCGTAACCAAATTGGTTTTGTTACACAAGACACACAGCTATTTGCAGGTAGTATCAAAGAAAATCTTTTGTTTGTAAAGCCCGATGCTACAGATGAGGATATTTTAGAAGCACTGCAAAAAGCAAGCTGTAATCCATTACTGGCAAAAGCCGATAATGGCATTAACACACTAATAGGTGAAAGCGGATTGAAATTAAGTGGCGGCGAAAAACAACGCATATCCATTGCCCGGGCATTAATTCGGAAACCGCATTTATTATTATTTGATGAAGCTACCAGTGCATTAGATTCTATTACTGAAGAAGAAATAACCAATACCATTAAAGCAGTATCCAACCAAAAATCACAAATCACTGTTCTTATTGCACACCGTTTAAGTACGATAATGCATGCCGACAGAATTTATGTACTGGAAAAAGGGCAAATTGTAGAAACCGGCAATCACCACAGTTTAGTGGCTATGAAAGGATTATATTATGCCATGTGGCGCCAGCAAATTGGCGAACGCAAACTAAATACCGCATTTGCTGTTTAAATTTTTTTTTCACTTATTTCTAATTGAAAACATAAAGGCCCCTCCGTAATAGAGTGGGCCTTATTTCTACCAAAACCTAACCAACTTAACTGCTTTTCTTTAAATTATAACTCAGCGGGAAATCTATTTTCAAGGATACATTTCTTCCCATATTGTAAATACCATGTTCTCTGGGGTTATCATTTGGGCCGGGATTTTTATAATCACCATAAAAATATTTCAATCGGCTTAAATGATCCCAATAAGCCAGATTAAACAGATTATTACCCATTACATATACATTAAACAGTACATCTCCTTTTTCCTGTTTTCCTCACTGGGACACCCTAAAAGTTGAATATTTTAGCCAGGATTCGATGTTCTTCTGTTAGTATTAGTTTTTTTCTGATGATTTGTTTAGATGTAGGTAACATAATTTCAATTTCAAAAA
>NZ_LUHG01000007.1 GCF_001623405.1 Hydrotalea flava
TATAAACACTTCTGAAAGATAAAAAATTACGCTGGGACACCCAAGACACCAAAAATAAAATAAACAAATAATTGATAATCAATAACTTAGAAAAATATCTATTTAATGGCGAGGAAAACAGGAAAAAGTTGTTGAAGCTAAGAGCTTATATGATCTTATAAACCTTTCCCCACCCCAACAAAAAACCCGGCAGTTGCCGGGTTAGGAAGAAAATAAGTTAAAAATAATAAAATTAACTAATGACCATTG
>NZ_LUHG01000046.1 GCF_001623405.1 Hydrotalea flava
ACAAAGTATGGATGTGTTAAGCAGTCAGGCTAACATAGCAGGATATAAAGCTGTGGTGATGGCCGCTGCAAATTACGGCAGATATTTCCCCATGTTTATTACAGCTGCCGGCAGTATTCCGCCTGCTAAAGTGTTGGTTTTGGGTGCAGGTGTGGCAGGTTTACAGGCTATTGCTACTGCAAAAAGATTGGGGGCAGTAATTGAAGTTTTTGATACAAGACCTGCCGTAAAAGAAGAAGTAATGAGCCTTGGAGCAAAGTTTGTGGAAGTTGAAGGTGCTGCCGATGCTGCCAATGCAGGCGGTTACGCAGTGGAACAATCAGCAGCTTATCGGCAAAAGCAGCAACAACGTATTGCTGAAGCTGCTGCAAAGGCTGATATTATTATTACTACTGCTCAAATACCGGGAAAACCTGCACCAAAATTGTTAACCGAAGCGATGATTACACAAATGCGAAATGGTAGTATTATTGTTGATTTGGCTGCTGCTACGGGCGGTAATACACCTCTCACCCAAAACAATGCAACTATTGTAACGGGGAATGGTGTTACCATTATTGGAAACAGTAATTTACCTGCTACTATGCCATTCGATGCCAGTAAATTATATGGTAAAAATTTATTGAATTTTCTTCAATTAATTGTAACATCTGAAGGAAATATTTATATACCATTTGAAGATGATATTGTGCAGGGTTGTTGCATTACACACAATGGTAAAATTGTAAATGAAAGCGTATTGGCTTTGATTCAATAATTCGCGATTAAAATTTATTTTATGGAAGCAGCTTTAAAATGGGTTTCTGAAAATCAGCAAATGATTTACATTGTTATTTTGATGATATTTCTGGGTATTGAAATTATTGGCCGAGTGCCCAGTGTATTACATACACCATTAATGAGCGGGGCTAATGCCATACACGGTGTAGTTATTATTGGAGCTATTATTGTAATGGGTCGTGCTGCTGAAACCAATTATCTGGCGCTCATTTTAGGATTTTTGGCAGTAATACTGGGCACATTAAATGTAGTAGGCGGATTTGTGGTAACCGACCGTATGCTGGAAATGTTTAAGAAGAAAAAATAATGATTCATTAAAGTATTGTATATGCAGTTAGATATTTTGACCATTTGTTACATAGCCGCCTCTGTTACTTTTATCATGGGTTTAAAAATGTTATCCTCTCCTGCTACAGCAAGGCGCGGTAATTTAGTGGCTGCAGCCGGTATGTTAGTGGCCATTATCGGTACCATCTTTTTGTATAAAGATGAAAATGGCAATTCATTACACAATTACAGCTGGATTTTTGCCGCTCTTATTATTGGGGCTATTATTGGGGTAGTAGCAGCAAAAAAAGTAAAAATGACTGCTATGCCCGAAATGGTAAGCTTTTTTAACGGAATGGGTGGTGCCTGTGCAGCACTCATTTCAGTAATTGAATTTGATTATGTGTTTCGGACTGCAGAAAAAATGCAAACTCTGCATTTTGCCGACTCAGTGGCAACCGGACATTTTTTAGCCATTGCTGCAGGGGCTATTATTGGTAGTATTTCATTTGCCGGAAGTATGGTAGCCTGGGGTAAGTTGAATGGCAGTTTTAAAGATGTTGTTTTTAAAGCACAACATAGCTTAAATTTATTGGTTTTTGCGCTGGTGATTGTTTTGGCATTTGTAACTTATTTTGCAACTAACCAATATGCCGATTATTTCTTTATTGCAACAGTAACATTGGCCTTAATATACGGTGTACTATTTGTGTTGCCAATAGGCGGTGCAGATATGCCGGTTGTAATTTCTTTATTGAATTCGTTTACTGGCGTGGCTGCAGCCTGTGGTGGTTTTTTGTATAATAACAAAGCCATGCTGACAGGTGGAATTTTAGTAGGTGCAGCCGGAACACTGCTTACCATATTAATGTGTAAAGCCATGAACAGAAGTTTAACCAATGTATTAATTGGCTCATTCGGATCAAAAGAAAATACAACATCTGGTTCAGCTACAACAAACAGTGGTTCTTACAAGGAAATTTCCATTAGCGATGCGGCAATGGTAATGCGTTATGCCAACAAAGTGATGATTGTACCAGGCTATGGATTAGCGGTTGCTCAGGCGCAACATACCTGCCACGAGTTAGAAAAATTGTTGGAAGATAAAGGAGTTGAAGTACAATATGCCATACACCCCGTAGCAGGCAGAATGCCTGGCCATATGAATGTTTTGTTGGCAGAAGCTGATGTTAGTTATGATAGGCTATTGGAATTAGAACAAGCCAACGATGCCTTAAAATCAACCGACGTAGTATTGGTTCTAGGTGCCAATGATGTGGTGAATCCGGCTGCAAAAAACAATCCTGCATCTCCCATTTATGGTATGCCTATTTTAGATGTAGAACAGGCTAAAAACGTTATTGTTAATAAACGCAGCATGAAGCCGGGCTATGCAGGGATTGATAATGATTTATTTTATCAGCCTAAAACATCCATGCTGTTTGGTGATGGCAAAAAAGTACTGCAGGAATTAATCAGTGAAATAAAAACATTGTAAGGCATTCTTGTATTTTAATATCAATTTAGATGGAATAACAGCCTTGTAATTTTGGTTAAAATATTGTCGTTTTTTTAATAGTCGTTCATTACTTGCTTAACTTCGTTCAGTGCTACCTATTTCTTTTATTGAATCTATGCAGGGTGTAAAAGGCTTTCAAAAAGAAGCTTTTCTGGCGGTGCATGTACATAATATTCCTGTTACTTCTATCCGTTTTAATCCTTTCAAAAAAAAATTATTAAAACAATTATCTCTTGCCGATCAATTAGATGAAAAGGTACCCTGGACTTCAGATGCATGGTATTTAAAAGAGCGTCCCTCGTTTACGTTTGATCCCTTTTTGCATGGTGGTGCTTATTATGTTCAGGAAGCAAGCAGTATGTTTGTTGAACAAATTTTACAACAAGCAATACCACAACCAGCGCAGGAAATTGTATTGGATATAAGTGCTGCACCTGGCGGTAAAACAACTTTATTATCCGGTTATTTTAAAAATGGTTTAGTTGTAGCGAATGAAGTAATTAAGTCAAGGGCTGCAATTTTAACGGAGAATGTGATAAAATGGGGTGCAGATAATATCATCGTTACCAATAATGATCCTGTACATTTTCAGCGCCTTCCTGCATTTTTTGATGTGGTTTTGCTCGATGCGCCTTGTAGCGGCAGTGGACTTTTTAGAAAAGATGCAGGTGCCATTGCCGGCTGGAGTCTTGAAAATGTACATACCTGTAGTTTAAGGCAGCAAAGGATTATTCGGGATACAATGGGTGTTTTAAAACACGGTGGTTTGTTTATTTACAGCACCTGTTCTTATTCAACTGCCGAAGATGAAGCAATACTTGACTGGATGGTTCAGGAATATGCATTTGAACCACTTCGCATACAATTGCAACCCAATTGGGGTATTGTAGAAGTACGAACCACTCAACAGGAGGCATGGGGCTATCGTTTTTTCCCTGATCAGGTAAAAGGCGAAGGCTTTTTTGTTGCTGTTTTTCGAAAAAAATCGGCAGGAATACAACCTGTATTTCGATTGGAAAATAATTTAACACAACCTGCAGGCAAAGCATTAGCGTTACTTTCTGAACATATACAATTGCCAGAAAATTACCGGGTATTTATGCAGGAGAATGGATTTAGGGCCATTCAAAACCATTATTGGCAACCTTTACAACAACTGGCACAACAACTCTACATAAAAAAAGCCGGGATAGAACTGGGTGGCCTGAAAGGAAAAGATTTTGTTCCTTCGCATGAATTGGCGCTAAGTTTGCTGCCTTTAACACAAATGAACAATGTTGAAGTAGATTTGGAAACTGCTTTACATTATTTACGTAAACAGGTGCCGGCTATTCAGGGGGCCAAAGGATGGTGTACCATTAGCTATTGTGGATTAAGATTGGGTTGGATAAAAGTTTTACCCAATCGCATCAATAATTATTATCCGGCTGAATGGAGAATTTTAAAAGATTAATTTTACGAAGTTGAAAATTTATTGCAATGAATGTATCTTCTATTTTAAAAGCCACTGTATGCTCCTTTCTTCTTTTTGTTTTTGCAGCGATGCATGCGCAAACTAATAATCATACTATTGAGCATGTGATTAAGAAGGGCGAAACTTTATCGGCTTTGGCCCATCAGTACCATACTACCGTTGGTGATATTATGCGTTTAAACGGCATGAACAGTAAAAGTATTTTGCGTATTGGTGAAAAAGTAAAAATACCTGTTAAAGGCGTGGTAGTTGCTCAAAAACCTGTTGTAGCTACTTCCGGTACAGCAGCTGTACAGGAGCAAACACAAAATAATACAACCATCCATATAGTAGCTCCAAAAGAAACACTTTATGCTATCGGTAAAAAATATAAAGTATCGGTTGCTCAAATTCAGCAATGGAACCATTTCAATACTACCAATATACATACCGGGCAACAGCTTACTATTGGTGCCAATGCCACTCAGCAGCCAGTAGTGCCAAAAGTAGCTGAGCCAATAATACAACCCTCCAATATACCGGCTATTACACCGGCAAAACCTGCGCCTTCCAATACAACATCTTCTGTTCCGGCAAATCAAAATACAAAGCAAAATGCAAGTGCAACTGTTGTTGATAATAATGCCCCTAAAAATCAGGTAATTTCTGTAAATAATACTACCAATACCGATAATATTCCGGCCGGTGGGTTTTTTACCGATTATTACAAACAAACCGGGCAATCTATTTCAGGAGATGCTTCTATTTTTAAAACTGCCAGCGGTTGGATGGATAAAAAATATTATGTATTAATCAATAATATTCCCGAAGGCACTATTGTTAGAATTGAGAGCAATCAAAAAGTGGTGTACGCCAAAGTATTGGGGGCATTACCCAATATTAAGGAAGATGATGGTTTATTGTTGCGTATTAGCAATGCAGCTGCTGCAGTATTGGGTATGGCAGATAAACGATTTCCGGTTACGGTGCAATATTAGCTACTCATTTGTTTGCAACAAATGATGGTATCCTCTTAAAAAAGTGGCTGCATCCATTCTTTTTTTGCCTTCTAATTGCAAATCGGTTAACACTACCCATCCATCTTGTGCTGCTATCTTTAAGCATGTTTTACCATCGGTATCAATACTACCGGGAATTGTATTTGAGGCGTTGGGCTCTACCTTGCATCGGTATATTTTTAGTTTCTTCTCTTTTAAAAAGGTAAATGCACCGGGATAGGGTGAGAGGCCATGAATTAAATGTTGGATGGCTGCTGCAGAATGATTCCAATTGATTTGACAAGTTTCCGTAAAAATTTTAGGTGCATGTTTTATGGTGTGTGTTTCATTATTGCTAAGTAATGCCTGGGGCTGTTCTTTCAACGTTCCTTCTGCTAGTTGTTGTATGGTTTTTACTAATAATTGAGCACCAATAATTTTCATACGGTCGTGTAACTCGCCTGCTGTTTCTTCCGGGAAAATGGGCATGGATTGTTGCAATAATATATTGCCAGTATCAATAGCATGTTGCAATTTAAAAGTGGTAACACCTGTTTCTTTTTCCCCATTTATAATAGCCCAGTTAATGGGAGCTGCTCCTCTGTATTGTGGTAACAATGATCCGTGTAAATTAATGGTACCCATTGCTGGTAGGCTCCAAACCACTTTGGGCAACATTCTAAAAGCTACCACCACCTGCAACTGTGGTTGAAGCGATTGCAATGTTGCAATAAAATCGGGATGTTTCAATTTTTCTGGTTGAAGTACAGATAAACCATGCGTCACCGCATATTGTTTTACGGCACTTTGTTGTAGCTGCATCCCCCTGCCAGCGGGTTTATCGGGTGCGGTAACTACTGCTACTATATTACAACCGGCCTGTAATAATGCATCGAGGGAAGCAACTGCAAAATCGGGTGTTCCCATAAATATTATGCTGATATCAGAAACTTGCATGCTGCAAATGTATGGGATGAATTTCTTTTGTACATTGCAAAGCATTAGCGGAAATAGCTCATCCGGTAGAGCATCAGTTTCCCAAACTGAAGGTGGCGGGTTCGAGTCCCGTTTTCCGCTCAATTAAAATCTTTATACAAAAGGTATTTTTTTCTGATTTTTTTGAATGCGGCTAACTGTGGCTGCCAGCTTGCTCTTATTTCCTCTTCTGTTAATCCGGCTTGTATTTGTTGCATCAGTTGGTCTGAACCGGCCAATCGGTTAAATGCATTCATTTTTTCATTACCCTGTTTGGGTAAAATAAAAAAATGCGTTTTATCAGGAAACAATGCATAGGCTTTTAAAATATACTGGATGGGTAATTGGTTGTGTATGGTTGCTAATACTTCCTTTTCCGATGCATACAAATTCCAACCATAACAGGTTTTCCCGTTTAGTTTTGGGTTGGTGGCACCAGGCCCGGGTGTTGGTGTAAATGCAAACAGGTTTTTAGGTAAATCCGGGTGCCCGATATAACAAAATGGGTGTGGTGTTCCTCTGCCTTCACTCAGAACAGTACCCTCAAACAAACAATTGCCTGCATACCAGTAAACACTGGCCATGTCTGGTAAATTGGGCGATGGGGGAATGGGCAGCCTGTATTTGCTGTTGTGATCATAATTTTTACAACGTACAATTAAAAAGGAAGGCAGATACCTGGAAAAGCCATGCTGTGCATAGTATTGATAAAAATGGCTGTCTGCTTCTTTCGAAAGCCAGTGTTCTCCAATCAGCATGTTAGCATATTCCCCTATCGTCATGCCATACACCGTTGGTATAGGTTGCATGCCTACAAAACTTTTATATGCAGTATCTAAAACAGGCCCATCAACATAAAAGCCGTTTGGATTGGGCCTGTCTAAAAGTATAACCGATTTATTGTTTTCAAATGCGGCTTCCAGCATCTCCTGTACCGAAGAAATGAAGGTATAAAATCGTGTTCCAACATCCTGAATATCAATGATAATCACATCAACATTTTTTAAGTCATCCGGTGTTGGTTTTCTTTTCTTGCCATATAGCGAAATAATGGGTATGCCTGTAATGGGGTCTATATTATCTTGAATTAATTTACCATCATCTGCTTTTCCTCTGAAACCATGTTCGGGGCCGAAAGCTTTTACAATGTGTATGCCTGCTTTTAATAATGTATCTGCCAAATGCGTATCACCAATCGTAGCGGTATGATTGGCAAATAGTGCCACATTTTTGTGTTGCAGCCATTTGAAATAGGTCTGAGTTTGATAAGCACCCGGCAATATAGGAACCGTTGCTTGTGCAAAATTTGAATTGAAAATAAGCAGGCAAAGTGCCAATAAAAGGTAGGATTGAATTGAAATTATTTTTTGAACTGCTGCACGATTCATTGTTAGATTTAAATTATTTAGAATATATTTTTGCATATGGTCTATTCTTTCTTTTGAATATGGGAGTTGAAAGTTAACGAAAAATAATTGTCTGTTTTAGCAGTTCGGCGTATTTTGCAGGCGAAGCCGGTTTTCAATTCTTTCTGATAGTTGATGTTGAATGCTTCCGTAGAAGTTTGCGATGCAACCACAGTGGAGAGGTGAAATAGGAGCTAACTTCTTAAACAACAAAAAAGCAAACAATGCAACAAGTTAAAAAGGGTGATACTGTAAAAGTACATTATCACGGAAAGTTAGAAGATGGTACTACCTTCGATTCATCTGAAGGCCGTGAACCACTTGAGTTTGAAGTAGGCAGTGGTATGGTAATTGCCGGTTTTGATGATGGCGTAACCGGAATGCAAATTGGCGAAAAGAAAACCATCCATATTCCTGCCGATGAAGCTTATGGACCTGTACAGGAAGAAATGATTATGGAATTTCCCCGTGATCGTTTTCCTGATGATATGACACCGGAAGTGGGAATGCAATTAAACATGAGCAATGGCCAAGGCCAGAATTTTCCAGTGGTGATTGTTGATGTAAAAGATACAGTAGTTATTCTTGACGCCAACCATCCTTTGGCTGGAAAAGATTTGGTTTTTGATTTGGAATTGGTTGCAATTGCTGGCGGAAGCCCATTAATTATCATGCCATAACCTATTATTGAATTAGTTGATAAGCCCGGATATATTGTTCCGGGTTTTTTATGCATGAATCGTTAAGATTATCTTGCTAAACTGCGTATTTAGGCATACTGCACAAGAATTGTATTAAATTGCCTTTAAAATTTTTCGGGATATGTTAAAAGATTATTCCTATTCAGTAGTAGAAAGATTCATGCGGTATGTGCAAATTGATACACAAAGTGATCCCGCTAGCACTAATTTCCCTTCCACAGAAAAACAAAAACAGTTAGCACAGTTGTTGGCAGCTGAATTGAAGCAGATGGGTATTGACGATGCAAAAATGGATGAATATGGTTATGTTTATGGTACAATTCTCTCTAACAGCCCACAAAAAAATATACCTGTTATTTGTTTTTGTGCTCATATGGATACCAGTTCCGATTGTAGTGGTACAAATGTTAAACCAATTTTGCATCAGCAATACAAAGGCACCACAATTGTGTTACCGGATGATGATACACAGGTACTAACAGTCGATAATTATCCATACTTAAAAGAACATATCGGAAAAGATATTATTACTGCATCCGGAAACACATTATTAGGGGCAGATGATAAAGCGGGGGTTGCTATTATTATGGATGCGGCACAATATTTAATGCAACATCCTGAAATTAAGCATGGCACTATTAAAATTCTATTTACACCCGATGAAGAAGTAGGCCGCGGTACAGAATATGTAAACTTACAATATTTAGGAGCCGATTACGGATATACATTAGATGGTGGTGAAGCCGGCCATTTGGAAGTAGAAACTTTTAGCGCCGATGCTGTAACGATTACCATTTATGGCGTTAGTGCACATCCGGGCTATGCAAAAAATAAATTGGTAAATGCTTTAAAACTGGCAGGTGAGTTGTTAACCGTGTTGCCAAAAGGAGAATGGAGTCCTGAAACTACTGAAAAAAAGCAGGGCTTTGTGCATCCTGTTCGTATGGAAGGGATTGCAGAAAAAGCCACTATCGAATTTATTATTCGCGATTTTGAAACAGCGAATCTTATAAAGTATGAAGAACGGCTGAAACATTTTGTAGAAACAGTGGTTGGATGCCATCCTGGTTCTAGTTTCGAAATGGTAGTGAAGGAACAGTATAGAAATATGTATGAGGTATTGCAACATCATCTGCAGGTAATTGCCTATGCCGAAGAGGCTTACCAACGTACTGGCCTTGTTGTAAAGAAAGAACCTATTAGGGGTGGTACAGATGGGAGCCGTTTGAGTTTTATGGGATTACCCTGCCCTAATTTATTTACGGGTATGCAGGGTATACATAGCAAAAAAGAATGGGTAGGGGTAAAAGATATGAAGTTGGCAGTTGAAACTTTAGTGCACCTTAGCCAGATTTGGGAGGAAAAAACTTTAAAATAGATAAATATATGAAATTGAAAACATGGATAGCAGTGGCTTTAACAGGCATTTTAATGTCATGCCAGGCACAAAAAAATAGTAATGAAGCGTTAAGTCCGGATACTTTTCAACAACAAATACAACAACCCAATGTGCAAATTTTAGATGTTAGAACAGCAGAAGAATTTGCAGGTGGGCATATTGAACATGCATTGCAGGCCGACTGGCTTTTGCCGGATCAATTCCAAGAAAGAGTAAAGAGTATTGATAAAGATAAACCGGTATATGTATATTGTTTATCCGGTGTTAGAAGTGCGGCTGCTGCCGATTGGTTACGTGCCCATCAATATAAAACAGTATACCACTTAGCCGGGGGTATTCAGGCATGGAAACAAGCCAATAAACCCCTAGTAGGTGAATCGAATGAACCGCAAATTACCATGGAGCAATATCAGCAAATGATACAGCAGGCCGGCCCCGTTACTCTGGTTGATTTTGGCGCCGACTGGTGCCCGCCATGCAGAAAAATGCAGCCTGTATTAGATGCTTTAAAAACCACTTATGGTCCAAAGTTGAATATTGTAAAAATTGATGCCGGCAAACAGACTGATATCATGAAACAAATGAATTTACCCGCTATTCCCGTATTTATTATTTATAAAAACGGACAGGAGGTATTTAGAAAAAATGGAATAGTTGCACAAAGTGATTTTGATGCTGCTATTAAACCGCTATTATAATTTTAAAATTAATGGCCAATATAAAAGCCGGAGATGTAAAGTAACACTCCGGCTTTTTCAATCAAGGGTATTGGGTAATTAACGGCTGCTTTTTAAAAATTCTACAATTTTTTCCCTTTCTGCCTGTGTAATTAATGCTCTTGTTTGCATGTGCATACCTATGGTTTCCCATTGCTCTGCCGAAAACGATGCAGGAGATGGTGTGTTATGGCAGCGCTGGCAATTTTCTGCCCATAACTGTGCGCCCGATTTGGCTGCAACTGCTTTGGTAGGTGCACAACCATTGATAGATAATATGCCTGTTATTGCAAAAATAAGAACGAGTGCCAGCGTAATAGTATGGAGTGGTTGATAACGTTTCATCTTTTTAAATTTTAAAGTTGAATAGAGAATTGCAGATAAAATGTATTGGTATTGGTAGTGCCATTGTATGCGCCTAATAATTTACTGGCAGTACTGTTGCCGGTATAAGTTTCGTAAGTGGCTTTTACAACAGTTCTCCAGGTTAACCAATAATCTAATCCTACAGCAATTGAATGCTGGTTGGCACCAAAAGTAGAGTTGCCGGGTAAATTATAACTGGTATACCTGCCTGCAATTTCAAAATTTTTTAGAAAGTTATTGGCTTCAGTGGGTCGGATAGAACATTGTACAAACCCGGCTGTAGTATGATTGTTGAATGAATAACTTTGTGTACTGTCGTTTGGATTCACATAATTCTCATTACTAATATTTTGTATGTTGTACTGAGCCTTAACATTTACTAAAACAGGGTTGAAGGTTTTAACATAGTTTAAATCAAACGCATACATATTGCCTGTTGCATTTTGGTAGGGCGAACCCAGATCTCCTACTTTACCAAACATGCCCGATACCCCAATTTCTAATGATGAATTAGAAAACGGTAACCAGCCAATTCTTGCAGTAATGGTTTTATTATTGTTATTATCTACAATATTGCCACTGGTTAATGTACCATTACCCAATAACTGACTGCCATTGCTTAATGCTACATCATAGTTCAGTTTCATGCTGCCTAAAGGCAACCCTCCTTCTACTTCCACACCATAATCAGTAGGCGTCATATCTGCAATACCCATGGGGTCGGTAGCTAATTTGTCAATCCATCCGGCAGCTTCTCTTTTGGCATAGGTACCAAAAGGCAATACCAAATATCCTGCTCTTATAATAATATTGGGTGCCGCAAAATAAGATACATCTGCCCAGTTAACACCCAAGCCATTATTACTAAACGAAGGCTCAAATTCTAATAAAAACTTTTTTCCATGGCGCCATAAAAACATGGGGCTAAATTCGTAATGATCAGCATCTGCTAAACTGTTCGTTTTAGAAATAGCGCTAACACCACCCAATGTATTGGTGCTTTTGCTGGCAGCAAATCCAAAAGTGGTTAATCCTGCTACCATAAAATGGTCATTGCCCGGTTTCTGATAATTAGCTTGTTGTTCCAATGCATTCAATCTGTCTAGAACGGTTGAGTCTAACCCACCGCTGGTTTGGGCAATCAAATGGGGAAATGTACCACCCATAGCAAGGGCTATCAATCCCATTAATTTATAAATTTTATGTTTCATTTCTTAGCGTTTTAAGGTGATAGAATTCATGGTTATCTTATCTTTTAGCCAGAGAACGGATGTAATTCACTAACATCCACCGTTGCGTATCGGTTAATGCTTGTTTATAAGAGGGCATAGGTGTATGTCCTTCCGACATTTTCCAATACAAAGCACCATCTGTTTCTTTTTGAACGGCAGCAGAAGTATGGTCTGCGGGTTTGGGTTTTAAGGCCGCGGCAGCTATGCCATCTCCTTTTCCATTATTGCCATGACAAGGGCCACAGTTAGTGATGTATAATTTTTTTGCTTCTTTTAAAACCGATGTATTCCCAGCTAATGGATTCTTGAGTTGATTGGCTGATGCCGGTGCATTCCAGGTACTGGTTTGTGCCTGCGATATGGCTGGAAATAACAGTGCTGCAGATACGATGCAGAAAACTGTAATTATATTTTTCTTTGTCCGTTTTGTTGAAGCTTGCTGTTTCATGATAAACTGTTTTGTTTCCACAAAGGTTTGCTATCTGCTACCCGGCGAATATGATATTTGTTAGCTTTTTAAATTATAAGGAAATTTTAATGTAATAGGAAGATTTGATTTTTCGTTTTTTCTGCTGCTTGTTTTCTAATTGTTTTAAAACTTTACAGCTTTATGGTATCATTATATTTTTTGTGCAATCGTTCGGCCTGTCACCAAAAAGCATGAATTTGAATAGAAATGTTATCTGGCAAAATATCTTTTTTTAAACACCGGTTTTTTCAATTAAAAAAAATTATCTTTCAAAAAAATTTCTATGGAAACTTTTATTTCTTTTTGGTGGTTAATTGTACTGCTCATCATTCTTTTCACCGGAATGGTTTCAGTTACACAGGGTAATATCACTGTGTTAACAATGTTTGGGAAATACAGAAGAATCTTAAGGCCGGGATTAAATTTTAAGATTCCTGTTTTCGAACAGATATATAAAGTGATTAGTATACAAAATCGCTCTGTTGAACTGGAGTTTCAAGCAGTTACGGTTGATCAGGCCAATGTATATTTCAAGAGTATGCTACTCTACTCCGTAATTAATGCCGAGGAAGAAACCATTAAAAAAGTAGCATTCAAATTCATTAGTGATAAAGATTTGATGCAGGCGCTTATCCGCACTGTTGAAGGCTCTATCCGCGCTTATGTAGCTACAAAAAAGCAGGCCGAAATTTTATTGCTGCGCAGAGAAATAGTGGAGTATGTAAAAGCGCAAATTGATCATTCGTTAGAAGAATGGGGCTATCATTTACAAGACTTGCAAATCAACGATATTACTTTTGATAAAGCCGTTATGGAAAGTATGAGTAAGGTAGTGGCCAGCAACAATTTAAAAGCGGCTGCCGAAAATGAAGGGCAGGCGTTACTCATTACCAAAACCAAAGCGGCAGAAGCCGAGGGCAATGCCATTAAAATTTCTGCAGAGGCCGAGAAAGAAGCTGCTCGTTTAAGAGGGCAGGGGGTTGCATTATTTAGGGAAGAAGTAGCAAAAGGAATGAGCCAGGCCGCAGAACAAATGAAACAAGCCAATTTAGATACCAACGTTATTTTATTCAGTATGTGGACAGAAGCCATTAAAAACTTTGCTGAGGTAAGCAATGGCAATGTTATTTTTTTAGATGGCAGCCCCGAGGGGATGGATAAAAATATGCAACAAATTAAAGCCATGCTGCAAATGAAGACCAATAAGTCCTAAATGTTGCCATCACCTTATCTGGCACTGAACTTGCTGTAAGCTCAGGTTCCCAAATGTGTAAAAGCTTTGCTAAAACGCAAAGGCTGCACAATTTTATGCACAAGTATCCTGTTAAGTTTGTTTAGCATTTACTTTAGTGTTACCATAAAAAATTATCAGCATGTTTCATTTGCTTCAGGTTGCTGCAACACCCATTGCAGATACATTACATAAAGCCGCTACAGCCATTCCTCCGGTAGAAGAAAAAATTTCTATGTGGGATATGCTGCAGAAAGGAGGTTTTATCATGTATCCTTTGTATTTTCTGTTGGTGTTGGCGCTATTTTTCTTTTTTGAGCGGCTCATTGCCATTCGTAAAGCCTCTAAAATTGAACCCAATTTTATGAGTATTATACGTGATAATATTCTTACCGGCAACATTAGTGCTGCCCGTAGTCTGGCAAAAAATACGCCCAATCCGGTAGCCAAAATGATCGATAAAGGTTTACAACGCATTGGTAAACCCATCGATGCCATTGAAAAAAGTATGGAAAATGTAGGTAAATTAGAAATGTACAATATGGAACGCAACTTATCTGTTTTGTCGCTGATAGCAGGTATTGCCCCCATGTTTGGATTTTTAGGAACCATTGTAGGAATGGTACAATTGTTTTATGGTATTGCCTCAACCGGAGAATATACGCTGAATACCATTGCCGGGGGTATTTATACTAAAATGGTAACCAGTGCTACAGGATTAATTATTGGTTTAATGGCTTATGTAGCATACAATTATTTAAGCACACAAATAGATAAAACCGCCAATAAAATGGAAGTGGCCAGTGCAGAGTTTATTGATATATTGCAGGAACCAACCAAATAAAAGTTGAGAATGATTTTGTTACCAGCTGCAGAACTTTGGGCATCGCCTGTTGCGTCGCACACGGCAACTGCAGTAAAGGAATCAGCTTTTTAATCATAAATAACCGTTTTTATACTCATGAACATACGCCAGGGAATCAGAAAACGACATGCAGAAGTGCACACCGGTGCTTTAAACGATATATTGTTTATTCTGTTACTGTTTTTTTTAATTGTTTCTACTTTGGCCAATCCCAATGTAATAAAAGTAGCCAACCCCAAAGCAAAAAGCGATACCAAAGCCAAACAAACTGTTGTAATTACAGTGGATAAAGATCAAAATATCTACATTGGACAAAAATTAGTGCCATTTGATCAGTTAGAATCACAATTACAGGCCTTTTTAGCCAAAGAAACTGATAAACCTTCGGTAGTAATTAATGGCGATAGTACTTCACATTTAGGTACTGCCATAAAGGTAATGCAGGTAATCAAAAAGTTAGGCGCTACACCGGTTGTGGCAGTTGATAATAATGGTGTTCAATAGATTATCAAAGCGCATCAACTTTTAGGTACCACCCTGTCTTTTACATAAGTTATTTGCGTTTTGCCATGTGCCTTCGGCTTACCATCTTCTCCTAAGTTCACAAATACTAATTTATCAATCGTCAATATTTGTTCACGGGTTAATTTATTGCGTACCTCGCAGCGCATGGTGATAGAGGTTTTGCCAAATTCGGTTGCAATAATGCCAATCTCAATAATATCGCCTTGTTTAGGTGCATTTACAAAATTAATTTCTGAAATATACTTTGTAACTACTTTCGCGTTTTCTAATTGTATAATGGCATAAATCACGGCTTCTTCATCAATCCATTGTAATAATCTGCCGCCAAACAAAGTATGATTCGGATTTAAATCCTCCGGTTTTACCCATTTTCGGGTATGAAAATTCATTTCATCTGTTGCCATATCGTATTAATTATTATGTTGTAATAGGCTGTATCAAATCCCATTTATTGCCATATAAATCTTCAAATACCAATATAGTACCGTAAGGTTGAACTTCCGGTGCGTGAATAATATTTACATTTTGCTGTTGTAAATTTGTATAATCACGTTGTATATTATCCGTATGCAAAAATAAAAATACCCTGCCACCGCTTTGCTTACCAATACATTTCTCCTGTTCCTCACTCGCAGCTTTGGCTAATAATAACCTGCATCCTTTACTGCCGGGTGGCGCTATCACCACCCATCTTTTAGGTTCTGTTAAAACTGTATCTTCTATTAAAGTAAACTGTAATTTTTGGGTATAAAAGGCAATGGCTTCATCATAATCACGTACTAGCAAAGCCATTTGTACGATTTCCTGTTTCATTTCTTTCTCATTTAATCCTGCTCATTTATTCTAAATCTCCCAATCATATTAAAAATTGCATCAAGCCTAATTACGAACGGGTTTCCCTGTTTTTAATACACTTTGTATACGCTCTAATGTTTTCTTTTCACCACATAAACTTAAAAATGCTTCGCGTTCTAAGTCTAATAAATATTGTTCAGATACCTGGGTGGGGGCACTTAAATCGCCACCGCACATCACATGTGCCAATTTGGTGGCTACCAGGGCATCATGATCGGTTACATAACCGCCACGCTTCATGGCATTGATACCTACCAACAGGGCACCCAAAGCTGAACGACCTAAAACGGTAATGTCTTTTCGTTGGGTAGGCATGGTATAGCCGGCATCATATAAATCAATCACTGCTTTTTTAGCAGCTGCAATTCTTCTGTCGGGGTTTAATAGTATGGCATCTCTGTCTTTTCTGAGTATGCCCATTTTATAGGCTTCAAAAGCACTGGTAGCTACTTTAGCAGTTGCAATGGTTAAAAAACGTTCTTTTAAAGTATTTAATTCCGGTTCATCTTTGTGTAGTTCATCTGAGGCACGCAATACAAATTCTTTGGTGCCGCCACCTCCGGGTATCAATCCAACACCTAATTCAACCAACCCAATATATGTTTCAGCTGCTGCACACACTTTATCAGCATGCAGGTTTAATTCGCAGCCGCCACCTAAAGCCAATCCATGCGGTGCAGCTACAACCGGAACAGCAGAATACCTAACCCGCATCATCGTATTTTGAAACATACGGATGGCCATATCCAATTCCTCATATTCCTGTTCAATAGCCAACATAAAAATCATTCCTACATTGGCTCCTGCACTGAAATTGGGGTCGGGGTTAGCAATCACCAATCCTTTAAATTTATCTTCTGCAACGGTAATGGATTGCTGTATGCCTTCTAATACTTCGCTGCCAATACTATTCATTTTGGTACTCCATTCTAATGCTGCCACATCATTGCCAATATCATATAATTTACAGCCACTGTTTTTCCAGATAAGTCCGTCGGTAAAATTGCTTAACACAATAAAACTATCCTCACCCGGCATAAAACGATAGGCTTTAATGGGTACATCATAAAACTTCTTCTTTCCTTTTTCCAAAGCATAGAAGGATGTTTTACCTGCTGCCAGCATTTCCTCAACCCAATGCGCAACCTGATAGCCGGCCAATTTCATTTCATGCACTGTTTTGGCTACTCCCAGTAAATCCCATGTTTCAAAAGCGCCTATTTCCCAGCCAAAGCCTGCTTTCATTGCATCGTCAATCCGGTACAGTTCATCTGAAATTTCAGGAACACGATAAGAGATATATGAAAACAGCGCATAATGAAAACTTCGGTAAAAATTCCCTGCTGTATCGGGCGATTGCTGCAACAGTTTAATTCGTTCTTTCAGATCTTCTATGGGTTTGGCGGCTTCTAATGCTGCAAATTTTGGTTTTTGCCTTGCTTCATATTCAAATGTTTGCAGATTAATGACCTGTATTTCTTTTCCTCCGGCACCTTTTGTTTTTTTGAAAAAGCCTTGTCCGGTTTTATCGCCTAAACGGTTGTCTTGTACCATTTTTTCGAGCCAGGCCGGTATTTGGAATATGTTTTTTGCTTCATCTTCCTTACAATTTTCTGCTACACCTTTGGCTACTTTTACCAGGGTGTCTATACCCACTACATCCGCAGTTCTAAAGGTGGCCGATTTGGGGCGACCAATTACAGGGCCGGTTAATGCATCTATTGCATCAATGCTTAAACCTTGCTGTTCCATGATGTGGAAAATACTCATGATGCTGAAAACCCCAATGCGATTGGCAATAAATGCGGGAGTATCTTTACACAATACGGTTGTTTTTCCTAAATACAAATCTCCATACTGTAAAAGAAAATCAATCACCTCTTGTTTGGTATGTGCAGTTGGAATAATTTCCAGTAACTTTAAATAGCGGGGTGGATTAAAAAAATGCGTACCGCAAAAATGTTGTTGAAAATCATCGCTTCTTCCGGCTGCCATTAAATGTATGGGTATGCCCGATGTGTTAGAAGTGATTAACGTACCCGGCCTTCTGAACTTCTCTACTTCAGCAAATATTTGTTGTTTTATGTCTAACCGTTCCACAACTACTTCAATAATCCAATCGGCAGTGGCAATATCTTTCATATTATCGGTAAAGTTGCCTGTTGTAATTTTTTTGGCTACATCTGGTGTAAATACCGGTGAGGGGTTACTCTTTAATGCAGTTTGTAAAGCATCATTTACCAATTTGTTTCTTACAGTGGGGTTGTTGCTTTCACCGGTATCTTTACTCAGCATATCTAATAACAATACTTCAACACCTGTTCCTGCAAAATGACAGGCAATGCGTGAACCCATAATGCCGCTTCCTAAAACAACAACTTTTTTAATAATACGTTTCATGTGTTTGTATTTATTAATTTTAGTCATATAAAATAGTACAAATCATCATACTTTGGTGCGTAGTGATTGTATTTTGACTATTTCCTGTATATGTTTTACCATTTGCAAATTGCCTGCAAATACCCCGTGCAATTTTTTGTTGCTTTGATTCCATCTTCACCAGGCAATTGCATGTTTCATTCAAACCATTTGCCATTTCAGAAAAAGTAAAATACCTTTTCAAAAAAATGGATAAAATGATGTGATGTTTAATTTTTGAACTGAGCATCAAAGCTAAATAAAAAATAGTTAGCTATGCAACTAATTTTAGTGAAATTCTATCGCTTTTAGCAAAGCATTAGAGCAGGTGTTATGGTAAACGGCTTCTTCTTTCCATTAATTCACGCCAGGTGGTTAAAATAATACCTTTTTGTTGTATGTATTGTCTTAAACGGGGATCAAGCATGGCTAATAAATCGCCGCGGCGTGTGGGGCCGCTGTCAGATATATATTTGAATTGTGGGGTAGTAGTCGTGCAATGCATAATTACCATGGTAATGCCGGGTTGCAGACTATCGAATGCAGCTATATAACGATTCGTTCTGTAGGCTTGCAAAAGGCTATCGTTTTGTAATGTATTTGTTGGGTTTACCCAATCATAGCTTTCATTGTACAAATCATCTAAAACGGGTAAGCCGGCTTTCCATAATAAATTACCCATGAAATGCATTTGTGCCATTAATTGTTGCGATGCATGCATTTGCAGGGCAATCAGGGTAGCGTGTCCGCCGGGCAACATCACCGCAATATGGTTCTTTATACCCAATTGAATATATTGTTCTGCAAAAGCAGGTGTGGCCAATAAGGTGCCCATGTGTGTATCTACATGGGTGGGTGTAAAGCCCATTGTTAAAGCTCTTTGCAGTTGTGCATTGATTTCAGTAGCTACTTCCGCGGCACTGGCATGCTGTACTACATCGGTCACATTGGGCCATAAACAGCCCTGCTGATCTACCAGTCCCGGTGTAGCAGGTTTGCCGCTGAGCGGTCCCCAACGATAATTTTTCCATTCAGCGGTTAAGGTTAAATGCAACCCGGCATCTATCTGTGGATGTTCTTTTAAAAATTGTACAAATCCGGGCACCCATGAGCAGGGCATCATTACACTGGTTGAAGTGGCCACCCCTTTGGTTAATGCTAATATGGCACCTTCATTCGATTCATAGCTCATGCCGGCATCATCTACATGTAATATCACCACTTTTGCTCCTTTGGGAAATCCTAATTTTTCGGCATAAGTACTGTCTGTTGCCTTTGCTGTAACAATTAAACCGATGCATACGGCCAATAGCAACATTTTTTTTCGGGTATGCTTGTATACATGTGTGAATAGAATAGCTTGCATGGTTGTTTTTATTTTTTTAATGATGCAATTAAGTTAAGTAAGTTTCAGATTCCTGCACTGTTTTTTGCGGTATTTATTTCTATTGCAAAATCCGATGCTATTGAAAAATGGAGTGCATTATACTTTACTATCAAATTTTGATACTTTTTTTGCTGGATGGGTGCCCTTTTTTAATTCTGCTTTAATCTGCAAAATAAAATGGGTAGCTTTTTTAAGAATTGCAGCAAAAATCATTACTTTCAAACACCCGAATCAAACATTAAAATCTTACCATATTATGGGCGAATTACAAATTAAAAAAGAAGCAAAAAAGTACGATGCAATTATTATTGGCTCCGGTGCCGGTGGTGGCATGGCGGCTTATGTGCTGGCCAATGCAGGCTTAAAAGTATGTTTATTAGAAGCCGGACCCAATTACGATCCGGCCATTAATTCTGATCAGTTGAAAAATCCATGGGAGTCACCCCGGCGTGGCGCCAGCACCAAGTTTCGTCCTTTTGGCGATTTTGACGGTTGTTACTGGGGTTGGGAAATAGATGGTGAGCCCTATACCCATGCTAATGGTACCAAATGGGAGTGGTGGCGTGCCAGAATGGTAGGTGGCCGCACCAACCAC
>NZ_LUHG01000073.1 GCF_001623405.1 Hydrotalea flava
TGCGCGATGTAGATATTATACAGGCCATGGCGGCTAAAAATTTAGTGAGTGTTTTGGTAAGCATTACATCGCTCAACGAACAGCTGAGAAGTGTAATGGAACCCCGCACCACTACTGCTGCCCGCCGGCTGCAAATTATTGAAACATTAAGTAAAGCCGGCATTCGTGCCGGTGTAATGCTGGGGCCCATGATACCCGGATTAAATGAACACGAAATACAACCCATTATGGAGCGTGCGGCCCATGCCGGGGCCAGTTTTTCGGCCTATACTTTTATACGCCTCAATGGTGCTATATCCACCATGTTTCATGACTGGTTGTTTAAAAACTTCCCCGACAGGGTCAATAAAGTATGGCATTTAATAGAGCAGGCACATGGCGGCCAGGTAAACGATAGCCGATGGGGCATCAGAATGCAGGGCGAAGGCCCTATTGCCGCTTTGGTGCAACAACAATTTAAAACCTACAATAAAAAATATGGATTGAATGCAGAAAAATGGCATTTATCCACCCAACATTTCAACAGGCCCGGTACACAGGGTACTTTGTTTTAAGATTGGGCAGGAAATTATCAAAAAGATATATCCGTTTTTCCACATTGGGCCATTGCCTGAATAGCTACCGTTATCTTTATACTGAAAATAAATAGCATCATTTTTGCATCCATTCTATAAAAACAAAGCCGAATGAAAATTACTTTTTTCTCTACACAACCTTACGATAAAGAATTTTTCATAAAAGGAAATACCCATTATGGTTTTGAATATACTTTTTTTGAAACGCATTTAGGTCCACACATTGTGCAGGCTTTAGAACCTACCGATGCCATTTGTGTGTTTGTAAATGATAAGGTAAATGCAGCAGTAATAGCAGTGCTGGCACAAAAAGGCGTAAAAGTAATTGCACTGCGCTGTGCCGGATTTAATAACGTTGATTTAGAAGCAGCAAAAGCACACCAAATACGCGTATGCAGGGTACCGGCCTATTCGCCCGAAGCAGTGGCAGAACATGCATTGGCCATGATTCTTACCTTAAACAGAAAAACACATAAAGCCTATAACAGGGTACGTGAACAAAATTTTTCGATTAACGGATTGCTTGGCTTTACCATGAAAGAAAAAACAGTAGGGGTAATTGGAACAGGACATATTGGAGCTGCTTTTTGCACCATTATGACGGGCATGGGTTGCCGGGTACTGGCTTATGATATACAAACCAACCCATCACTCGCCACAACGGGCATAGTGTACCTGCCATTGGCTCAGGTGTTTGAACAGTCAGATATTATTTCACTACACTGCCCGCTTACGCCACAAACACATCACCTCATTAACACGACAACTTTGCAAAACATGAAAAAAGGTGCCATGCTGATTAATACCAGTCGTGGCGGATTAATTGATACAGATGCTGTAATTGAAGCCCTAAAACAACAACACCTGGGTTATTTAGGCATTGATGTATATGAACAGGAAGAAAATATATTTTTTCGTGATCTCTCAGAAAACATCATTACCGATGATACATTGCAACGTTTAATGGCATTTCCGAATGTATTGGTTACGGCGCATCAGGCATTTTTTACCAAGGAAGCACTGGAAGAAATAACGCATGCAACTTTAAATAATGTGTATGAACTGTTACATCATAAAAATTTTACCCATCAAACAGCATTATTAGTGTAAAACCTATCATAACATTAACATTTACCATTAATTTTACCACATGAAGGCAATGTTTAAATATGGTTTCGTTTTTCTTACGGTTCTATTCCTTTTTCAGGCATGTACAAAAGAGTATAGTTTTGAAACAGGAAAAGGTTATAGTGGAACCGCCATTGGTTCTTTACAAGATACTGCCGGCAATTGCCAAAATGTATATGTAAATGGCACTTATTTGGTAGATAGTGTGTTAACAGATAGCAATTATATTTTAGTAAACGTCAACATTATTTCGCCAGGAAAATATTATATTTTTACTGATACCGTAAATGGTTTCTGGTTTGATGATTCCTCTATTGTTTTATCAACCGGTGTACAAACTATTAAGCTAAAAGGTAATGGCAAGCCTATTTTACCTGTTGATGCTAATTTCACCGTTACTTTCGGTAATTCAGTTTGCCAATTTACCATACCCTACAATACCTCAGTTATTGGCAACTATTTTCCTACCACTGCAGGTAGCTACTGGACGTATAATGACAGTCAGTTAAATGATACCATTACTACACATGTACTCCCTATTGTGGCTACTGTTACCAATACAGGGCAGTCATATGCCGTTTTTACCGACCGTTTAGGCGATACTTCTTTGTATAGAAAAAGTGGCAATACTTATTATACTTACGGATTATTATATCCCGACAGCTCATCGGGACCTGTAGAATACCCCTTTTTAAAAGCCGGAGTTGCAGCAGGAACCAGTTGGGATTCACCCATTGTTACAGCAAAAGTAGGCAACCAATATATAAAAATAAAATACCATTTTACACTCTTAGGCAGTGGTTTAACAGCCAGCTATAATGGCAATAATTTTACCAATGTTATTAAAATTCAATTAGATATACAGGCACTGGTACCACCTACCATTAACTATGCTACAGCACAAACCTCATATTTTTATTATGCCGAAGGGGTTGGGCTCATTGCCATAGAAGTACCCGGCAGCACAACTGTAATGCCCTATAAATCCACTATTACACAATGGAAAGTAAATTAAAATATGATATTACCTCTTTTCAATGAATGATATACGGGTACTAAAACGGTTGTTGCAAGATTTAATTGATACCTTCAAACCCTTCCTGAGCAGAAAACTGGTAATATAAACGATTTGTTTTTTCAGTAACCATTTTAAATTTAATTTCAGGATGGTTTTACTTCTTCGGTTGCAGCAGCATTTTGCCGGGCATCCTGTTTCTTGTTGAAAAATTTATTTTGAAAAAGCAGTAGAATAATAACACCCACCGAAATAGAAGCATCGGCAATATTAAATACCGGTTCAAAAAATTCAAACCGTTCTCCCCCCCATACCGGGAACCATTTGGGATAATAGGTATCTACCAATGGGAAGTACAACATATCTACTACTCTGCCATGTAAAAAATGAGCATAGCCTGAACCGAAAGGCACTAATTTTGATACATTTTGTGAAAACACATCGCTGTTATCAAATATCAGCCCATAAAACATACTATCAATCAAATTACCCAATGCACCGGCATAAATTAATGCTGCACAAATTATAAAACCAGTATGGTATTGTTTTTTGATAAAATCTCTTAATAAAAAAGTACCCCACACTACTGCAACCAATCTAAATAAAGTTAAAATAATTTTTCCAAACCCTCCACCAAATTTCCATCCCCAAGCCATTCCCTCATTTTCAACAAAATGCAAGCGAAACCAACTACCAATTACATTGTGTTCCTCACCCGCATAATAATGTAGTTTTATATAAAATTTCAAAGCCTGATCGGCCAGAATAATGGCGGCTATCAGAATAATGACTTGTTTAGCTTTCACTGATTTTATTTTAAAGCGACAAAGATATAAGAATTGACTCTGTGATGGTAAATGATACATTTACTTAAGCTATCCATTTGCCAATAACCGGCAGCTTTTGCATTTCGCGGCGTTCTATTCTTAACACAAAAACAACAAAAACAAGTAACAATGCAGTGGCAAAAGTATAGCTGAATAAAGTTTTGGTAATATATGCCGTTATGCTGTTGTGCAGAAAAAACAATAAAACGGCAATCACCATATATGCCATTAATTTCTTCCAGGCATAAGGTACCCGATATTCTTTTTGTCCCCACACATAACTAATAACCATCATACTGCCATAACAGGTAAAAGTTGCCCAGGCACAGGCCATAAAACTAAAATGTGGAATAAAAATGTAATTAATTAGAATAGTGATGGTTGCGCCGGCTAAGGTTATCCAGGCACCGGCCATGGTTTTATTGGTAACCTTATACCAAATACTGAGGTTATAATAAATGCCCAAAAACATATTGGCAAACAATAAAATGGGTACTACTTTTAACCCTGACCAATACTTAGGACCAATAAAATGTTTCCATACGGGCAAATACAGTGCTACCACTAAAAACATTACAGAAATAATGATTACAAAAAATTTCATTACCCGGGCATACACCTTTTGCGGATTTTCGCTTTCAGCCTGCTTAAAAAAGAATGGTTCTGCACCCATTCTAAAAGCCTGAATAAACAAGGTGATTAAAATCGATAATTTATAGCAGGCATTGTAAATACCCACCTGTTCTTCTCTAAATGTTTCACTACCAGGTAACCACCAACGCAACATTAGCCGGTCGAAGGTTTCGTTAATCATGCCCCCCATACCTGCAATCACTAACGGCATGGCATATATCATCATCTGTTTCCACAACCGAACATTAAACTTAAATTGTATTTTGGTAAGTTCCTTAAATAATAACAATAATGTTACAGCCGATTGTACCACATTGGCAAATACAACATATACTATAGGATTGGTTTCAGGATTAAATACCAACACTACCCAACTTCCTTTAGGATGCTGCATTTGTTGCGGACAATACACTATAAAAAACCAGGTAATTAAAATATTCAATACAATACCACTGATTTTTACGAATGCAAATTTCAATGGCCTTTCTTCCTGCCTTAATTTAGCAAAGGGAATGGTGGATAAAGCATCTAAACTAATTACGATAATACTCAACTGAACAATGGCAGGAAAAGCTGTTAAACCGGTTACAACTCCCAAAACCGATTGATTCACCCATAATAATACTGAAAACAGAATGGTTGTAAAAAGAAGCGATAATGAGGCGGTATCGTAAATAATATCTTTGTTTTCTGCTTTGGAAGAAAAACGAAAATAAGCCGTTTCAAAGCCATAAGTAAACACCACATTTAATATGGGAATAGCCGCATAAATTAATCCCATTTTTCCATAATCGCTGGTTTTGGCCAGTCCATAGGTTAATAGCGGGGTTAAAAGATAGTTGATAAACCTTGCGGCTATGGAACTTAACCCATACCACATGGTTTGTCCGGCTAATTTTTTGATACTGCTCAATATGTATATGTATTTATAGGGTGCTAAAATAACGAATCGCCTACACTATGCAGGCAGGTTTAGCAAATAGTTTAAAAAATGTAATTTAATGCACATGCATAAATGGGGGGGTAATGGTATATCCGGGCGGAGCAAATCGTGGATCTTTTAAAAAAGAGCTATCGGTTAATGTATACAAAAAAGCAGTTAATTGTCCTATTTCGTAATTAGACAAAGGCAACCTGTTCCTTAACAAACTATCAGTAGTGGGACCAACTACCATTGATTTCCTGTAATGATCAAACACATTGATTAAAAAGAAGAAACGACCATCATGCCCATACGGTTCTGTAACTGCAACATTGCGCAAACTGGGTACTTTAAATTTCAGTGAATCGGCAGAGTTACCGGTTATCTTCATTCTGCCCATATCCTGCAGCACATCATCTACCGGCAATCCGGTATTACGATAAGAAAAATCTGTAAAAAATGGTTCTTTGTGGCAACTGGCACATTTTTCTTTAAAAATGGCATATCCCAAGCGTTCCGGCAGATTAAAACTCGCTTCACCGCGCATTACTTTATCATATTTACTGTTGCTGCTCACCAGCATTAACTCAAACTGACTCAACGCCTGCATAATACGCTTAGTATTAATTTCTTTACTGCCAAATGCTTGTTTAAACAGAACCGGATATTCAGGACTATCATTTAATTTTTTAATAATATTTTCTATACTTTCTGCCATTTCATTCGGTGCAGTAATAGGCGCCAGTGGCTGTGCATCTAAATGATTAATACCCCCATCCCACATAAATGCTTTTTGCCAGGCCAGATTTTGTAGGGCAGGCGCATTACGAGTAGTCAATGAATTATCGTACCCGTGGCTCAAATTATGATCGTAAGTAGCAAATGCTGCAAACTGCTGATGACAACTGGAACAAGGAAAATTGCCATCCTTACTCAATTTTCCATCATAAAATAATTTTCTACCTAATTCAAAACCCTGTACCGTTAGTGGATTTTCTTTAAAATTGTAAGTAGGCTGCGGCCATCCGGGTGGTATTTTAAATACCAACGGTGTAGGCTTACTGCTATGAATGGTAAAACCGGTTGCCATTATAACCAATAGTACAATTATCATTATGGTAATTTGCCACTTCATACATTTTACAAAACTTCCGTTTTAAAAATTATTCAACATTTATGATATGAAACATTTGAGCATAATTATCGGCAATTTGCATCGCCAATGCCCCGGGAGCATGGCAAATGGGATGTGCTTGAATAGACAAAGGATGCGGCTTATTAAACCACGCCAAAACATCCGCTCCTATTATAATTTTATGCACGGTTTGTTTTTGGGGAATAGTAAGTTGAACTACACGCAGTGCATTTTCATAATATTTATACCCGCCAATATGATAAGTTACATAATGCACCGGCGCTTTTGATTCAGGTGAATTACCTTCTAATTTTGCAAAAATGTAACCGGTATTCCAAGTCCAGAACATACCCCGCATAGGATCTAACGAACCAGTTTGTATACCACTTACATTTTTAATACTATCTACCCCAACCGTAAATGTAATAGAAGCAATATGTTGTGGCTTAACCGGTAGGTCAATTGTTTTAGAGGCCGCATCTGTAGCATTAATTAAATAATATTCATTTTTCAATGGAATTTCATGGCCATTATCATCTTTCAGCTGAATATGGCTTATGTAAAAAAGAAAGTTCCGAAATGTAACCGGCTCATTCAAAGCAGTGTGGTAGGTACTATCTAATAACACCAAAGGTTGTTGGCCGGCCAAAGCTACAAACTTCAACTGCAGGCTTTGTGCATACAATACCCATACACACATGGTACAAAAAACAAACAGTAAAAATTTTTTACACACAACTTCTTTATTCAGTATCGTTATTGAAATATTTTTTGCGCATCAATTTTAGGTTAGCCCTTTTTTGTTTGGCCATTGCTTTTCTTTGCTTAGAAACTGCAGTAGGTGTAGATGCAATACGTGCTTTTTTCTTCACCAATGCTGCATTTACCCAGTCATTCATTTTTTGAATTACTAATGCTTTATTCTCTAACTGACTTCTTGCCTGCTGCGATTTTACTAATAAAAATCCTTCCTTGGTTATTTTGTGTTGTAAATGCCTGTTAATTTGCTGTTTCTGTTCTTCGGTAAACAATGCAGATTGCATTACCGGCCATCTGCCCTCTACCATTGTTTCTACTTTATTTACATTTTGGCCACCTTTGCCGCCACTGCGGGCAGTAGAAAAAATTATTTCATCCTGAATATTTATCTTCATATTCCAGTAAAGTTAAAACTTAAGTATCAACCACCATTATGCGTATCATTATTCAAAGAGTAAGTCAGGCATCTGTAACTGTTCATAACAACATCGTAGGTACTATTCAACAGGGTTTATTGGTTTTTGCAGGAATAGTAAATGAGGATAATCTGGAAGACATTGAATGGCTGAGTCATAAAATTGTACAATTACGTATTTTTAATGATGCAGCCGGATTGATGAATTTAAGTGTGAAAGAAATTGATGGCGATATTTTACTCATTAGTCAGTTTACACTCCATGCCGCCACCAAAAAAGGCAATCGTCCTTCGTTTATCAAAGCAGCCAAACCGGAAATAGCCAATCCCATTTTTGAGCAGCTAATACTTCACTTAGAACAAGCATTGGGCAAAAAAATTGAAAAGGGTATTTTTGGAGCAGATATGAAAGTAGCTTTGCTGAACGATGGACCGGTAACTATTTTTATTGATTCTAAAAACAGAGAATAATGAACCCATTCATTGTTGTGCCATGTTAAAAGATATCAGCAACCGTGCAGATTTAATGTTATTGATGAAAACATTTTATGCAAAAGCCCTGAAGGATGATGTAATACAACATTATTTTAATGAAGTAGTGCATTTAAACATGGAAAAACATTTGCCAGTGATTGTAGATTTTTGGGAATCAGTTTTATTTGAAACACCGGTATACAAAGGAAATGCCGTTGCTGTTCACCAACACCTGCATCAATTAGCACCCTTTACCAAAGCGCATTTTAACCAATGGTTGCTTTTATTTAACCAAACTACCGATCAATTATTTTCAGGAAATATGGCCGAAAAAATAAAACAAAGAGCACAATCTATTGCTACCATCATTTCATTAAAAACAATTTATAAATAATTTAATCATGACAATTGCTGCCGCACAACAACAAGTTGATGAATGGATAAAAACTGTAGGTGTTCGCTATTTCAATGAACTAACCAATCTGGGTATTTTAATGGAAGAAGTAGGCGAACTCAGCAGAATTATGGTGCGTAAATATGGCGAACAATCGTTTAAAGCCGGCGAAACTGAAGATGCATTAGGAGATGAAATGGCCGATGTATTGTGGGTACTCATATGCCTTGCCAACCAAACCGGCGTAAACCTTACCGAAGCCCTGCAGAAAAATATAGAAAAGAAGACAAAGCGCGACAGCAGCAGACATCTGAATAATTCTAAACTACAATAGCATAACAAACATTTGTTTGTTGAAAAAAATTTCACTTCTATCACAGAACATTTGCATACAGTTATATTTGCACATTATGAGTACGCAACAAGACAATAGCTTTCAGGCAATTATTGCCCATGCCAAAGAATATGGCTTTGTGTTTCCCAGCAGCGAAATTTATGATGGATTAAGTGCCGTTTACGATTATGGCCCTTATGGCAGTGAACTGAAAAAAAATATTAGAGACTACTGGTGGAAAAGCATGACGCAACTACACGAAAATATTGTAGGTATTGATGCGGCCATATTTATGCATCCAACCACTTGGAAAGCGAGTGGGCACGTAGATAATTTCAACGATCCCATGATTGATAATAAAGACAGTAACAAACGTTACAGAGTGGACCATTTGATTGAAGCACATGCAGCTAAATTAGAAGAAAACGGACAGACAAAAGAAGCGGAAACTTTATTGCAGGAAATGGATGCATTATTGGCGAAAGATGATTTTGCTGGTTTAAAAAATTTAATAGAATCACATAAAATTGTTTGCGCCATTAGTGGCACTTGTAACTGGACCGATGTCAGGCAGTTTAATTTAATGTTCGATACGAAATTAGGCTCTGTTACCGATGAAGCCGATACCATTTATTTAAGGCCCGAAACTGCACAGGGTATTTTTGTAAACTTTTTAAATGTACAAAAAACGGCTCGCATGAAAATACCCTTTGGTATTGCACAAACCGGTAAAGCATTTAGAAATGAAATTGTAGCCCGTCAGTTTATTTTTAGAATGCGGGAATTTGAACAAATGGAAATGCAATTCTTTGTTCGCCCCGGTACTGAAGGAGAATGGTATAAATACTGGAAACAGGCACGTTTACAATGGCACCTTAGCCTGGGTATACCTGCAGAAAAATACCGGTATCACGACCATGTTAAACTGGCGCATTATGCCAAAGAAGCCTGCGATATTGAATTTGAATTTCCGTTTGGATTTAAGGAAGTGGAGGGTATTCATTCTCGCAGCGACTTTGATTTAACGCAACACCAATTGTACAGCAAAAAAAAGATGCAGTATTTTGATGCGGATATAAATGTTGCTACCGGTAAACCCTACGGCAATTATATACCGTATGTTATTGAAACATCTATTGGTTTAGACCGAATGTTTTTATTAATTATGGCGCATGCTTACGAAGAAGAAACCATTACCAAAGAAGATGGTAGTACCGACAGCAGAGTTATAATGCATATTCCTGAAAAAATTGCACCCATTAAATTAGCTATTTTACCCCTCACCAAAAAAGATGGTTTACCTGAAATTGCACGTGATTTAATGGATGAATGCAAAAATTATTTTAGGTGTTTTTATGAGGAAAAAGATGCGATTGGTAAACGC
This sequence comes from Hydrotalea flava, assembly GCF_001623405.1. Lineage (GTDB taxonomy): Bacteria > Bacteroidota > Bacteroidia > Chitinophagales > Chitinophagaceae > Hydrotalea > Hydrotalea flava. Next base: position 9,996 of record NZ_LUHG01000073.1, read on the forward strand.
TACCGCAGGCAAGATGCCATTGGAACACCATTTTGTGTAACAATAGACCATCAAACTAAAGAAGATAATACCGTAACCATTCGATACCGCGACTCGATGCAACAGGAAAGAATTTTATTGAGTCAGGTAAAAGATATTGTAACGAATGCAATATTTTAACTTGAATAAACACTAAAAGAAAAAGCCTGTTTTACAACATTGTAAAACAGGCTTTTTAGTGAAACACAAAATCAATTTATTCTTCAAAATCTTCCGGTGCCGGTGTCTCTTCAGTGGCACGTTCTACTTCATAGCCGGCCAATTTTAAATCATCTTCCCGGTTCTCATTCCATTCTAAAATAAAATTATTACGCCCTTCGCCTACCATCATTTTCATAAATTTTTGCTGTACCAACTCAAGAATTGAGAGAAACAGAAATATAGCATGTATACGGTTTTCGCATATCTCAAAAATATTTTCAAATGAAACTGTTTTTTCTTTTGCCATAAATTCCAACATATAATCACGGCTACCTTCGATGGTATAATTATAGCGTACAACAGTATGGGTAGGTTTATTCTGTTTTTCTTGCAAACGCAACATTACCTTTTCAAATGTTTTCATCAATTTAAAAAGTGTAATGGTTTGTATTTCGGTTCCCTCACCTGCTTCTTCTGTTATAATTGCCATTTCTTTTGGCAGATTACCGCGTTTTGCCATCAACAAACGATTGGCTTCCATTTCCGCCATTTGGGCTGCAGCTTCTTTAAAACGTTTGTATTCCAGAATTTTATCTACCAATTCCTGCCGTGGATCTATTTCGTTGCCCTGTGCATCTATTTCTTTGCGTGGTAATAATAATCTGGCTTTAATGCGCATTAATGTAGATACAAATAGTATAAATTCACTACTCAATTCTATATTCAATTTTTCCTGCGCATGTATAAAAACCAGAAAATCGTTGATGATTTTGGTAATAGGTATATTGTAAATATCTAATTCATCGCGTTCAATAAAAAACAACAACAGATCAAAGGGACCTTCAAAATGCTCAATTTTAATTTGGTAAGTTTCCTGATTCACAATTTTCAGCTTTTAGTACCCGCAAATAAAAGAAAAGGAATGGTATAAATACGCCGACAACCCTTTAAGTTATCCACCAAAAAAATCCCACAAACCTTCATTTGCGGGATTTTGAAGTAAAACTGGTTATTTTTTTAGCGCATCGCGTATTTCCATGAGTAATTGCTCGGTAGGGGTTGGTCCCGCCGGCGGCGGAGCGGCGGCTTCATTTTTACGTTTTAACCTGTTCATGCCCTTGACCAGAAGGAAAATAACAAAAGCCAGAATTAAAAAGTTAATTACTGCTGTTACAAAACTTCCCCAGGCAAAAACAGGCCCCAACTTTTTTGCTTCTACCAAAGTAAGCCCTTGTGTTACTTTTGAGGATAACGGAAGATAAAGGTTAGTAAAATCAGCCTTGAACAAAATGCCCACAACCGGCATAATTAAATCGTTTACAACAGAATCTACTATTTTGCCGAAAGCACCGCCAATAATTACACCCACGGCTAAATCCATTACATTGCCCTTCGTGGCAAATTCGCGAAATTCTTTTACAAAAGACATACTTCAGATGTTGGTTGGCTTATAAAAATATGTAAAATTTGTTGCACACACAAATTAGTTGGCTCATTTTTTTAAACCGGGGTATTGCATTTTTAAATCTTTTAAAAGTTGATGTAAAGTTGAAGCAATCATGTATTCTTTGTACCAGTGTGCATCAGAAGGAGTAATTATCCAGGGTATTTTATTACAATGATTCATACAATCTTCATACACTTCCATATATTCTGCCCACAATTTAGATTCTTCAAAATCTTTTTCGTTATACTTCCATTGTTTTTTAGGGTCTTTTATTCTTTCGTCCAATCTTTTCAGTTGTTCCCCATGTGAAATATGTAAGTAAAATTTTAGAATATGGGTATTGTTGTGTTCCTCCAGTAAATGTTCAAAATCATTAATGGCATCCATCCTTTTATAAGCCAGTTTATTATTAATCATTTTATGGACACGGGTAACCAATACATCTTCATAATGACTGCGATTAAAAATATGTATCATCCCTTTTGCTGGGGTATACTGATGAATACGCCACAAAAAATCGTGCGATAATTCTAATGCGGTGGGTTCTTTGAATGAAGTAACCTGTACACCCTGCGGATTTAGTTTACCGAATACGTGCCGAATGGCACCATCTTTTCCGGCAGCATCCATACCTTGTATTACCACTAAAACAGCATGTTTAGATTGAGCATATAACTGGTTCTGTAATTCATCTAATTCCTCAATTATTTTTTCAGTTTCGGCTATAATTTTCTTTTTCTGTGTTTTTTTGGGAGGAAGGGTATCCAAATGGGCCAAACGGATTTTTGCCATAATTGAAATTTTATTAAATATAACACTATTCATTTTTAAAAATTTAGGTTTGCAAAAATTTAGCAGTGAATAAACCCTTTTTAAGTTGGTTTTTATTTGTGATACTCTCCATTATATGGGGCAGTTCCTTTATTTTAATGAAGGAAGGCATGCAGGCACTAACCCCTTACCAGGTGGCAACCATCAGAATTTTAAGTGCGGGTATTATCTTAGCGCCATTTGGGCTGAAAGCTTTTAAAAGTATTACTGCTGATAAACGATGGCCGGTATTGGTTTCGGGGCTTTTGGGCAGTTTTTTTCCGGCCTATTTGTTTTGTTTGGCCGAAACAAAATTAAACAGCAGTTTGGCAGGTATATTGAATGCACTTACCCCCTTATTTACCATTGCTACCGGTATTTTATTTTTTCAACAGAAAATTAAACCCATGCAATTGTTGGGTGTATTGCTCGGTTTTGGAGGTTTGTTGTTGCTGTTTTTTAACAAAGGGCACTTTAGTTTTACAAATGTGGGCTATGCACTGTTTATTTTATTGGCTACTTTTTTATATGGCTTAAATGTAAATTATGTGCGAAAACACCTGCAGGGTATTGGCTCACTACATATAGCCAGCATGGCATTTGTGTTATTAATGATACCTTGTTTGGTAATTTTAAGTTTTACGGGCTATTTTACACAAACATTTATTACTGCGGTAATACATGCCACTTTATTTAGTGCTTTATTGGGTATTATGGGTACAGCAGTTGCCACTGTACTGTTTTATATTTTATTAAAACAATCGGGGGCACTGTTTGCATCAATGGTAACTTACGGAATACCCTTTGTGGCTGTAGGCTGGGGTGTTTTAACAGGAGAAGTTTTTGGAATGAATCAGTTAATTAGTATGCTGTTAATTTTAACCGGTGTGTCTATTACCAACCGCTATAAAAAATAATGGGCAAATACATTCATTTACAATGTTTTGCCCACAAACCATTCAAAACCCAACCCATTATACCGTCATTATTTCTTTTTCTTTAACAGCTAAATGTTTTTCAACCAGACCCGTGTATTTATCTGTAATTTCCTGAATATCTTTTTCTGCATCTTTTACCACATCTTCACTTAAACCATCTTTTTGTAATTTCTTTACCTGTTCAATACCTTCTCTTCTAATATTGCGAATAGCTACTTTGGTTTGTTCCCCTTCAGCAGCAGCTTTTTTCACCATTTCTTTCCTGCGTTCTTCGGTTAAGGGCGGCATAAATAAACGAATTTGAGTACCATCATTTTGCGGAGTTATTCCAATGTTGGCCTGCATAATGGCTTTCTCAATAGCCGCCAGCATTTTCTTTTCCCAAGGTTGAATGCTAATGGTTCTGGCATCTAAAACACTTACATTAGCCACTTGCTGAATGGGGGTAGGATTACCGTAATAATCTACAGCAATACCTTCTAACATACCAGGATTGGCTTTACCCGCTCTGATTTTAGTCAATTCTACCTCTAAATGCAAAATGGCCTTTTTCATGCCTGATTCAATATCCTCAATAATTAGATTTAATGCTTCGGTCATAATAAAATGATGATTAAGTGGCGCAAATCTAATAAAGAATACAACATCTTGCAGCCCCGTATTTACAAATTCAACAGAATAAGGGAGTGAGGTGCCGGCCAGATGCAATGAAAAACTAAATTATTTATCTGTTACCGCAGCAATAGGATTTGTTTTATTAGCAGTTAAAGCAATAAAAATTTCCTGCTCATCTGCCTCCATTAATACAGCGTTTTTCTTTTGTTGCTGTATGTTGGCAAAATATAAGAATAATATTGCAGAGAAAAACAATACAATTTGCAACAAAATAACTTTTGTTGTACCTAAGGGAAGTGCCAAATAACTGAGTGCTATAAAGAGAATGGATACACAAGACAAACAAAGGGTAATTTTTTTGTGAGAATATCCCCTGTCTAATAACATATGGTGTAAATGATTTCGATCAGCCGAAAAAGGTGACCTTTTATTAAAAATACGAATACCGAATACACGAAGTGTGTCTAATAAAGGCAATAACAAAATACCAAATCCCATAGCAGGTGCAGCGTAAACCGGTAAAATATGAGAGCCTTCAGCAGTTTTAATAAAATGAATGACCAAAATTGCATTGACTAAGCCTAATAGCATAGCACCCGTATCGCCCATAAAAATTTTGGCAGGTGAAAAATTGAAGCGAAGAAAAGCCAGCAATGCCCCTGACATAGAGATGCCCATTAAGGCAAAGAGCCAATCATTGTTTAAATAGAAAAATACAGAAAACAAAGTGCAGGTAATGAAACCTATAGAGGCAGCCAAGCCATCTACACCATCAATTAAATTGAAAGAATTCATTACAACAATAATTGTAAACATGGTAAGTGGGTAACTATATACAGAAGGAATAATACCAATATTTAAAAACCCATGCATATCATCAATCAGCAACTGGCTTTTGTACATTAAAATGATAGCAACAGCCAACTGACCTAAAAACTTTTTTAAAGGCGTTATTACCAAAATATCATCCTTAACACCAAAAAAGAAAACCACCACAAAAGCTGCTATATAAAAAGGAAAGCCGTACATCCGGGGTGCCAAATCACTCAACAACAAAAGTGCAATTAGGAACCCGGCAAAAATACCAACACCCCCCAATGATGGAACAAGGGTATGATGTATCTTCCGGTCGTCTGGTATATCATACAATTTTTTCATTTTAGCAATTTGAATAATTGCAGGAATTGCAAGTAGTGTTATAATAAAAGAGAGTAGGCCCCCAAAAATAATTTTCTCCATTGCAGGATTTTTACAAGTTGTGTAATAAGTAAGTGGAGTATAATTATAATAGCAATATAAACGTTTTTTTTAAATTTCTAACAATTCTTTACAAAATTGTAAAAAATCATATAAGATTAACATTGTGCTTCCTATGCGGATGGTATTCAATTATCAATTATCTTGCCAAACCAAATTAGTATTTATGGCAGACATAGCAACATTAGAAAAAACAGCATCTCAGGTTAGAAGAGATATTTTAAGGATGGTTCATGATGTGCAGAGCGGACATCCGGGCGGTTCATTAGGCTGTGCCGATTATATGACTGCACTTTATTTTGATATGATGGATACCAAGCTTCCCTTTCATATGGATGGCATTGGAGAAGATATTTTCTTCTTATCCAATGGACATATATCACCCTTATTTTATAGTGTTTTAGCCAGAAAAGGGTATTTTGATATAAAAGAACTCGGCACATTCAGAAGATTAAATTCCAGATTACAAGGTCACCCTACCACTCATGAACATTTACCAGGTATACGCGTAGCCAGCGGTTCTTTAGGCCAAGGTATGAGTGTGGCAATTGGAGCAGCACTTTCAAAAAAATTAAATGGTGATAAACACCTTGTTTTTTCATTACACGGTGATGGAGAGTTGGAAGAAGGTCAAAACTGGGAAGCCATTATGTTTGCAGCACACCATAAAGTAGATAATTTAATTGCTACTATCGATTATAATGGCCAGCAAATTGACGGGCCAACCAGTGTTGTAATGAATTTAGAAAGCCTTAAGGCCAAATTTGAAGCGTTTAACTGGCATGTTTTAGAAATGAATGGCAATGATATGGAAGAGGTAATTACCGGTTTAAATAAAGCAAAAAAGTTAACCGGTCAGGGCAAACCCATTTGCATTTTAATGAAAACAGTAATGGGGAAAGGTGTAAATTTTATGGAAGGACACCATGAATGGCATGGTATTGCACCCAGCGATGCTCAATTAGCCGATGCTTTAAACCAATTACCTGAAACTTTAGGTGATTATTAAAATAAGATAGAAAGATGAAAGCCGGCAGTTCAATAAAATAGCCGGCTTTTTTATACAATTTTATTGCACATTAATTTCAACTTTTAAGCGATAATTTTTCTTTGCCTGCTTTGTATGCCGGAAACCAGGCAGCTAATAATGCAATAGCCAGTACCGTTATCATTACCAATACAAAATCGCCGGGCACTAATTTTACAGGATAATAATCAATAATAAACGTTCCACCACCTAACCCAATTAAATGAAATTTAATTTGGATGAAACATATCAGGAGCGCCAACACCATTCCTACCCCACCACCTGTAATGGCCAATAAAAAACCCTCAGTTAAAAATATTTTTTGAATCAGCCCGTCTGATGCGCCCAATGCTTTTAAAACAGCAATATCTTTCTGCTTCTCCAATACCAGCATGGTTAATGCGCCAATCATATTAAAAGCAGCGATAATTAATATAATTGACAATATTCCATATATCACCCATTTTTCCACCTCCATAACAGTATACAAACTTTCGTTTTGCTGATATCTGGTTTGCACCTTAAATGCATTACCCAACAAGTTTTCAATTTGCAACTGTACATTGTTGGTATTGGCATCTTTTGTTAATTTAATTTCAATAGCACTGTATTCATTGGGCTGCATATTAAGCATATATTTCACAAAAGCAAGATTGGTAAAAACATATTTGTTATCGAAATCTTCCTGAATCATGAAAGTACCGGCGGGTAAAATATTATAGGCGTAAAGCCCTTCTGATGATAACATATTATCCGATTGTGTATTGGGCATATACAATGTTAGCGGATACAAACTTCGCTCTACATCTAATCCCAAAGCATTTTCTATACCAGCTCCTACAATTAGTTGTGGTTTTTGAGCATTGCCCAATACAAAAGACCCACGAACCATATGCAATTGAATGCTGTTAATACGTGTATAGTTACTATCTACCCCTTTTACAAGAACAATTGTTTGGTTATCGCCGTTTACTAGCAGTGCTTTTTCTTCGGCAGTTAAACTATAAGATCCGATTCCGGAAATATTTTTAAGTTGACCCAACTGCGTAGGAAGTAATAAAAAAGTTTTTCCTTTTTGTGGTGTTACGCTTATATCGGCATAAAAATCGGCATACAGGCCTTTCACCAAATCTTCAAAACCATTGAACACACTTAAAACAATAATCAAAGCAGCTGTTCCAACCATAATGGCAGTAATACTAATCCATGCAATCAGGGTAATAGCATTGGTTGATTTTTTAGAGGTAAAATATCGCCTGGCAAATAAAAAATTCAAGGTTGTAATTTTCAGGGTTAGGTTTCAATAAAAAATTTTATGAAGTAGTATCATCACTTTTTGGAGTATTGATTTGCTTAAACAATTCTTCCATTTTAAAAACATGTTCGAGTGTATCATCTAAATAAAATTGTAAAACGGGTATACGCCTTAGCTGATGTTTTACCTGTTCGGCTAAATGCTTTTTTATTTCCCAAGCACGATCATCAATCCGTTTCATGGTAACAGCGGGTTGTTCTATTTTAAAAAGGCTGATATAAATTCTGGCTTCCAATAAATCGGGCGTTATCTTTACATTAGAAATTGATACCATTCCACCATCTATCATATTTAAACCAAGCCGCATAAAAATTTCATTCAAGGCCTCTTGCAACACCGCAGCTACTTGTTTTTGACGTTTTCCTTCCAACATAATCTTTAAGGTTTATTTGGTGGTAAATTTAGTTACTTTGCGGCTTTCTTATTATATTTTATCTATGAAGCGTTTTTCAAGAATTTTGTTTTACCTAAGCAGTCAAAAAAAGAACATTGTTTTATACGTAATATTTAACCTGTTATCCATTGTTTTTTCGCTGGTTTCACTGGCTATGCTGGCTCCTTTTTTACAATTATTATTCGGGAAGGAAAAATTGATGGAAGCAAAACCCGATTTTTCATACAGTGCCAATGGCGTGTTAAATTATCTGAAATATATTTTAAGTCAGTTAATTAGAACACACAGTGAAATGTATGCACTGGCTTTTATTTGCATTATCATTATCCTCTCAATTTTTCTGAAAAACACTTTTATTTATTTGTCATACCGGGTATTAACACCCATGCGCAACTATGTAATGACAAAATTGCGGAGCGATTTATTTGCAAAAATTCTGGCATTGCCAGTTGGATATTTTACAGAACAACGCAAAGGCGATATTATTAGCCGTATGAGTAATGATGCCAATGAAATTGAATGGAGCATTATTGGTACATTGGAGGGATTGGTAAAAGATCCTTTAAACATCATTATTATTTTATTTACGCTGGTTTTTCTCAGTCCGGCACTGTCGCTTTTTTTATTGGTTTTGTTACCCTTAACCGGTTTTATTATAGGCAGGGTAAGCCGTTCATTAAAAAAACAATCTACCCATGCCCAGGAGTTTCAGGGTACACTCATGTCTATTTTAGATGAAACCCTGGGTGGGCTTAGAATCATCAAGGCCTTTAATGCTGAAAAATTGATTGGCAGTAAATTTTATTATACCAATAATAAACTGAATGAGATACGGAATAAAATGAATTTCAGAAGAGATCTGGCATCTCCACTTTCCGAATTTTTAGGTGTAATTGTAATGTGCTGTATTTTGTGGTTTGGCGGAAGGTTGGTACTTGGCAGCAAAAACTTTTTACAGCCTGATGCTTTTATCACTTACATTTTATTTTTCACGCAAATTATTAATCCAGCCAAATCTTTGTCTACAGCTTTTTACAACGCACAACGCGGCAGTTCTGCCATTCAAAGAATAGAAGAAATTTTAAAAGCACCCATTTCAATTACTGAAATAGAAAATCCAATTCAGTTTACAGAATTCAAACATCAAATTGAATTTAAAAATGTAAGCTTCAGTTATGATGAATTTTCAACACTTAAAAACATCCATCTCACCATACGTAAAGGAAGTACCGTTGCTATTGTAGGCAGCAGTGGTGCAGGGAAAAGTACCTTTGCAGATTTAATTCCACGCTTTCAGGATATAAGTGAAGGCGAATTACTAATTGATGGTATTAATATTAAAGATTACAACTTGCATAGCTTACGCAAGCACATGGGTATTGTTACACAGGAACCCATTTTGTTTAACGATACCATTGCAAACAACATTGCCCTTGGCACCGAAAATGCCACAATGGAGCAAATTATAGAAGCAGCTAAAATTGCCAATGCCCATCAGTTTATATTGCAAAAAGAAGAAGGATATAAAACCAATATTGGCGACAGGGGCAATAAACTAAGTGGTGGCGAAAAACAGCGAATTACCATTGCCAGAGCTATTTTACGCAACCCACCGATTCTTATTTTAGACGAAGCCACTTCATCTCTTGATACTGAAAGTGAGCGCCTGGTGCAGGATGCCATTAATAATATGATGCTTAACAGAACCAGCATTGTAATTGCGCACCGCTTATCTACTATTAAACATGCCGATGAAATTATTGTATTAGATAAAGGTGAAATTATTGAAAGGGGCACCCACCAACAATTAATTGAATTAGAAGGCACTTACAAAAAACTGGTAACCATGCAGGAAGTTCATTAATAAATGAATATTACAATTTAACCCATAATAAAAATTTCACTTATTAAAGTGACATGAAAATATAAAGAGGCTGCGCTTTTGACACAGCCTCTTTATATATTTTTAAAAATGAATTTTTTATTCGTTGCCGGTTTCAGGCCCTTTCACCAACCCTAATTTGGCTTCCAGGCTTAAAGTAGCATGTGGTACAGCACGTAACCTGGCTTTATCTATCAATTTTCCGGTAACTCGGCAAATACCATAGGTTTTATTTTCAATACGCATTAAAGCTTTCTCCAAATGGTCAATATAGGTAATTTGGCGGCTGGCCATTTGACTTAATTGTTCTCTTTCCATACTCATGCCTCCGTCTTCCATAGTCATGTACCTTCCTTCACTTTCATCTCCGCCCAATTCATCTTTACGGGTTATTAAACCTTGCAAATAGGCTAATTCACGTTTAGCACTGTCTAACTTTTTATTAATCAGTTCTCTAAATTCATTTAATTCAGCATCAGAATAACGGACAATTGATTCAGTGGGTTTACCCATATCCACTCTTTTTTCCAATGGAGTATAACCCGGACTGTAGGGAACACTGTTTTTGGTACTGGTTTTAGGAACTTTCACTTCTTTAAATGGCTCAGGTTGCTTTTTCTTTGGCATAACGGGAACTATAGCAGCTTTTTCTGCTTTACTGGGTTTAATGGGTTCAGAATGAATATTTTCGTGCTTGGTTTTATGAATAGCTTCCACTGATTTTGTTGCAGGCATCGTTTTTTTACCTGCAGTAACTGTTTTTTTTGCAGGTTGCACCACAGCAGCAGATTTTTTTACGGTAACAACCGTTTCTTTTTTGGCCGGTGCTGCTTTTTTTGCAGATATAGCTTTTTTAGCCGGTGTTCCTGCTTTTTTTACGGGAGCCGCTTTTTTGGCCGGTGCTGCTTTTTTGGTTGCAGCAACTTTTTTGGCTGGTGCTGCCTTTTTAGCTGCCTTAGCGGCAGGTTTTGTTGTTTTTTTAGGCGCAGTTTTTTTGGTAGCCATACATTTTATCCTTTTTTTGTTACTGCCAGTTTTAACAAAACACCATTCACTTCAATTGCTGTACCCTGCTGCAAATCTGGTACCCAGTGAATAGCGTCTGCCAAAATTTCGCGGCAAATATAATCGTTAAATTGAATTATGGAAGGCTTTAATACGGCATTTTCCATAATGTGTACGAATATACGGTCTGTTAGCTCAAATCCGCTCTCTTTTCTGATATTTTGGATACGATTCACTAATTCTCTGGCATTTCCTTCATTTTGAAGCTCGGGTGTTATTGTAACATCTAATGCAACGGTTAGAGCACCTTTTGAGGCTACACTCCAGCCGGGTATATCTTCTGCCAAAATTTCTACCTCTTGCAGCAAAACAGGTATTTGTTCCCCTTCCAACTCCAACATTAAACTGCCTTCACGTTCCAGAATGCCGATTTGGTGCTGATTTAATTGCCCAATTAATGCTGCTGCCATTTTCATTTTACTGCCCATTTTGGCCCCCATCAGTTTAAAATTGGGTTTTACTTTTTTCTGAATAACACCTTCCGCATCCGTTAAAAATTCAATTTCTTTTACATTTACTTCGGCCTTAATTAAATCGGCTATTTTTTCTAATTGCTGCTGCATATTGGCATTTAAAACCGGTATCATTACTTTTTGCAGCGGCTGCCGAACTTTTATGTTTACTTTTTTACGAAGCGATAGAACCAGGGAACACACATCCTGCGCCAGTTGCATTCTTTCTTCTAAATCAGCATCTATCATGGCTGCATTGGCTTTAGGATAGTTTGTATGATGAACAGATGCAGCCTGATAACGCCGGCTAACTTCATTCAAATTACAAAAAATGGCCTCACTAAAAAAGGGTGAAACAGGTGCCATTAATTGTACTATCGTTTCCAAACATTCATAAAGGGTTTGGTACGCGCTGATTTTATCGGCTTCATATTCTCCTTTCCAGAATCTTCTTCTGCACAGGCGAACATACCAATTGCTCAGTTGTTCGTTTACAAAATCTTCAATAGCACGTCCGGCAATAGTGGGTTCATAATCATTCAAGGCATCGGTTACTATTTGGATGAGTGAATGCAGTGAAGAAAGAATCCAACGGTCTATTTCAGGCCTTTGCTGAATGGGGATGTAAGATTCTTTAAATGCAAAACCATCTACATTGGCATACAACACAAAAAATTGATAAGTATTGTATAAGGTGCCAAAAAATTTACGCTGTACTTCTTTAATACCTTCTAAATCAAATTTTAAATTATCCCAAGGTGAGGCATTGGTAATTAAATACCAGCGGGTGGCATCGGCGCCAAATTGTTCAATCGTATCGAACGGATTTACCACATTACCAAGACGCTTGCTCATTTTATTACCGTTCTTATCTAATACCAAACCATTTGATACTACATTTTTGAAGGCTACACTGTCAAACAACATCACTGCCAGCGCATGGAGCGTATAAAACCAGCCACGGGTTTGGTCAACACCTTCTGCAATAAAATCGGCAGGGAAAGCAGCTCCTTTATCAATCAAATCTTTATTTTCAAATGGGTAATGCCATTGTGCATAAGGCATGGCCCCACTATCGAACCATACATCTACTAAATCGGGTACACGTTGCATGGGCTTACCGGAGGGGCTTACCAAAACAATATCATCAACATAGGGTTTATGCAGGTCTAAAATACCTTCATGCAAGTAGTGTTTGTTAATATCACTGCCTAAAACTTCATTTGCTTTTTTAATGGCTGTATTCAATTCTTCTATAGAACCGATGCAAATTTCTTCTGTTCCATCTGCTGTACGCCAAATAGGCAAAGGCGTGCCCCAATAACGACTTCTGCTTAAATTCCAATCTACCATATTTTCTAACCAGTTACCAAAGCGGCCTTCGCCAGTACTTTTGGGTTTCCAGTTAATGGTTTTGTTTAAGGCAACCATTCTGTCTTTTACGGCTGTGGTTTTAATAAACCAGGCATCTAAAGGATAATACAAAATGGGTTTATCAGTACGCCAGCAATGGGGGTAGCTGTGTTCATATTTTTCTACTTTAAATGCCCTGTTTTCTTTTTTGAGTTTTACGCAGATATCTACATTTACATCCTGATACTGCGGATCATCGGTGTAATTTTTTACATACCGGTTACTAAATTCGCCCAAGCCATCTACAAACTTACCCTGTTTATCTACCAGCGTTAAAATACCGATGCCGTATTTCTTTCCTACTTTAAAATCATCTGCTCCAAATGCAGGCGCAATGTGTACAATACCGGTACCATCTTCTGTAGTAACAAAATCCCCCAGCATTACCCTAAATGGCTCACCACCGGCTAATACAGGCTGATTGGCTTCATAAGGCATTAATTGCTCGTAACGGCAATTTTCTAATTCGCTGCCTTTAAAAATGGCCAATTGCTGCCAGGGAATGATTTTTGATTCAGAAGAATAGCCGTTAAAATCAGCATTTTCGGCTTCCGGCTTAAAATATTTTGGAATAAGATCTTTAGCCAATACCACATTTACCGGCAAATGCGTGTACAGGTTAAAGGTTTTAATGAGTACATAATCTACAGCTGCCCCTACTGCTAATCCCAAATTTGAGGGCAATGTCCAGGGGGTAGTAGTCCAGGCTAAAAGGAAAACGTCTGAACTTTTTACTTTATTAGTTTTCCAGGAATTAGAGGCAGTTTCAATGAGGTAGTTGCTAAATGTTGCTCTCCATTTTCCCTCAATTATTGAAACAGGCAGTAAGCGGAACATCGCCACACAACTTGTATCTTTTACGTCTTTATAAGTGCCGGGCTGGTTTAATTCGTGACTGCTTAAACCGGTTCCCGCCGCAGGAGAGTATGGTTGAATGCTTACACTTTCATATAGTAAACCTTTATTATACAGTTCACTTAAAATCCACCATAAGGTTTCAATATATTTATTATCGAATGTAATGTAAGGGTCATTCAAATCTACCCAATAGCCCATTTTAGTGGTAATCTCATCCCATTTATCCTTGTAGCGCAAAACTGCTTCCCTACATTTTTGATTGTATGCTTCAACTGAAATCTTTTTACCAATATCTTCTTTGGTTATGCCCAGTTCTTTTTCTACCCCTAATTCAACCGGAAGGCCATGGGTATCCCAGCCTCCTTTTCTTTTCACCTGAAAACCCTGCATGGTTTTGTAGCGGCAAACCAAATCTTTCAATGTTCTGGAAATAACATGGTGTATACCCGGCATACCGTTGGCACTGGGCGGCCCTTCATAAAACACAAAGGGCTGTGCGCCTTCGCGTAAAGAAATACTTTTTTCAAAAGCCTGCTCCTGCTGCCAGCGTTGCAATATTTCTTTTTCAATAGAAGGTAAATGTAAGGCCTGAAATTCGCGGTATGTATTGCTCATAAATACTGTACTATCAATGCGGTTTTAAAAGTTGCGAAGGTAAGGAATCTGTTCATGCAATAAGAAGATACAGCAGCCATTCACCACAAAGCATGCAACCACTTCATAAAAAAACCTGTCTTTTATTTTTATTTTTGGTATACTTTTTTGCCTGAAATATAAGTAGCCAGCACGTTTGTTTGCAGCACCCTATTCCAGGGAATTTGCATTAAATCGGTATCAAGCACAACAAAATCGGCCTTTTTACCAGGCTCAAGGCTGCCGGTTTCTTTGTCTAAAAAATCGGCCCGGGCAGCCCAAATGGTCATACCCCGAATGGCTTCTTCGCGGCTCAGGGCATTTTCGGGCAAAAACCCTCCGGGTGGAAATCCAGTACTATCTACCCTAAAAACAGCAGCCAAAAAGGTTTTAAAGGGCGAAATATCTTCTACCGGAAAATCGGTGCCCAGTGGCAGCCATCCATTTTGAGCTAACAGATTTTTATATGCATAGGCATTGTTGAGCCTGGTTTTACCCAATCGGCTTTCAGCCCAATACATATCGCTGGTGGCATGGGTAGGCTGTACAGAAGGAATAATGGAAGCTGCACCAAATAAAGCAATATCTTCCGGAGCAACAATTTGTGCATGTTCTATGCGCCAACGCCTGTCGTTTTTGCCTTTTAAATATTTGTTGTATACCTGTAAAATTACACGGTTACCGGAATCGCCAATGGCATGGGTACACATTTGAAAATTTGTTTTCGATAAAATATTAGCCATTGAATCGAAGTGTGAAGCATTACTCAATAAAAACCCATACCAGCCGGGCTTATCGGTATAGGGTTGCAGCAAACAAGCACCACGGCTACCCAAAGCGCCATCGGCATAAAATTTAAAGCCATTCACAAACAATTTATCGGTTTTATAGGGGCCTTTGGGCAAAAAATAATCATAGTTTTCTTTGGCATCACTTAGCATAATGTACAGCTGCATGTTTAAAGCGCCTGTTTTTTGAAGGCTGTCAATTTGTAATACATCTTTGTAATTCAAACCACAATCTGTAATGGTTGTTAAACCCATGGCAAAGCAATTTTGCTGAGCAGCCATCAATCTTTCCGCATAAGCATTGGCAGATAACAGTGGCATTACTGCCAATACTGGCTTTTGCGCATTATCAATTAAAACACCGGTAAGTCTGCCTTGAAAAGTTTCAAAACTACCCCCCACAATTTTTTGGCCTGCTTTAATTCCGGCCAAATCCATTGCTTTGGCATTAACAATAGCTGCATGACCATCAACTCTGGTTAAAAAAACAGGCGTAAATGGAAAAAGCTGGTTTAATTTTTCAACTGCGTTTGGAAAAGCTTTACCGGGCCATTTATTTTGATCCCATCCCCTGCCCAATAACCAGGGTTGATTGGGATGTTGGGCAGCAAAAGCTTTTAACCGTTCCAGTACTTCATCAAAACTTTTGGTATTATGCAAATCGGCCGTAAACAGTTCTTGGCCATAACCAACAAAATGAGCATGCGCATCAATAAAACCGGGAAATATGGTTTTTCCATTTTCATTCAGCATTTCTTTAGCAGAAAAATGTTGCAGAATACTATCTGTTTTACCAATGGCTACTATCTTCCCCTGTTGAATGGCCATGGCGCTTGCCGTATCAAACTGCGCATTAACGGTATAAATATGTGCATTGTAAACAATGGTATCTACCTGTTTTTTTTGAACACAGGCGCTAAAAAGAAGGATACATCCCCCCAAATAAATTTTTCTCATATAGCAATGATAGAAATGAAACATGAAGATAGTTAAATACTGAATGTATGATAACTTACATACCAAAATGCCGGAATTTTTGACACGGTATGACAACAATCATAGTACAGCCTAAACACAGCATTTAGCTTTGTTGAAAAATGAGGAGTATGCAGGTAAGTCATCATTTATTAGAAAAATACAATGTTCCTGTACCCAGGTATACCAGTTATCCAACCGTTCCATTTTGGAATGAAACCATATCGTTACCGGCATGGGAACAATTGGTACAAACAGCATTCAGTAAAGATGCATCAGGATTAAGCCTATATATTCATTTGCCTTTTTGCGAATCGCTCTGCACCTATTGCGGCTGCAATAAAAAAATTACCACCAATCATCAGGTTGAAACCGAATATATAGCAGCCGTTTTAAAAGAGTGGCAATTGTATTTACAATTAATGCCCGGCACACCCTTGTTGCGTGAGCTGCATTTAGGCGGTGGCACACCCACTTTTTTTTCTCCGGAAAATTTACACTATTTAATCAGTTCAATTTTAGCAACCGTTAAAGTGCATCCCCAGCATGAATTTGGTTTTGAAGGACACCCCAATAATACAACCCTGCAACATTTGGAAACACTGCATAACTTAGGTTTCAACAGGGTTAGCTTTGGTATTCAGGACCACAATCCATTGGTACAAAAACTGATTAACCGCATACAACCTATTGAAAAAGTGCAGCAGGCAGTCAATATGTCGCGACAAACGGGATATACCTCTGTAAATTTTGATTTGATTTACGGATTACCCCGCCAAACAGTTGAAAGCATGCGCACTACCATTGAACAAACCATTGCTTTGCAACCTGACCGTATTGCATTTTACAGTTATGCCCATGTGCCATGGACCAGCAAAGGTCAACGCTTATTTGATGAACACGACCTGCCGGATGCGGATACAAAAATGAAGTTGTATCAATTAGGCAAAGAAATGTTTACTGCAGCCGGTTATATTGATATTGGCATGGATCATTTTGCATTGCCAAACGATGCCCTGTATATTGCACAACAGGAAAAAAGATTACACCGAAACTTTATGGGTTATACTACCCAGCAAACCAAAAATATGATAGGCTTGGGTGTTTCGGCCATAAGCGATATGGGGACAGCTTTTGCTCAGAACGAAAAAACCCTGCACAATTATTATGAGGCAGTATGCAACAATACACTGGCTGTAACCAAGGGCATTACTTTAACGGAAGAAGACCTTCACTTTAAACAATATATTTTAGACATTAGCTGTAATGGCGAAACAGTTTTGCATGATGCAGACAAAGCTATGATTACAAAATTTGTAATTCCTGAATTGGAAAAATTAGAATTAGATGGATTGGTTGAATTAGAAGAATACCAACTAACGGTAACGCCTTTAGGCAAAAATTTTATTAGAAATATTTGTAGAGCATTTGATTTGCGTTTATTGCGCAATCACGTACATGAATCAATGCACAACCCACAGTTTAGTAAAGCAATTTAATTAGAATGATTTTGGAACTTCCGGATTGGTAATGATAATAAAATCAGCCTGCTGCTTCAATGCAACCCAGTTGGGATGGGTAAATTGCGCATCATCACTATAACAACTAATACTTTGCATTTTTATTTTACGGAATAATGCCCGCAAACGTGCATAAGTTCCTAATTTATCATCGCTATGAAAACGCCCGTTTACCTGAAAAACAGTATAACTTTTATGATGTTTCCAAAACCGGTAAATACTATTGGCCATGGTAGCATCCCATAAATTTTGTGCATCAAACATATTTTGATTGAATTGCTCGTGCCCACCCATAATACCTTCAAATTTTTGTTGATAGGCTGCCTGAGCTGCACTAAATGGCAATGGCGGAAGATAGCTTTTTGATAATTTATCTAATTTCAGTAGAGTTTCAACACCATTTTGATGAACCAAACTTACATAACGCCTCGGTGCATTAGCTGCTATAACAGGCAATTGATATTGTTTAGCCGTTTCTACCATTGGTTTATAATCACTGTAATTATTCCACGGCCGTGTGTTGGCCAAAAATTGTTTTTCAGTAATAAATCCTTCTACATATTCATTCAATGGTGCCTGACAATCGGTTTCAAACATTTCTAATGACAACGCAACATGTTTCTTTTCCTGCACCAACGCTTTGAATAAGGAATCTTCCAGATAATGTGCTACTGCATCATTGTGGTCTTCCCCAAAAAATACAACCTGTGTGTGTATTAAAGCGGTTGTTAATTCACCCAAATCAATGGTTTTGTGTTGGGCAACATCATAAATTACATAATTATTTTGCATATTTTTTTGAGCAAACAATTCAATAAAAGCAATAGCAAACAAAGCAGTAATACATGTTTTTTTGCGCATGATTGTTTATTTGTTTCGTAGCAGCTTATAAATTTTAATGGCACTTAACAGTACTAAAAGCAACGCCAGTAAAGCAACAAATCCCCACAACAAACCAATGCTTTGTTTAACCGTTGCCAAAAACACAATTGCAAACAAAAACAAAGTAGCTACCTCATTCCAAATGCGCAATTGCTGAGAACTGTATCGGTAAATGCCATGTACCTCCTGATTTACCAATATTTGTAATGAAAAATGATACGTATATAAAAATAACACTAAAACCAATTTTACAAGTAACCATTTACCCTCCGGTTTAAACAATAACAGGTACCAACCACCTTCCATTAAAACAGAAGTACCTAATAATAAAGTAATAATTGCAGAAGGCCAGGTAATGCCATACCATAAACGCTTCATCATAATGGCAAACTGATTTCGCAGAATAGTGCGTTCAGGCTCTGGCTTATCGCCTGCTTCAGTAGCATAAATAAACAAGCGGGGCATATAAAACAAACCCGCAAACCAGGTAACAACAAAAATAATATGTGCAGCCTTCAAGTATAGATACATCATACTAAAGATAAGATTAATTCAACAACATATTGCTTGCACCATTTTCATAAGTATTTATCCAGTTACTGATAGTGGCTACCCAATGTGGCTGTGTATTTAAACAGGGAATGGTAGTATAACTTTCACCACCTGCATGCATAAAACTTTCTTTACCACGTTCTGCAATTTCTTCTAAGGTTTCCAGACAATCACTTACAAAAGCCGGGCAAAGAATCAATAGTTTTTTAATGCCCTGAGCAGGCATTTCTTCCAATCGTTTATCGGTAAAGGGTTGCAACCAGCCTTTACCCAAGCGCGACTGAAAAGAAACACTAAATTTTTCTTTCGGTATATGCAACTTTTCAGTTACCAATTTAGTGGTTTCAAAAACCTGATGTCTATAACAGGCTTGGTGTGCAATGGATGACACATTACAGCAATCTTTTACCTGAAGGCAATGGCATCCCGTTGTATCACTTTTTCGAATATGCCGTTCCGGTATACCATGATAGCTGAATAGAATATGGTCATATTCCTGTTGTAAATAGGGTTGAATACTGTTGGCAAGAGCATGAATATATTCGGGCTGGTTGTAGTAAGGTTTTATGGTTTGCAACTTAAATCTATACCCCATTTTTTGATGCACCTCCTTCATATATTCCACTGCAGTTTCATAACTGCTCATGGCATAATGCGGATATAATGGAAATAATAAAATTTCTTCAATATCAGGGTCTTGTTCTAATAATGATTGATAAGCAGCCTCAGGTGATGGGTTACCATAACGCATAGCAACAGTAACCGGCATTTGAATAAGCTGCTGAACAGCCTCTTTTAACTGTTGGGTTAAAACAATGAGTGGCGAACCGGCATCTGTCCAGATGGTTTTATATGCCTCTGCCGATTTAGGTGCCCTGAATGGAACAATAATGCCTTTAATCAATAAAAGCCTGAAAAAATATGGAACATCTATCACACGTTCATCCATTAAAAACTCTCTCAAATATCGTTGCACATCTTTTACAGATGTTGAATCCGGCGAACCGAGATTCATTAAAATAACCCCTTTTTTCTTTTGGTGCATAAAAATAAATGTTAGCAAATGTATTATTTCAAAAATTGTTTCAAACAGGTTGTTTGCATTTTATTACTCGTAACAACGAAACAAAATATGAATTGGTTTGAAACAGCCATAAAAAAGTACAGTAAACCGGTAAATCGTATTCAAATCTGGTAAAATGACAATTAAATGACAGAGACATGACCTAAGTCATACATTTCTGCCATCCAAGCGGAATACTTTTGCGTTTATAAAAGGAACCATATTAAGACCAGCAGATGATAAACTTATCGAATTTTTTTGCCATTGGTATTAATTACAAAAAAACAGATGCTTCTGTAAGAGGTCAATACGCCATTGGCCCCGAACAATATGCCGCCATTTTACAAAAAGCCTCTACCCTTTCTATAAAAGAGTTGGTAATACTCAGCACCTGTAACCGCACCGAAATTTATGGCATTGCTAACCAGGCTTCTGACCTTATTAACCTGCTTTGCAGTGAAACTGTGGGTTCAAAAGAAATATTTTTAGAACGTTGTTATATAAAAAAAGAAAAAGAAGCGGTAACACATATTTTTTCTGTTGGTGCTGGATTAGATTCGCAAATCTTGGGCGATTATGAAATTGTAGGGCAAATGAAATTGGCAGTTAAGTTTGCAAAAGAACGTGGATTTGTAGGTTCATTTCTGGAAAGATTGTTTAACACCGTACTACAATCTTCTAAAACCATTAAAAACCAAACCGCTTTAAGCGGTGGCACTGTTTCTGTATCATTTGCAGCCATTCAATACCTGAAAGAACATCTTCATTTCATAGCACAAAAAAATATTTTATTAATTGGAACAGGTAAAATTGGCAAAAATACTTGTAAAAATTTAATTGATTATTTAGATACAACTAATATTACACTCATCAATAGAACCAATGAAAAAGCAGCTGAACTGGCTGCAGAACTTGGTATTGGTTCAGCCACTTACCAAACTTTACCCACTTTAGCAGCAAAAGCAGATGTAATTATTGTAGCCACCAATGCAGAAACTCCTATTTTATTTAAAGAGAATTTTATTAATTCGGGTAAAAAAATTCTGATTGATTTGTCAATTCCCAATAATATTCATCCCGATACCGCCCAATTAGCCCATATTTCATTAGTAAATGTAGATGATTTAGCAAAAATTAATGATGCTACTTTACAAAAACGCCAGGCAGAAATTCCAAAAGCATTAGCCATTATTCACGAATTTGAAGCCGAATTTTTTGAGTGGTTAGACAGCAGAAAATTTGTACCGGTTATTAAGGCTGTAAAAAAGAAATTAGAAGACATGAACCACTGTGAAATGTTTAATGCTGTTTATACAGCCAATAACCACAGTACCAGTTCAAATGAGGCTGTTCAAAAAGCAGTAAAAAACATGGCTGTTAAATTACGCAGCAATTACAAACCCGGTTGTAATTTTATTGAAGCTATTAACGATTTTATCACCATCAGCAGTAACTGATTTTATTTAAATCATGGGTATAATTAAAATTGGAACCAGAGAAAGCCAATTAGCCGTTTGGCAGGCAACACTGGTACAAACGCTATTAAGTAAACACCATATTCAAAGTGAATTAAAACATATAAAAAGCGATGGTGATATTGATTTGGTTACCCCACTATATGCCATTGGCGTACAAGGGGTGTTTACAAAAACATTAGATGCAGCATTACTAAGTAAAACCATTGATATTGCTGTACACTCAATGAAAGATGTACCTACACAGTTAGCTAAAGGCATTGTGCAGGCTGCTGTTCTTCCCAGAGCATCATACAAGGATATATTGGTATTCAAAAACAATACAGATTTTTTATCAGACGCTCAATCTAATGCCATTATTGCCACCAGTAGCATTCGCCGAAAAGCACAATGGCTGTACCGTTATCCCAATCATACCATTGAAAATTTGCGGGGCAACGTAAATACCCGTTTACAAAAAGTAGCCAACAGCAATTGGGATGGAGCCATATTTGCTGCTGCAGGATTAGAACGAATTGCGTTACGCCCCGCACAATCCATACATTTAGACTGGATGCTTCCTGCACCTGCACAAGGTGCCATTGTAATTGTATGCCGGGAAGATGATACTGAAACTTTTAAAAAATTAAATCAACTAAACGATCCCAATACCGATCTTTGTACCAAATTAGAACGCGATTTTTTACAAACTTTAATGGGCGGTTGTTCTACCCCTGTCAGTGCTTTGGCCACAATTGAAAATAATGAGGTTTACTTTAAGGGAAATATTACCAGCCCAGACGGCAAACAACAATTTAAAATAGAAAAAAAAACAACCCTTTCAGATACTGTAAACTTAGGCAGATTAGCTGCTGAAGAACTTTTAACAACCGGCGCAAAAATGATCATTGAATCAATTCACCATGCAAAAAAATAGTACCATACCCATTTTATGCACCCGTACATTAGACCCTATCATTGTAATCAATGCCAATACAAGAGGTATTACCATTGATTGTATTCCATTTATTGAAACCAGTCCCATTATAAATGAATCAATTACACAAACCATTCACGAATTGGCTGAAAAAAAAATTACGGCTCTTTTTACCAGCATGAATGCAGTAGATGCAGTTACAGCCCAATTACCGCAAGTTCCCAAATGGGATATTTATTGTTTAGGCGGTATTACCAAAGAAAAAGTTATTCAGTTTTTTGGCGAAAAACATTTTAAAGGCAGTGCTAAAAGTGCGGGTTTATTGGCTGAAAAAATTATTGAGCACCGGCCCGAAAACGCGTTAGTATTTTTTTGTGGTGATCAACGAATGGATGAACTTCCTGAAACCTTAGCCGCAAACCAATTTCCAACTGAACAGGTTATTGTTTACAATACCTTACAAACACCCGTTGAAGTATCAAAAAATTATCAGGGTATTATTTTTTTTAGCCCAAGTGCTGTTCATAGTTTCTTTTCCGTAAATACCATACCGTTAGCCACTGTTTTATTTGCCATTGGTAAAACAACTGCAGCAACCATACATACCTATGTTCAAAACAAAATAATTACTAGTGAATGGCCCGGAAAAGAACAAATGATTGAATTAGCAATGAACTATTTTAAACCGATTAATATTAAAGCATGAGTGTATTAAAAAACGATTTGATTCTAAGAACTTTAAGAGGTGAACAAACGGAACGTTCGCCTGTTTGGATGATGCGACAAGCCGGTAGGTATTTACCGCAATACATGGAATTAAGAAATAAATATGGTTTTTTTGAGCGTTGCCAAACACCCGAATTAGCCTGCCAAATTACTTTACAGCCTGTTGATATTATTGGTGTTGATGCAGCTATATTGTTCTCTGATATTTTAGTAGTACCTCAGGCTATGGGCATTGAAGTACAGTTAATTGAAAGCAAAGGGCCTATTTTACCCAACCCTATTCAAACAGTAAATGATTTATCGCGGATTCGTGTACCGGATGTACACGAAACATTAGGCTATGTTTTTGAAGCCATTCAGCTCATTAAAAAAGAACTCAATGGCCGAGTTCCATTAATTGGTTTTGCCGGTGCGCCTTGGACGCTGCTTTGTTATATGGTGCAGGGAAAGGGCTCTAAAACTTTTGATGAAGCCAAAGCATTTTGTTACCAACAACCCGCATTGGCACACCAATTATTGCAAATGATTACAGATACAACCATTGCCTATTTAAAGGCTCAGGTGGTTGCCGGTGCCGATACGGTGCAAATATTCGATAGTTGGGGCGGGTTATTGAGCAAAGAAGATTTTGAAACCATTTCACTTCCTTACATCCAACAAATTGTTTCAGCAATCAAACCCAGTGTTCCGGTAATTGTATTTGCCAAAGGTGCATGGTACAGCTTATCTGCGATGGCTCAAACAGGAGCAGCAGCACTAGGAATTGACTGGTGTACGCCGCCTGAATTAGCACGGAATTTTGCAGGCAACAACATTACCTTACAGGGTAATTTTGACCCGGCAAAACTACTGTCGCCCATACCTGTTATAAAAAAAGAAGTAATTACCATGTTACAAGCTTTCGGCCCACAAAAACATATTGCTAATTTAGGGCATGGAATTTTACCCAATGTTCCGGTTGACCATGCTAAAGCATTTGTTGATACAGTTAAAGAATGGCAACCTGCCAGTTAGCATAAAGCATTCATCATGGAAACAAATTTTTTACCGGCCACCCATACAACAGCATTTCGAGAAGAATGGATACAATTTATTCATACCCTTCAGGATACGATTTGCACTGCACTTGAAACGGCAGATGGCAAAGCTGTTTTTGTACAAGATGAATGGCAACGTAAGCCCGATGGTACAGGTGGCGGTGGAAAAACCAGAGTAATTGCCGATGGAAATGTTTTTGAAAAAGGTGGCGTAAATACATCTGTAGTATATGGTACCGTTAGCGGGCCCATGCGCAAACAATTACAAATGAACGGCGATGAATGGTTTGCCTGTGGTTTAAGTTTAGTGATACATCCCAACAATCCCTTTGTACCTACCATACATTGCAATTATCGTTATTTTGAATTATATGAAAATAATGAAGTGATAGACAGATGGTTTGGAGGTGGAACGGATCTTACCCCCTATTATTTATTGAATGAAGATGCCATTCATTTTCACCAAATACACAAAAATGCCTGCGATCAGTTTGATACATCCTTCTATCCTCTTTTTAAAACAACCTGCGATAATTATTTTGTAAACACACACCGGCAAAATGAACGGAGAGGCATTGGCGGTATATTTTATGATCACCAAAAACCCACACCCGAAAGAGATGAACAATTTTGGCTGGGATTAGCAAAGGCTTGTGGAAACGCATTTTTAGATGCCTATTTACCTATTGTTGAAAAAAGAAAAAATACTCCATTTAAAGCACAACATAAATTTTGGCAGGAAATAAGGCGTGGCCGTTATGTAGAATTTAATTTATTACACGACCGAGGTACCATATTTGGCCTAAAAACCAATGGAAGAACAGAAAGTATTTTAATGAGCTTGCCACCAACCGTTCGCTTCAACTATAATTACCAACCGGAAGCAGGAACGCCTGAAGCCATTTTATTAGATGCCTGTCTGCATCCCAAAGATTGGATCAACGAGCATCAATCCATCACCATTGATGAATGGACACAAAAAACCAATCAGTGTTAACCATAAAACTATTGAACAATGTATTTGCAAAAACGAAATAGAATACTAAGAAAATCGGCAGCTATCAGAAGTTTGGTTGCTGAAACCGTTTTAACCCCCAACGATTTTATCGCTCCTTTGTTTATTGATGAAGGGCAAAATCAAAAAACTGAAATCAGCTCTATGCCCGGCTATTATAGAAATAGTTTAGACATAACAGTAAAAGAAATTAAAGAACTATACAGCCTGGGTATAAAAAGTGTATTGCTTTTTGTAAAAACATTAGACGAAACAAAAGATAATGAAGGCAAAGAAGCCTGGAATCCAAACGGTTTAATGCAAAGAAGTATTAAAGCCATTAAAGATGCTGTTCCTGAAATGATTGTAATGACAGATGTTGCATTAGACCCATACTCCATATATGGGCATGATGGCATAGTAAAAGATGGCGAAATTGTAAACGATGAAACTGTTGAAGCATTGATAAAAATGAGTGTTAGCCACGCAGCAGCAGGGGCAGATTTTGTTGCGCCAAGCGATATGATGGATGGAAGAATTGGAGCCATTAGAGAAGCATTGGAAGAAAGCGGATTTATAAAAACCGGTATTATGAGCTATAGTGCCAAATACGCTTCCTGCTTTTACGGACCGTTTAGAGATGCCTTAGACAGTGCACCGGGATTTGGTGATAAGAAAACATATCAAATGAATTATGCAAATCGTCTGGAAGCCATTAATGAAACATTACAGGATGTTGAAGAAGGCGCAGATATTGTGATGGTAAAACCAGCTATGGCTTATTTAGACATTATTCGTGAAGTAAAAAACGCAGTAACCATTCCGGTGAGTGCTTATCATGTTAGCGGAGAGTATGCCATGATAAAAGCTGCAGCAGAACGTGGATGGCTTGACGAAAATAAAGCCATCATTGAAAGCCTTACTTCAATTAAAAGAGCCGGAGCCGACTTAATTGCCACTTATTTTACAAAACAGGCAGTTATGTTGCTTAGCTAATCCAAAACAATAGTAATTCAATTTGTACACTTAAAAACAACTTTATGTTTATTGTAGATATTACTTACAAAGTATCCACTAATTTAATTGATCAGCATATGGAAGCCCATATTGCTTTTCTGGAAAAATATTATCAGTCCGGCAATTTTATTGCCTCCGGCAGAAAAGAACCACGCACCGGTGGAATCATTTTGGCAAATGCAGATAGTAGAAAAACAATAGAACAAATTATGGCTGAAGATCCATTTTATGTTAACAAACTGGCAGAGTGGAATATCATAGAATTTAAGCCAACCAAAGCAATAAAAGCATTTACAGCTATGTTAGAAGAAAATGAGTAGCCGAAGCAAATAGCATTATTGAGAAAAAAGAAAATTTTATGCAAATAGAAACTAGCCAACAATTGTTTGAACGTGCACAGAAAAGTATACCCGGTGGGGTAAACTCGCCGGTTAGGGCTTTTAAAAACGTAGGTGGTACACCCTTGTTTATAAAAAAAGCAAAAGGCGCTTATTTATTTGATGAAGACAATCATCAATACATCGATTATATTGCTTCATGGGGCCCGATGATATTAGGTCACGCTTACAAGCCGGTTATTAAAGCCATACAAGAGAAGGCAGTAGATTCAACATCGTTTGGTGCGCCCACAGCTTTAGAAATTGAAATGGCTGAACTCATTACAAGCATGGCACCTAATGTTGACTTAATTAGAATGGTGAGTAGCGGTACAGAAGCCTGCATGAGTGCACTACGATTGGCTAGGGGTTATACCGGCAAAAATAAATTCATCAAATTTGAAGGAAATTATCATGGACATGCAGATGCATTTTTGGTAAAAGCAGGCAGCGGCGTGGCCACATTTAATATACAAACCGTACCGGGTATTCCTGCAGGTGTTAGCTCCGATACGTTAACCTGCGCCTACAACGATTTAAATGCCGTAAAAAAATTAGTTGAAGCAAATCCAAATGAAATAGCCGCCATTATTGTAGAACCCGTTGCAGGCAATATGGGTTGCATCCTTCCTGAAAAAGGATTTCTGGAAGGATTACGAAAAATTTGTACCGATAATCATATCGTACTCATTTTTGATGAAGTAATGACCGGCTTTCGGTTGGCCCCCGGTGGCGCACAAGAGCGGTTAGGCATTGACGCTGATTTAATTACCTATGGAAAAGTAATTGGTGCAGGTATGCCGGTAGGCGCTTTTGGAGGTAAAAAAGAAATCATGCAACACATTGCGCCGTTGGGAAATGTATACCAGGCCGGAACATTAAGCGGCAATCCTATTGCAATGATTGCGGGTTATACATTATTAAATGAATTAAAAAATAATCCTTCCATATATCAGGAGTTAGATGACAAAACGGCTTATTTGCATCAAGGGCTGCAGGAAGTATTTACTGCTTCTAAAATACCTTTTATCATTAATCGTTTAGGTTCTATGATCAGTGTGCATTTTAGCAAGCAGCCCGTAACAAATTTTGAAACTGCCGCAGCAGCCAACAATGAATTATTTAAGCAATACTTTCACGCAATGCTTAAAAGAGGAATATATTTACCACCATCCCCTTTTGAGAGCTGGTTTTTGAATAATGCACTTACCTACCAGGATTTAGATGCAACCATAAAAGCCAGCAAAGAAAGTTTACAAGAGATAATTCAATAAAAAAAAGCAACCCGTTTCGTCGGGTTGCTTTTTTAAAAATCGGGGGCTTATCAGTTATTTTAATAAATCACAAGGTTTTAATCCGGTATGCTTTTTAAATGCAGCAGAAAAATGTGATATGGAAGAATAGCCCAACAAAGCCGATACATCTGTAACACTCAACCCCTTCTCGTATAAAAGGTATTTTGCATGTTCCATTCTTTGTTGCTGATAAAAATCAAAAATGGTTGTACCAAAAATTTCTTTAAATCCTTTTTTCAGGTAACATTCATTCATGGCAACTTTACGACTCAATTCTTTTATGGTAATAGGATCGCCAATGTGTTGCAATAAAAGATCTCGTGCCTGATAAATTTGTTCCTTGCTCCGTTGATCTGATAAAAATTTACAAGAAAAACCTTCTTCTTTTTCATCCACCAAACAATCTAAACTATATAACAATAATTCATGAATTTTTGCATTCACAAATATGTTCTCTAAAGCGCCGGTATAACTGTGGTTTAACAAACCGTCTAAAATATTACGTTTTTTATTGCAAACTGTAAAAATTTTGGTGAAAGCATGGGGATGTTTAAAAGCCAAAACTTCATCCTTCCGATTATTTAATTTTACATTATGCGTAAACTGATATAAAAAAGTTGCTGTAAAATGAAAAGTAAAAACATCTACCGTTTGTATTTTCCCATCACAACTTTCGGTAGGTAGCTGGCTGCATAAAGAACAACTTCTTTCTTCGCAATACCGATTACCGGTGGTACAAAAACGAAGTTCCAAATAGTTCTTATCAGGTCGGGCTTCATCATAATGATATACCATCATACCGGTATCTTCTGCCACCCAAGGATGTTGTGCATAATATCTTCTAATATCATACTGAATAGATCCCGGAATATGCTGGGCTTTCTGGTACAACAAATCCATGCTTGGCTCAATCCCATTTTTATGGGCTACTTTTAGAATATCTAAAACCTGCATCATATCATTGCAAAAGTATGTATATACATTTAAAATTCAGTCACAAAACTGTAAAACAATACTTTCATAAAAAACATACATAAATGCCAGTTATTTTGGGCAAAAAAACTGTTTTGGACCAATTCAATTCAACATCGGGTAAATAGTGGATAAATACCTGCATTTTATGCCATTCTAGCCCTTAAAATCATTATCTTCGCCCACCCCGAAATATTCGTTTAAACACAATAGTTATTAGATATTTATGAGTGAAGCACAACAATTGATTACAGATGCCCAAAATAAAAACTACGGCGCAGATAGCATACAGGTTTTAGAAGGATTAGAAGCAGTTAGAAAAAGACCCGCCATGTACATTGGCGATATTGGCGTTAAAGGTCTGCATCATCTGGTTTACGAAGTGGTAGATAACTCAATAGATGAAGCCCTGGCTGGTTACTGCAAAAACATTGAAGTTACCATTCATGAAGACAATTCCATCAGTGTAAAAGATGATGGCCGTGGTATTCCTACTGCTATGCATACCAAAGAAAAAAGAAGTGCTTTAGAAGTGGTAATGACTGTTTTACATGCCGGTGGAAAATTTGATAAAAACACCTACAAAGTTTCCGGCGGATTGCATGGCGTTGGGGTTAGTTGCGTAAATGCATTAAGCTCAAAACTCATAGTTACCGTTCAAAGAGAAGGCAAAATATTTGAACAAGAATATAAAATTGGTGTGCCACAATACCCCGTTAGAGAAGTCGGCCTTAGTGATAAAACCGGCACCAATGTGCATTTTTGGCCCGATTTAACCATTTTTCAGGAATCAGTTTTTAAACGGGAAATATTAGAAAGCCGTTTACGTGAATTGGCTTTTCTAAACAGAAAAATCAGCATTACCCTGAACGATTTAAGAGAAAATAATGAAGACGGCTCCTATTACAGCAAAAATTTTTACAGTGAGGGTGGTATTGTAGAATTTGTGGAAATGCTGGATGAAATAGGAAAAAGAACACCCCTCATTTCTAAAACTTTGTTTTTTGAAGGACACGACGAAGCAACGAATGTAGCGGTTGAAGTAGCCATGACTTATAACAATGATTTTAAAGAACATATTTTTTCATACGTTAATAACATTAATACCATTGAGGGTGGTACACATGTAACAGGCTTCAGACAAGCTTTAACACGTGTGTTTAAAAGTTATGGCGATAAAGAAGGTTTGTTTGAAAAAGCCAAAGTAGAAGTAGAAGGAGATGATTTTAGAGAAGGTCTGAGTGCAATTATATCCGTAAAAGTACCTGAACCACAATTTGAGGGACAAACCAAAACAAAATTAGGCAATAGTGAAGTTTCAGGTATTGTTCAAACTACTGTAGCAAAAGCATTACAAGCCTATTTGGAGGAAAATCCCAGAGAAGCAAAAAATGTAGTTTCAAAAATTATTCTGGCTGCCCAAGCCAGAGTGGCAGCAAAAAAAGCACGTGATTTGGTACAACGCAAAACCGTTTTAAGCGGGGGTGGCCTACCGGGCAAATTAGCAGATTGTTCTGAACGCGATCCTGAAAAATGTGAATTATACTTAGTAGAGGGAGATTCAGCCGGCGGTACTGCCAAACAAGGCCGCGACAGAAGCTATCAGGCCATTTTACCTTTACGTGGTAAAATTTTGAACGTTGAAAAAGCAATGGAACATAAAATTTACGAGAACGAAGAAATTAGAAATATGTACACGGCTTTAGGCGTAACCGTAGGAACACCCGATGATCCCAAACAATTGAACCTTACCAAACTACGTTACCATAAATTAATTATTATGACTGATGCGGACGTAGATGGTTCGCATATTGCCACATTAATTTTAACTTTTGTATACCGTTATATGAAAGAATTGGTAGAACATGGGTATGTTTACATTGCACAACCCCCATTATACCTGATTAAAAAAGGCAAAGAACAAGCCTATGCCTATAGCGAAGAACAACGAAAAGCATGGATTGAAAAATTAGGTGGGGGCAAAGAAGACAGTGTTACCATTCAACGTTACAAAGGTTTGGGTGAAATGAATGCAGAACAATTATGGGAAACCACCATGGACCCCAGCCGCCGAACACTGAAAAAGGTAACCATTGAAAGTGCCGCTGAAGCAGACAGAATATTCAGTATGCTAATGGGTGATGAAGTGGCGCCCCGTAGAGAATTTATTGAAACACATGCCCGTTATGCCCGTATTGATGCATAAAATGCTATGTTTTATAAAATAATGCGTGTTTTACACGAGAACAAGTTTCACAAACCAAAAAATAATTGTAGTTTGTGTTAGCAGAATCAAAACTTATTTACTAATCCATTCTCATTTTTTGAGAATATTAAAACAAAAAAACAATGGATACATCTAAAATGATTAAAGCATACTGCTTAAAAACAAAAGAAAAAAATGTTCCCATGCACGATGCCGTAATTACTAAAACTGCAAGAGGTGGTTATATGGCCAGTGGCAATGATGGAAAAGGCAATAAAATGGCTGCCATTTTGAGTGAAGCAAAAGCTTTACAAGCTATTGCAGATGGTGTTGCCAAAAAAGGATTTTAATACTTATACCTAATTACATGAAAAGGGCAGCTTTCCTTAAAGAAAGTTACCCTTTTTTTGACCTTTTAAAACCAAACTAAAACGGAAATCGTTTCCCCATTTTTCGGGTAATTTTATTCATTACATCTGTGCCTGAAATATGCCAATTGGTAGGCTTTTGATATTCGGCTGACCAAAGTGTTTCTCCATTTTTTACTAAAACACAGTTGGCAAATACATCGGCGGTTTTATTGCTAATACTGCCACCAACCACCGGATCCATTTGAGTACTCCAAAAAATTATATTACGTACGGCACCAATACCCATCGATGCTAAATCGCTCATCATTTACTAATAACATTCATTTTTATCACAGCATCTACTCCTAACATTTTTGCTAAAACATCGGGGTCGGTGTTAAAAGCATCATTTGCACTTATACCCGCCGAACGTAAAAGTCCATTGGTTTTATCCGGACTTTGAATTTGTGCCATATTGAATTTTTTCCGGGGTTTGGCATAGCGCTGAAAATGAGCTAACTCAGTTTGCTGGTAGGTGTAACCCGTTTTTAAAGCAGCACTATCTACTTGTGCCTGAGCAACATTGTGGGGAAGTTGACCTGTAAATTGTACCTGAACAGGCAATATAGCAATTGATTTGAACTGAATATTAGCTGCATTTTTGCTAACAAAAGGTTTGTTTGTACTACAAACTTGCCAGCAATACCATTAGTCCAATAATGACAATAGTAAATTTAAATTTCATACAGGATAATTTTGGCAAAAATGAAAAGTTGCTACAAAACAATACTGAAGTAAGTGGATGAATGGATGATTGCCTACATAAATGGAGTTAAGAAAAATATAATTTGAGATAGGTAATTTTAAGAAAGTGAAACAGGCACAGTTGCCGCTTGCATTTTTTGTAAAAACCGCAACATCGCTTGCATGGAGTTAACATCTTCTACAACTAATAAAAAGTTTTTACCGGCTTGCTTTAACCTTGCTTTATTGGTGCCTGTTTGCAAATAGCTCAATATATTTTTAAATAAATCTGATTCAAAATATGGAGAGTCTGGCTTATTGATAAAATAACAACGCAAAGTATTCTCCTTTAAAGTCATTTTTTCAAATCCCAATGCAACACCTGCCCATCTGGCTCTAACGGTATCAAATAAATCAGATACCTGTGGTGGTAAATTTCCAAAGCGGTCTTCCATTTCAGTTTTAAAGGCAATTAAATCAGCTTCATTTTCACAGTTGTCCAATCGGGTATATAAGGAAAGGCGTTCGGTAATGTTTGAAACATAGTCATCCGGAATTAATATTTCCAAATCTGTATCAATAGTGCAATCACTTACATAATCATCCTGCTGTGCAATTTCATCCTTAAATAATTCTTTAAAACTGCTACGCTTCAATTCGCGGATTGCTTCATCTAAAATTTTCTGATACATTTCAAATCCAATTTCAGCTATAAAGCCACTTTGTTCACCACCCAGCATATTACCTGCTCCACGAATATCCAAATCTCGCATGGCAATTTGAAAACCACTGCCCAAATCGCTAAACTGTTCTAAAGTTTGCAGTCGTTTTCTTGAATCGGTTGGCAATGTAGCCATGGGTGGTGCCAACAGGTAACAGAATGCTTTTTTATTACTTCGTCCTACCCTGCCGCGTAACTGGTGCAAATCACTTAATCCAAAATGATGTGCATTGTTTACAATGATGGTATTCACGTTAGGTATATCTACGCCACTTTCCACAATATTGGTACAAACTAATACATCATATTTTTTATCAATAAAATCCAGAATACGTTTTTCTAATTCATGTCCTTCTAATTGCCCATGAGCAAATCCAATACTTAAATCAGGGCATGATGTTTGAATGAGTGCAGCCATTTCAGAAAGGCCTTGCACCCGGTTGTGAATAAAGAAAACCTGGCCGCCACGTTCTGTTTCAAAATATATGGCATCACGAATAAAATCTTCATTAAACACGTGTACTTCTGTTTGAATGGGCTGGCGGTTAGGCGGGGGGGTATTAATTACACTTAAATCTCTGGCGCCCATTAGTGAAAACTGAAGCGTTCGTGGAATGGGTGTTGCCGTTAGTGTTAAGCAATCTACATTTGTTTTGAGGGTTTTTAATTTTTCTTTATGTCCAACACCAAACTTTTGCTCCTCATCAATTACCAATAATCCAAGATCTTTAAATATTACATCTTTACTTAGAATGGCATGTGTGCCAATTAATATATCTACTTTACCTTCAGCTACACGTTGAAGGGTTTCTTTTTTTTCTTTGGAAGATTTAAAGCGGTTTACAAAATCAACCGTAACCGGAAAATCTTTCAAACGCTCTTTAAATGTTTTATAATGTTGAAACGCAAGTATAGTAGTAGGTACCAGAATAGCTGCCTGTTTACCATCTACACAACTTTTAAATGCAGCTCTGATGGCTACTTCTGTTTTACCAAATCCAACATCACCACAAACCAACCTATCCATTGGGCTGGCACTTTCCATATCTTTTTTTACATCGGCTGTTACCTTACTTTGGTCGGGTGTATCTTCATAAATAAAGGATGCTTCTAATTCTGTATTCAGATAGTTATCCGGCGAATGTTGGAAACCTTGTCTGGCTTTTCGTTCTGCATATAAACCAATTAAATCAAATGCCAGTTCCTTTACTTTGGTTTTTGTTTTTTCTTTTAGTTTATTCCAAACATCACTTCCCAGTTTATTAATTTTTGGAATGGTACCTTCTTTTCCGGTAAACTTAGAAATTTTATGCAGTGAATTGATATTCACATATAAAATATCATTATCCTTATATATAATTCGTACTGCTTCCTGCCATTTACCATTTACTTCAATTTTTTGTAAGCCACTAAAAATTCCTACGCCATGATCGATATGTGTTACATAATCGCCGGGTTGCAACTCACGTAAAGTTTTTAAGGTAAGCGCTTTACTTTTACTATAAGCTTGTTTAATTTTATATTTATGGTAACGTTGAAATATTTGGTGGTCAGTATAACAAACCACTTTTAAATCATGATCAATAAAACCCTCATGTATACTAATGGGAACAGGAACGAATTTGATTATTGATGATAAGTCAGAAAAAATACTATGTAACCGCTCTAATTGTTTTGACTGATCAGAAAAAATATAAATAGTATATCCTGCAGTTTCAAATGCAGAGAGATTCTTCATCAACAAATCAAATTGCCTATTAAAAGAAGGCTGTTCTTCTGTTTGAAAATGAATGGTTGTTTGTGCAAAATGTGGTGCATAGCCAAACTCAATCATGTGTTTGTATTGAATTTGGCGGGTAATGGTAGCAGCGGGTGTAAAATCGTTTAAACCAATTCCTTTTAAAATTTTAGTGTCCTCTTCATCAAATTCCTGCACAAAGCCTACATCGTTATTTTTCTGAAGGAAAATACCCAGCTCTTCTTCCTGAACCTCCAGTTTATTTAGAATAACATCCCAGTCTTTTAACCAAATAATGGTATTTTCACTTAGAAATTCAAGTAAAGAAATTTTTTCTCCTTCATCAAATTGCGTTTCAATATTGGGAATAATACTTACCTGCAATAGTTTTCGCTCACTAAGCTGCGTTTCAGGATCAAAAATCCGGATACTGTCTACCTCATTACCAAACAACTCAATTCTATAAGGTTTTTCATTACCATAAGAATAAATATCGAGAATGCCGCCTCTTAAAGCAAACTGTCCGGGTTCATATACAAAATCGTTGCGTACAAAACCATACATCACCAACAATTCCATTAAACTTTCCGGCTGAATGGTATCATTTGTTTTGATGGAAATGGTATTGTTGTTTAAGGTATTTGGTTTTACAACCTTTTCTGCCAAAGCTTCAGAATAGGTTACCATTATTTTTTTGTTGCCTCCGTCAGATAGTTTGGTCAACATCTCAGTTCGCAACATTACATGCGAAGCATTGAGCAATCTAAAATTCTTTCTTACTTTAAATGAAGCGGGAAAATAAAAAACATCTAATGCATTGGTTAAGCTTTCTATTGCATTGAAAAAATAAGCAGCATCTTCTGCATCACTTAATACAATCAGGTGGTTATAATTTTCGAGATTGGAATGTTGGTATAAAGCGCTGATGATACATTCCGGACTGCTGCCATGTAAACCGGAAAGATAAATTTTTTGTGCTTCTATAGTTGGGGCAACAACTAGTTTTTCCAACAGGTTTTTTACCTGGGGGGTATTTCTAAATTGATCCAAAAGCACTCCTATATTCATAAAAACAGAGTGCAAAGGTACGATTTTAACACACCGAATTTTCTAAAAAAAGTTGAACAATGGTTTGCTTTACGCTTTTAATAGACAGCATTATTGCTAATTTGTAGGGTAATTGTTGCAACAGAATCGGGCTGCACGTACACGGATTGTATATTGTTTTTTTCATCATAACTGTTGGCATAAAAATGACCATCTACCTTGGCAAATAAAGAATAACTGCCTGCGGGTAATGACACAGCAAAAGCACCTTTTGAATCAGATAAGGTAGAATCAATCAACCGGGTATGAATAACCGTATACATGGGCGACTCGTTGATGCGCTCAACATCTTTTATATTGGTTAGCTCGTAAATATAAATGGTGGTTGATAAAGGTTGTGGTTGCGGAGCAGGTGCATTCGGGGCAGGCATTTGATTGCCTGCAACACGAAAAACATATCCCGAAATTCCCTGTTTAATTTTTTTGTTGGATGTTGCCTTCTTTTCAAACAAACAACCCATTAACAACATAGTTATACCGATTAGGAGAAAAAGATTTTTATACATAAAGCATTTTGAGTGTTTAAAGTATCTAATTTAGTAAAATTAAGCTGTTCACTTAACACACTGTACTATGTTCAAAAAATTACACCTTGCTATTATTTTAATGCTCAGTGTCAGCAATATTTTGGCACAAAATACCCGTTCGCCGCAAGAATATCAAAAATTGTCTGATGCCATCCGGATTTCAGAAAACAATAATTTACAGCGCGCCCTGCAACTGGCAAAGCAGGAAGGCTGGTTTATCAGACGCGTAACGCCAACCGGAAAAGTAATTGCATTAGCGGGTGTAGATGAAAAAGGTAATCCATTATATCTAAGCACTTTTAATAATACTACTGCAGCTGCCACTACCAATGCCAACCAGCTTTGGCCGGGGGGAAGTTCTAATTTAAACTTATCCGGCTCATCCAATGGTGTTGCGGGTAAATTAGCTATGTGGGATGGTGGCACTCCTTTAACCAACCATGTAGAGTTAATTGGACGCATAGTAAATCCCGATTCGGCTGCATTGAGCGACCATGCTACGCACGTAGCCGGAACTTTAATCGCAACTGGTATTAACCCAATTGCCAAAGGAATGGCATTTAATGCGCAGAAATTAATTGCGTATGATTTTAGTAATGACCAGTCTGAAATGATGGCAGCCTCACCCAATTTATTGGTTTCAAACCACTCGTATGGTTTTTTAGCCGGATGGAATTATGATGGTACCAATTGGAGTTGGTATGGCGATACAACCATTAGTACCAGCAAATCATACGGTTTTGGATATTATGATCAAAGTGCGCAAATGTTCGATTCTATTGCGTACAATGCACCCTATTATTTAATCAGCATGTCGGCAGGTAACTCCAGAAATTCAAACGGGCCGGCAGTAGGATCAAAATATTTATATAACGGAAATAGCAACAAATCTATTTACAGAACAGCATCAATTCCCAATAATCCCGATTATGGCTCTATTGCCTATACACAGGATGCCAAAAATATTTTAGCCGTAGGTGCGGTAAATGGTATTCCGCTTGGTTATAACTATCCCAGTGATGTGGTAATGAGCAGTTTCAGTGCATGGGGCCCCACCAGCGATGGCAGAATTAAACCTGATGTAGTTGCCGATGGCGTGAATGTTACCTCAAGCTGGAGTACTTCTACTACTGCCTATCAAACAGAAAGCGGTACTTCAATGGCAGCACCCAATGCCACTGGCTCTCTTTATCTATTGCAAGAATATTACAACAAATTACATCCGGGTAGTTTTATGCGGTCAGCTACATTAAGAGGTTTAGCCGTTCATACTGCGAATGAAGCCGGCACTGCTCCCGGACCTGATTATCAGTTTGGATGGGGTTTATTAAATGTTTTAAAAGCTTCTTCGGTCATCACCTCTTCATATAATCATGTTTCTGATACTATTATTGAAAAAACATTGAGTAATGCGGTACCTTATACCATGAATGTGGTAGCTTCCGGTAATGGGCCTTTAGTGGCTACATTAAGCTGGTTAGACCCTCCTATTACGCCATTATCTCCCTCAAACTCAGTTAACAATACCACCCCACGTTTGGTAAATGATTTAGACATGCGTATTAGCAATGGTAGTAATGTATACAAACCATGGGTTTTAAATCCGGCTATTCCAAGTGCTCCAGCAACTAAGGGAGACAACTACTTGGATAATGTTGAAAAAATTAATGTAGATAGTGCCGTACCCGGTCAACTTTATACCATTACCATTACCAATAAGGGTAATTTACAAAGAGGTACTCAGGCATTCTCGTTACTGGTAAGTGGCATTGGCGGAACCGCCTATTGCAGTTCATCTGCTACCAACAATACTGGCACCAGAATTGACAGTGTGGCTTTTGCAGGCATCAACAATAAAAATACCACCACCAATACAACATATAGCAACTTTACCAATATTACAGGTAAAATTCAATCCAATCAAACACTTCCTTTTAGCATTGTTTTAAACAGTTCAGATGCTACCAATAATCCCAAAGTGGTGAAAGTGTATATTGATTACAATAGTAACGGGAGTTTTTCTGATCCCGGTGAACAAGTAGCAGCCATTGTAGCTAGCGGAAATGGAACCTATACCGCTAACATTACTACACCTGGAAATTTACCTGTCAATAATTTAACCCTGATGCGCATTGTAGCAGTAGAAACGACAGACTCTACAACTATACAACCTTGTGGTAATTATGGATATGGAGAAACACAGGACTACCGTATTCAGTTTATTGCACCTGCCAATAATTTATCCTTAGCCGGGATTGTTACACCTTCAGCAGGCGCTTGCGCAGCCAATAACCAGTATTTAACAGTTCAAATTTTAAATAAAGGCACTGTAAGCGCCAGCAATTTTACACTGAATGCTACCGTTAGCAACGGTGCTACCGTTATTGCCAACTTATCTGGCCTATATCCTTTAACATTAGCAGCCGGTGGTACAGATACTTATGTATTTCAAACACCATTTAGTACAATTGCCGGCACCAGTTATACAATTCATGCAACAATTGTTTATGCAGCTGATCAGGATACAACAGATAATACTAAAACAGTAACCATTGCAATAGCCAATGCACCAGCTGCCCCTGTTGGTACAGCTACTATTTGCGGCACTAATACAGCTTATTTAAAAGCAAGCAATGCCAATAGTAACAGTACTTATTTATGGTATAGCTCCAATACCGCTACAAGCCCTATTGCAGTGGGAGCCAATACTTCAACCAGTACCATACCTTCTAATAACACTTATTATTTACAAACCGGAAGCAAAGTTACAGTTGGTCCGGCCAATAAAACAGTATATGGCACCGGAGGATATAATGCCTTTGTCGGAAATTATGTTACATTTCATGCATATGCACCCCTTGCTATAGAAACTGCCAGAATGTATATTGGTAATGCAGGTACTATACAAATTACATTAGCCAGTAATCTTACTGTAAGTGCAGATGGTTCAAGCTATACTTACATTCCTGTTCAGGTTATCAACTTCAATGTTGCGGCTACAAATCCAACACCACCTGCTACTTTACCGGGTAGTGATAATCCGGCCGACAGCGGTGCTATTTTTAATTTAAACCTACAGGTACCTGCTGCCGGAGATTATGCATTAATTATGCAATGCAGCAATGGTGCCAGCATTTTTAGAAACAGCGGTATCAGTGGCACCATCTACCCAATGGGTATAAATGGTTTGTTTATGATTACAGGCAACAGTGTACCTGCAGCATCAAACCCACAATCTTACTACTACTTCTTTTATAATGTAAGGGTTAGCACATCAGATTGTACCAGCCCACGCACGGCCATTGTTGCAAGCAGCGTTGCTGCACCAACCGTTACACAAGTGGGTGATAGTTTAATGAGCAGTAGCAACAACGGTAACCAATGGTATTTCAACAACAACCCAATAACAGGTGCAACTACTCGTTCCATTAAGCCATCACAATCGGGCGGCTATGCTGTAATTGTAACAGATTCATCAGGATGTCAGAGAGGTTCCAATACCTTCAACTATGTATTTACAGCTATTCAAAATGCGAATCCTTCAGCCATTGGTTTACAGGTTACACCTAATCCGGCCAACAGCAATTTCTCGATTCGATTTACCATGAATACGCTCGGTCCTGTAAATATTGCCTTGTTTAATGAAGCAGGACAATTAATGATGAATGAACAATACAGCAACTATATTGGAATCTTTAATAAACAATACAGCTCAGCGAGCTTTGCTCCGGGTACTTATATTCTGCAAATAAAGCAGAAAGACAAAGTGTATAATCAAAAAATATTGGTAGTTCATTAATTAACCGATACAATTTAAAAAATATCCTGATTTTTTTTCGGGGTATTTTTTTGTAAAAAAACTATCTGTTTGATACTTACTACTATATTAGCAAAAACGAAAAATATGCAAGCCTGGCAAAAGGGTATTATTGTTGCAATTGAACCCGAAACTAAATTTACCAAAAAATTTTTTATTCAAATTCCGGAAGTAGAAAAATTTGATTTTATACCCGGCCAGTTTGTAACATTAGATTTGCCCATACATGAACAGAAAAATAAAAGATGGCGCAGTTACTCTATTGCTTCAGCACCTAACGATACCAATATTATTGAATTAATTATTGTTTTTTTAGAAGGTGGCGCTGGTACCAATTATTTGTTTAATGAAGCTACAGTAGGCACTGAATTTATGTTGAGAGGCCCACAGGGTAAATTTACTTTGCCGGGAAAAATTGAAAAAGATATATTTTTAATATGCACAGGTACCGGTATTGCTCCATTCCGTTCAATGATTCAATACCTGCATCAACATAAAATACCACACCAAAACATTCATTTAATATTTGGTTGCAGAAAAAAAACCGATGGTTTGTATTTGAATGAATTAAGAAAGCTTAGCATGCATGAGCCGGGCTTTCAGTTTCATGCATGTTTTTCAAGAGAAGATGATTTAACAGAAGAAGGATGCTATACAGGATATGTACACAGTGTGTACGAACAATTATTAACCAATGAAAAGCCGCCTGCTGCTTTTTATTTATGCGGATGGAAAAATATGATTGATGAAGCTAAAGAAAGAATTATAGCATTAGGATACGATCGTAAAGATATTCATCTGGAATTGTATGGGTAAAAAAAGGCTGCTTCAAATAATGAAACAGCCTTATACAAAATTTAAAATACAATTAATGATGATGGTGGTGCAATTTGGCAGCAAAATCTTCTGCACTGATTGCTTCTTCCGTTTTATTCACTTTTTCTGCAACCGCAGTAAACATTTTTTCTGTTGCAATTCTGTGATAGCTGTCTTCCATAAATTTTCTATCCTGCATCATTCTGTTGGCGTAATCTTCTACCCATTGCTGATTTTCATCCATATTAATTTGTCTGCCCAGATATTGCAATAATTGTTGCTTAGCCAATGTACGAATATCATCCGGCAACACTTCAATTTTATTATCTAATGTAAGTTGGTTACTAATTAAAGTCCATTTTAATTGTTCTTTAAATGTTGGAAATTCTGCCTCAACTTCATCAGTTGTTTTTGGCCTTTCGCCGCTTACCTGTAACCAACGCTTTAAGAAATTATCGGGAAATTGAAAATTGGCATGCTCTAATAGTTGATGATAAATTTGATCGTGTACCTGATTTAATGCCTGAGCTTGATAATAATTTTCTATTTCATTTCGAACAGCTTTTTTAAATTCTTCAATAGTAACAATGCCCTTTCCAGGATAAACTGTTTCAAAAAAAGCCTCATTTAACTCAGGTCTTTCTACCAACCCTACTTTTGTAATATGTAGTTTAAAATATTTGCTTTCATCTTCTTTCTTACCTTTTTCTAAACCAAGATCAGACAAAATAAAGTCCAACTCTTTATCGTCAAATGCTTTTTTCAATTGCAGGTCAACAGAATCACCTGCTTTTTTACCCATTAAATTCTTTCTGAATTTTTCAGTAAAATATTTTACCAGCAACGAGTTTTCTTTACTAATACCCCCTTCCAGTTCGTTTCCTTCTTTGTCAGTTTCAACAAATTTTACATTCAGTACATTGTCTTCTCCGGTAACAGTTTCCGGTTCTGTCATTTTTCCATTGCGTACCTGTAAACGGTCTATTTCCTGCTCTACCATTTCATCGGTAACGGTTACTTTGTATTGTGTAACTTTTAATTTTGCAACGTCAATAGCTACTTCGGGTTTTAAACCAATTTCGAATGAAAAAGAATAATCAACCAGATTATTCATATCTAAAGCCGGACTGCCATTTTCTAAGGGGAGAGGTTGTGCAAAAATTTCCAGCTTCTCATTTTCTAAAAAATCGAGTAAAGATTTTTCAACTTTTCGCAGTACTTCCTCACTAAAAACACTTTGCCCATACATTTTTTTGATTAAACCTGCCGGAATCATTCCTTTACGAAAGCCGGGAATATTGGCAGTTTTCGCATATTTTTTCAGGCTCTTTTCAAACCCTTCAAAATAATCCTCTTTTGAAAGGGTAACGGTGATTTTATCATTTAAAACACTCAGATTCTCTCTGGTAACATTTGCCATAATTGCGCTGTTTATTGTTAAACCAATTTAAAAAAAATCCCCCTTAAAAAAGAGGAATGAGTACTATTGGTGCGGATGGAGGGGGTCGAACCCACATGCCTTGCGGCGCTAGATCCTAAGTCTAGTGCGTCTGCCAATTTCGCCACATCCGCAATTGGGGACGCAAAAGTAAGGTTTTTAACGAATAACCGAAAGTTTGATTTTTAAGACTGTAAAAGCCAATCAAAGGCTTTAAAAAGTAGTGTTATGGGCGCCATTTAACGGCGAATATTTAAATAAATGTTATAACCTGCATTTTTAACCATCAAGCATGTTATTTGAGGCATCTTTTACAGTCATATATCTGAACAACAAAAAATGAAGATCATGAAAAAATTATCAATAGCTGTATTTGCAATACTGTTAGTAACAGGAGCTACAGCAGCAACAGTTAGGCCACATTTTGGCGGAATGAGAGACAGGGATGATTTTGGAGGTGGAAAAGGCCGTACCACTGTTATAGTAGGCGGTGGCTATGCCCCACTTTATAATCCTTATTTTGGTCTGGGTTTTGGTTATGGTTTCGGAATGCCTTGGTATGGTTATGGATATCCATACTATGATTACGGATATGGTTATCAGGCAAGGCCATCTAAATTAGACCGGGAAATTATGGATATTCAGCACGATTATGCGCAAAAAATAAATTCTGCCCGTGCAGATGACAGTATGACTGGAAGAGAAAGAAGGGCTACTATAAGAGAATTAAAATTAGAAAGAGATCAGGCCATTAACAATGCCAAAAAGAATTATTATAAAGAAGGCTCAACCAGTTATAACAATCAACCCACCTATTACAATGGTTATAATGGTGGCACCAACTAAAATAAATTAACCGGCCGTAGATGCAGGAATAAGAAGTTGAGAAAGATTGGGCCGGTTTTTTAAGAGATGAATTCTATGATTACCTTACGGGCATTGTTTCAATAGAAGCAATGCCTTTTTTATTCGTTGAGGTAAACTCTTTTTACACGCTGACTAATACCGGTTAAAATTTCATATGGAATGGTGACGCACCATTTTGCTACTTCTTCTACTTTAATATGTAACCCAAAAATTTCAACACTATCACCTTCTTCAACGTTTGGAATATTGGTAATATTCACCATAGTCATATCCATACAAACGCTACCAATAACAGGGGCACGATAGCCATTAATATACACAAATCCAACCCCATTACTTAACCTTTTACTAAAACCATCTGCATAGCCAATACGAATGGTGGCAATAACAGTTGGTACAGTTACAATAGCAGTGCGGTTATACCCTACACTATCACCCGGTTGTAAATGTTTAATTTGTGCTATGGTGGTTTTCAACACTGCAACGGTTTGTAAAGAAACGACCTGCTCATTTGAACTGTTAACCCCATATAAGCCTATACCCAAACGAACCATTTCATGATGCATGCCGGGATGCCGGATAATGGCAGCAGAATTGGCAATATGGCGAATAAATTTATAATGTAATATATTTTGAAACGTATTACTGAAATTTAAAAATTGCCGATGTTGCTCTGCAGTAAAGGCATCATGATCAGGATTTTCAGCAGAAGCTAAATGGGAAAAAACTGACTTAACCCACATGGTATTGTTGGTTACAAGGAGGTGTGCTAATTTTTCTGCATCCGATACTTCAAACCCCAACCTATGCATACCCGTATCAACCTTAATATGAACAGGAAATTTTTCAATACCCTGTTCTAATAAAAAACGATGGAAGCTATTGTACAATTGAAAAGAAAAAATTTCCGGTTCCAGGCTATGTTCAATCATAGCATTGAATCCATTCTCCTCAACATTCATCACCATAATGGGTAAAGCAATACCGGCTTTGCGTAATGTAACGCCTTCATCTATGTATGCCACCGCCAGATAATCGGTACCATAAAACTGCAAAACTTTTGCAACCTCTACACTTCCACTTCCATAACCAAAGGCTTTTACCATGGCCATGGTTTTGGTATCGGGTGCCAGCAATTGCTGATATGCTCTTAAATTATGCGCAAGTGCTGTAAGATTCACTTCTAATATGGTTTGATGTACCTGCTGTTCTAATAATACTGCAATTTGTTCAAAAGCATATTTACGAGCTCCCTTTA
Organism: Hydrotalea flava; assembly: GCF_001623405.1. Classification (GTDB taxonomy): domain Bacteria; phylum Bacteroidota; class Bacteroidia; order Chitinophagales; family Chitinophagaceae; genus Hydrotalea; species Hydrotalea flava. Next base: position 54,460 of record NZ_LUHG01000073.1, read on the forward strand.
ATAAAATAAATTCAGCATGAAATGAAAATCGAAACCATTCATTCAGGAATTGGTAAGTATCGAAAAAGAAAAAAGTTTCCGGCGCTGCCTGTTCTAAAATTTTTCTGTTTGCCATACCATTTTCACCAATGGCAATGCATCTATTTATTTTCTTTTGTTGTAGTAAATGAACAACCTTTTGATACAAAGTTTCAGTTGGCAGACCAGTCTGCAAAAAATCAGACAATATTACCGTTGTTTTACTGCCTGCTGCCTGTTGTTGCAAATAGTCTAATGCTATGGCTAAAGAATCTATATCATTGCTATAACTATCATTAATAATGGTACAATCCTGTATCCCCTTTTTTAATTGCATCCGCATTTCAATAGGCTGTAACTGCAAAATGCGTTCCTGGATAATGGCAACATTCAATTTAATGTATAACATGCAGCAAAAACAGGTAATCACATTATAAACAGAAGCCTTATCAGAAAAAGGAACAACTAACTTACCCTCGCTGCCGTTGTATACATAATCAACAAGTGTTTGTTTTGTTTGGAAAGAAAGATGAACAATTTTAAGGGTTGCATTACTATCATTTCCCCATGAAAAAAGCGGAACCTTTGGTATAATTGTACCCTCAGGTAAATCATCCACACAATAAATGAAACATTCAACCTGCTGAAATAAAATTAATTTTTCCTTTACTTTTTCTTGTATGGATGCAAAGCCTTCATTATGTGCATCGCCAATTGATGTAAGTATCCCAATTGTGGGCGCAATAATGGGCTGTAAATGTTGCATTTCGCCCGGCAATGATATACCCGCCTCGAATATGCCTAACTGATGTTGCGGCGCCATGTGCCACACACTTAATGGAACGCCAATTTGTGAGTTATAGCTTCTTGGGCTGCGAACAATATTGAAATCATTTTGCAATAATTGATGCAGCCATTCTTTTACAATTGTTTTACCATTGCTGCCGGTAATACCAATAACAGGGTAATGAAATTGATTTCGATGAAAAGCCGCCAGTTGCTGTAAAGCCAATAAGGTATTACTTACTTTTAAAAAATTGGCATCAGCATAAGACGATGCATCGAATTGTTGAGACACTACAAAATTTCTTATTCCCGATTTATAAGCTGCTGCAATAAATTGGTGCCCATTTCTTTTGGGGTTATTGCCCAAAGCAAAAAACAATGAAGCTTCTGCATCAATCATTAGCCGGGTATCAGTTAACAAATAACGAATAGTAGCCGTAGTATGAATAGAAGCTGCAGCGTTAATTATTTTTGCAATTTGATCAATCGGGTAACTCACAAGGTTTTATTTTTTTTCAGTTGTTTGTTTGAATAGAAGATAGAATACAACACAGAACCGCCAATACAAACTATAATTAACAACAAAGAAATAAACACCTGCTCGTTTTTGGTTAAAAAGGTATCAATCCACTTTTCGCCAATCATTTTGCTGCCAATCAATATAAGCACAATGGATATGCCTTGCTGTAGATAAGCAAATTTGTTTACAGCACCACGTAACAGAAAAAATAAACTACGTAAACCAAGTATGGCAAAAATATTAGAAGTATAAATAATAATACGATCTTGAGAGATGCCCATTACGGCAGGAATAGAATCGAGTGCAAATACCAGATCTACAGAAGCAAGCATTACAACTGTAACAAATAAAATGGTATATTGTGGTTTATTGTTTATGCGAATAATAAAACGGCCATTCCCATCAGAAGGTGTGAGGGGCAAAAATTTCTGTAGAAAGTGATATATTTTATTTTCTTTCGGATTGAATTCCTTTTCATCATCTTCAGTGAACATTTTAATGCCGGTATATACTAAAAACGCACCAAAAACATATAAAATCCAATGAAAGCGTTCTACCAGTTCAATCCCAACCGTAATAAAAATAACCCGAAGCACAATGGCCATTAAAATGCCAATTAACAGCACTCTTGAATAAAATACTTCCTTTATTTTAAAAGCATTGAAAATGAGTATAAACACAAAAATATTATCAATACTCAGGCTCCATTCCATAAAATATGCACTGATGTATTCAATTGCTTTTTTGTGGCCTTCTTCCATCCACATAAAAACAAAAAATGCAAATGCCAGCAATACCCAAAACAGGGTTAAATAAATAGCCGACTGTATGGAAACTGCTTTATTTTTTTTACTCATCAAACCCAAATCAACCACCAAAGCAATAACCAATACAATTCCAAAAACCAGATATACAATTTCGTTAGAATACATTGAGTTAAATATTAGTATATGTTTTTTTTCGATACCATTGCATGATTGTACCCAATAACATGATGCTTAAAATGGGCACTATAATATTAATAAGCTGCCAAAATGTTTTATTTGCTTTCACTTTATTTTTATCTAATAAACGTAAAGTAAACTCTTTATTCCTGGTTTCTAAAATACCTCTGTTTCCTACCAAATAATCTAAACAATTTAATAAAAACTCACGATTGGCAAATTGATAATTTTCAAATTGTTGTGTGCCCATTGGAAGTGGGCCATTAGATTGTGTAACTACATTGGTTACAATATCTGCATCACTGGCCACAATTAGCCGGGCTTCTTTTATGCCTTTTGGCATAAATGGTACCCCCGTAAGTTTTTCAACCGAATCTTGCATAGCTTTTGTAAACCGATTGGCATAAAGCGATTTAAATTTACCTTCCAATAAAACCACAACCGGCACCTTACTGTCGGTAAATGTCTGCAAATCTCTTTCAGAACGAATACTTCGTAAACTTACAATTGCCGGTGTTCCTAATTTTCGGCTATTGGTATCACTGGCCAATAAAACAGTTTTTTTAATACCATTCGCTTCAACCGTATCAATGGAAGAAGGAAATACACTTAACACCTGATCTAAATTTCGTGAAATGGGATGATTTTCAGGTGCGCTTAACAATGGATAATAAGGAAAGAGTATGCGTTGTATTTGTGGCTGGCCACCCATATTACCCACTACCAATGGCTGTTTGGCCGAATTTAAATCCTGTAACAAATCAGGATTAATACGCACACCATATTTAAACAACTGATCATCGATATTCAATCCTTTATCATAAGCAACAAAATCGCTTTTAGCCCTTAATAAACTATCAAATTCTGCATACAACTTATCAATAAACCAAAGCACATTACCACCTTGCATGATATATTGATCAATTTTAATTTTTTCATCTTCCGTAAATGCCTGTTCCGGTTTTACAATCAGCAATGCTTTAATAGTATCGGCATCTAAAATTCCGGTTCGCAAATCAAATATTCCAAAGCGAAAATTATTGCGAACGGTGTTAAATAAATCATTCACTGTAGGATTCAACGGTTCGCCATTGCCCACTGCATAAGCTACTACTGGAAATTGTGTTGCGGTTATTTTTTGAATAGCATCATCAAATTTAAATTCAAGCAATGCCTCCGAATAATTTAAAGTGCTTTCTTCATCCATACCACTTTTTCCACTCATTAAATCAACTGGAATTATCTTGCCATTGTATTGCACAATTGCTGATGGAAATATAAGCCGTTCGGTTTGTGCATCATCATTTTCCTGTAACTGATTATTAAAAGGTTTGATGCCAATACGCACCAGACTATCATACAATTGTACTTTCATGGAATCGGGTAAACCCTTACCCGGCTGAATAAACCTAAAATGCAGATGACCATTTGAGTAAGATCGATAATTCTCTAATAATTCACCGGTTGTATTTTTTAACTTTCTGAATCCTGAACTCAGCTTTCCGGTTAGCAATACCTGTATTTCAATATCGCTCTTTAAATTGGCCAATAGTTGCCTGGTAGAAGGACTTAATGAATATCTCTTTTCTTTAGTAAGATCTAAACGGGTATGTATTTGCGCAGATAAAACAATAAGTATGGCAAAAAAAATAAGCAAAACTGCCCATCCATATTTTTTTTGAAGTAAAGAAGTAAGCTTCATTTTTTGTTATTTATTTCGAACAAATACTTGTGAATGAACAGACAGCAATCATTTTTGGCTATTGTACTGAATATTTATTTATTGATTACATTTTTTTGTGTAATGAACATGAAAAAACTATTCATTACAAAAAAATAAACCAAATCTCTGGTATCTATTACACCACGACTAACACTTTGATAGTGAAAATTTATGCCCAACATTTCTATATAATAATCAAGTGTACCTGAAAATACAGGTAACCTACTCAATGCATCAAAACCGGCATAGAGCATGAAACAAACAAATGCGCCGGCAATAAATGCTACCACTGTATTATTAGTAAAACTGCTGGCAGCAATACCAATGGATACAAATACGCCACAAAGCAACAGCAGGCCTATATAACTGCCAATGGTAGCGCCCACATCTAACCCGCCACTACTGCTTAAATACTGCAATGAAAAGGCATATACCAAGGTTGGTAATAATGCGGCAAGTATAATGAGCATAGCTCCAAAAAACTTTCCCAAAACCAATCTGGAAGGTTTAACAGGCCATGTTTTTAATAACTCGAAGGTGCCGGTTTTATATTCATCAGCAAAACTACGCATGGTAATGGTGGGTATCAAGAAAAGGAGTACCCAGGGTACAAAATCGAAAAAGGGACTGAGTGTTGCATAACCAAAATTAAGCATGCTTGAATCAGGAAATACAAAAAGAAACAACCCGTTCAACAATAAAAAAATGACCAACGCAACATAGGCAGTAATACTGCTGAAAAATTGATTCCATTCTTTTTTACATATCATCCACATAACTATTCAAAACTAAGTGTTACAGTGTTTAGAAGAACAGAAATTTGAAAAAATTGTGTGTATATTAATAAAAAAAACTGCAACCGAAATTGATTGCAGCTTTCAAGAAAAGTATTCCAATGAAAATTATACCGCAAAACTTTCGCCACAGGCACAGCTTCTGCTGGCATTAGGATTATTAAAATGAAAACCTTTACCGTTCAATCCGTCTGAATATTCCAATACCGTATTCACTAAATATAAAAAACTTTTAATATCTGTTGCAATTTTCAGGCCATTGTCTTCAAAAACCTGATCACCAGGTTTAATTTCATTATCAAAATCCATTTTATAACTTAACCCGGAACAGCCGCCCCCCACTACACCTACTCGTAAAAAGTAAGCAGCAGCGTCCTTACCGGATTCCTTCATCAATTCAAACACTTTTTCACGTGCTTTTTCACTAATGTGAATGGCATTATCAGTTACTACCATAGTTGAAAATATTTTAAATATAATACAAATTTATTAAAATAATATTGAAATACAGATATTCATTTTAGCAAGCAAAATGCTGCAATGGCTCTATACATAGATATTTTAAAAGATTATTGATGTTACAATTTTGTTAAACCCGAAACGGGTGATGTTGATACACCATTTATCCATGACTCCATATTTTAAGTTCCTGAAGGGTTAAAGTAATTTGTTGAATAGCAAAATCTATTTCTTCTTCAGTGGTAAACCTGCTTAAACTAAAACGAACAGAGCTATGCGCCAAATCGTTACTTAAGCCCAAGGCCTTTAATACATAGCTGGGCTCTAAAGAAGCAGAAGAACAAGCTGAACCTGAACTTACTGCTAGGTTTTTATTAAAACCCATGAGCAGTCCCTCGCCATCTGCATATTGAAAGGAAAGATTACTAACATTGGGCAAGCGATACAATGTATTTCCATTAACGGTAACGCCTTCTAATTGCAATATTGCCTGTTCTAACTTATTGCGCAAACGGGCGGTTCTGGCAGCATCATCTGCCATTTGCAAACGGCATAATTCACAGGCTTTTCCTAAACCAACAATACCGGGCACATTCAATGTACCACTGCGCATACCCCGCTCATGGCCACCTCCATCTATTTGTGCCACTAATTTTACTCTCGGATTTTTTCGGCGCACATACAAGGCACCCACGCCTTTAGGACCATACATTTTATGTGCACTAAACGCCATGATATCTATACCATCTTTTACAACATCCACTAGAATTTTGCCTACTGCCTGAGTAGCATCGGTAAACAATAAAATACCATGCTTTTTAGCAATAGCACTGATGGTTGAAATGGGTTGAATAACACCAATTTCATTATTGGCATACATAACAGCAATCAGAATGGTAGTAGGTTTTATGGCTGCTTCTAGTGCCTTTATATCTATCAAACCATCTTCTTGTACCGGCAAATAAGTAACCTCTACTCCTTGTTTTTCCAAATGTTTACAGGTATCTAAAACGGCTTTGTGTTCAGTATTCAGGGTAATAATGTGATTTCCTTTTACTGCATAGGTTTCAACAATCCCTTTTAAAGCCAGATTATTGCTTTCGGTAGCGCCGGAAGTGAAAATAATTTCATTCGGCTCTGCTCCAATTAAATGTGCCACCTGTTCTCTGGCATAAGTAACTGCTTCATCAGCTTCCCATCCAAAAATGTGATTTTTACTGGCTGCATTCCCAAAATGTTGGGTAAAAAAAGGAATCATGGCTTCTAATACAGCGGGATCCACCGGGGTAGTAGCATTATTATCTAAGTAAACGGGCAACTTCAACATACATCTGTTTTTACTACTTACTAACAACACGAATTTACTGTATTCGGTTTTATAAATTTACTTTCGAAATAGAAATGGTAGGTATTGTACCATGTAAAGAAAATAGTTATATATGCAAAAAATTGAACACATTGGCATTGCTGTACAAAATTTAGAGAATGCCATTGAAAAATATGAAATACTGCTGAATACACCCTGCTATAAAACGGAAATAGTGGAGCGTGAACAGGTAAATACGGCTTTTTTTAAAGTAGGTGAATCCAAAATTGAGTTACTGGCAAGTTTAGATACAGAAGGGGTTATTCCAAAATTTATTGCCAAAAGGGGTGAAGGTTTGCATCATATTGCTTTTGAAGTAACCGATATTGAAAAAGAAATAGAACGGTTGAAACAGGCTGGTTTTTCTTTTATTAATGAAGTACCTAAAATAGGAGCAGACAATAAATTGGTTTGTTTTATACACCCTAAAACTGCCAACGGTGTTTTAATTGAACTTTGTCAGGAAATTAAAAGCTGATTATTGGTTGATTTTTCAATGTAACAGTTACTTGATTGCCGGGTTGCAGTGTGGTTGGTTGCTCCATTACTTTTAAATCGCCGGCCTGCGATGTATGCACAACTATCATATCATAACTTCCCAAAAACTGCACCTCTTTTACGGTTCCTGTAATCGGCCCATTTGAATGGGGATGTAATTCTATTTGATGAGGCCTTAATATAAAATTGTCTGTAGATTGGGCATTCGTGCTTTGCTGCGCTAACAACACAGCCATCGATGCGGGTATTATATTAAAATCGCCAAATAGGCCTGCAGAATAGGTATTTACGGGACGATAATAAATTTCATGAGGTGAGCCTTGCTGAATAATGTGTCCATTTTCTAAAATAACGATGGTATCTGCCCAGGGTAGTGTATCTGCAGGATCATGAGAGGCCATTATGAAATTCAATTCCTTACTTTGGGCAATTTCAGCTAATACTGTTTTTAAAATTTGTTTGTGATCAAAATCAAGATTTGAAAATGGCTCATCTAAAATGATGAGTTGGGGTTGCGTAATTAATAAACGAGCCAATGCCACTCTTTGTCTTTCACCACCGGAAACTTCATTGGTTTTACGATGCAATAAGTGTTCAATTCTGCAGATAGCAAATAATGTTTCAGCAGCCTGTTTTTCAAGTTGATTATTATAATCGAGTATTTCAGCTATAGTATAATTATTCCTCAATTCAAAATGCTGCGAGAGGAATGCAATTCCCTTATGCCCCGGCAATAATTGTTCATCCGGGCCTTTTACTTTATTGCCTTTAAAGTAAATAGTACCCGCATCGGGTTGTTCCCATCCTGCAATAATTTTTAGTAAAGTTGTTTTACCTGCCCCCGAAGCACCGGACAATGCAATTTTTTGATGATGTTTTTGTTCAAAACTAATATCCTGCAATATCCAATGATCATTATGCTGATTGTACCGTTTGTTAATTTTTTCTACCTGTAAAAACATTATTCAATTTTTTTAATCAGCATTGAAAACTGTATCAGATGAAAAAAAATAAGGAGAATAGAAGCATTAAAAATGGCCGTAATATTATTATATCAAAGGCCTAATTTTTCAATGGCTGATTGTGCTGCAATCTGGCTGGCATCTTTTTTATTGAAGCCTTTGCCTTTCGCTAAAATTTCACCATCTAATACTGCATTAATGGTAAATACCCTTCTGCCTGCTTCTAATTTTTCTTCCAACAGTTCAAAATTGAGCATTTTGCCATTTCTGTTGGCCCATCCTATTAATTTATTTTTTAAATTAATATCTATTAATTCCAGGTCTTCAATAAACATGTGGGGAATTAAAATTTGGCGAATAACCCATTGCCGGGTTTTTTCATACCCTTTATCTAAATAAATGGCACCGGTAATAGCTTCTAAAGTATTGCCAAAAATCTGGCTGCTTTTCAGCGAACCATCAAACTTATTAAAGCGGGTAATACGCTTTAAACCCATTTTTACAGCAATATCATTGAGTTGCTGACGATTCACCATTTTACTGCGCATCTCTGTTAAAAATCCCTCACCTTTATAGGGATATCGTTTAAAGAGATAATCTGCAACTATGGCGCTTAATACCGCATCTCCCAAGTATTCTAATCTTTCATTATTTTCTTCCGGAGTATCTTTTACTGAGCGGTGGCTTAATGCAATTTTATACAGCGATATTTTACCGGGTTTAATACCCAGCACATTTTTTAACTCTTTTTCGAAGGCTGCTTTAGATGACCTGAAAATTTTAGGTAGCATTTGCACAGCGTTAAGCTACATATTTTTTTACAATTACACAGGCATTATGTCCGCCAAAACCAAAAGTATTGCTTAATGCCGCATGAATGGTTCTGGTTTGTGCTTTATTAAAAGTAAAATTAAGCTTAGAATCTAAGTCAGGGTCGTCAGTAAAATGATTAATGGTAGGAGGAACAATATCGTGCACCACGCTTTTTATACAAGCAATGGCTTCTATCACACCGGCAGCGCCGAGACAATGTCCGGTCATTGATTTTGTAGCACTGATATTTAAATCATAAGCATGTTGGCCAAATACATTTACAATGGCTTTTACTTCGGCAATATCACCTAAAGGTGTAGAAGTACCATGGGTATTGATGTAATCAATATCTTTCGGTTGCATACCTGCATCTTCTAAAGCCACACGCATTACATTTTGTGCACCCAGTCCATCCGGATGTGGGGCTGTAATATGATAAGCATCGGCAGTAGCGCCACCACCGGCAATTTCGCAGTATATTTTTGCTCCGCGGGCCAGTGCATGTTCCAATGTTTCTAAAATTACCACACCTGAGGCTTCACCCATTACAAAACCATCACGGTCTTTATCATATGGTCGGCTTGCGGTAGTGGGATCATCATTTCTTTCGCTCATGGCCTTCATGGCATTAAATCCGCCAACACCGGCTTCGCTGATAACAGCTTCACTTCCTCCACTAACGATGATATCTGCTTTTCCTAAACGGAGTAAATTATAAGCTTCTATCATAGCATTGGTACTGCTGGCACAAGCGCTAACCACAGCGAAATTGGGCCCTCGTAAATTATGGCGCATAGATATTTGCCCTGCAGCAATATCTAAAATCATTTTGGGAATGAAGAAGGGGTTGAATCGGGGTGTACCATCCCCTTTGGCAAATTCCATTACTTCCTGTTGAAAAGTAATTAAACCGCCAATACCACTGGCAAATACCACACCAACCCTATCGGGATTAATATTTTCTTTATTTAAACCGGCATCGGCCATAGCCTGATCGCTGGCTACCAACGCAAATTGTGTAAAACGGTCAATTTTTCGGGCCTCTTTTCTATCCATAAACTGAACAGGATCAAAACCTTTTACCTCGCAGGCAAATTGCGTTCTGAACTTAGAGGCATCAAACTGGGTAATAGGAGCAGCCCCGGAAACACCTTTTACAAGATTTTCCCAATAATCAGCTACAGTATTACCTAAGGGCGTAATAGCGCCCAATCCGGTTACAACAACGCGTTTTAATTGCATAGTTAAAGGACCTGTGTTTAAGTGATAATCCGCCTATCTGTGGCTAGGAGCCTAAGAAAGGCGGATTCATTATTCCATCAATGGAGTAAAAGCTTATTTGGCATGTTCTTCCAGATAAGTAATTGCCTGACCAACGGTGGTAATGGTTTCAGCCTGCTCATCAGGAATAGAAATGTTGAATTCTTTTTCAAATTCCATGATTAATTCAACGGTATCCAAAGAATCGGCACCGAGATCGTTAGTAAATGAAGCCTCATTGGTTACTTCTGCTTCATCAACACCTAACTTGTCGACAATGATTTTCTTTACTCTTGTTGCGATGTCTGACATTGTAATAAGTTTTGTTACAGGCGCAAAAATATACTTTTTGACAAAACTCCAATGTTTTCTGTCAATTTTGTTTTAACAAGTTTTTTAAACAGTTTAATAACATTATTTTGTTTTGCACTTTTTTCGGGTATTTTCAAAATGATTTTTATCTTGTAGAAAATTATACAGAATGGCAATAAGAATAATAGATTACGGCACTGATGATTACCAGAAAATGGTAGATTTACGTTACCAGATTTTACGCAAACCGCTTGGGCTTCAATTTAACCAGGTAGAGCTGGAAAAAGAAAAAAATGATATTTTAATTGGCTGTTTTGATGAGGATAAATTAGAAGGATGTTGTATATTAACCCCTTTAGATAATAAAAAGGTTCGTTTACGCCAAATGGCCGTCATTGATGGGTTACAGGGCAAAGGTATTGGCCGTTCTTTAATGAATTATGCAGAAAATATAGCCAGAGATATGGGCTATGATGTTTTGTGTATGCATGCCCGTAAAACGGCTGTTGGGTTTTATGAAAAATTAGGCTATCAAATTGCTTCCCCTGAATTTAACGAAGTAAATATTCCGCATTATATGATGGAAAAAAATTTGAGATAAAAAAATCTGCTTTGTTTTTTAGGAAGGAATATGCAATTTAAACAGCTCCCTTATTTGTTTTTTATTTTCATCTTCCACACCTTCTTTTGGAATTAAAAAAAATGATTTTGCATTAAAATAAAGATGAAAAAAATGGGGACTTTCCATGTATTTTGCAAAATCAGCCCATTTCCAATGGGCTTCTCCCCTTTCATTTTCTAAAAAAATCTGATCATCGGTAAACCGGATGATGAATTGATCAGTAAACGTTTTTATACTTCTTTTATAGATGGAATAGGGCAAAATATACCAAACGGCTATCAACATTAATAACCAGATCAATGAGCCTAAAACAAAAGGTTCAGGCCGTATTTTTTTTAAAAAGAAAAGAATGGCGGCTAAAATTGCATACAAATTCACCAGAATAATCATGAATTTAATTTCCTGGCGGGCAAAAAAATGGTAGCGTAGTGCCTGAATTACTTTTTTCTTATTATAGGAAAAGCTGTATTGCATCATAAGTTAAAATGTAAAAGTAAAAGTTTAATCGCAGCGATGCAGGAACGCATAAAAAACAACCTGTACTTTTAGGTAACAGGTTGTAATTGTGAAAATAAAGTATAATAACTGTTTTCAGGTTTAACTGCACCCCATGCTGTTTCCACAATTTAAACATTTATAGCAGGTGCCGCTGCGTACAGTAATATGTCCACAAGTATTGCAAGCAGGTGCATCACTTTGCATATTTTTGGCTGCGGCATTCACCATATCCAATCCACTGTTTGCTTTTGCAGACGAACCGGCGCTTTTTTGTGTAGCGGCATGGCTTCCGGATCCTGCAGTTACTCTTATATTGCTTAATTCAGGCTTTCCCAAATAAGATAACTCATTTTCCTGTACACCCGTATTTTCAACTTCAGGTTTATTTAAAACATGTACCAGATCAGTTCTTCCCAAATAGTCAAAAGCCAATGCACGGAATACAAAATCAACTAAAGAGGTGGTGGTTTTAATGTTGGGATGGTCTACCATTCCGGAAGGTTCAAACTTGGTAAATACAAATTTTTCTACAAACTCTTCTAATGGAACCCCGTATTGCAAGCCAACTGAAACTGCAATGGCAAAGCAGTTCATTAAACTTCTTAAAGTAGAGCCTTCTTTGGCTAAATCAATAAATATTTCGCCTAATGTACCATCGGTGTATTCTCCTGTACGCAAGAAGATTACCTGGCCGCCAACTTTTGCTTTTTGGGTATATCCACGCCTTTTTGCAGGCAATGATTTGCGCTCTACAATTCTTGATAAAGCTCTCTTTAATTGAGTGTCGGTAGATGCATTCATTCTTCTGGTTACTTCCTCTAACAACTCATCAACCGTTAATTGACTTAAATCAACAATAGAAGCATCGACAGGTATTTTTACTGATTCAGTAACCGCCGCTTTAGTTTGTGTTTGACCGGCTTCGTCGGTTGTTTTTTTCTTCTTGTCTGATTTGTTGCTTAACGGTTGAGAGAGTTTAGAGCCATCCCTATATAAAGCACACGCTTTTAAACCTAATTTCCAGCTTAAATAATAAGCCTCTTCAATTTCTTCCACTTTTGCCTCATGCGGCAGATTAATGGTTTTTGAAATGGCACCACTTAAAAATGGCTGACAAGCTGCCATCATTTTAATATGGCCATGTGCATGGATATAACGTTCCCCTTTCTTTCCGCATTTATTGGCACAATCAAATACCGGTAAATGTTCCGGCTTCAAGTGTGGTGCACCTTCAACAGTCATGGTTCCACATACATAATCGTTGGCTGCTTCAATTTCATCTTCTGTAAAACCCAATGCTTCCAGCATATTAAAATCCCAGCTACTGTATTCTTCTTCTTTAAAACCCAACCGTTGCATACAAGCATCGCCTAATGCAAAGCGATTGAAAAGAAATCCAATTTCAAAAGCTGATTTTGCAGCCTGATTAATTTTGGCAATTTCTTCCTGTATAAGTCCTTTTGCGGCCAATGTAGTATTGTTGATGAAGGGTGCCCCTTCAAAACTGGCGGTTCCTACTGCATAATTTTCAATATCTTTTATCTGAGCCTCGGTATAGCCTAAATTTTTCAATGCATTGGGAACAGCCTGGTTAATGATTTTGAAGTAACCACCACCACTTAATTTTTTAAACTTCACCAACGCAAAATCAGGCTCTACGCCTGTGGTATCACAATCCATAATTAAACCAATGGTTCCTGTTGGGGCAATTACGGTAGTTTGTGCATTACGGTAGCCATATTTTTCCCCCAGTTGTACTGCATCATCCCATGCCTTGGTAGCGGCTTTCAGCAAATAATCGGGACAATATTGGGCTTTTATTCCAACCGGTTTAATTTGCAAGCCGGTATAAGCCTCTTCGGCATCATAAGCCGCTGCACGGTGGTTGCGCATTACCCGAAGCATATCGGCTTTATTCTCTTCAAATTTTCTAAAAGGACCTAAAAAGGCAGCCATTTCTGCAGAGGTTTTATAGGCAGTACCTGTTATGATGGCAGTAACTGCACCGGCAATGCCACGGGCATCTTCACTATCATAAGGAATGCCGCTTAACATTAATATGGTTCCTAAATTGGCAAAACCCAAACCCAGTGTTCTGTAATCGTATGATAATTGTGCCACCTCCTTGGATGGGAATTGAGCCATTAACACAGAAATTTCCAAAACAGCAGTCCATAAACGACTAATATATTCTATGCCTTCTACATCAATCGTATTGTTTGCTTCATTAAAAAATTTGCGGAGATTAATGGAAGCCAGATTACAGGCAGTATTATCTAAAAACATGTATTCACTACATGGATTAGAGGCATTTATGCGCCCGCCCTGTGGACAAGTATGCCACTCATTAATGGTAGTATCAAACTGGGTACCGGGATCGGCACAACGCCAGGCAGCATAAGCAATATTGTTCCAAACTTCTCTTGCCGGAATGGTTTTCATCACACGGCCATCGGTGCGGGCTTTCAGTTCCCATTTTTCATTTTTTTCTAATTTTTCAAAAAAGCTGTTGGGTATACGGACAGAGTTATTGGAATTTTGTCCAGAAACGGTTAAATAAGCTTCTCCTTCATAACTGGAATCATAACCTGCTGCTATGAGTGCCGCCACTTTATTTTCTTCTTCCACCTTCCAGTTAATAAATTTCATGATTTCCGGATGGTCTAAATCAAGACACACCATTTTTGCAGCCCTGCGGGTAGTACCGCCTGATTTAATGGCACCTGCAGCCCGATCGCCAATTTTCAAAAAACTCATCAACCCACTTGAGGTTCCTCCGCCGCTTAATTTTTCACCTTCACCACGTATTTGTGAAAAATTGGTACCTACACCGCTGCCATATTTAAAAATACGTGCTTCACGTACCCATAAATCCATAATTCCACCCTCATTCACTAAGTCATCTTTAACAGATAAAATGAAACAGGCATGAGGCTGTGGCCTTTCATATGCATTTTGTGATTTTTTTAAAGTTCCGTCTTTGGGATCAACATAATAGTGCCCTTGCGGTTTACCGGTAATACCATAACTTTCAAACAAACCGGTATTAAACCATTGTGGCGAATTGGGTACGCAGGATTGATTGAGGATACTGAATACCAGCTCATCATAAAACACCTGTGCATCCTGTTCAGAGGCAAAATAATTGTAGCGTTGGCCCCATACTTTCCAGCAATTGGCCATACGATGCGCCACCTGCTTAACAGAAGTTTCACGACCGGTGGTTCCATCGGGTTGGGGTACGCCTGCTTTTCTAAAATATTTTTGTGCTAGAATATCGGTTGCAATTTGGCTCCATTGCTTTGGCACTTCTACATTGTTCATTTCAAAAACCACTTCTCCATTCGGATTTTTAATGATGCTGGTTCTGTAATCGTATTCAAACAAATCAAATGGACTGATACCTTCTTTGGTATAGCGGCGTTTAAATTGTAAGCCTTTGTTTTTAGATGCGGGTGCCATGAGCCTTTAGTTTAGTAATACAATGAATGATGTTTTTTACAGGATATCCTGTTACGGATAGCGGTTAACGAAAATATCTTTTCATAAATAAAAAACCTTATTGTAAATATTAACAGATTGTGGAAAAACCTTGTTAAAAAGTTGTAGATTCAAGGCCTGTTTGCATTTCAAAAAATATTAACACATGTAGATAATATTTTGAAAATAAATGCTTGCCGTTTCAAACAAAATTCCTATTATTTGTGTACAAAAAATGATACTATTTTTACATATAAGTGCATCCACACCCGCTCACCCAACGTATATTTAAAGTTCAAATAAACATTTTACATAACCGGCACAATTGAACAGCACATATTTATGATTGAAAAATTACATCAAAAGCAGCTAAATTGAGATTTTTGCCCTCTAAATAATTGCTAATTATTTTATGGCCGCAATTCAAAAAACGATGAAAAAACCAGATACCATAAACGATTTGCAGATTTTTTTTATCAATAAAAAAGTATTATTTCATGGCTTTACAACAGATACTTATTAATTTAAGCGAATAAAACAAAAAATTTTTGCATTTTTGCAATAAGTCAGTCACCTACAATTTTTTGCATGAAGCAAACCTTGTATCATCAGATTACGGAAAAAAAGCAGACAGGTAAAAAATCTTTTGCTGTATTAATTGATCCAGATAAGGTAAATCATTCCTCTATCGAACAATTGGTGCAGTTATCAGTAGATGCCCGGGTAGATTATTTTTTGGTGGGCGGAAGTTTGGTTATTTCCAATCATTTAGATGAATGCATTCGGCAAATTAAAGCTGCTTGTAATATTCCCGTTTTATTGTTCCCGGGTTCACCTTCACAGGTAAGTAAATATGCAGATGCGCTATTATATCTTTCGCTTATTTCGGGCCGGAATCCTGAATTATTGATTGGTCAGCATGTTGTAAGTGCCCCATTTGTGAGGAAAAGCGGATTGGAAATTATACCCACCGGCTATATGGTTATTGATGGAGGCGCGCCTACTACGGTTTCTTATATATCTAATGCAACGCCAATTCCATCCGACAAAAATGATATTGCCATGTGTACGGCTATGGCCGGAGAGATGCTGGGCATGAAACTCATTTACATGGATGCCGGAAGTGGTGCCAAACGTCCAATAACCGAAACCATGATTGCATTGGTAGCACAACATATAGAAGTGCCTTTAATTATTGGAGGTGGCATTACAGATGCTGAAAAGGCCTATTTAAACTGTAAAGCCGGAGCTGACATAATTGTTGTAGGTAATGCTATTGAAAAAGATGCATCGCTTATTAAAGAACTAAGTGATGCCATTCATTCCGTTCCTGTTAAAATTTAACGCAACTGAGTAGTATCTACCCGGGTTGGGGTATCTTTTCCATTTACAATAGATTGTGCACTAAGGGCAATAGCTCTGATAATAGCCGTCATATTATTTAAGTTAAGCGTTTGCACCTCATCGCTGGGTTTATGATAGTTAGGCTCATTATCCATTTTTGAAGTTGATATGGTGTGGGCCGGCACTCCTTTTTTGGCTAACGTGGCATTATCTGAGCGATAAAATAAATTTTGTTCGGTATATGGGTCCGGATAAAATGTAAACGGTGTTCCTCTTAAATTGCGTTGCATGATTTGCCCCATATCGGTTTTATCATATCCGGTAATATAAGCACTATTGGTACCCCATTTACTTTCGGTTCCAATCATTTCAATATTAAACATGGCTTTCACCGCATCGGGATTGAATTGCTCTGAAAAATAAGCTGAACCATATTCACCAATTTCTTCTGCAGTAAAAGCTGCAAAAACCAAGGTTCTTGCATTATTATTTAAATGTGCATAACATTTGGCCAACATAATTACGGCTGTTGTTCCGGCAGCATCATCATTGGCACCGTTATACAACGAATCTCCATTTACCGGTTTACCAATACCTAAATGGTCGTAATGGCCCGAGAAAATAACATACTCATTCGGCAATTTTTTTCCGGGTATTATACCTACAATATTGCTTAAAGGCATTTCTGTAAAAGTTTGCTGTGCCTTTAATTGGAAATGTTCCGGATGGGTTTGAACTGTTAAAACAAAAATGGCAGAAGCTGCATTTTGTAGAAACTGACGCGAAAAATAAGATAACCTTGGAAAATATTTTGTAAATGCCGTATCAATAAAAATGATTTGATTGTGATTGGATTGTAGCAATTCTAATAAATGCGTGAAGAAATCACTACCGGCAGGTATAGTAACTTGGGTATAGCCGGAATTTTCATTGATGTCAAGGTTTTTTTCCGGAGAACGAATGATAAATTGATTGGCAGGAATTTCCTTCCCGTCTATCTGCAAACTGGCAGTACTGTGCTCCGGTTTTAGCATCATGAAGTTTTGACGATAGCTACTGCCGGCTTCTAATGGTTGCAAACCCGCTTCCTTAAATTCATCGATTATAAAACCGGCAGCTTTTTCAATACCAGGTGTAAACACCCTTCGGCCCTGCATATCATCAGCAGCCAGTATATTTTCAATTCGTGTTACTTCTTTTTCGGTAATTATTTTTTCAAGAGCAGTTTGTGCATGAACAACCAGTGTTCCTACAGTTAAAACCAACAATAAAATTGTTTTGAGAAAGCGCATATTTGTATTTGTTATGATGTTTGTATTGAAATAAGCAACTGCATAAAACAGGTTATTGGGCAATCATCTTGTTTTGTACAAAAAATGGATAGTTGAAGTAATTCCACAAATAAATTTACAGGCTCATCATTTCCTTGAACTTAACGGTTTGCCGCCTGCTCACTTCTACTTTTTCACCTCCTTTTAAATCAATTAGCAAGCCCCCATTAAAGTAAGGTTCAATTTTTTCAATCCATCGTAAATTAATAATGTGTTTACGATTGGCACGAAAAAACATTTTGTCATCTAACCTGTCTTCTAATGCATTGAGCGATTTTAAAATAAGTGGTTTATTGCTGCCAAAATACACTTTGGCATAGTTGCCCACACTTTCAAACAAACGAATTTCGCCTAGTTTTACAAACCAGCACCGTTCACCATCTTTTACAAAAACCTGATCATTTTCAGTGAGTGGGCCACGGTTTACCTGACCATTTAAGCCTAATTTTTCTTTAAACAATTCATCCTGCAGCTTTGCAATTGCATCACTGAGTCTTTTAGGTTCAATGGGTTTTAAAAGATAATCTAATGCATTTACTTCAAAAGCTTTAATGGCATATTCATCATAAGCTGTGGTAAAAATTACTTTGGGTGCTTTTTCAACCTGTTCTAATAAATCAAAACCCGTTTTTCCGGGCATTTGAATATCCAGAAAAATTAATTCCGGATTGTACAATTCAATTTTTTCAATTCCTTCATCCACGTTTGCGGCCTCTTCAATTACTTCAATATCGCTGTGGTTTTGCAATAATTTTTTTAGCTCGTTACGGGCTAATCGTTCATCATCAATAATAATTGCTTTAATGGGCATATTGTATTCTGTTTAAAAATATTTTCATTTAACCTGAACCGGCAAAATTACCTTTGCCTCTACCATTTCATCAGAAATGGTATTTAACTCAAACTTAGCTTCTTTTCCATATAACAAATTTAGCCGTGTTAGTGTACTGGTAATGCCAAAACCTTCGGTATTGTTTTGCGAATTTAAAGTTCCGGAATTTTGTACTATTAATTCATGGTGATTTTCTTTGAAATTAGAGATAATTTTTATGATGCCACCATCTCGCTGCTGGCTGATGCCGTGTTTAATGGCATTTTCTACCAATGTTTGCAGCATCATAGGCGGAATGGGCTGTTCTAAAGTATCTTCATCAATATCATATTCAACTTGCAGACGTTCTTCAAAACGGATATGTTCTAAAGCCAGATAATCTTTCACAATATTCAATTCCCTCTCAAAAGGAGCCAGTTCTAATTTTTCTGACTGCATGCTGCTTCTTAAAATATTACTCAACTCTGTAATGGCCGTTCTGGCCCGTTGTGGGTTTTCATCTACCAATGCCCTGATACTATTCAACGCATTGAAAATAAAATGCGGATTGATATGCGATTTGATGGTTTTCAATTCCAGCTCTTTCACTAAACTTTGCAGTCGTATTTTATCTAATTCATCGCGCCTGCTTTTTTGAATATAGTGATAGGTGAAATAAATAAAATTCCAGATTAAATAAAACAAAAAAGTGGTTAATAATGCCCTTGCCACCCTGTTTCCAAAACTGTATTGTTTTAATTGAGGCAGCTCCCAGTTAAATAAACCGATGAGTGAAACAAAAACCAATGAATCCAATAAAGCAAATACCAATGCCGTAATGAGTAGCAAAAAAATTTGTTTCTGCAAATCGAACCGAATCAAATCAAATCCTTTAATCACCATGCGCATCAGGTGGGTAATCACCAATCCTAAAAACGCATCGGTAAATAAACTTTGAAAAAAGAAGGGTTGCGGTTTTGAACGGATGGCAAAATAAAAGAAGGTCCAAACAAGGGTATAGGCACTCCAACCCAAAATCTGGCACCACCAATATGTTGATATTTTGTTTCTCATGCAGTATGAAAGTAGTCTTAAAATAAAAACCGAATATAGCGAATTTGATTAAAGGCAAAATATCGGTGCTGTTTGGTTAAACACATGATTTAAAAAACTGAACCAAAGCAATTTTATACTGTTGTATACATTTAGCTTATAAATTGCTATTTTTACTTTTAAATTTTTTTGAATGGACATAAAGCCCGGCGTTTTATTGAGAAAAGTTGATTCTCCTGACGATTTAAAAAAATTAGATCGTACACAACTGCATCAGGTATGTGACGAGTTGCGGCAGTATATTATTGATGTGGTAAGTGTTCATGGTGGGCACTTTGCTGCCAGTTTAGGCGTGGTGGAGCTATCCGTTGCTTTGCATTATGTGTACAATACCCCCTACGATCAGTTGGTATGGGATGTTGGACACCAGGCTTATGGCCATAAAATTTTAACCGGCCGAAGAGATAACTTTATTACCAACAGAAAATATAAAGGATTGAGCGGCTTTCCCAAACGTTCGGAAAGTGAATATGATACTTTTGGTGTAGGACATTCCTCCACATCCATTTCAGCCGCATTAGGTATGGCAATGGCAGCAAAATATAAAGGCGAAAATAGAAAAAGTATTGCGGTAATTGGCGATGGAAGCTTAACTGCAGGTATGGCTTTTGAAGCTATGAACCATGCCGGTGTTGCCGATAGCGATGTGTTAATTATTTTAAATGATAATTGCATGAGTATTGATCCCAATGTAGGTGCATTGAAAGAATATTTAACAGATATTACTACCTCCCATACCTATAACAAAATGCGGGATGAAATATGGAACATTTTGGGAAAACTACCCGCCGGAAAAAACTTTACTAGAGATATTGCCAGTAAAATGGAAGCCGGCTTAAAAGGTATGGTAAGCAAAAGCAGTAACCTGTTTGAATCGCTGAAAATACGTTATTTCGGGCCTATTGACGGGCACAATATCACCAAATTGGTAGATACCCTTAAAGATATGCGTGATATACCCGGGCCTAAATTACTGCATATTATTACCGTTAAGGGAAAAGGATATGCATTGGCCGAAAAAGACCAAACTAAATGGCATGCACCCGGTTTATTTGATAAGGTTACCGGTGAAATTTATAAAAAACATTCCGATATACCTCAACCCCCAAAATATCAGGACGTATTTGGGCATACCATTATTGAATTGGCAGAACAAAATGCCAGCATCATGGGCGTTACCCCGGCTATGCCCAGTGGCTCATCCTTAAAATTCATGATGGAAAAAATGCCCGACCGCGCATTTGATGTAGGCATTTGCGAACAACATGCCGCTACACTCAGTGCAGGACTTGCAACACAAGGTATGCGGGTGTATTGCAATATTTATTCATCATTCATGCAAAGGGCATACGATCAGGTGGTGCATGAT
>NZ_LUHG01000054.1 GCF_001623405.1 Hydrotalea flava
ACAAGGCAGTGGTGGTAAATGCCGTACCTGTTTGGTAGAGGTGAGCAAGGGTTCTGAAAAAGATCCGCGCCCCATGCCCAAATTAGTTGCTTCTTGCCGCACAACCGTAATGGATGGTATGGAAGTAAAAAATGTAACATCGCCACGTGTACAGGAAGCAAGGGCCGGTGTGGTTGAATTTTTATTAATTAATCACCCATTAGATTGCCCCATCTGCGATCAGGCCGGCGAATGTCATTTGCAGGATTTAAGTTATGAACACGGTAAAGAAGGCAGCCGTTACGAATTTCAAAAACGCACCTTTAAAAAAGTAGATTTAGGAGCGTATATTCAGTTGCACATGACACGCTGTATACTTTGCTACCGCTGTGTTTTTGTAGCCGACCAGCTTTCTCCCAAAAGAGAACACGGTGTATTAGACCGGGGTGATCATGCTCAAATTGCCACTTTCATTCAAAAAAATCTGCATAACGAATTTATTGGTAATGTAATAGATGTATGCCCTGTAGGTGCTTTAACCGATAAAACTTTCCGTTTTAAAAACAGAGTATGGTTTACCAAACCTGTGAATGCACACAGGCATTGCGATAAATGTTGTGGTGAAGCAGAGCTATGGTTAAGAGGTGATGAGGTGTTTAGAGTAACTGCCCGAAAAGATGAATGGGGTGAAGTGAAAGAAGCCTCAAACGGCAAAACAGGATGGATTTGCAATGAATGCCGCTTTGAAAAGAAAAATCTGACCGATTGGGTAATAGAAGGCCCAACTAATGTTAACCGGCATTCAGTGATTGCACAAAACAAATATGTAGGATTGGTAAAACCTACTGAAACCTTTCCTAACATTATGAAAGGCAGGAATCCAAAATTACTCATGGATATTCATAGTGTAAGTGAAGTAAATAAACCAAACATACATTTAAGCGAATTAGAACGCCCGGCACATTCAACCGATTTTAACCAATAACACTCAATCAATATTTGCCATGTTACTAAGTATAGACTGGATATTGTTTCTGGAAAAATTAATTCTGATTGCCATTGTTATTTTTGCAAGTCTGGGTATAGCACTCTATACCACATTTGCAGAACGCAAAGTGGCGGCGGTTTTGCAAGACAGGCCGGGCCCCAATCGTGCCGGTCCGTTTGGCTTGTTTCAGCCATTTGCCGATGGGTTAAAGCTCATCATGAAAGAAGAAATTATTCCCAACACTTCCAATAAAGTATTATTTGTTTTAGGGCCTTTTTTGGCCATGACAGCCGCTTTGATGACCAGTGCCGTAATACCCTGGAGCAGCGATGTGCATTTGTTTGGCAGAGTTATTCCCCTGCAAATTGCAGATGTTAATATTGGCATTCTGTACATTTTTGCAGTGGTAAGTTTAGGTGTATATGGCATTATGATTGGCGGTTGGGCTTCCAATAATAAATTTTCATTAATGGCTGCATTAAGAGGTGCATCGCAGGCAATTAGTTATGAATTAGCTATGGGCTTAAGTTTAATTGCTTTATTAATGACAACAGGCACTTTGCAGTTAGGCGAAATTGTAAAACAACAAATGGAACCCGGCCATTGGTGGAATATTGTGTACCAGCCCCTTGGTTTTTTAATATTCATCATCTGTGCATTTGCTGAATGTAACAGAACACCCTTCGATTTACCGGAAGCAGAAAATGAATTAAACTTTGGTTACCATCAGGAGTATTCTTCTATGAAATTGGGTTTTTATCTGTTTTCAGAATATGTAAATATGTTTATCAGCAGTGTGGTAATGGCAACGCTTTACTTTGGCGGTTATGATGTACCTTTTTTAAATGAAAGCCTATTGTCGCCCAATGTTGCAGCCATCTTAGGCGTGGTAGCTTTACTGATAAAAGTGGTGATATTCATTTTTATATTTATGTGGGTACGATGGACAATTCCGAGGTTCAGATATGACCAGTTAATGAACCTGGGCTGGAAATCGCTTGTGCCATTGGCTTTGGCAAATATGCTGATTACAGGTGCACTCATTCTGTGGATGGGAAAATAAATTTCATTGCACAACAATGGGATGCCGGGTTATAAGGAATAAAACAATATAAACTTGGATACTAGTTACAATAAAAATATTTTTGCAAAACTTTTTAAACCATCGGTTCCATCATGCAAGCACTAACCAACAGAGCACAGCCGGTTAACAGAAAGCCGATGACATTCTGGGAAAGATTATATCTGATCAATATTTTCAAGGGAATGTTAATCACATTTAGCCACATATTTAAAAAACAACCAACCATTCAATACCCGGAACAAAAAAGGCCATTTAGTCCGGTGTTTAGAGGATTGCATGTGTTGAACAGAGATGAAGAAGGCCGGGAAAGATGCACCGCCTGCGGATTATGTGCTGTTGCCTGCCCGGCTGAGGCCATTACCATGGAGGCTGCTGAACGGTTACCCGGTGAAGAAAATCTATATCGTGAAGAAAAATATGCAGCCCGCTACGAAATTAATATGCTGCGTTGTATTTTTTGTGGATTGTGTGAAGAAGCTTGTCCGAAAGATGCTATTTATTTAAGCGAAACCTTTGCACCGGCAAATTTTAATCGTACCACTTTTATATACGGTAAACAAGATTTATTAATACCCAATCCCGTAACAGAGCCAGAAGCGTATGCAAAAGCAAAAGGATTGAATTAAACCCTGTAATTATTTTCATTGTAAAATAATGGCAAGGTTATTTTTCATCAACCACCTTTTATTAATTCGTTTAGTGAGCCTGTTACAGAAATAAAAATAATAGTATCAAATGAATGCCATACAAATCTTATTCTGGTTTTTAAGTGCCCTGGCGTTGGTAAGTGCATTAATGGTTTTACTTAGTAAAAATCCGGTACACAGTGTGTTATGGCTGGTAGGTGTATTTTTTGCCATTTCAGGGCATTATATTTTACTGAATGCGCAATTCATTGCAATCGTAAATTTAATTGTATATGCAGGTGCTATTATGGTGTTGTTTCTTTTTGTAATCATGTTAATGAATTTGAATAAGGATACAGAACCTCAGAAAAATATTTGGATGAAATTAGCCGGTGCCATTTCAGCCGGTTGTTTTTTAATGATATTGGTATCATTAATCAGACAGGCGCCCGAGTTGCAAGCCAAAACAGCCATGATGAAAGAAGGAAGTATCGGGTTGATTTCAAATTTGGGAAAAGCATTATTCAGTACGTATGTGGTGCCCTTTGAAATAAGCAGTATTTTATTTTTAAGTGCCATGGTAGGTGCAGTAGTAATTGGGAAAAAAGATTAATAAGCATTATTCGATATACTTTTTTTAAACAATCAACAGATTATGCCTATACAATACTATATTTTTTTAAGTTTAGCACTGTTCTGTATTGGTATTGCAGGTGTACTAACACGCAGAAATGCCATCATTATTTTTATGAGTATAGAACTGATGCTCAATGCAGTAAATTTATTACTCGTTGCTTTTTCAAAAATGCATCATGCAGTAGCAACTGCGGTTGAGAAAGTAAACAATGCCGGAACGGACGGACAAATTTTTGTGTTTTTTGTAATGGTGGTAGCAGCTGCTGAAGTAAGTGTTGGATTGGCCATTATTGTAATGATGTACAGAAATGCACATTCTGTAGATGTAAATTTTTTAAACCGGTTAAAGAATTAAATGATAAAAGGGAAGCTTATACTGTTGTGGTAAGCCTTACTTTAAACGAATCATATGAATCAATTAGTTTACTTAGTACCATTACTGCCGCTTGCAGGATTTCTGATCAACGGATTGCTTAGAAAATCGCTTTCTAAACGGGCAGTTAGTTTAATTGGTTGCGGTGTAATTTTAGTGGCTTTTTTAATCAGCCTGAGTTTATTCTGGCAGGTAAAATCCAATGGCCCTATTATTCAAACTTATTTCAATTTTATTGATATTAAGGGACTTACCATTCCATTTTCTTTTCAGGTTGATGCACTTTCTGCCTTGTTTATGTTAATTATTACCGGTGTAGGTTTTCTAATTCATGTATATTCAACCTCATACATGCATGAAGAAGCTGAGCCACATTTTGCACGTTATTTTTCTTATCTGAATCTGTTTGTGTTTTCCATGCTGCTCTTGGTAATGGGCGGTAATTATCTTATTCTGTTTTTGGGATGGGAAGGTGTAGGCTTATGTTCTTATTTGTTAATTGGTTACTGGTTTAAAAACAATGATTATAACTGCGCTGCGAAAAAAGCTTTCATCATGAACCGTATTGGTGATGTGGGTTTTTTGGTGGGAATTTTTTGGTTGATTGCTAAATTAGGCACATTAACTTATGGTAATGTTTTTGCCGGAACCGGAAGCTTAAGTGCCGTTGATGTTACCGGAATTACCTTGTTATTTTTTATGGGTGCTACCGGTAAAAGTGCACAAATACCTTTGTATACCTGGCTGCCCGATGCAATGGCCGGTCCAACTCCGGTTTCAGCTTTAATACATGCAGCTACCATGGTAACTGCCGGGGTATACATGATTGCACGTAGCAATGTATTATATAGTATGAGTGCGGTAACTGAAAACATTATTGCTATCATTGGTGTGGCTACTGCTTTACTGGCGGCTACAATTGCCATCAAACAAAATGATATTAAAAAAGTATTGGCCTATTCCACAGTAAGCCAGTTGGGTTATATGTTTTTAGGATTAGGAGTAGGTGCTTACTCAGGTGCGGTTTTTCATGTAATGACACATGCATTTTTTAAAGCATTGTTATTCCTGGGAGCCGGTTCTGTAATACATGCCATGGGCAATGAACAGGATATTCGAAAAATGGGTGGATTACGTAAATACATGCCCGTTACCCATATTACTTTCCTGTTGGCATGCTTAGCCATTTCAGGTATTCCTCCATTTAGCGGATTCTTCTCTAAAGATGAAATTCTGGCTGCGGCGTATGCAAAAAATCCTGTTTACTGGGTATTGGGAGTGGCAGGTGCGGCATTAACCGCATTTTATATATTCCGTTTATATGCTACTACTTTTTTAGGCAACTTCAGAGGCACACATGATCAGGAACATCATTTACATGAAAGTCCTGCTGTTATGACCTTCCCTTTAATTTTACTGGCTATTTTAAGTGTGATTGGCGGATGGGTGGGTATACCTACCGTAATGGCTCCGGGTGCCAATTTATTTCATCATTTGTTACAACCTGTTTTAACTACTGAAACATCCACCGAAATGCCACATGCAACAGAATGGTTATTAATGGGTGTTTCTGTAGCCATAGCAACCATCGCCATTTTATTTGCATTGGGCAGGTTTACTAAACATCCTGAATTAGAAGAGCCTACAGGCGTTGGAAAATTTCTGGCTAATAAATGGTACATCGATGAATTATATGATGGAATTGTTGTAAAACCACTGAACAGATTTGCAGGAGTTTTAAAAAATATTGTTGAAAAAAGTGGTCTTGATGGTGCAGTAAATGGGGTAGGAAGATTTGTTTTGTATGCATCGCGACAGGTAAGATTAATTCAGAGCGGACAGGTAGGCGGATACATACTCTTTATGATACTGGCCATGATTGTATTGGTTTTAATTTGGATAAACGACGGTTATATTTATACCTATTTAAGTAAAATATTTTAAAAGCCCCAGGCAAATAATAGCTATGATTCCTCTTTTATTAATAATCGTTCCTTTGATTGGTGGCCTTATTTCTTTTTTGTTGAAAGAAGATAAAGCAGCCAAAAGCTGGTCATTACTGATTGCGCTGGTTACTTTGGCCATTGCATTAAGTGGTATTTACTTTTTTAATAATGCTGATGCTTTATCTATTCATTTACCCTGGTTGCCGGCATTAGGCAGTAGTTTTGATGTACACATGGACGGGATGAGCAGCATGCTTACCTTATTAACTGCAATCGGCTTTCCTGTTATTTTTGTTGCTATTTATAAAAATAGTTATACGAAGCCGGGCAATTTTTTTGCCGGTATGTTATTAACTCAGGCAGGGTTAATGGGTGTTTTTGTTGCAGCCGATGCGCTGCTATTTTACTTTTTTTGGGAGCTTGCTTTAATTCCTGCTTATTTTTTGGCTTCTAACTGGGGTGGAGAAAAAAGAATTGCTGCAACATTCAAATTTTTCGTGTATACATTTGTGGGCTCATTGCTAATGCTAATCGGAATTTTTTATTTGTATTTTCAAACCTCCGGTAATCACTCCTTTGCCATTGAATCGTTTTACCATTTGCATTTAAGCACCCACCAGCAATATGTATTCTTTTGGTTATTTTTTATTGCTTTTGCTATCAAAATGCCTTTATTTCCGCTACATACCTGGCAACCCGATGCTTATGAACAGGCTACAACCGGTGTAACCATGGTGCTAAGTGCCATTATGGTAAAAATGGGTTTATATGCCACCATTCGTTGGTTAGTGCCTGTTTTTCCTGAGGCTACCACTCATTTTGCAAATTTCATTATCATTCTTGCCGTGATCGGAATGTTGTATGCATCACTCATCGCTATCCGGCAGGATGATTTTAAACGAGTGATAGCTTATTCTTCCATTGCACATATTGGTTTAATGTGTGCTGCCATTTTTGCACAGAAAGAAGTGGGATGGAATGGGGTAATGGTGCAAATGTTTAACCATGGTATTGTAGTATTGGGATTGTGGATTGTAGCAGATGCAATTGAACAGCAATTGG
Source organism: Hydrotalea flava (assembly GCF_001623405.1). GTDB lineage: Bacteria > Bacteroidota > Bacteroidia > Chitinophagales > Chitinophagaceae > Hydrotalea > Hydrotalea flava. Next base: position 6,695 of record NZ_LUHG01000054.1, read on the forward strand.
GTACCCGCAAATTGAGCGAATTAGGCGGTCTGGCACAAAAGGCTCCGGAATTAGCGATACTTTTTGTTATTATGGCACTTGCCAATATTGCATTGCCGCTAACCAATAGTTTTATTGGCGAGTTTTTAATGTTTAATGGTCTGTTTCAATACAATATGGTAATAGCCATTTTTGCACTGATTACCATTATATTAACTGCGGTATATACATTAAATACCGTACAAAAAATTTTTTATGGTGAAGTAGCCATTCAAACAACCCATGCAGTAGATGCAGGACTACATGTGCGTTTTATTTTATGGATACTGGTGGTTGTAATTTTCTTTTTTGGTATATATCCCGAGCCAATGATACACTTAACCAATGATACAGTGAAAGCATTATTGGTGCAATAAAATGGCTGTAAGTGAAAAGCATACTCTGGGTAGAATGATGTTGCAGTGTATAAACAAAAAAGTTTTTATTACGAATAAAGTTGATGCAATTTAGAACAATTCAACAGGGCGAATAACTATATTTTAAGATATGAACGCAATTATATTTTCGGCAGTAGCGGGTGTTGTAATGATGTTTACAGGCATTATCACCCAACAAAAATCAACCATCAGAAATGTGGCACTGGCTGCTTTATTGGTGGTTTTACTGGCCAACATTTTTGATACTTATGGTATTTTTAGTATTTATATTCCTACGCATGGTATGCTGAATTTTCAAAAATTTGGCTTGTACTTTAATACACTTGCTTTTGCTGCTACATTTTTGTTTACTTTAATCAGTGGTTCAGATGTTACATTGATCGGCAATGGCCGGCATGGTGCAGAATTCTTTGCATTAATTTTCTTTTCATTAGCCGGTATAGCTATTTTAACCTCGTACAACTCGCTTTTAATGCTGTTTTTGGGCATTGAGATTATGTCCATTCCTTTATATATTCTAACCGGTGCTGATAAGCGGAATTTAAAAAGTAATGAAGCCTCGTTGAAATATTTCCTGATGGGTTCATTTTCTACCGGTATTTTATTAATGGGTATTGCTTTAATGTATGGTGCCCGTGGCGGATTTGAAATAGACGCCCTTAAACCCTCTGCAGTATCAAATGAGTATGGCATATTAGACCCATTGGGTTTAGTGCTGGTTTTTATTGCCATTGCTTTTAAAGTTTCTGCTGCTCCATTTCATTTCTGGACGCCCGATGTATACGATGGTGCACCCGGTGTTTTTACTTCATATATGGCAACGATTATTAAAGCAGCCGGTTTTATTGCATTTATACGATTATTTGATAATAAGGCAGTTGAGATGGGTATGTCGTGGAAAATTATTTTACCGGTTGTAATTATTGCCACTTTGTTGGTTGGAAATATTACCGCGGTATTCCAACAAAGCGTAAAACGGATGATGGCTTATTCCAGTATTGCCCAGGCCGGATTTATGCTATTTGCGGTTTTTGCCGAAAATGATGTAGCTAAAGAAGGTATTTTAATTTATACTGTGGCCTACTCTGTGGCTACTATTGGCATTTTCGCCGTGTTGGAAAAAGTGAAAGATATATCGCTGGAAGGATTCAATGGCCTTGCACAAAAAAGTTCGTTACTAGCCGGAACCACCACCGTATTTCTTTTATCCTTAACAGGCATTCCGCTTACGGCAGGGTTCTTTGCAAAGTATTATATGTTGTTATCTGCCATTAAATACGGCGGCAGCTCAGTAACCTGGTTGGTAATTGTTGCGGTAATTTTTGCTGCTATCAGTGCTTTTTACTATTTCAGAGTAATACAGGCCATGTATTTTAAAAAGGGCAATCCGGAATTGCATTCATTCAATAAAGGGTTTTGCTTTATGCTGGTTTTGCTTGCTGTAGTTACTATTTTAATTGGCATGTTCCCAACCATTATTCTAAACTGGTTTTACTTTTAGTTTTTAATCAATTCTCTTCACAATGTTTATCTAATCAGTAGTAACTGTTACAGCAACGCAACATGCTGCCATAAAAACTGAACGTACAAGTGAGTGACACAACAGGCGATGCCCAAAATAGCAGAAGCCGGGTTACCTAAAATTGATTCAAATTACCCACAGGGCTAAATAGCTGCTATTACCGTCTGTTTATTTTTTGCTACGTTTATCCTTTTTGGTTTTAAACTATCTGATTGCGCCTTATCTTTAGAATGATTTTAATACAATAACTTGTTAATGACGTTAACCGATTCATTTAATCTGGCATTTAAAACGGTAAAAGGAAATAAGCTGAGAACCGGTATAACCGTTGCTATTATTGCATTTGGCATTATGGCGTTGATTGGAATTATTACCGCTATTCAGGCTATGAATCAAAGTTTGCGGGAAAGTTTTTCATCGATGGGGGCCAATGCTTTTGTAATAAAATACAAAGAATCGCGTATCCGTTTTGGAAGAGACCAAAGTGTAAAGAAAACGGCAAGAGGAGTGAAGGATAAAGTTTCGAACCTCGATAAAACCATACGGCGGGAAGATGCGGTTTATTTTAAACAAACCTATCAATACCCATCTATTGTAAGTGTGTATATGCGCGGGCCTGGTAATGTAGAGTGTTATTATGGCGATAAAAAAACCAATCCCGTTGTAACTGTTTGGGGTGGTGATGAAAATTATTTAACGGTAAATGGTTTTACGGTAGCAGTTGGCAGAAATTTGAATAGTTTGGATGTGGAAAGTGGTCGTAATGTATGTTTGTTGGGTAGCAATGTTGCTACAAAATTGTTTGGCGATCATTCTGAAACAGCTGTTGATCATATTATAAAAGTTGGTGGAATACCTTACCGTATAATTGGTGTGCTGAAAAGCAAGGGATCGAGTGGTTTATTGCGGCAGGATGATATAGTGGTAACTTCTTACAACAGTGCCCGTCGTTTAGCTAATGCCTCACCGTCGTATTTTATTGGCGTAATGGTAGAAAATGTAGCGATGTTAGATCCTGCAATAGGCGTAGCTACAGCGCATTTCAGAGGTATCAGAAAATTGCTGCCAACAGATGCAGATAATTTTACCATTGAAAAGAGTGATAAATTTGCAGAACTGTTTATTACTTTTTTAAGTAGTATTACAGGTGCGGCTGCAGCTATTGGTATTATTACTTTAATTGGTGCTGCCATTGGTTTAATGAATATTATGCTGGTTTCGGTAAATGAACGTACCCGTGAAGTAGGCCTTATTAAGGCAATTGGCGGAAAAAGCAAAAATGTAAGGCAGCAGTTTTTATTTGAAAGTATGATTATTAGTTTATTGGGTGCAATATTTGGAATTATTTTGGGTGTTTTGGTTGGTAATATTTTTTCAATGGTATTGAAAACCGGTTTTGTTGTGCCCTGGTTATGGGTAAGTATTGGTATTGTGATCTGCTCTCTGGTTGGGTTTGCAGCAGGATTGTACCCGGCCATAAAAGCTGCTAAATTAAATCCGATTGTTGCTTTACGATATGAGTAAAGCTCAAGCTTTTGCGTTACTTTTTCAGAAACAATTTCAATTTATCATTAATATAATAAACTAAATCTTCCCGGTGCGGGTGCTGCCTGAGCCATTTATAAGTTGGCCTGTATGTTTCCATAAACAACAGCAGCGAGTTTGTTGGCAGCGTTACATATTGTTTTAAGAAAGTTGGATTAAATCGGTAATTAATATAATGTTCCTGCTCCATTTGGTTAAAGAGTTGAATGGCTTCACGTTTTCGTTTATCCAGCCCAAAAAAATGGTCAATATTAATACCCATACCAACACCGGAATTGCCGTTAGATACTGTTGGTAAAGTATAATCGTTGGTAGTTGCAAAAAAATCTCTTCTTCTGTGCAAACTGTCTAATTGATATGCAGAGTAGCTTTTATGCGATCTGACAGTTACTTCATCTAACATTTTAGAAAGAGGATGCAGGTAAATAACGTATCCGGCTTGCTGTAATAATTTTATATTGATATGAAGCGTATCAAATGTATAGCTGATAGAAGCAATGGATATAATATCACCAGGTTTTGCGGCAATTGAAAACATTCCTTTCTCGTTAGAGATAACTGTTTTTTTATTATTTAAATTGGTAATACTGGCAAAATAAACCGGCTCTTTGGTCATACTGTCTTTAATAACTGCTGAAAAATTTTGCGCTGTGGCAAAGTGGGTTATTAAACAAAAAATCGTAAAACACAATCCAGTTTTTTTCATATTGTTTATTTGTAGCTACACAAAGTTATTGCAGTTGATTGCATTTATATGAATTGGTTGAAAATAAAAAGAGCTACCGGTTAAATGGCGGCAGCTCTTTTTATTGTTTTAAAGCGCTGTGTTTAAGCCTTAGGCTCTAACGCTTTTTTGATTCTTTCTGCAACATCCTGTAAATGATATTTACTCATTTTATCGCTTGTGGCAGGAATTGCTGCATTGATGGCGGCTAATAAACTTTTCAATTCGCCTCTTGCTACAGAAGGTACATCTGTATTAGCGGTATTAATAATAGAAAGATTGAAGCCTCTGGCTGTTGCAGTTAAGTTGGCTGAATTTGATTTAGCAGGATCTATCAAATCAATCAGTTTACTTACATAGGCTTTTTGCAAATTTCTGCGATAGGCATCAATTGGTTTTTGGGTGCTTAATTCACTCCAAATACCTTTTTGAACATCATCCATCATTTCATCCAAACCATATGTGCTGTTGCCAAATCGGTTCCTGCTGGTTTCTAAACGATACAAGCGGCCGGCATCTAATAAACTGTTCAATACACTGATTTGCAGGTTTTGAATGGCTTCATTAGCGGTTGGGTAAGCTATCTTATTTAAAATATCCTTATCTAACAACCAGTTAGGCGTTTGGAAGAGTTGTGTATTTAAAAAGGCAACTGCTGCTTTTTGTTTTTCTTTTGGTGTGGGTGTATACACATCGCCTTTTTGTTCTACACTTTTAAAGGTTTCTTCAATGCCGCCCACATTTTTGGTTACATGGCCCATATATCGGGCAAACTGACCCACTAATTGTTGGTATATATCGCTTAAATTCTGGTATTTATCGGCTTCTTCTTTGGTCCAAACCGGCAATTGTACAATAATTCTTTTCAGGTTCATAATACCGTAATTGCTGGCTTTAACTGCATCGTCGCCCAAGTCTTCAGTTTGTGCTCTGGGGTCAACATTTCTTCCTTCGCCGCCAAACCATAATCTGGGGTTTTTAAGACTGTCGATTGCCCATTGGTTGGTAACCAATTCTTCTTTTTTGGGATCGTTAATACCAGTGTAGGTATAACCCCATTGAATGGCCCATTTATCGTAATCCCCAATTCTTGGGAATAGTCCGGCTTCGCTGATATTATCTTCCGGTTGTGCAACATAGTTAAAACGAGCATAATCCATAATAGAGGCAGTATGTCCGTTGGCTTCTATCCAGGCTTTGTTACGCAGTAATTCAACCGGTGTTTTGCTGCTGCTGCCCATGTTGTGGCGCAAGCCAAGGGTGTGGCCCACTTCGTGTGAAGAAACGAAGCGAATTAACTGGCCCATCAACGAATCATCAAATTTCATTTTTCTGGCTTTCGGATCAACGGCAGCTGTTTGAATCATGTACCAATCGTGCACTAATTTCATAACATTATGATACCATCCAATATGGCTTTCCAAAATCTCACCGCTGCGAGGGTCGTGTACATTGGGGCCATATGCGTTTTCAATATCAGAAGCAAAATACCGTATAACAGAATAACGGGCATCTTCTAAACTCATGGTACTGTCGTTTTCAGGCCATTCCTTTGCTACGATGGCATTTTTAAAACCGGCTTTTTCAAAAGCTTTTTGCCAGTCGTTAACGCCTGCAATTAAATAAGGGCGCCATTGTTTAGGTGTAGCAGGATCAATATAGTATACAATTTGTTTGGCAGGTTCTACCAGTTCACCACGTTTGTATTTATCTATGTCCTCGGGTTTGGGTTCCAGCCTCCAACGCACAGCAAAAACCTGATTATCTACTTTTTGCTGGTTATCACTGTAAATGGTGTAATCATCTGCAAAAAAGCCTACTCTGGGGTCAAACAGCCTTTTATGCATAGGTGTTTTGGGTAATAACAGCATTGAAGTGTTTAATTCAAGTGTAACGGCTCCCGCATCCATGGCAGCAGGTAGTGGTTCACTTTGTGGTATGGGTGATGGGGCGCCAAATCCACCGGCAGGGCTGGGTGTAGAATTGTATGTTTTTACTGTTCTGATTTCTGTATTGATGGGGTAAGTGTGTATACTTTCAATATAGGAACGGTCAGATGCCAGCATAGACAGGCTGAGTCTGCGTTTAATAGCAGGAGTAAGATTTACTGCTTGGTTATCTCCTTTAAAGAAATCAGTTACATCAATTACAGACGAGGTAGAATCTTTGCCATAAGCAGCAATAGGAAATGCAGCTGCAATGGGATTTAAGTTAGAATTGGCTACTGCTTTTGAAATTTCATTGGTAGAATCTGCATAATTAATTAAGGTAATGACTTTTAGAAATACTTTGTTTTCAGGGCCTTTTGCAAATTCAATGGTTTGTTGGTTCACCAATTCACCGCCATAATTTCTGCCGCCACCGGGTGTTTTGCTGTAACGGGTTACAGCTAAAATTTCACGTCCTAAAATTGAATCGGGAATTTCAAAATAATATTTATCCGCAACTTTATGAACCGTAAATAAACCTTTTTGTGTTACGGCCTTGTTGGTAATTACTTCTTTATAAGGCTTTGGACCAGTAGCTGGTTTTGCTGCGGCAGCTGCTCCGGCTGTTCGCCCATTCAGTATTGGAAATCGTGATGTATCAGGCCTTTGCTGTGCACATAGCCAGGTTCCGGTTAAAATAAGCAAGATAAAAGATAACGTTTTCTTCATATAGTGTTATTTAAAATTTTAATGATTGAAGATAACAAGAGGGTTTGAAAAAAAAGGTGTTTTTCATAATTTTTGATGAGCGGTTTAAAAACGGCTTTTTCAGGTTCAATTTTATAAAACAAACCGATTGAAGCAGTTTTTGATTGTTTATTTAAAAAATAATGGCACTTATTGAAAAACTAATTTGCAGCATTAATGAAAATAACTATTTTACAGGCCTCTAAAAAAAATTTGAAACATTGTTTTGTTTTTTCAAAATAATTTTCAGTAGAATTGTGAAATCTTTTTAACACTGTAATTTAAAAACCAAAAAACAATTGAACCATGGCGGACATTAAACCCACAGCTTCAGCTTCTGCTGCTAAACCGGCAACAGCACAACACCCTAAAAGAAAAGGTAATTCTATTTCATGGATTGCGCCTGTAATTTGTGTTATTGTAGGATATTCTTTTTGGCGTTTTTATCTGGGCGCACCAGATCATTTTTCTCTTCCTGATACTGATCCAAGCCATTGGTTTTGGCCTGGTCATAAAGGACCAAAATCAACCGTTCCTATTGCAAAAATGTATGAAGGCGGTATTATCGTGCCTTTATTAATCGGAACTTTTTTAACTGTATTAACTTTTGTAGTTGAAAGATTTTTAACTGTTACCAAATCAACCGGAAAAGGCAGCATTCAGGAATTTATTCGTAAAGTACAATTTCACTTAGCCAATAAAGATGTTGATAAAGCATTAGCAGAATGCGACAAACAACAAGGTTCTGTTGGTAATGTTATGAAAGCCGGCTTACGCAGGTACAAAGAAATGATTACCAATACAGAATTGGATACTGAACAAAAAATTCTGAATATTCAAAAGGAAATTGAAGAAGCAACTGCTTTGGAATTACCTATGTTGGAAAAAAACTTAGTATTCCTATCAACCATTGCTTCTGTAGCAACTTTGTTAGGTCTGTTAGGTACGGTATTAGGTATGATTAAAGCGTTCTCTTCTCTTGGTGAAGAAGGTGCCGGTGGTGATGCTGCCCGTGAATTATCTGTGGGTATTTCTGAAGCCTTGTTCAATACCGCTTTGGGTATCGGTACTTCAGCCATTGCCATCATTTTCTATAACATCTTCACCACTAAAATTGATGGTATTACTTATGGTATTGACGAGTCTGGCTTTACATTAACACAAAGTTTTGCTGCAAACTATAAATAAGTTTGTGGAAAAATTGGAAAACGGAATCTCATTAGTGAATTAATGTAAAATCAGTAAAATGGCAAGACCAAAGTTACCACGAAAAAGCACGAATGTAGACATGACTGCTATGTGCGATGTGGCATTTTTGTTGCTGACTTTCTTCATATTGGCAACAAAATTTAAACCACCTGAAGCTATTGAAATTGTAACACCTAAGTCGGTTGCTTCTAAAGTTGCACCATCCAAAGATGTTGTATTGGTAAGTGTAGACAGAGACGGTAAAGTATTCTTCTCGATAGAAGATCCGGATGCCAAAAAATACATTGCCAATGCCATCAACAATACCAAGAATTTGGGAATTGATGTGAATGCTTTTGTGAATGCACAGTTCATCGGTGTTCCTTTCAGTCAGTTAAAAGCATTTTTAGCTTTGCCTGAAGCAGATCGCAAAGCCAATGCACTTCCCGGTATTCCGGTGGATACTACAAAAGGGCCCAATGAAATGATAGATTGGATGCGTTATGCAGTAGATGCTTACCAGGGTAAAAAAATGAACCTGTTGTTGAAAGGCGACAATAAATCGAAGTATCCTTCAATAGAGGGTGTGATTAATGCCTTTAAAAAAACAGATCAGTTAAAATTTGAAATGGTAACCAATCCCGAAGCAGTTCCAACCGGAAGTGAATTATGGAAATTGGCACAGAAAGGACAAAGAACCGAAGAATAAAACCTATATAGTTTAACCCAATTTGTTCACTCTAAAATTATCCTGTTATGGCAGAAATGGATACCTCCTCGGGCGGGGGGCATAAGAAAGGCCCGGGCGTCAAGAAAGGTAAAAAAATGTCTACTCGTGTAGACTTAACGCCAATGGTTGACTTAGGGTTTCTATTAATTACCTTCTTCATCTTTACCACTACCATGAGCCAGCCAACGGCCATGAAGCTCTTTTTACCAAAAGATGCAGATAAGCCCGATGAGCAAAATAAAATTAAAGAGTCAGGTGCGCTCACCATTCTATTAGGCGGCGATAATACCGTTTTTTATTATGAAGGTGAATTGGCTCCCAATGGAACTAATTTTAAATCGGCTAATTATAGTAATGGTGATGAGGGCATTAGAGCAGAAATTTTAAGAAAAAAAGCAAGCACACCTGAAAAAGATTTAATGGTCGTGATTAAACCATCACCACAGTGTACTTATAAAAACGTTGTTGATGCATTGGATGAAATGTCTATTAATGTCATTAAAAGGTATGCGTTGGTGGATATATCACCGGTAGAAGAGCAGTTGGTTCAAAAATCACAGGCTGCTGCCGCAACCGGAAATTAATTCAGACAAGGTGTGAAAATAATTAGAAACCGCATCTCATTTTAAAGTTTATTATCATGGACGCAAAACAAGTAATGAATGCCGATTTCCTCGATATCATATTCGATGGTAGAAACAAAGAATATGGGGCATACGAATTGCGCAAAACCTATAACAAGCGAATCATTACCGGTGTAATTTTTATGCTTGCTTTTACTGCGCTGTTCTTACTGCTTACGGTGTTGGGAAATTCAACCAAAAAGGCTAAAACACAAATACTGGTACAGGATGTTTCCCTGGCAAATGTTACCGACAAGCCCAAGGAACCACCGCCACCGCCGCCACCACCACCACCCAAAGTGGAACCACCCAAAGTGGAAATTACCAAATTTACCCCGCCTAAAATTGTAAAAGATGAGCAGGTGAAAGAACCACCTCCGGAAGTTGCAAAATTAGAAGACACTAAAATTGGAACCATTAATCAGGAAGGTGCAAAAGATATGGGAATTGTTGCCCCTGTTGTTGAAAACAAAGGTACCGGTGTGGTGGAAGCACCCAAACAACAGGAAGATTACGACAAAATTTTTACCGTAGTACAAATTCAGGCCGAATTTCCCGGTGGATTGGCTGCATGGCAAAAATATCTGGAACGTAATTTAAATAGTAGTGTACCTGTTGATAATGGGGCGCCTCCCGGTAAATACACTGTTGTTGTAAGTTTTATTGTAGATAAAACCGGCGCATTAAGCGATATTAAAGCTGAAAACGATCCCGGTTATGGTACAAAAGAAGAAGCCATTCGTGTATTGAAAAAAAGCCCTAACTGGAAACCTGCTGTTCAAAATGGCAGAAATGTAATTTATCGCCAACGTCAAAGTATCACTTTTGTAGTGGCAGATGAATAAATATACCTCAATTTAATTTTTTAAAAAACCTGCAGATGAAAATTTGCAGGTTTTTTATTTCCCGGCACTGATAATTTTATAATGATTTAATTTGTATCCCATCTTCATTAACATTGTATGCAACATCAGTTGAATTATAATACTACCATTGTAGCTTTGGCTACACCGCCAGGTTCTGGTGCAATTGGCATTATCCGATTAAGTGGAACGAATGCAATTGCTATAGCGAATAAAATTTTTAACGGCAAAGATTTATCACTACAACAAGGGTATACCGCTCATTTTGGAGAAATTACGGATGGAATCAATACAATTGATGAGGTATTAATCACCCTTTTTAAAGGGCCTAAAAGTTATACAGGAGAAGATACTGTTGAAATTAGTTGCCATGGTTCTTCTTTCATTTTAGAGTCTGTTATACAATTGTGTGTAAAAAATGGTGCTACTCCTGCCATGCCGGGGGAGTTCACACAACGTGCCTTCTTAAATGGGAAAATGGACTTAACGCAGGCAGAAGCCGTAGCTGATTTGATTGCCAGCAATGCGGCGGCTGCGCACAAAGCAGCATTGCATAACTTAAAAGGAGGCTTCAGGCATGTATTAGATGAAATGAGAGAACAATTGATTCATTTTACTGCATTAATTGAATTGGAGTTAGATTTTAGTCAGGAAGATGTAGCTTTTGCCGATAGAAGTGCATTAATTGATTTGCTGAATCAACTTAGTACAAAAACCCAACAGTTATTGCATTCATTTACCCTTGGAAATGTGATTAAAAATGGTGTAAAAGTTGCCATTGTGGGTAAGCCCAATGCTGGCAAAAGTACATTGCTAAATGCGCTTTTAAATGAAGAGCGAGCTATTGTAAGCGCCATTGCTGGCACAACCCGTGATACGGTAGAAGAAACTTTAAATATACAGGGTGTTTTGTTTAAATTAATTGATACGGCCGGTATACGCCAGCATACTACCGATGAAATTGAAGCCATCGGTATAGCACGTAGCAGAAAGGCTATAGAACAGGCCGATATTGTTTTATTTATTTTTGATGTGAATGATCCCGTTAATGAAGTACTGAATCAAATAGACCAATGGAATCTTTTAAAACATCAATGCATTGCAGTTGGTAATAAGTGCGATATATCAACTACCAATGTTCAATTATTGCAGCAAAAATTTTCAAATATTCCAATTCAAAACATACACTATATTTCTGCACTGCAACAAAACGGAATAGAAAATTTAAAAACATTACTTTTTAATATGGTAACGGGCGGTTCATTAGATTTTGAGCATACCATTGTTACCAATGCCCGTCATTTCGCAGTTTTACAGGAATTAGCCAATGCGTTACACGAAGTAAAACAGGGATTAGAACAAAATATTCCCGGCGATTTATTGGCATTGGATATACGGCGTTGTTTGCACTTTCTTGGAGTGATTACCGGTAAAATTGAAACCGACAGAGATATTCTTGGAACTATTTTTGGAAAGTTTTGTATAGGAAAGTAACTGTACAAAACAAACTCCTTTACCAATGGATTCAAGCCACGGAGATAAAAAGAAATATAACCTTTCATTTATACAGCCCCGTATTTTCCCGATAGCGTATGTATTGCCACAGGCGGAAACGATGATTGTAAATGGACGGATAAAAATAAATGCAGCGTATACAAGGGCGTACAGTAATACTTTATTCAGATATTGATGCTCATGACGACTGGGAGCGTAAAGCCGAAATATTAAGAAGCTACGGGCTTAATGTCCAGGTTTCACAACTCATAAAAAACCATGCTTTAAAGTATGCTGAACAATACGGAATTGATTACAGCGAATTAGTAAAACAGAAATACAATTTAAGGGGGATTGTCTGTCCTAGCATATGATTACAGTAATAAGGCTACACCTGATGAGCTATGTAGGTTTATTGGAATTTATAAAAGACACCTATAAAGCCTGGAGAAAAACGCACAACGCATCCTTTGCATTTTCTCCATAAAAACAATGGGGTACTTCCCCAAATTTTGAAACAATCATTTTTTAGCCTGTAATCCTTTGAAGCAAAGGATTACAGGGATTTTTAAGTTAAGTTTTGTCGGACAAAAATGATTTAAAATCAATTTAAACATAAGAAAATTTTTTTAATTGCTAAAATGTAGAATTAATGTAATAGGGAAACTACCATCTATTACATTCACATTGCCAATTTCATAATTATTTAAAAACAACAAATTTTTTAGAATCTCCTCTCCTTAATCACTTATAGAAATAAATCCATTCGAAAAAGACCAACTTTTTCCTAGTGTTAATGAAATGGGGTGAAAGTGAAAACATCCTTTATCATCCCTGGCAAGTACTCTTGTAACATTGTTTTCTTTAATAACCCCTGTTTTCCTCGCCATTAAATAGATATTTTTCTAAGTTATTGATTATCAATTATTTGTTTATTTTATTTTTGGTGTCTTGGGTGTCCCAGCGTAATTTTTTATCTTTCAGAAGTGTTTATAAGAAA
>NZ_LUHG01000045.1 GCF_001623405.1 Hydrotalea flava
GGCTAAAGCCGATAATGCCGGTAAAGCCGTAGGCACCTCCACCGACTGGAAAAATTTTGAAACGGTTGCAATGGCTAAAGGTGAGATACCCTGGTATAGCTTAGAATCTCCCAAACGACCACCCATGTTGCCATTGTTTGGAAATGTAACACCATTTTTATTTCCTGCTGCAACGGTACCCTCTTTCCGTCCGGCACCTCCACCTGCTACACATAGCCAGGCTGTTCAAGATGCCGCTGCTATTGTTTATAATAAAATCAAATCGCCCACACGTGAAAATATACAGCATGTTCAATTTTGGGCTGACGGGGTTGGTACATTTACACCTCCGGGCCACTGGGATGCCATTGCAGCGCAGGATTTTATCACCAAGAATTTTAGCGAAGTACGTTGGGCAAGGAATTATGCTTTGTTGAATATGGCATTAATGGATGCAGCCATTGTATGTTGGGATGTAAAATATTATTATTTTAATCCAAGGCCTACACAAATGAATCCTGCCATTAAAACATTAACAGGCATACCTAATTTTCCATCTTATATCTCCGGCCATTCTACATTTAGCGGTGCTGCCGCCACTATTTTGGCACATATTGTACCTGAACAGGCTGGCAAATATTGGGCAATGGCCAATCAGGCTTCCATGTCAAGATTAGAAGGGGGCATACATTATAAAGTAGATTGTGATACCGGATTAGTAGTGGGTAGTAAAGTAGGCAATTATGCTGTTTTGCGTGCAAAACAGGATGGCGCCGAATAAAAATATGTAATGTTTTCGATTAAGTTCATCTAGCCTACCCCTTTGTTTCTACAAGGGGGGATTTTTTAAAAATCAAACTCAATATAAAACATTTTTTTTTGAATGTAATACTATTTTTTAAATGTATTCTGATATGAAATTATTACACGTTGCATTTTTTTGTACACTGTTTTTTCTTTTCAATAATCAACTCTTTGCCCAAGAAAATTTAATGAACAATGATACAATACCCGTAAATGAGTTGCAGGAAGTGATTGTAAGCTCAACCCTTCGCGATTCGGTACAATTTCTGCCCGATCTAAAAGGTGTTGCAGTATTTGCAGGTAAAAAAACCAATCTCATCAGGCTTAATACAACACAAGGCAATCTGGCACAAAATATGGTAAGGCAGGTTTTTGTAAAAGTGCCCGGTTTAACCAGTTGGGATATGGATGGTGCCGGTACACAATTAAACATTGGTTCAAGGGGAACCGATTCGCACCGAAGTATTGAAATGAATATGCGTCAAAATGGGTACATTACCAATAGCGATATTTTTGGTTATCCTGAAAATCATTATACATTACCGTTAGAAGCCGTGCAGGAAATTCAGTTTGTCCGTGGTTCTGCAGCCTTACAGTATGGCAGTCAGTATGGCGGCATGATGAATTTTATCATCAAGCAAGGCGATAGTACCAAACCCATAGCTGTAGAAAGTAACCAAACTGCGGGTAGCAATGGATTTTACAATTCATACAATGCAGTTGGTGGAATAACAGGTAAAATAAATTATTATGCTTATTATGATAACCGGCATGGCAATGGATGGCGCCCTTCGCAGGCATTTAACTATTATGCTTACTATGCCAATATGGAATATCATTTTAATAAAAAAGGAAGTATTGCATTTCAGTTTTCGCGTATGCAGTATGTTCAACAAATTGCAGGTGGATTAACCGATGCACAATTTGCTCAAAATCCAAAACAATCTTTACGTAATCGTAATTTTTTTAATCCGGAAATTAATATTCCTGCCCTTATTTTTAAATATGCTTTCTCACCTAACACCAAATTGCAGGTTATTTCCAATGCGTTGTTTGGGCAACGCAATAGTGTTCAATATATTAATACGCCGAATATTGCGGATACAGTCAATAAACAGTTAGGCACGTATAATCCCCGCCAGGTTGATCGTGATTATTACAGCAGCTTTTCAACTGAAGCCAGATTGCTGCATAGATATACTATTGGTAATGTAAAAAGCACACTGACTGCAGGTTTTCGCTTGTCTACTGAAGTAACAAAAAGAGATCAATTAGGTGTGGGTACTACGGGTAGTAATTTTGATTTGTCATTAATAGCACCTTATGGTACTATGTTGCGCTTTCATACCAATAACGCAGCTGTATTTGCTGAAAATATTTTTCAAATTAACCCAAAGCTTTCTATAACTCCGGGTTTTCGGTATGAGGTAATACAATCAGATTATACTGGTGTTATCAACCATGCTAGTGTACCGGTTTCTTATAATGGGAATAGACATTTTCCTTTGTTTGGAACGGGCCTACAATACCAAACTTCTAAAACCACGCAGTTGTATGCTAATATTTCGGAGGAATACAGACCTTATCTATACTCACAAATTACGCCTGCCGATAGGGTAGATGTAATTGATCCAAATTTGAAAGATAGCAAGGGTTACGATATAAGTTTGGGGTATAGAGGAAGGTTAAAAAATATATTGCAGTTTGATATGGATTTGTTTCGTGTTTACTATGGAAACAGGGTAGGGCTTATTACAAAAAGTGATGCGAGTGGTAACCCTTTTTTGTATACTACCAATATCGGTAATGCGGTTGCTAAAGGTATAGAGGCTTATTGCGAAGTTTCATTGGTGGCACTATGGAATGGTAATAATAAACAAAAAGATATTCGTTTGTTTAACTCATTAGCCTATACCCATGCCCGTTATATCAGTGGTGAATCAAATGCCAACGGCGATAATGTGAATTTAAAAGGCAATACAGTAGAGCATGTGCCACAATGGGTAAATAAAACCGGCCTGTCGTTTTTGTTACATCAGTTCACTACTACAATGCAATATAGTTATACAGATAAATCGTACAACGATGCTTTAAATACAGTTAACAGTGCCAATGGTGTTACAGGTGTAATTCCTTCTTTCGGTTTGTGGGATTGGACATTAGGGTATGCTTTTTTGAAACATTACCAGATAACCGGCGGAATTAATAATCTGTTGAATTTGAGTTATTTCAGTCAGCGTATCACTTTTTATCCTGGCCCCGGCATATTACCGGCTGATGGAAGAACTTTTTATATTTCTTTTTCTGTTAAAATGTAAACCCTTTTTTATGCAACAACAAACTGTATCTTCTGCTACTTATTCTGATGTAAAAATTCCGGCTGTTAAGGTTTTTAATACAATTATCTGGTTTAACCGACTGGCTTTATCCATTGTATTTATTTGGTTTGGTTATTTAAAAATTATACAGGTATCGCCGGCGGAAGCGTTGGTGCAACATTTACACAGCATTACAGTAGTAAGATTTATTTCAATTAATATTTTTTTAATACTATTGGGTAGTGTGGAAGTGGCAGTAGGTATTTTATGGTTGTTTCCTAAATTAACCAAACTGGCATTTGTATGTTTTGGTTTACACATGTTTACTACTTTTCTGCCATTGATTTATTTGCCAGCGGATACCTGGCAACATGCCTTTGTGTTAACACTTACCGGGCAATACATCATTAAAAATATTGTATTGATAGCCAGTGCCATTACCATTTGGTATGCAAAAATCAGCCGCTAAAACCATTTGTGGCTGAGACTATAATTGAAAGCAACTATTGTTTTTCTTCATAAGGTTCTAATAAAAATATATCATATGGGGGTAGTATTAAATATTCATAATCTGCACCAATGGTATACACTTGCTGATTGATATGGTTGAATAATTGTTTTGGAATATGGCCATGTTCTTTAAATGTATACCAAGTTAAGTAGGACGCTTTGTTACTATAATTAAACAATGCGTAAACACGTTGATTGCCATAAGCCCGCATAAAACCGGCAACATGAATATTGTGTGGAGTTAACCAGATGATATTACTGTAATCGCTTAAAACAGGCAATTTTTTGCGAATTTGTAGTAGTTGTTGGGTTTGCGTAAAAATTTGGTGTTCAATACTGCCTGCTGTTTTTCTCTTTTCATTTTTAGTCCAGTCAATTAATGGACGGTGCATCCATCTGTTGTCATAACTTTTGCCCGGATCATGCAGGTAGCTGTAATCATTGGTATACCCCACTTCATCTCCATAAAACAACATGGGCAATCCACCCAAAAAAAAAGTTTGTGCCTGCATCATCAAAATTTTGGCAATTGATTCTTCAATAGCTGCTGCATTCTGATTGGCCAGTGCAGCTTCTAAACCGCACAACGATGCCAATGAACCGCTGATTCGTGCATCCTGTGTTTTAGGATTCACTGAAAACAAAGCACCACGTGCCGGTGATCCTTCTATATTGCCTGAATAATAATTTTTTAAATATCGGCGGTGTTCGTATGGATTAAAACCTGCTTTACGAATACTGTTGTCTTCATACCCCAGTCCAATATCATCGTGGCAACGAGTATACGTTATCCACGATGTGCCAAATGGTTTTTTTACCAAATCTTCCTGTGCTGCCAGCATTACCCGAACATCCTGTGTGGCCAATGCATCCCATTGCAAAGCCATTTGCGTAGCATTGTAGGCAAAATCACATTCATGTGCAATGAATAATCCTGTTCCAAAATATTGCATAATTTTTTTAGGTGCAACAATGGCTTCTCCCAGTAATGCCATGCCGGGGGTGGCTACTTCCACACAACATTTTATCAGTTGCAGCAAGGCATGTGCCTGCGGTAAATTTTGGCAGGTAGTGCCAATTTCTTTCCAGATGAATGCAGGCGCATCAATGCGTAAAATATCTACACCCAAATTGGCATAAAAAAATATATTGTCTAACATCACCATGAACACTTCGGGGTTTCTATAATTCAAATCCCATTGGTATTGATGGAAAACAGTCATTACCCATTTGTTGCATTCAGGCACATACGTAAAATTTCCGGGTGCTGATTCGGGAAAAATTTCCGGCATAGATGCATCATACTGATCGGGTATATGCCGATCGTTGAACATGTAATAAAAATGCTGATATTTTTCATCTCCCTGTTTTGCCTTTTCTGCCCATTCGTGTTTGTGAGAAGTATGATTCAAAACAATATCGAGCATTACATACATTTCCTGTTTTTGCATTTTTTGCTGTAACTGTTGCAAATCTTTCAAAGTACCAAAACGTTCATCTACCTTTCTGAAATTAGATACGGCATATCCGCCATCACTTTCATGCAGCGGACTTTCGAACAATGGCATCAGGTGCAGCACATTCACGCCTAATTCAGTAAAATAATCCAATTTGTTTTGCAAATTTTGCAAGTTGCCGCAAAATCGGTCCACATATAAACTCATTCCTGCCAATTGATTACTTAAAAACCAATGCTCCTGTTGTAATTTTTTGGTATCTCTTTCCAGAAAGGGTTGGGGGCGTTGTTGATAAGCGGTGATGATTAACTGCATCAACTGCTGCCAAATGATATCGCATTGTGGATGTTGCGCATATAACTGCAGATACAATGATTCTATAGCTGTTGCATTGGCAATAAAACGTGCAAAAAATGCACTGTCTTTTTTTGAAATATCTAATGATTGTTGCTGCAGTAGTTCAACAATCTTATTGTGTAAATTTTTTTGATACACTGCCGGTTTAATTTATAGGATGAAAAAATTTAAGCTTTAAAAATATCACTATTCAAATGTTTAAATGCCTCCATCGCGCCCATGTAGGCACAGGTTCTGGCACCGGCCTTATTGGCGTTGATAACAATTTCCTGCCAGTTGTTGATGTTTAGTTGCATCATGTTGTTTTTTTCTACACAGCTTAACTGGTATAATACAGCGCCAACAAACGCGTCGCCTGCACCGGTGGTATCCACCACTTCAATGGGTATGCTGGGTATGGTAATTTGTTGTTTTTGATAGCACAATAACGTACCCTCCTTGCCTAAAGTAATACAGAATACTGCATTTGAAAAATTAGCCAGCCAATTTGCCGCATCGGCAACAGAACTGCAGCCCGATAATAACATGGCTTCTTCATCGCTCACCTTAAAAAAATTGCTTTCTTGTAAAAAGTACAACGATTGATGAATAAAACTTTGTTGTTGTTGCGCAAAAAGCAAATGCCGGTAATTGGGATCAAAACTTACAAAACAATTTTTTGCTTTGGCTTCTTTTAAAAGGGTGCGGTAAGTTTGTTGTAAGGGGCCCGGTAAAAATGCAGTGGCAGACCCAAAGTGCACAATGCCGGTATCGCTAGTAAGCATTCCATGGGTTTCCTGTTCCAGCAAATAGCCATCCGCACCGCGGTTAAAAACA
This sequence comes from Hydrotalea flava, assembly GCF_001623405.1. Lineage (GTDB taxonomy): Bacteria > Bacteroidota > Bacteroidia > Chitinophagales > Chitinophagaceae > Hydrotalea > Hydrotalea flava. The sequence continues at coordinate 6,242 of NZ_LUHG01000045.1, forward strand.
AAGTCACGCTCACCATCTTCTTTTAATGAAACAAATGCAAAAGTGGTAAAATGCTCATTGCTGGTATGCATCCATTGGGTATCTACGCCAAAATGTTGCATGGTATGAATGAGTTGTTGCCCAAAAGGATCATGGCCCACTTTGGCTGCTAATTGTACCCGGCCCCCCAGCGCTGCAATAGCCGCTGCTACGTTGGTAGGTGCTCCACCCGTTTTCTTTAGAAAATGTTTTCCGGCTTCCAAGGTTTTTCCTTTATCGGTACAAATCATATCTATCAATGCTTCTCCTATACAAATAATGGGTTGCATATTTTTTATTTTATGAAGTCAGTTTTTGTTTTTCATGGCATCGCCTGTTGTGTCACTCATCGCAACGTTCCCAACTATGTTGAGCTGTTTAGTGCCCTCCACCCGATGCTGCAGGAACTAATTGATCATGCTCTATTTTTTCTCTTTTTATCAAAGCTGTAGCCACAGCAGCCAGTAATAACAATATTCCCGCAAAGGCTATAGCGTTAGTGGGTTTATCAGACAGTAACCAGTGGTACACAAATCCAAATGTGGTAGTTTGTAAAATCATGGGTATTACAATCATCATATTAATAATGCCCATGTACACCCCATAACGTTCTTTGGGTATACTGCCCACCACCATAATGTAAGGTACTCCCATCATACTGGCCCATGCAATACCAAATCCAATCATTGGTATAAACAATAATTCTTTTTGTGCAATGTGCGGAAAAATGAGCAGGCCAATTCCGGCCATGAGCAAACAAAGTATATGAACATATTTGGCACTGATTTTTTTGGCTAACCATACTAAACCAAATGCAGACAAAAAGGTAACAATATTGTAAAATCCATTTACTTTTCCCGCCCATACAACGGCCTGTTCATACAATTCCTGGTTACCATCTGGGGTGGTATGAAAAACCGATTGGGCAATGCTTAGCGATACAAATTGCCAATAACAAAACATGGCATACCATTGAAATAAGTACACTAATGCCAATAGCCACATAATACGAGGCATATCGCCAATGGCCGAAAATATTTCTTTCATGGAAGCTAAAAAGCCTGATTTTTTTGCCTGCAGTTCGGCTAATTCTTCGGCTGTGGGCGGTATTTCGGGGGTAGTACTAACCGACCATACTACACTTACAATTGAACAAATCGCACCCACAAAAAAAGAACCGAATACCCAATAGGGAATGCCGGAACGCCCATCGCTGGTGGTGCTTTCACCGGTAATGATGTTTTTAAAAAAGCCCAGCGATAAATTAGCCAATGTAATACCAAGGCCTGTAAAGAAACTTTGGGTTAAAAAACCCATTGCTCTTTGTCTCTCGGGTAGTTTATCGGCTATAAAAGCACGATAAGGCTCCATAGCCGTATTATTGGCGGCATCTAAAATCCACAATAAACCGGCTGCCATCCATAAGCTGCGGCTAAAGGGAAAAGCAAATAATGTTAAACTGCAGAAAATAGCACCGATTAAAAAAAATGGTTTTCGTTTACCCCACCGTGGATGCCAGGTTCTGTCGCTAATAGCACCAATTAAGGGCTGAATCAATAATCCCGTCATGGGGCCTGCCAAATTGAGTAAGGGTAATTCCTCCGGTCGGGCATGCAAAAAAGTGTATAAAGGGTTAATGGCAGTTTGCTGTAAACCAAAACTGTACTGGATTCCAAAGAATCCTACGTTCATGTTAATGATTTGCCAGAAACTGAGTTTTGGTTTCGTAAAGGCCATGTTATTGGTTTAATCGTTAGCAGTTGTTGCCTGAAATTACTTTTTACCAAAAGCTTACAAAAAACAAATGGCATTAAAGATAAGAAACACCAAGTTCCAAGTATGATTTAAGTAAAGGCGCAATCGTTTGCTGTTTACATTTTGTAAAAGGCCAATTTTTACTGCTTATCCTCATTTTTTTCAACTTTATCGGAAAAAATCGTTAAAAAAATTTTTCTATTGTGTAAAAAGTACACAAATTTGTGTAGCAATGTGTTTTTCGTACACATTGCCGCAAACGTTTGCAGCTCAACTTGAACCATATGAAAAGACTTCTACTTGCTTGGATATTACTCTTTACCGGTATAGCAGCGGATGCACAACTATTGAGATGGTTGCCTGCTTTTATTCAGGATACCAGTGCTGCTGTTACCATTACCTGTGATGCAACCAAAGGAAACAAGGGATTGTTGAATTACACACCTACTACAGATGTATATGTACATATTGGTGTAATTACTTCTGCAAGCACATCATCATCAGACTGGAAATATGTACCCTTTACCTGGGGCACCACCAACCCTGCTGCCAATGCACCAGCTGCCGGTACCAATTTGTGGCGGTATACCATTACCGGTGGTTTACGATCATTTTTTAATATCACCAATCCTTCTGAAAAGATTCTAAAAATTGCCATTCTTTTTCGAAATGGCAATGGCAGTATTAAACAAACCAATGTCGATGGTTCGGATATGTATATCCCGGTGTATGATAATGGATTGTATGCAAGAATTGATACACCCTTAAAACAACCTACTTATATACCCATCATTGAGCCGGTTACAAAAAATGTGGGTGATGTGTTGAATATCAATGCAAAAGCCAGTCTGCCATCACGCCTTACCATTTATTATAACGGTACTGCCATTGCGCACGATAGCGCTGTTACCCAATTATCTGCCGCACCTACTATTGCTGCAGCGGGTACACAAACCATTATGGCTGAAGCATATAACGGTTCGGTATTTTCGAGAGATACGGTAAGCTTTTTGGTTTCAGGCGGAACAAACTTTGCACCATTGCCTACAGGCGTTACTGATGGTATTAATTATGAACCCGGCGATACATCAGCCACATTAGTATTGTATGCGCCCAAAAAGAATAAAATTATTGTACTGGGCGATTTCAATAATTGGACACCATCTTTAAACTATCAGATGAATGAAACACCGGATAGCTTGCGGTTTTGGATTCGCTTAACCGGTTTAACACCGGGTGTGGAATATGCATATCAATATCAAATAGATGGTAGCTTAACTGTGGCCGATTACAATGCAGAAAAAATATTGGATAAAAATGTAGATCCACAAATACCTTCAACTACTTATCCTAATTTAAAACCATTTCCGGCTAATGCTATAGGTTCAATAGTGAGTGTTTTACAAACTGCTAAACCTGCTTACAACTGGCAGGTAACCAATTTTACCCGGCCCGATAAACGCAATTTGTTGATTTATGAATTGCTGATTCGCGATTTTACTGCTACACAAAACTGGAAGGGATTACAGGATACTTTGAGTTATTTAAAACGCCTCGGTGTGAATGCCGTTGAAGTAATGCCGTTCAATAATTTTGAAGGATACAGCAGTTGGGGCTATAATCCTAATTTTTACTTTGCACCCGATAAAGTGTATGGCACTGAAACAGCGGTGAAACAATTTATAGATGCCTGTCATCAACAAGGCATAGCCGTTATTATGGATATGGTGATGAATCATTCATTCGGCTCTTCGCCCATGGTGCAAATGTATTGGGATCCGGTAAAAAATATTCCTGCTGCCAATAACCCATGGTTTAATCAATACCCCACACATGCTTATAATGTAGGGTATCAGTTCAATCACCAAAGTCAGGCTACCATCGATTTTAGAAATCGCGTTATTACTTACTGGCTTACCAAATATAAAATTGATGGGTTTAGATGGGATTTGGCCAAAGGCTTTACCCAAAAAAACACCTGCGATGCTTTTGGTAACAATTGTAATGTGGCAGCCTGGGGCAATTATGATACCGCCAGAGTAGCCACTTGGAAAAATATTTACGATAAAATCCAATCTGTTTCACAAGGGGCATACTGTATTTTAGAAATGTTTGCCGATAATTCAGAAGAACAGGTAGAAGCCAATTACGGCATGATGATTTGGGGAAATTTAAACAGCAATTTCAATCAGGCTACCATGGGTTATAGCAACCCCTCTTGGGATGTAAGTTATGGTGTATATACCAATCGCGGTTATAGCCAACCCAACCTGATTACGTACATGGAAAGCCATGACGAAGAAAGGCTAATGTATAAAAATGAACAATATGGTAATAGCAATGGAAGTTATGCCATAAAAGATACTGCTACCGGTTTAAAACGCAATGCCATGGCAACCGCATTATGGGCGATGATACCAGGCCCTAAAATGTTGTGGCAGTTTGGTGAACTGGGCTATGATTATAGCATAAATACCTGCCCCAATGGAACGGTAGATGCTACCGGTGGTTGCCGTACCGATCCTAAACCCCTTCGGTGGGATTATTACAGCCAACCCAATCGGTTAGCATTGTATAATGTATATGCACAATTGTTTAAGCTAAGAACCAATCCGGTATACAGTTCAACATTCACGGCTCCTAAAAACATTAGTAATAATTTAGGAAATGCCTTTAAACAGTTAATTGTAACCGGCGATTCATTGAGTGTGGTATTTGTAGGCAATTTTGATGTGAGTCAGCAATCCACTACTGTTACCTTTCCATCTGCAGGTACCTGGTACAGCTATTTATCCTCCAAAACAATTACGGCATCCGGTGGTGCAGATAATATAACCCTACAACCCGGTGAGTACTATGTATACACCAATAAAAATGTAAATAATACGGTAGTAACGGCAGTAACCCCTGTAAGTAACCCAACAGATAATATGCAGTTGCAGGTAATGCCTAATCCTGCAGGAACTTCAGCCACAGTTCAATTTCAAGTGCCCACAAGCGGTGTGGTAAGGTTAGATGTGTTGAATACCGATGGGCAATACATTGCGAATATATGGAATGGATTTAAACCCAAAGGCACTCAAACGCTTTCATTGTATTCAAACGGGTTTAGTAGTGCGGGTATGCCGAATGGTGTGTATTTTTTGGTGATGGAACAAAACGGACAACGAAAAGTGCAACAATTTTTATTAGCGAAATAAATCAACTTTTTTACTTCTTAAAAAACAGAAAACATACAACTATGAATTTAAAACGACTGCTTGTTGCTGTTACGCTGGCCCTGTTTGCCTTTAGTGTGCCTGCGTTAGCCCAAAACAAGGAGGTTACCGGGAAAGTAACCGATGTGAAAGATGGTAGTCCGTTAGCCGGTGTAACTGTTGCCGTAAAAGGCACGCAGATTGCTACCGCAACCGATGCCAATGGTTTATTTAAGTTAAAAGTACCTGCCGATGCCAAAACGCTTACCATTTCAAGCATTGGTTTTGCAACACGTGAGGTACCTGTTGAAGCAGGTGAAATGAGTATCGGTTTGTCGGCTATTAGCACTTCATTAAATGAGGTGGTAGTAATTGGTTATGGTACCAGCCGTAAAAAAGATTTAACCGGTTCGGTAATTAATCTTACCGCAAAAGATTTTAACAAGGGTAGCATTACCACACCCGAACAATTAATTATGGGTAAAGCTGCCGGTGTTCAAATTACCTCAAATGGTGGTGCACCGGGTGCAGGTAGTACCATTCGCATTCGCGGTGGTGCCTCTTTAAATGCCAGTAATGATCCTTTAATTGTAATTGACGGTGTACCCTTGTCGAATAACCAAATTTCCGGACAAGCCAATCCACTTTCTTTAATTAATCCGGATGATATAGCGAGTTTTACGGTGTTGAAAGATGCCTCTGCAACTGCTATTTATGGTGCACGTGGCTCAAATGGCGTTATTATCATCACTACAAAAACCGGCTCAAAAGGCAAACCTAAATTCAGCTTTACCTCACAGTTATCAGTGTATACTCCTACTAAAGAAGTACCGGTGTTAAGCCCTGGCCAGTTTCGCGCTTATGTGAATGCCAATGGTAGTGCTGCACAAAAAGCATTAATGGGTAACGCCAATACCGATTGGCAAAAAGAAATTTACCACACTGCTTTGGGTCAAAATAATGAACTTAGTATGTCGGGCTCTTTAAAAAATATGCCTTACCGAATTTCAGCAGGCTTTTTAAATCAGGATGGTATTTTAAAAACCGATAACTTAAAAAGAACTTCTTTAAGTGTTAATTTAAATCCGCATTTATTCGATAATCATTTAAACATTCAATTAAGTGTGTTAGGTACTTATAGCCAAAGCCGCTTTGCGAACCAGGGCGCTATTGGTGCTGCGGTTAATTTCGATCCAACACAACCTATTTATTCGGGCAGTAATCGTTTTGGCGGATATTGGGAATGGTTAGATCCTACATCCATCAGCGGATTAAAGGGGCTTGCGCCACGTAATCCTTTGGGCTTATTAATGATGCGCAATGATAAAAGTACCGTACAAAGAAGCATTGGTAGTGCACAGTTTGATTATAAAGTACACTTCCTGCCCGACTTACATGCCAAACTGAATTTAAGTTACGATATTTCTCAGGGCGAAGGAACCATTTATGTACCGGATAGTGCTGCTGCCAGCTACAAACGTTTTGTAGATGGTAATGGTAATTACCATAGCGGAATTAACAATCAATACAAACAAACCAATTCTAATACCTTTTTACAGTTTTATCTGAATTATATAAAAGATTTGAAATCAATACGTAGCCGAATTGACGTAATGGGCGGTTATGAGTACAACGATTATTTAACCACCAATTACAATTATGCCGATTATTCTGCCAATGGTGTAAAAGCACCTAACTCAGATCCTACTTATCCTTTCGATAAGCCCGAGAATACCATTATTTCTTATTTCGGCCGATTGAATTATACCTATGCTGATAAATATTTACTAACAGCTACTTTCCGCCGCGATGGTTCTTCCCGCTTTAGTCCGAACAACCGTTGGGGTAATTTCCCTTCTGTAGCTGTTGCCTGGAAAATTAATCAGGAAAACTTCTTGAAAAATGTCAATGCATTGTCCGATTTAAAATTAAGAGCCAGCTACGGTATTACCGGCCAGCAGGATGGTATTGGTAACTACGATTATATTTCTTACTATGGTTTAAGTAATGCAACCGCTCAATATCAATTTGGCAATACCTATTACCAAATGTTCCGTCCGGGTGGTTATTATGCCAATCGTAAATGGGAACAAACTGCTACCAGCAATATTGCATTAGACTATGGTTTTCTTAACAATCGTATTACCGGTAGTATTGAGTACTATTATAGAAAAACCACCAATTTGCTGAACCTGATTAACCAACCTGCAGGTACCAACTTCTCTAACCAAATTGTGGCCAATGTAGGTGATATGGAAAACAAAGGTTTGGAATTTACCATTAATGCCACACCGGTACGAACCAAAGATTTGGAGTGGAATGTAGGTTTTAATATTACTTACAACGAAAACAAAATTACCAAGTTAACCATTTCTGATGATCCAAATTATCCCGGTAACTTATACGGTGGTATTTCAGGAGGAACCGGAAATACTATCTTAATTAACTCAGTAGGTTATCCGCGTGGTTCATTTTATGTATACAAGCAGATTTACGATAAATCAGGCAAACCCATTGAAAATTTATTTGCCGATTTAAACAGAGATGGTATTATTACTGCCAGCGATTTATATCGTTATAAATATGCCGATCCTCGTGTATTCTTAGGGTTTAATACCAATTTGAATTATAAAAAATGGAATGGTGGTTTTTCTATGCGTGCCAACCTGGGTAATTACTTATACAACAATGTGGCATCCAGCACCGGTACCATGAAGAATATCTTAAATCCATTGGGTTATTTGAGTAATGGTTCATCTGATGTGTTAAATACCAACTTTACCGGTAATGGTACCAACTATTACTTATCTGATTATTATGTGCAGAATGCCTCTTTTTTAAGAATGGATAATATTTTCTTAGGTTACAATTTCGGAAAAGTATTTAAAAATACCGTGGGCTTGCGTTTAGGTGCCAGCGTACAGAATGTGTTTGTGATTACCGACTACAAAGGCACTGATCCTGAAATTAACGGTGGTATAGACAACAATTTCTATATCAGGCCCAGAACTTTTGTATTGAACCTGAATTTAGATTTCTAATCCATATTGCATTTGTTACAATTATAAAAAATAATATATGAAAAATAATTTGCTTAAAATAACAGTGGTGGCTACGTTGGCAGCAGGAGTAATGATTTCCTGTACCAAGAAGTTAGACTTAACCCCCACCAATGGTATTACCGCCAATCAGGTGTTTAGTACCGCACAGGGGTATATAGAAGCGGCTGCAAAAGTGTATGGCAGCTTTGCTTTAACCGGTAATCAGGGGCCGGCAGGAAGTGGCGATATTCAGGGAATTGATGAAGGTACTTCCGATTTCTTTCGCTTGTATTGGAATGCCCAGGAGTTGAGTACCGATGAAGCGGTTGTGGCCTGGGGTGATCCGGGTTTACAAGATTTTCATTTAATGAACTGGACATCCAATAACCCCATGTTGCAGGGTTTGTATTATCGTTCTTTTTATCAAATAACCCTATGCAACAACTTCATCAATCAGGCTTCTGATGCGAATCTGGCTGCCAGGGGCATTACCGGAACCGATGCAGATAATATTCGCAGCTTTAGAACAGAGGCACGCTTTTTAAGAGCCTATCAATATAGCGTACTCATGGATTTATTTGGTAATCCACCATTTGCTACCGAGAAAGATGCCATCGGCTCATTTCTGCCCAAACAAATTAAACGAGCTGATTTATTCAACTATGTTGAATCTGAATTAAAAGCCTGCGATTCCAGCTTGCCTGCTCCTAAAACCAACCAATATGGCAGGGCCGATAAAGCAGCAGCTGAGGCTTTATTGGCGCGTATTTATTTGAATGCACAGGTGTATACCGGAACTGCTCGATATACCGATGCAATTGCCTATGCTACTAAAGTAATTAATGCAGGCTATAGTTTAATGTCCGATTATCGTTGGTTAATGCGAGCCGATAATAATTTAAATACCAACGAATTTATTTTTACCATTAATTATGATGGATTAAAAACTCAAAATTATGGTGGTTCTACCTTCCTTTGCCATGGTTCATTAGGCGGCAGCATGAATGCCGGCGATTATGGACTGGATGCAGCCTGGGCCGGTATGCGCACCACTAAAAGTCTGGTGAATTTATTCCCCGATCCCAATGGCAATGCTGACCAAAGAGCTGAGTTTTATACCAATGGTCAGAATTTAGACATCAATTCTCTTACCACTTTTACCGATGGGTATGCCGTACAGAAATTTATCAATAAAACAAGGCCAACTTCGCCGAATGTGTTAACATCGGGTACCAACGGTTCCAATCCAACTTTTGCGGACGTTGATATTCCCTTATTTCGTTTGCCTGAAATGTATTTGATTTATGCTGAAGCGGTATTACGCGGTGGAACAGGTGGCAGCACCACGCAGGCATTAACCTATATCAATCAATTACGTACCCGTGCTTATGGTGGCAGTACAGCAGGCAATATTGGTGCTTCCGATTTAACACTCGATTTTATTCTGGCAGAACGTTCACGTGAATTGTATTGGGAAGGCTTTAGAAGAACAGATTTAATTCGCTATGGCAAGTTTACCACTTCAGCTTATTTATGGCCATGGAAAGGTGGCGTGCCAACTGGAACATCTGTAGGCAATTACAGAAACCTGTATCCATTGCCTTCATCAGATGTATCTTCTAATACCAACTTAACACAAAATCCGGGATATTAATTTTCAGGCTACCGGCCTTTCACAAAATGTCGGCAGCATGCTTAAAATGCAGAAATTTATTTAAAAACATTTATCAAAGGAAACAGCAAACAGCAATAGCATATCCTTTATAAATAAACATTTTAAAATATACAAAAATGAAAACATTACTTGCCAAACTCCTCATCTTCGGTGTAGCCATGGCATTGTTTGCATCTTGTAAAAAAGATGATGCCATTGATACCTTTCAGGGTGGCACTGCTCCGGTGTTAACAGCATCGGTAACAGGTAACATTCCATTGAGTTATGCTACCGCCGGCAATACGGCACTGACATTGAACTGGACTAATCCCAATTATATATTTACATCGGGCATTAGTTCTCAAAATGTATCTTACTTAATTGAAATAGATACAACAGGTTCCAATTTTACCAATCCTAATCGTCAAACAGTATCCGTTAGTCCCGATTTAAGTATAACGTTTACGCAAAGTCAGTTTAACGATTATTTATTAAATCAGTTAGGCCTTGCTGCAGGTGTACAACACAATATTGAAATAAGGGTAACTGCTTCAATCAATTCAGTAAAAGCTACTAACCTTGTTTCTAATGTTTTAAAATTTACTGCTACACCCTATGCCATTCCTCCTAAAGTAGCACCACCCACATCAGGAAAATTATTTTTAATTGGTGGCGATCCTAAATTAAATTCCTGGGGCAATCCGGTACCAACGCCTCAGTTGCAGTTTAAACAGGTAACGCCAACATTATATACCATTACTGTACAAATGTCAGGAGGTGATAATACCAGTCCTAATAACCAATATTTATTTATACCGGTAAATGGCGACTGGTCTCATAAATATGCCACAAAAGCTTCATTAAGTCCTACAGAAACCGGAGGTGGTTTTGGTTATGATTTGAGTGATAATTTTCCCGGCCCCACTGCTGCGGGCACGTATACCATTACCGTTGATTTTCAAAAAGGAAAATATACAGTTGTTAAACAATAACATACGTTCAACTTGCTGAACAGGTTTACTAAACAACAATTGATAATAAGAAAAAATAAATATATGAAACCAATTTTTAAACTCAGCTATCTTTCTTTACTGCTTGCAGTAATTTTTACTGCCTGCGATAAGGTGGGAAGTTTGCCTACTTATAAGCCTGGCACTGTGGTAACATTAAGTGCATCAGCTACTAGCATTGCGCCTGCCATGGCCGATTCCGATAAAGTAGTGCTTACACTGAACTGGACAAATCCCAATTATTCCGTTGATACTTCTAATGTGAAGTTTATTGTTGAAATCGACTCTTCAGGCAGAAATTTTGCCAAAGAAGTTACCCGTGTGGTGAATGTTACCCGCAGCTATTCTTTTACAGCAAAAGATTTGAATAATATTTTGCTGGGCTTTGGCTTTGCATACAATACCAAATATCCAATTGATTTTAGAATTACTTCCTCTTATGCCAATAACAATGAGCAACTGAAATCAAATGTAGTTACGGTTAACTTTACAACATATAAAGTTCCACCCAAAGTAACGCCGCCTGCTTCTAAAACGCTTTTTTTAGTAGGAAGTGCCACAGCAGGAGCATGGAACAATCCTGTACCATTACCTGCACAGCAATTCAAAATGCTCGATTCTGTAACCTACCAGGGTAATTTTTATTTGAATGGTGGCGCTGAATACCTTTTGTTGCCTGTAAATGGCGACTGGAGCAATAAATATTCCGTAGCCGATAAAACTGTTCCCGGATTAAGTGCCGGCGGTAGTTTTGGTGCCAATCTGAGCGATAATATTCCCGGCCCGGCGAATACCGGTATTTATACCATTACGGTTGATTTTCAGCATGGCACTTTTACTGTAGTACCTGTACAGAAATTTGGCTTGTTATGGGTTCCCGGCGATTATCAGGGCTGGACACCGGCTACAGCACCTAACCTCGGTTCTCCTAAAAACGATGGTAATTACGATGGTTACATCAACATTCCTTCCGGAGGTTCCTATCAGTTTAAATTCACAACCGCACCCAATTGGAATAATGTATTGGGCGATGGTGGTGGTGGTACTTTAAGTCCAAGCGGCGGTAACCTTACCGTTCCGGCCGGCGGTTATTACCATATTGTGGCCAATACCAATAACAATACCTGGTCGGCTACAGCAACTACCTGGAGTGTAATTGGTAGTTTTAGTGCCAGTGGCTGGAGCAATGATATTAATTTAACGTATGATGCAGGATCCAATACCTGGTCAGGTACCATTACTGCAGCTGCAGGCGATCAGTTTAAGTTCCGCGCCAATCACGATTGGGGCTTAAATTATGGCGATACCGGTGCCGATGGCAGTTTAGACCCCGGTGGCGATAATATTAATCTGACAGCAGGTACCCATAAAATTATTTTGTATTTAACCGGTGCAGGTTATTATACCTATACCATTCAATAAAATAAAATTACCATTTCTTTTTAAGCCGGGTATGCTACTGCCCGGCTTTTTGATGTATGGATGTTGCCTTCATTTTTGCCTGCAACACCCAAACAAATCGAACCGCGTTGATACATTACAATTAAACATTGCTTACTTTGCAAACACTAAAAAGGTATTATGTTATATTCAATGACCGGTTATGGAAGAACAGAACAAAGTATTGGTGATAAAACATTTATTGTAGAACTCCGCTCCCTGAACGGCAAACAATTCGATTTGCGATTGCAGATGCCTGCCATGTTAAAACCTTTTGAGTTCGATATTCGCAGTATGTTAAGCGAATCGCTGGAAAGAGGAAGTATAGAATGTATCATCAATCTAAAACAAAATGGCGGTGCAAAACCCGTAACCATTAATACCGATTTGTTAAAAGCTTACTATACCTCAGTTGTGCAAATAGCACATGAACTGAATGCAGAGGCAGATCACCTGCTGGCGGCTGTTTTAAGATTACCCGAAGTGGTAGTGAATACTACCGAAGTAATGACTGACGAGGAATGGGTAAGCTTTAAAAAAATATTGGACACCGCCCTGCAACAATTAAAACAACATCGTTTACAGGAAGGTAAGTCTATTGAAAAAGATTTATTGCTGCGCCTGCAGAATATTGAAGCACAGCAAAAACAAATTGCAGCTTTAGAACCTTTACGCCGCGAAAAAATAAGGGAGAACATTGTAAAATTGTTGGAAGAATGGGTAGGAAAAGATAATTATGATGCAAACCGGTTAGAACAGGAACTCATTTACTATATTGAAAAAATTGATATCAGTGAAGAACAGGTTAGGTTGCAAAATCATTGTAACTATTTCCGTTCTATTATCGAAGCCAATGAAAGCAGCAAAGGCAAAAAACTCTCTTTTATATTGCAGGAGTTTGGCAGGGAAATCAATACCACCGGTTCAAAGGCCAATGATGCTGCCATTCAAAAATGTGTGGTATTAATGAAAGATGAATTGGAAAAAGCGAAGGAACAAGTATTGAACGTTTTATAACAAGTAACGTTATTTTTAAATACAACTCAATTTAAGTAGAAATAGCTGCCGGCTGTTTCTCATCAAAATATACCTCAACCCATGAAGCATCGCTACTTCTTTATTGTTATGGTAGTATTGGTAATGACCGCATGTACTACTCTGAATGTATTTGAAAAATCAATTCCTTTCCCCAATCATACCTGGAGCAGTACCGATACCCCTTCTTTTCATTTTAATATTACCGATACCAATGCCTTCTATAATTTGTATGTAGTGTTCAGGCATGAAGATGGCTATCGCTACAAAAACATTTGGCTGCATATTACCGTTCATGATCCCGATTCAACCTATAGCTTCAACAGAGAATTTACCCTTGCCAACAATATGGGCTGGTTGGGTACGGCAATGGATGATATTGTAGACCATCGTATGGCTTTTAATGCGTTACCTGCTAAATTAAAAAAGGGACAATATACATTTACCCTGCAACAATTAATGCGGGAAGATCCGCTGCAACATGTGTTGAATGCAGGAATCAGGATAGAAAAAGTTACACCATGAAGCTAACCTTTAAGCACAGATTAATTATAGTAAGTACCGTGTATTGGGTATTACTGCTCTATATTTTATCTGCTTTGCTTTGGTGGTTTATTGCGCTTAATCATCAAAATGATGCAATGACCTCGCTAAAACTTCAGGAAATTCAAACTTCAGATACCAATTATTTAAACCATGTAGCCAATATTTTACAGGAAAAACAACGCAAAACCGCACAATATATAGGAGAGGGGCTTACCTTTTTAGCGGTGATTATGATTGGTGCTGCATTTGTTTACCGGGCCACACGCCGCCAGATTAAACTATCGCAGCAACAGCAAAATTTTATGATGGCTGTTACGCATGAATTGAAAACCCCTATTGCCGTTGCACAACTTAATTTAGAAACTTTACAAAAAAGAAAATTAGAACCCGCTGTTCAGGAAAAATTATTGAGCAATACCCTGCAGGAAACCAATCGGTTAAATACCCTTTGCAATAATATTTTATTTACAGCACAGTTAGAGGGTGGGGCTTACACAGTCAGTCATCAAAAGCTGAATATGGCAGCACTGGCTGATACTTGTGTAAAAGAAGCCATCAATCGTTTCCCCGGTCGCACTATTCAGGCACACATTCAGGAAAGCTGCTACGTAATGGGTGAACCGTTATTGTTACAGATGCTCATCAATAATTTAATTGAAAATGCACTGAAGTATTCGCCTAAATCAGCACCTGTTTTATTACAATTATCTGCGCATGCACAATATGTTGTATTGGAAATAATAGATGAAGGTGCTGGTATTGCAGAAGAAGAAAAGAAAAAAATATTCCGAAAATTTTACAGAACGGGTAATGAAAATGTGCGGAGCACAAAGGGCACAGGGTTAGGTCTGTACTTGTGTAAAAAAATTGCACAACAACACCACGCTACCATACAGGTATTGGATAATTTGCCCAATGGCTGTATTTTTAAAGTAACATTTCCTTTGTTGGAAGTGTAATTGTTGTAGTTGAAAGTTTATAACAAATCAATATAGAAGAAATGGCAGGAAAAGCAAGTATTTTATTGGCAGATGATGAAGAAAACTTACACGAAGCTTTAAAACTGAATTTAGAGTTAGAAGGTTATACCGTTACCTCTGCCTATAATGGCAGCGAGGCACTGAAAGCTATTGCCAATGAATATTTTGATTTAATTATATTAGATGTAATGATGCCCGAAGTAGATGGCATTAGCGTAGCAGAAACCGTTCGGGTAAATAATAACGAAGTGCCTATTTTAATGTTAAGTGCAAAAAATACAGGAACCGACCGGGTGCTGGGTTTAAAAAAAGGTGCAGATGATTATTTGACCAAACCATTTAATTTGGAAGAATTATTGATACGAATAGAAAAACTGATTGAAAAGAATAAAAAACTGCAGGTAAAAGAAACCATTGGCGAACAATATGATTTTGGAAATAACAAAATTGATTTTAAAGCACAAGAAGCCATTACCTGGAATGGCACAAAAGTAGATTTGAGCAAAAAAGAAGCCATGCTGTTGAAATTACTGATTGAAAACAAAGGGGAAGTGGTATCCCGTGAAAAAATTTTACAGGTAGTTTGGGGTTACAATGTGTACCCCACTACCAGAACCATTGATAATTTTATACTAAACTTCCGGAAATATTTTGAGCAGGATAGTAAAAATCCGAAATACTTTCATTCAGTAAGAGGCTCAGGCTATAAGTTTACGCAGGAGGAATAAATAAAATTTTTAACTGTTCCGCAATATCATATCGATTGGTATTCGCAACCTTTGCATACAGTGCCTGGTTGCATGCCGCTATTAATTCATGTAGCGCTTCTTTTCTTCCGCTTTCCTCTTCTCTTTCTTGTTCTGCCATTGCCATTGCTTTTACTGCCTTAAAAAACAAGTTATCATCGGGTATGGTCAGTAATTCGTAAATGTTGCTTGTTTCAACCGGTTTAGCCGGTGGTGGTACAATTTCATCCATTTTTAAGCCATTCACAATTGCAGGATTTTTGGATGGTTGAGTAGGCAAGATGGTGGCTGGTTCAGACTGTAAAGCAGCTTTTTTTTGCCGGCCATACACGATCCACCAGCCTATGGCTACTATCAAGCCAATGCCGGGAATAATCCATATATATGTTGCATTGGTATTGCCTTGGGTATACAAATCAGGATTGATGAAATTTTTTAAAGCAGGCCCCACCTGAATGGGAATGCTATCTGTTTGAATGGTCTGATATTCACCGGTTTCCGTATCATAAAAATTGTAAGCAATCGCAGGTATAACGGTATTGCCCTGTTGCTTACAGGTAAACGGAATGGTAAAGGTCTTAATGCCCTCGGCAGGATAAGCTAATTTATTGACTTCATTTGTTTCTTCAACAGAAAAATGTGCGGTGTTTTCAGGCCAAAGTATTTGCGGTGCAGTAACAGATGAAAAGTTCCCGGCACCTTTCATTTCAATCACTAATCTATTTACATCATCCGCCGTGTCAGTCTTTTTTTCTACACGTGCATGAATGGTAAAATGGCCAACGGCGCCGGTAAAATGTTCGGGCTTATTACGCAAAGGCAAATCCGTTATGGTAAGCTGCATAGGGGCATTACTGCATAAACTGCTGTATTCCACAGAACCGTTTACCGAATTGTTTTTTAAAGTATAAAAGGTTACCGTGTTTTCAACAGTAGTTGCATTCAGCGTAATGGTTCCTGTGGTTAATGGTATGAGTTGTACTTTTCTGATGATGAAAGTATTGTATAGCTTACCATTCCATTGTTTTTTTTCAGAGTGTAAATCCTGAGTCGTCATTTCATACACTGTGCATCCATTAAATACCGGTTGCTGAATGAGTTTGGCCGAAGTTCGTAGCCGGGAATACAGGGTATAGGTTACCAAAATAGGCTCGCCTACCACGCATTTGTTTTTACTGGCTTCCACCCGCACAAAAATATTTTCCTTCATTTTTTGGGCCGCATCTTCACCCGGAAACAAAATAGCATTGCGTTCTATACCGGTGGTTGCTTCTTCTTCATCGGGTTCAAGAAAACCGCCCGGCATTTGTACACCTGCTTGTGGAGTATGGTGGACAGGTATTTGCTGTTGCACGGTAATGGTGAGTGGCTGGCAATGTAATGTTGTGTTATTAAGATGTAAGTTGGCAGCAGGCAATTGTAGTTTGCCTGTTTTTAATGGCTGTAACAGATAAATAAAACTACTTTCAGAATGATAGGTCCCATTGGCATATATTTGTTGCGTCTGAAAACTGGGGCCGGCAACAATTTGCCAGTTTTTAAAATCAGGTGCTTCCCAATTATTCATCTCTGCTAAACCGGCATAGGTATAACTTACCTGCAGTGTTTCTTTTAATCCGATGGTGGTATAAGCGGTATTGATGTGAAAGTTGCTTTGTGCAAATACAGAAATACCGGGCAGTGTCAATAAACCAACGCGTAAATAATATTTTACCAAATGAAGCATAGGTGCTAAACAAAAATAAAGCCTTACAGCCATGCTTTCAGTAAAATCTGGTTAATATGGGGTTAAAACATATTGCGCAATGATGTATGTTTGTTGAAAATAGTTGCGCATGAATGTTGAAAGTTTGGTTGAATTTTTAGAGCCGGTACCCATTGATGCAATAGCCAATGAACAAACCTATCTGGAATCGCAGATAGGTGGGCAGGTTGATATGCATGTAGCCGATGCAGCTTTTCCTAATATTGATGAAGCCGATGTGGTGTTGGTAGGCTGCAATGATATGCGTGGCGCAGGTATTCATAGCCATACATCAGGTGCCGATGCTATTCGCGAAGCATTTTATCAATTGTTTTACTGGCACAAAGAAATAAAAATTACCGACCTCGGTAATGTAAAACAAGGTGCCACGCTGGCCGATTCGTATGCCGCATTAAAAACAGTAGTGCTTGAGTTAATGGCAAAAGGGAAAAAAGTAATGGTCATCGGTGGCTCACACGACCAAACCTTAGCATTGTACCAGGCCTTTGCCGATATGCAAAAAATTATTGACGTGGTTTGTGTAGATGCGGTGATTGATTTAAATATGGATAGCCCTGCACCTGCCGATCATTTTTTAATACAAATGTTAACGGCCGAACCCAATTTTCTAAAACATTACAACCATCTTGGCTTTCAGAGTTATTTAACGCACCCTAATATGCTGCAAACCATCGATAAATTGCGGTTCGATTGTGTGCGGGTAGGCGTGGTGAAAGAAAATATAGAAGAGGTAGAACCTGCTATTCGTAATGCACAATTGTTCAGCTTCGATATATCGGCTATTCAGCATGCTCATGCCCCGGCCAACCTGTTAACTCCCAATGGTTTTACCGGCGAAGAAGCTTGTAAACTCATGCAATTTGCAGGGATGAGCCATACGGTGCAGGTAATGGGTATTTTTGGTTATAACGTAGAACAAGATACGCATCACCTTACCGCTAAACAAATGGCACACATGTTATGGTATATGTTGGATGGAATGCTGAAAAGCAAGCAGGAAGCCAGGTTTGAAGAAAAAGAACATTTTAATTCTTTTCATTTAGCCTTTGCAGAATTTGATACCGTGTTTATGCAAAGCAAAAAAACCGGCCGTTGGTGGATGCAAACTTTTGATGGTAAATTTATTCCCTGCAGTAAAATGGATTATATCATTGCCTGCACCGATGAAATACCCGAACGTTGGTTACGTTATGCTGAACGCTTATAATATGCAATCATGGAAATAAAAGATGCACTGCTTCAAAGGCTTCAAACATTTTTAACGATTGTTATTGCAATAACATGGTTTAGTTCTTGTATTACCCATAAAAAAATACAGGCTGCACCTGCAAATAATGCAATCATTCCCCAAAATACAATTACTACACAAACGATAGATCCGTTTGATAGTTTGTTAGAAAATCCCGCCCTAAAAGGGGCACAGGTAGGCATTTGTATTGCCAATGCCGATAGTGGTAATTACTTGTTTCAATACCAGGCCGATAAATATTTTATTCCGGCCAGTAATATGAAATTGCTTACCTGCTATGCTGCCATGCAGTATTTAGGGGATAGCTTAACGGCATTACGGTACGTTGATAAAGGTTATGGTACCATTGAAGTAGAACCCAATGGCGACCCTACTTTCTTAATTTCTGATTTTGCTAACCAGCCGGTATATCAGTTTCTAAAGCAACAAAAAAATATTTTGATAACCACCACTAATTGGAAAGACAATGCTTTAGGTGCCGGATGGGCTTGGGATGATTATACAGAAGATTATATGGCCGAACGCTCAGCCATGCCTGTTTACGGCAATGTGGCTACGTTTACCTATGGAAAAGTAGAACCTGCTTATTTTCAAGATAAGGTCATTAATCCCACGCATATCCTTTCTCGTTTCTATGCTATTAAAAGAAACCTATGTAGTAATCACTTTGAAATGATTCCTTCGGGAAGAGAAATGCACAGTGTACAAGTGCCCTTTTTTACGGCTCAAACCGGTTTATTGGAACAGTTGTTAACCGATACCCTGCATGTGCCGGTAACCGAAAGTAATTTTACACTGAGCCGTCTGCCCGATGATGTGCAACGCATCCATTCCCAACCCACCGATTCACTGCTGAAAATAATGATGCATAGAAGCGACAATTTTTTTGCAGAGCAAAGTTTATTGATGGTGAGTAATGAATTATTGGGCGAAATGAATGACAAAAAAATCATCAGTAAATTATTAGAAACTGATTTTGCTACCCTGCCTCAAAAACCCAAATGGATTGATGGCAGCGGCTTAAGCCGTTATAACTTAATTACGCCAGCCGACCTGGTTACTGTTTTACAGAAAATGAAAAGCAGTTTTGGTATGACACGCATCTCGGCTATTTTTCCTTCCGCCAATGCGGGTACGTTAAGTGGGTATTACCAACCATTTTCCGGTAATTTATTTGCCAAAACAGGTACGCTCAGCAACCATTTAGCTATTAGCGGTTATGTAACCACAGCATCTGGTAAACCCATTGTATTTTCAGTATTGGTAAATAATCATGTAAGCAGTGCCACTGCGGTTAGAAGGGCTGTTGAAAATTACCTTACGGCTTTTATTCGCTCCCATTAAAAAAAGAGAGGTATCCTTTTTTTGTCGGGATACTTTTTGCAAAATATTTGCAACATGCACGGACTAAGTTTCATTCGATTGCACAGCCACTAATTGACAAATTCAAAAAACATAAGGTTATGCCAAGTTCTATTGTTTTACGTGACATGCCGACACGTTGGGGAAGTTGTACTGCAAAAGGAAAAATCATATTAAACCCTGAACTGATTAAGGCACCAAAAGGCTGCATTGAATATGTAATTATTCACGAACTCTGTCATTTAATTCATCACGACCACACACAGAAATTTATAGATTTACAAACCAAGGAAATGAAAGACTGGGAAAAGTGGAAAATGAAATTGGAGAAACTATTAGCATGAGAAGCCTACACACAAAAGTATTAAATAATATATACCCTTCCCGAATCAAAACATACAAAATTAAGATTGCTAAAAATGAATGATGAACAAGCTGAATTGTATCAAATTATTGGCAATTTTTTTAGGGTGTCTCAAAGATGAAAACAGGTGTGGTATGCGCTTACAACACTTTTCTTTCTATCAACTCTTCCCAAACATGCGGTCTAAATATTCTTCTTTAAACTCTAAAAAAGTAGGGCTGCCGTTAACGGTATAATTGGGCGTTTCACACTGCAATAAATCGTGGATGAGTTGTTGCATTTCTTTTTGCCCCAATGGTTTCCCGGCTTTAATGGCCTGCTGGCGACACATACAGCGTACTAATTTTTCGCGTTTGCTGAATTTAATATCACTGCTAAAATGTTTAAACTGTTCAATTAGTAATTCAATGGCTCTTTTTTCATTGCCTTGCAACACATCGGCAGGTGTACCTTGTATTACAAATGTATGGTTGCCAAATGCTTCTAACTGAAATCCTATTTTCGATAATTCGGGCAATAAATCAGTTAACAATGCTGCATCGGCAGCAGATAATTCAACTGTGGATGGGAATAAACTTTTTTGTGCGGCTACGGGTTTTAGGTGCAAGGCAGCCTGGTATTTTTCATACAATACCCGTTCATGTGCCAATTGCTGGTGTAGTAACACAAAGCCGCTGGTGGTAGGGGTAATAATATAAGTTTGGTGCAGTTGCAACAATGGCGCATCGGGCAGTAAAGTAAATGCCGTTTTCTTTTCCTCAGCCGGCTGCCACAACGGTGCAGCTACACCTATTGTTTCCGGTGCTTCAGTATCGGCAGGTTTTTCAAAAAAAGAACGCCAGCTTTTTAATTCAGTACTATTGTTTTTCTCAATAAAATGTGCCTGATTTTTTTGTGTGAAGGTTTGATAGAGTTGCGAGGCTTGCGTTTGTTCTTTTTGTACAGATGTCATGGGCCGACTAACGGCATCCAATTGCTGTATATCGGCATTCAGCGTAAAATCTAATGACGGGGCAATACTAAACTGTGCCAGCGCATGTTTTACAGCCGCCTGTACAAATGCGTAAATAATTTTTTCGTCTTCAAATTTAATTTCCTGCTTGGTGGGGTGTACATTAATGTCTACCTGCGAGGGGTCAACATCTATATACAACACATAAGTAGGATAACTGTCTTTGGCTATTAAACTATCAAATGCTGTGCTAACGGCATGGTTCAGGTAAGGGCTTTTAATAAAGCGGTTATTCACAAAAAAGTATTGGTCGCCCCTGGTTTTTTTAGCACTTTCCGGTTTTCCCACAAAGCCGTATACGTTCATGTAGTCGGTTTCTTCTTTTACCGAAACCAATTTGGCATTGTACTGGTTGCCCAATACCTGTACAATTCTTTGTTTCAGCGAGCCGGCTTCTAAATGAAAAACTTCCTGACCATTATGGTTCAGGCTAAAAAATATTTGTGGAAAGGCCATGGCTACCCTGATAAATTCATCAATCACATGGCGCATTTCAGCCGCATTGCTTTTCAAAAAATTTCTGCGGGCCGGCACATTAAAAAACAAATTCTTCATGCTAATGCTGGTACCCGGTGCACAGGCGCAGGGTTCTTGCTGCAATACCTTACTGTTTTCAATCAGCAAATAAGTGCCAAAATCGTTTTCGGCCTGCCGGGTTTTTATTTCCACTTGTGCCACTGCAGCAATAGAGGCCAATGCTTCGCCCCTAAAGCCCATGGTTTTAATGCGAAACAAATCATCAATGGCTTTTATTTTACTGGTAGCATGCCGTTCAAAAGCCATACGGGCATCGGTTTCGCTCATACCACTGCCATTGTCAATTACCTGTATTAAACTTTTACCGGCATCGTTTACAATTAATTGAATTTTGGTGGCACCTGCATCCACTGCATTCTCCAACAATTCTTTTACGGCACTGCCCGGCCTTTGTATTACTTCGCCTGCTGCTATCTGGTTGGCTATATTATCTGGTAATAATTGTATAAAATCGCTCACTGCACTGCTTTGTTTAGAAGCTGTAAAAATAAAGTTTATTCGGCTACCCTGCTGCATCATTCTTGTACCTTTGTACCCCTTTTACAGGTAAACATGTTTTACCATTGAATGGAACCATGATTTTTTAGTGAAAATTAAAACAAATAACACATGCAGGAAACCATGATTGCCAGTGCAAATATTGAGAAATTACCCCGCCATTTTTTACCGGCAGATTTTACCGTAACCACCTGGGAAGCGCTGGAACCTTATTTTTTGAATTTGAAAGAAAGGCCTATTAACAGTGTAGCCGAGTTGGAAGACTGGTTGCGGGATATGAGTGAACTGGAAGCCGTAGTAAGTGAAGATGCCTGCTGGCGGCAGATTAAAATGACCTGCGATACCGCCAATCCGGCATTGGAAGCGGCATACAATTTCTTTGTAATGGAAATTCAGCCTAAAATTCAACCCTATGCCGATGCATTGAATAAAAAATTTGTGGCATCGCCTTACTTGAAGGAGTTAGACCCGCAGATGTATTTTACCTATATCCGTTCTGTTAAAAAAAATATTGAATTGTTTCGGGAAGTAAATATTCCCATTCAGGCCGAATTAGGCGTATTGCAACAACAATATGGGGTAATAGCCGGAAAAATGACGGTGGAAGTGGAAGGCCGGGAGTATACCTTGCAGCAGGCGGCACAGTTTTTAGAAAGCAGCGACAGAACATTGCGGGAATCGGTATATCGCAAAATTCAGGAACGGCGTTTGCAGGATAAAGATGCCATGGATGCTTTGTATACCCAGCTCATTCAAAAACGCCATCAGGTGGCATTGAATGCGGGTTTTGCCAATTACCGCGATTATAAATTTGTAGAAATGGGGAGGTTTGATTACACCAAAGAAGATTGCTTTCAGTTTCATGAAGCTGTAAAACTGCACGTATTACCAATTGTTAATAAAATTTATGAAAAGAAAAGGGAGAAATTAGGATTAGATACCCTGCGCCCCTGGGATACGGAAGCAGAACCGGCCGGATCAGAACCCCTGAGTCCCTTTAAAACCGGGAAGGAATTGTTGGAAAAATCGGTTACTTGTTTTCGGCAAATGAATCCCTTTTTTGCAGATTGTTTATTGAAGATGGATGAACTGCATCACTTTGATTTGGAAAGCCGGAAAGGCAAAGCTCCCGGTGGGTATAATTGTCCGTTGGCCGAAAGCGGTGCTCCTTTTATTTTTATGAATGCAGCCGGACAAATGAGTGATGTTACCACCATGGTACACGAAGGTGGCCATGCCATTCATTCTTTTTTAGCACACCACTTGCCGCTTTCTGCCTTTAAAGAATATCCGATGGAGATAGCCGAGGTAGCCAGTATGAGCATGGAACTGTTTTCTATGAGCTATTGGGATGCATTCTTTAACAATAGCACCGATTTAAAAAGAGCAAAAGAGCATCAGTTAGAACGCACCATTACCATCTTTCCCTGGATTGCCATTATTGATAAATTTCAGCATTGGGTATATGAAAACCCACAACATACGGTTGCAGAACGTACCGAAAACTGGATGCGGATTTTAAAGGAGTTTTCTACCGATGCCATTGATTATACCGGTTTAGATGCCTACCGTGCCATTGGCTGGCAACGACAATTGCATTTATTTGAAGTGCCATTTTATTATATTGAATATGGCATAGCCCAACTGGGTGCCATTGGTTTATGGATGCAATACATTCAAAACCCGCAACAGGCTTTAGAAAATTATATGCATGCTTTAAGTTTGGGGGGCACCAAAACCCTGCCCGAGCTGTATGCAGCGGCAGGCTTACAGTTTAATTTGTCACCGGCTCACATTAAAACATTAATGGAATTTGTAGATGCACAAATGGAGGCATTGTAAACAAAACCATTTAACCGGAATGCCCAAATAAAAAAGAGGCAATGCTATAAGCGCTGCCTCTTTTTGTTGTTTCCTCTTTTAATTACAAAGGCTTTTCACCCGATGTTTGCTCATTGTTTGCACTTCTTTTTGGGGTATTGGGTTTACTAACGGGCCTGCTTTGCTGTTGTGGCCGGTTTTTGTTATTGTTGTTTCGGTTCCTGTTATTATTATTTCGGTTTCTGTTTTCATTGTTATTCAGTGGACGCTGCTCATTATTGCGGCCATCGCGGCGTTGCTCGGGTTTGTTACGCTGATTGTTTTTTTCTAAGCTCTTTAGGGTAATTTGTCCTACCACATCTACAAACTGTGGTTCAATTAATTTGGGTTTGCCGCTCACTACATCTACCGGTTCCAGATCATCCGGACGAATATTTTGTGCGTTCATGCGTTTAATTTCTTTAACGCGTTCAATGGTTAACGGATAGTGCTTGCTGCCGCCTTCCATCATATACCACATCAAATTCTTAAAAATATCTTTTTTAATTAAAAAAGCATTGCCTTTGGTGGTTTGTAATATATCAGCATTGTCGGGAAAATGTTGCAGGGCATCTAAATAGGTATCTAACTCATAATTCAAACAACATTTTAAACGGCCACACTGCCCGCTTAATTTGGTTTGATTAATCGATAAATTTTGGTAACGGGCTGCGGTAGTGTTTACACTTTTAAAATCTTGTAACCAGGTGCTACAGCACAGTTCGCGGCCACAACTGCCAATGCCACCCACTTTGGCTGCCTCTTGTCGTATGCCAATCTGCCGCATTTCTACTTTCAGTTTAAACTCTGCGGCAAATAATTTAATCAATTCTCTAAAGTCAACACGATCTTCGGCAGTATAAAAAAAGGTAGCTTTTTTACCATCTGCCTGAATTTCTACTTCACTTAACTTCATTTGTAAATTCAGTTGGCGGGCCAGTTCACGGCTACGGGCCTGTACACCGGGTTCGCGTTCTTTACTTATGAAAAAGCTTTCCAAATCGCGGTCGGTACTGCGGCGTAATATTTTTTTCATCTCTGGGTTAAATTCGTCAACCCCTTTTTTCTTCATTTGTAAGCGTACCAATTCGCCGGTTAGGCTTACTTCGCCTACATCAAAACCCGAAACACCTTCTAAGGTAACATAATCACCTTTTTCAAAATAATGCAGGGTGGTATTTCTAAAAAATTCTTTTCTGCTGCCTTGTTTAAAACTCACCTCTACTACTTTGCAATCGCTCTCGGGATCGGTAAGGGGTAAATTGCGCAGCCAGTCGTGTACATTTAACCGGTTACAACCGCCGGTACTGCATCCGCCATTGCTTTTGCAACCGCCCGGTTTTTTGGTGCCGCATGATCCACATCCCATTGTATCTAAAAATTTAATCGTTCAACTAAAAAAAATACCGGTGTAGAATGTGGTAATGGAAGGGTATGAGGCGGGCAGTGGTACCTTGTTCAGCGCCTGTTGTGTCACTCACTTCAACGTTCAGAACAGTTGTGAACTATGGCGTTTTATAACACCGTGTATGCTTTTGAAAAATATATGGATACATCAATTGCATCAGGTACAAATTCCGTTATGCCCCTGCTAATCTGGTAAAAGATTTTGGGGACGCAACCCTACATTCCATTTTCTACAAACTCAAAAATAGGGAATTTATTGCCATTACCGTTTAAACATGTAAGGTTACTTTGTTTTGTATAATGTATTGCAGTTTAATGGTGAGGGTCATGAACAACATTTTTGCGTTGGCATTGCGTTCAATATAATAAATGGCATTGTCTAACTCCTCAACTATAGCCTGTTGTTGGGTTACAGAGGCAATTTTATTGAGGCGTTGGGCAAAATCGCTTTCGGCAGGCAGGCAATTAGCTGCTTCAGTACCCAATAGTCGAATATGCAGACTTTGTTCTAATAAATGAATAAAATAGCGTAAAAACTGTTTTTGTTTTTCACGGCCCGTTTTGGCCATTTCATCAATAAACTTCATTTGGGCGGCAGGGCCGGCTTTTAAGGAAGCATTCAGCCATTCTCGCAGTAAACTCTGCCAGTCGGACGATGCATGTTGAATCATTTGGAGGGCTTCCCGGTAATTACCGCCACATACCCCTGCAATTTGGGCAGCTGTATCGGCCGGTAATTGTGCTCTTTTCATCAAAGCAGTTTCAATATCCTGTTTTTCTATCAGCGGCACCCGAATTACCTGACAACGACTAACCAGCGTGGGTAAAACCCCTTCCTCCTGTTCGGCCACCAATATAAATAGGGTATTGGCAGGTGGTTCTTCAATCAGTTTTAGTAGTTTATTGCCTTCTTTCCCCAGGTATTCCGGCATCCATAGCACCAATATTTTATATGCGCTTTCAAAGCTTTTTAGGTTTAGTTTGCGCATAATATCGTTACACTCTTCTGCAGTAATATTACCTTGTTTATTCTCCGCCCCAATAAATTGAAGCCAATCATACACATTGCCATAAGGGTATTGCCGTACAAATTCTTTCCAGTCTTGAAAATAATCGGTACTAACGGGTTTATCGCCACTTTTTCTGGGAATAACGGGATAGGAAAAATGCAAATCGGGATGCATAAACTGCGCCGCTCTGGTAAAATTAGGCATCCCACTCATGGCTTCTGGGCTAATAAAACCTGGTTTTTCTGCAGCCGGTTCCGGTTCGCCAAATAGTGCGTGGCGAATGTTTTGCTGTTTGCCGGGCTGGCAAACCATCCACTGGGCAAATGCAATGGCAAGTGGTAGGGCACCGCTACCTTCTTTCCCAATCAGCAATAAGGCATGCCCCAATCGGTTTTGCTGCACCATTGCTACCAATTGCTGTTTCAATGCGTTTTGTCCAATAACATCCTTTAGTTCCATGATGGGTACAAAATAAAAGGAAGATGTGGTATAAACATCTTCCTTTTCAAAAAATCTTTATGCACTTACTAATTCAGGTACTTTAAAATTTCAGGGCTATCTGGCGTAACAGTACTGGGGAAATAAGCCAATAATTTACCGTGTTCATCAATTAAAAACTTGTTGAAGTTCCAGGTAATGGTGGCGTCTAAAACACCGTTTTCAGATTTATTGCACAACCATTTGTACACGGGAGAGATGTTGGGGCCCTTTACATCAATTTTTTCAGCTAAAGGGAAAGTAACACCGTAATTTTTTTTGCAGAATTGTACAATTTCGGCACTGCCGCCGGGCTCCTGACCGCCAAACTGGTTACAGGGAAAACCTACAATCACTAATTTATCCTTGTATTTTTCATACAATTTTTCTAATGCCTCATATTGAGGGGTAAAACCGCATTTAGAGGCCGTGTTTACCACTAAAATTTTTTTGCCTTCATATTTGGCAAACTCAATGGTACCCACATTAATAGAAGGTACTTTAAACTGATAAATGGTGTTGTTGCTTTTCTTGGTAGTAAAAGAGGTTAATGCAACAATGGCTACAATGGTTAAAAAATACTTCATGTGCTTTATTTTTTTGGTGTGATGATGATAGGTGTTTTATGTGGTTGAAGTTAGTAACAAATGATGGGGAATAAAGTTTAATTTTTGAATAAAGGTTATAAAATTGTATAAGCCACGGTTGCAATACGAACAGAAGCTACCGGAACTGATAGTAGTACCGCAGAGCAGGCTTCTAAAGTGGCACCGGTAGTAATTACATCATCTACCAGCAAAACATGTTGGTGTTGTAAAACTTCGGGAAGCAATACGGTAAATGCATCTTCCATATTTTGCCAGCGTTCTGATCGGTTTTTTTGGGTTTGTGTTTGGGTATGCTTAGCTCTTGTAATTGCATTGGTTACCAAAGGTTTATGTACAATACTGCTGATGCCCTGCCCAATGCATGCAGCCTGATTATAGCCTCTCAACTTTTCTTTTTTGGGATGCAGCGGCAATGGAACAATGATATCTATTGGCTGAAAACGGTTGCTTGTAGCAAGTTGGCTGCCAACCTGTTCGCCCAGCCAGATGCCCAATTTTTGATGCCCTTTATATTTTAATTGAAACAACAAATGCTGTAACAGCGAATGTTTAGTAAAATAAAATGCAGCAGCTGCCGCAGCAACGGGAACCCTGCCGTAAAAAGATTGTTCTACCGGATTATCGGGAGCGGAAAAAAAACCGGTTGTAGGTAATTGTAAGAAACAATGCGGACAAAGTAATACATCGTCGCTTAATATATCTGTACCGCAACCCTCGCAAAGGTGCGGAAAGAAAAGCCGGGAAAAGCTGTGCCAGTAATTTTGTATAGATTGCATCATAACCTAAAAATAAAACACATACAATGTATCGCGTATTTATTTTTTAAACAGGCAGTAGCAAAGCGAGGTTTTCATTTTTAAAACAAACGTTGGTAGAGTTCCTGCACTTCCCCCAGTGCAATTATTTCAATATGATGTTTAGCAGGTTGAATCCCTTTTTTATTAAAGCGTGATACAAATATTTTTTCAAATCCTAATTTTTCAGCTTCGGCAATGCGTTGTTCAATTCTGTTCACGGCTCTTATTTCGCCATTTAAACCCACTTCACCTGCAAAGCAAATATGTGGTGGCAATGCTACATCTTCATAAGAGGAAAGTAAGGCCGCAATAATGGCCAGATCAATGGATGGGTCTTCTACCTTTAAGCCACCGGCAATGTTTATGAACACATCTTTGGTACCAAATAAAAAGCCGCCTCTTTTTTCTAATACCGCCAACAATAGTTGCAGTCTTCTTAAATCAAAACCACTTACGGTTCGTTGTGGGGTACCGTAAACACTTTGTGTAACCAATGCTTGCACTTCAATCAATAAAGGTCGAATGCCTTCAACCGTTGCAGCAATGGCACTGCCGCTTAATTCATTATCGCGTTGTGTTAAAAGAATTTCAGAGGGGTTGGTTACTTCTTTCATGCCTTCGCCCGTCATTTCATAAATACCCAATTCGGCGGTACTGCCAAACCTGTTTTTAAGGGTACGTAAAATGCGGTACGTGTAGTGGCGGTCTCCTTCAAATTGCAATACAGTATCTACCATGTGTTCTAAAATTTTAGGTCCGGCAATGGTGCCATCTTTGGTAATATGGCCAATTAAAAAAACCGGTGTATTGGTTTCTTTGGCAAAGCGTTGAAATTCCGCAGCACATTCACGTATTTGTGAAATACTGCCTGCACCGGAATCAATTAAATTCGATTGTAATGTTTGAATGGAGTCTACAATCACCAATTGCGGCTGCAATTTTTTTATTTCGTTGAAAATAGATTGGGTAGTGGTTTCTGTAAGTAAATAAAAAGAAGGGTGCTTGACTTGAATTCTGTCTGCACGCATTTTAATTTGTTGTTCACTTTCTTCGCCGCTGATGTAAAGAACAGTAAGCGATTGTAAAGCCAAACCAATTTGCAAAAACAAAGTGCTTTTACCAATACCCGGTTCGCCGGCTACCAGTACAATACTGCCTGCAACAATACCGCCGCCCAGTACACGGTTTAGTTCATTATCTGTAGTAATGGTTCTTTGTGTTTCGTTATGGGTAACTGCATCTAACGCTATGGCCTTGTTGTTTTTGAGTTGTGAGCCATAGTTACTCCAGTTTTGTTCTTTGTTATTGCCTTTGTCGATTACTTCTTCAATAAATGTGTTCCAGTTATTGCATGCCGGGCATTTGCCGAGCCATTTAGCACTTTCATAACCACAGTTGCTGCAAAAAAAAGCAGTTTTAATTTTACTCATAACATCAAAGTTACAGGGCTGTAACAGAAAATGGTACTTCTGAAAATTGGAATGATGGTTATTGGTAAATGCTATGCAAATATTTTTTCAGTGCACTGCATGAATGATGTGATGCAGCGGCATTTATATTTTTCATAGATATATGTTTGTAATCATCAAGAAGCACATTTTGAAAGAGGAATGAGATAGAATAAAAGTTTGCAAAATAGTGCGAAAGAAATGAAGCATGCAGATATAAAATTTTTCAATGCATTGGTCGCTATGTTCGCAATGCATTTGCAATGGCTGAATGGTGGTTGGGGCATGATTGCTATTGTATCTGATCTGATCAGGGGGTATTATTTACGCAAAAGGGCCAGCTGATAAGCCGACCCCTTTACTTACTAACCCATTAAATTCCACCACTAAATTACAATAATGAGGCAGATGACAAAATATTTTTTGATGAAATGGGGTAAAAAAATACCCACAATGCCGCGAGTTGTTCTTTTTCGGCAGGAATGGCATGACGGGAGATATTAATATGACAATATGGCTTTTTTAAGATAAAGATTAAAAAATACTAAATGTTAACGAAATGTTATCTATAAAGGCTTGAAATACATTGCAAATACATGCAAAAAAAATATTTAATCAACTTTAATAAAAAAAAGTTAAATTATTTTTTGTTTTCTAAACAGCTAAATCTTAATTTGAGTGGTCATATAACGTGATAAACGGATTAATTCACCAAAACTACCGCAACATGAGAAAAAAACTATTGATGGTTTTTTCTGCCTTTTGCTACTTTTTGCAGGTGTACATGCCCAAACAGTAACAATTTCGGGTAAAGTAACAGACGATAAAGGCAAGCCGATAGATGGTGCCTCTATTGTAGACAAAAAAACAAAGCAGGGTACCTCTACCGATGCTGATGGAAAATTTAAATTAAATCTAAGAGAGGGGTCAGTTATTCAAATTTCAAGCGTAGGTTTTGCCAAACGCGAAATGACGGTTCGAGCTAATGAAAATTTAAACATTACCTTGGTTCCTGAGAATGAAGATTTAAACGAAGTGGTAGTAACTGCCTTAGGTATTAAAAGAGAAAAGAAAGCGCTGGGTTATGCGGTTTCTACTGTGGGAAGTAAAGATTTAGAGGCTAGGCCAGAAGGCGATATAGCCAGGGTGTTAAACGGAAAAGCACCCGGTGTAAGTATTGTAAGTACCAGTGGTTTAAGTGGAAGTGGTACCAATATTAATATACGCGGCATAAGTACCATTACCGGCAATTCACAGCCATTATGGGTAGTTGATGGGGTACCCTTTGATGGCGGTACCAATAATCAATCAACCAATTTTACTTTCGGTAACCAAACTTCTAGTAGGTTTTTAGACCTAGATCCTAATAATATTGCCAGTATCAGTATATTAAAAGGTTTAAGTGCTACTACTTTATATGGTTCTGCCGGTAGAAATGGAGTAATATTAGTAACTACAAAAAATGGTTCCACTAGTACTGTTCGGAAAAAACAGGAAGTTACCGTTTCGCAATCTTTTTTCCAAACCAAAGCGGTATTACCTGATTATAACCAAGAATATGGAGGTGGCTTTGATTTGAGCTTGGGTATTGCATTCTTTAGTAACTGGGGGGCTAAATTTACCAACCCGCCTGCCATAGTAAAACATCCATACGATAGGGCAGCTTTGGCCAATGTGTTCCCGCAATTTGCCGGTGCACCCTATGCTTATAAATTTTATAATAGCGTGCACAATTTCTTCCAAACCGGAAATACCAGTACCACTTCTATTAATGTAGCAGGCACCTCTGGTAAATTAAATTACAATATGAACTATGGTTATACCGGTGATGCCGGATATATTCCTATGAATAGTATGTTTAAAAATACTTTTGGTGTGGGAGGTAGTGCAAAATTAACCAACAATTTAACCATCAGTGGTACATTGAATTATGTGTCTGATGATGTAAAATCACCACCAACCAGTAATAGTTATGGTAACAACCCTGCCAATACATCTATTTTTGGTAACGTAATGTATACGCCTACTGCAGTAGATTTAATGGGATTACCTTATGAAAATCCTTTTGATCACTCTTCTGTATACTATAGGGGAAGTAATGATATCCAAAACCCCAGGTGGACATTATACAATTCATTTACAGATGATAAAGTGAGCCGTGTATTTGGCCAAATGCGTATTGGTTTAGATTTGGCTAAAGGCATTAACTTATCATACCATGTTGGTATAGATAATTATACAGAATCTCAAATGTATGCGCAAAACAAAGGGGGTATTTTTACCCCAACCGGTATACTACGCACCTCTACTGCATTGAATACAATTATGGATCATACTGTATTGTTGAATTTTAACAGAAACCTCAACAGCAACTTCAACTTAAACTTAGATGCGGGTTTCAATGCCAGAAAGTATAATTTTTCACAGACCGGGATGACGAGCACACAGCAACTGGTTTATGGATTAATGAACCACGGCAACTTTATTACCCATGATATCAATAGTGAAGCAGGTGCTCCTTTAAACTATAATACAGAAAAACTATTGGTGGGTGCTTTTGCACAAGGGCAGTTAGGATATAAAGATTATGCATTTTTAAACTTTGGAGGCAGGAACGACTGGGCCTCTACTGTTGAAAAAAGCAATCGTAGTTTATTTTATCCAAATGTGGGTGTATCTTTTATCCCTACCAGCGTAATCAATTGGCTGCAAGGCAATAAACAAATCAATTATTTGAAGTTCAGGTTAGGATATTCAACCAGTGCTAATTTCCCTGATCCATATAGCACCAGGCCTTCTTTAAATATTGGTACACGCTCTTTTATTACAGGGGGTGGAACTGCAATTAATGTGAATTCATTACAAACGCAATTGCCCAATCCGGATTTAAAACCTGAATTATTAAAAGAAGCAGAGGCCGGTATTGAGGGCAGATTTATTGATAATAGATTAACATTAGATCTGTCATTTTACAGAAGAGTAGCCAATAACCAAATTTTGAATAGATTTTTAGACCCTTCAACCGGTTATACCTTCCAGCAAATTAATGCAGGTACTGTAACCAATAAGGGAATAGAAATGGCTTTGGGATATGATGTTATTAGAGGTAAAAAATGGAAATGGCACTTAGATGGTTTGTGGTCATTGAACAGAAGCAATGTGAGTGATTTGCCCAGCTATATCACCAGAATCAATACTTCCGGTTATTCAAACCAGGGAACATTTGCCATAAACGGGCAACCTTTAGGCGTTATTATGGGATCATACATACAAAGGGATCCTAAGACAAAACAGCGTTTAGTTGGTGTTGATGGAAACTATGTTGCTGCAAATGATATTGGTATTATAGGCGATCCGAACCCTAAATACAAATTAACCGGTATCAGTGAATTAAGTTATAAAGCGTTTTCATTTAGAATGCAATGGGATTTTACTGCAGGAGGCGATTTATACTCTGGTACTTCAGGAGCCTTGTTAGGACGTGGTGTAACAAAAGATACACAGTTTGACAGAGCAGCCCCATATATTCTACCAGGTGTTTTAGCAAATGGTCAGCCAAATAATATACAGATATCAGCTACACAAGCATTTTTTAGTAATAGCATTACCGGTGGCGCTCCTGATGAAACTGCCATTTATGATGCAACCTGTATCAGGTTAAGAGAAGCTTCTCTTTCCTACCAACTTCCTGCAAAATTGTTAACGAACTTACCTTTTGGTAGCATTTCAGTTTCACTTTTCGGAAGTAATCTTTGGTATTATGCACCTAATTTCCCTAAGTATATTCATTTTGATCCGGATGTGAATGGTTTGGGAGTAGGTAATGGAAGAGGAATGGAATTTTTAACTGGTCCTTCTGCACGTCGTTACGGAGCCAGTATTAGGGTAACATTCTAATTTTTAAATTAAAACTGCGTAAAATGACTTATAAAAAATTATTTATTGGATTGGGGATTTTTCTAACCCTTGTATCCTGTAACAAACAGCTGGATTATAATTTAAATAATCCAAATTATCCGGGCCTATCTACGGCGGATGTAGACTTGTACTTAAATCAGGTAGAACTAAGTTTTAATAACTTTTGGACTACTGCTTCTGATTATGGTGCACAATTAAGCAGACAACAAAACTGGGGTGGGCCTTTGTATAAAAACGCCTATCAACCTGCCAGTTTTGATGGTATGTGGACAACCGCCTATTCCAGTATGCTGGTCAATGCTACCGCCATGCTGCCTTTGGCCATTCAACAAAAAAAATACATCCATTCCGGTATTGCCAGAACGCTAATGGCATTTACTTATGGCACTTTGGTGGATGATTTTGGAGATGTGCCTTATTCACAAGCTGTATTAGGTGCCGCCAATACCAATCCTAAAGTAGATGGCGGTGCAGCTATTTATACTGCCGTACAATCGCTTTTGGATAGTGCAATCGCTGATTTTCAAAAAACAGCAACAGCAAAACCTGCCAGCGATTTATTTTATAATGGCAGTGCTGCAAAATGGTTAACATTAGCCAAAACATTGAAGCTAAAATTCTATATGCAGGCTCGCTTGGTAGATAATACTGTAGGGCCTAAAATTCAGGCTTTGTTAACTGAAAATAATTTAATTAATACCCCGGCACAGGATTTTGTTTTTAAATACGGAACAAATTTAACCGCTCCGGATAGTAGGCATGAACATTATGGTATAGATTATGTAAATAGTGGGGGTGTAGGTGAGTATTTAAGTAATTACTTTATTTGGGCAGTAACTGCTGAAAAATATAATGGTATTGTTAATATTGCCAATAATGCAAGCAGTAATGCAGATCCCAGAGCCAGGTATTATTTTTATCGTCAGGTAACCAATTATAGCTGGGCCAATCAACAAACTGCTCCATGTTTTGGCAATTCTTTGTATGGTAATTCTAATTTTCCTGCATGGTATCCAAGTGTGCCTGATCAAACACCCTATTGCGTAGTGGGTAAAGGTTATTTAGGCCGTGATCATGGCGATAATAGTGGAGCACCGCCAGATGGGGGTTACAGAACGGCTTGGGGTTTATATCCTGCCGGTGGACAGTTTGATGCCGATCAGGCCGCATCTGTTACTTTAGGGATGGGTGCCGGAGGAGCCGGTATAAATCCAATATGGCTTTCTTCATACACCGCTTTTTTAGAAGCTGAGGCTGCTTTATCACTCGGTATTACCACACAGGGCTCTGCCAGATCTTTATTACAAAATGGTGTAACTGCATCTATTAATAAAGTGATTAATTTTCCTGCATCTATTGGTTTTACAGGTGTTCCTGCTTCTCAGGTTCCTACAACCGCTCAAATTAATAACTACATTAATTTAGTTTTAAATAGTTATGATGCAGCGCCAAATGTTGATGCACAGATGAATATTGTAATGAATGAATATTATATTGCATTGTGGGGAAATGGTGTTGAAGCTTACAATAATTTGCGCAGAACTGGTAAACCATCCAATGTTCAATTAGCTGTAACTACACCATCTCCAGGTTTCTTTATGCGTTCGTTTTTTTATCCTTCTGTTTTTGTAAACAGAAACTCGAATGCACCAGCTCAAAAAACACCAGGTGATGCAGTAAACAAAGTATTTTGGGATAATAACCCAGATAACTTTATTAAATAAATGATTAAATTTATGAACATGAAGAAGCTATTATACATTTTATCGGTTGTCTGTTTAATAACAGTAACCAACTCCTGTAAAAAAACGGGTGGAGATATTAATCCTTTAAGTAGTTATAAAAATTTTGGAGTAGGTTCCTATTTGGTTCTGGATAGTTCTTTAGGCCAAAATTTAAATTATGCAGCTTTATCTACCTCTACAGTAGGAGTCATTGTTCACCAATATCCCAATGGTGAAGCCATAACCAGTATTACAGTTTTTGTAGTTCCTGGCTCATCCTACGATACAACATTATGGAAAAAAGTAAAAACTGTGAATTATACCAGTCCACAAACTACCATTACAGTTTCCGGTGCCGAATTGGCAACAGCTTTAGGTGGTGCATCCGCCATTAAGCCCGGGACCAATTACACTTTCTATAATCGAATTACAACCAAAAGTGGCAAAACTTATGATGTAAATAATACAGGCAATAACAGTGGTAGTGGATTAGTGACTGGTTTCTACTATCACAGTGCTTTCACTTTCAGTGCTTATGTGGTTTGTCCGTTTGTGGCACCTATTGCCGGAACTTATCAAGTAATAAGAGATGACTGGGCAGATTGGAAGCCGGGTGATATGGTGCAGGTTACAGATGGTCCTGGCCCTAATGAAGTAAATTTAAGCCAGGTGTATCCAAATCCCGCTTATGGCTCTGTAGTAAAGCCTTTAGTAGTTGATGTTGATCCTGCCAGTGGAACAGCAACAGTTAAGAAAGTAAATTTTGGCAATTATGGTGGTGGTTATAATATGACAGCAGTAGGTACTGGTGCCAATGGGGTAGCAGGGTATGTTTTTTCCTGTACAGGTTATATTACTTTAACTATGGAATTAAAAGCAGACGGTCCTGGTGGAAACGGATATGATAATGGCCCTACCAAACTTATTCTTCAAAAACAGTAAAAAATATTTAAATATTTGTTTTTTCTCTCGTGTTTTAATTTTCTATTCAATTCCGGGCGGTATTCTTACCGCCTGTTTTTTGTGGGCACATCAACATAAACACTTTTTATTAAACCATTCTTACTTTTTATCAGCCGTTCTTAATTTTTAAGCTTCACAATTTTATTTTTTTTAAAGATTTTTCTGTAGTTTGCTTCACTGGCAAGTATTTACGTTTAACTAAAACAACATTTATGAGAAAAAAGCTGATGCTCTTTATGAGCGCTGTATTGTTGCTTATGCTGCATGTACAGGCCCAAACCACCGTAACCGTAACCGGTACTATTACCGACCAACAAGATGGGAAACCACTTTCGGGAGTTACTATTAAAGCAAAAGGTACCAATGAGGCTACCACCACCAATGCCGAAGGAAATTTCAAAATTGTAGTACCCCAATCGGTTACTACCTTAGAAATTAGTTACGTAGGCTATCGCGATATGGCTGTCCGTTTAACCGGTCAACCACTTACCATTAAAATGGCGGAGGCAGATAAAAGCCTCAACGAAATAGTGGTGGTTGGCTATGGTACCAAAATTAAAAAAGATGTATTAGGAGCTGTTTCTACAGTAACAGCCAAAGAAATAGCCAATACCCCCGCTACCAGTTTTGAAAGTGCCATGCAGGGCCGTGCTGCCGGCGTATTGGTATCGCAACAAAATGGCAAATTAGGACAGGCCATAAACATTAAAATCCGTGGTGCATCTTCTGTATCTGCCGGCAATGAACCGTTGTATGTAGTAGATGGTATTCCTATTACTACTGATAATCTTTCCAGCACTACTGCTGCTACCAATGCTTTGGCCGATTTAAATATGAATGATATTGAATCCATTCAAATTTTAAAGGATGCTTCTTCTACTGCTATTTATGGTGCTAGCGCTTCTAATGGCGTTGTGCTGATTACCACAAAAAAAGGGAGAGCCGGTACCTCCAGAATAGACTTTAACTATTATACCGGTACACAAAAACCTACCGGTAAACGCGAGTTTTTAAATTCAAAACAATATGTTGATTATTTTACCCAGGCAGCATTAGGTGCCGCTAATCAGGATTATCTGGCCGGTTATTATTCTACACTACAGGCTGCTCAACAGGATTATTTAAATTTTGTAAACAGCCGGTTTACCCGCTACTCAGCCGGTAACAATGACTGGCAAACTGCTAAAGTAAATACCAATTGGCAGGATCAGGCTTTTCAAAATGCACCCATTTCTGAATATGACCTGAATATTTCCGGTGGCGATGCAAAAACTAAATTTTATGTTTCCGGTCAGTACTTAGACCAGGCTGGTATTTTGGTGCACAACAACTATAAAAGATATTCCGGCAGGGCTAATTTGGAACATAAAGTAAAAGACTGGTTAACAGCAGGTGTAAATTTGGCTTTTGCCCGATCTATGAACAGCAGAGTATCGAATGATAATGCTTTTTCTACCCCTTTGCAGATCGTGGCTTTATCACCTATTACACCATTAATTGACCCCCGTACCGGCTTAATCAGTGGCGCCTTAGACCCCAATAGCGGAGCCCCCAATACCAATTATCCGGTGTATTACAACCCATTGTTAAGTGTTATTGATGGTTTTTATAATACTTTGGTAAACCGAACTGTTGGTACTTTTTATGCTACTGCCAATTTAACAAAGAACTTAAGTTTTCATACCGATTTTGGTGTTGACCAGTTAAACCAGTTTGAAGAAAATTACTATGGCCGTTTAACAGCCAGAAATATTGGCGTACCCAATGGCAGTGGGTTTTATGGTACTACACAAGTGTTAAACTTAACCACCAACAACTATTTTAACTATAAAGCTAATTTTAAACAAAAGCATGATTTGGATGTAATTCTGGGAACCAGCTATACCGACCGCTCTTTCGATTTCAGTAGCGCTAATGGTGAACAGTTCCCCAGCGATGCCTATAAAAAATTAATCAATGCCGCATCTAAAACCGATGCCAGCTCTTCCTCCACTTCGAGTACCCTGGTTTCTTATTTCTCAAGGATAAACTATAAATTCAATAACAAATATCTGTTATCTGTTACAGGCCGTTATGATGGATCATCTCGTTTTGGTGCCAATAACCGGTATGGTTTATTCTTAGGCGCATCTGCAGGATGGGTTTTAACGGAAGAAGATTTCTTAAAAGATGTAAGCTGGCTTAGCTTTTTGAAAATTAAAGCCGGTTATGCCGGTAATGGTAACGATCGTATTCCCGATTTTGCTGCAAGAGGTTTGTATTCAGGAAATGCACCTTATGGTGGCCAGCCGGGGCAACATCCTACGCAAATTGCCAATCCCGATTTAAAATGGGAAACTACCTATGGTACAGATATTGGCATTGAGGCCAATTTATTCAATAACCGTGTAAGCATTGAAATTGATTATTACAACCGCGATACCCGCGATTTATTATTGAATCAGGAAATACCCGGTACCAGTGGTTTTGCTACGCAATTGAAAAACATTGGCCGACTGAAAAATAACGGTATTGAATTTACCATTAATACTACCAATATTTCCAATAAAAATTTCAGATGGACCAGCTCTCTAAATTTTGGTGCTAACAAAAACAAAGTAATTAACCTGGGAGGCCAGTTATTGGGTACTGATGTAAATAAAGCAATGGAAGGTCAACCGCTTGGCGTATTTGTAGCACGTGAATTTGCAGGAGCAGACCCTGCCAACGGGGATGCATTGTACATTAAAAATACTTTGAAGGCTGATGGCAGCAGAGACAGGAGCACTACCAATGATTATAATGCTGCCCAGGATGTAGTGATAGGCAGTCCAATCCCTAAATTCATTTATGGCTTTGGCAACACTTTTACCTTTAAAGGTGTTGATTTAGATATTTTATTGCAAGGTGTATATGGCAATAATATTTATAATGGCGGCGGGCAATACATGTCAGCCAGCGGTAGTAATGGTTTCGATAACCAAACGGTTGATCAGTTAGCTGCCTGGAAAAAACCCGGTGATAAAACGATGGTACCGGAAGCCAGATTATTTTACGCCAATGGTACCAATCCTTCTAGCCGTTATATTTCAGATGGTTCATATTTAAGAGTGAAAGCGGTGACTTTAGGTTATAATTTGCCTGCTAACCTGATTAGAAAAATTAAATTGGAAAGACTAAGGGTGTACCTCCGTGCACAAAACTTATTTACCATTACCAAATACAAAGGTTGGGATCCGGAAGTTACTGCCGACTTTTTGGCTAGTAACATTACCCAAGGTGTTGATTTTTACTCTGCTCCACAATTAAAAACCATTGTTTTTGGTGTAAATATTGGATTATAATATAATGTAAATTTATTTTTAATACGAAATAATTTTTTATGAAACAATATATGTATAAAAGTCTGTTGCTGCTGTTGGTTGTTTATGGAACAGCCTGCAATAAAATGTTGAATACGCAGCCTACACAAAGTATTGATCAAACCGCTGCATTAAATACCAGCAGCGATGTGTTGGTAGCTTTAACCGGCGCTTATGCCGATATGGGCGTGGAGAATGCTTATGGAGGATTAACTTTTGTTGCCCCCGATTTATTGGGCAATTTTGCTGAATTAAACTGGAGTGGAACCTATCAGGGAATGACTCAAATTTATAATAAAACCATTCCTATTGACAATAATTTTACGACTCAAAATTGGTTAACCAGCTATAAAGCTATAAACGATGTAAACAATGTATTGAGTGCATTGAAAGTGGTTACAGCTGATAAAAAAGCATCGGTGGAAGGACAGGCTAAATTTATTCGTGGCGCAATGTATTTTGATTTGGTACGCTTGTTTGCCAAAGCATGGAATGATGGTGACCCAACTGTTAATGACGGTGTGCCGCTTGTGTTAACTCCTACCGAAGGAATTACTGATGCCAATAAAGTAAAAAGAAATAAAGTATCTGAAGTATATGCACAGGTTATTAGCGATTTAACTACTGCTGAATCATTATTGCCTGCTACCAACGGGTTCTATGCCAATAAAGCTGCAGCCAGTGCCATGCTGGCCAGAGTATATTTACAAAAAGGTGATTATACCAACGCAGCTGCCGCCGCCGATAGAGCTATTGCTACTGCCACCGCAAACGGATTTGCGCTAACCTCAACTTATGCTGCAGCATTTCCTGCTCCTTATCCTCCGGCAGGTGTTGCCAATACCAGCGAAGATTTGTTTGCCATGCAGGTAACACCTACATCGGGTTATAATACCTTTAATGAGTACTATTCACCATTAAGCAGGGGTGATATTCAAATTAATCAGGCGCATTTAAATTTATATGAACCAGGCGATGCCCGTTTGGGTTTGTTCTATAATTCTGGAGGTTCTATTTATACTTCTAAATTCGATAATTTATATGGCAATGTGCACATAATTCGGTTGGCAGAAATGTATTTAACCAGAGCAGAAGCTAATTTTAGAATGGGTACACAAGTGGGTGATGCACCGGTAAATGACATTAATAAAATAAGACAAAGAGTGAATTTGTTGCCTTATACTGCAGGTACGTTAACACTTGCCGCCATTTTAAAAGAAAGAAAATTAGAATTGGCTTTTGAAGGGTTTACATTACATGACATTAAAAGAACACAGGGTACTGTAGGACCGTTAAATTTCGATTCACCTAAATTAGTGTTCCCTATACCCAAAAGGGAAATTATTGTGAATCCGAATTTAACACAAAATGCAGGATACTAGCGGAGTATCATTGACTTCCTTAACATAAAAAATGCCGCCTCTTTGCAGGGCGGCTTTTTGTTTTCATAGGTTCTTGATATTTTTTATTTAGTCATCATCTCCTTCGTCTCTATGACCCCAACCATGGTTATGACCTTCATGTTCATTCCTTTCTCTATTATAATATACTACTCTCCCCCTGTT
Organism: Hydrotalea flava; assembly: GCF_001623405.1. GTDB lineage: Bacteria > Bacteroidota > Bacteroidia > Chitinophagales > Chitinophagaceae > Hydrotalea > Hydrotalea flava. The sequence goes on from NZ_LUHG01000045.1 coordinate 47,569, forward strand.
ATAATAATCATCTCTCCCCCAGTTATCATAATAATCATATCTACGTCGTGTAGGTACTACAATAACAGCTCTGGGTGCGCAAACTGGATAAGGATCATCATAAACAACAACTGGCCGTGGAACAGGATAATAAACCGGTGCGCCAATTCCAAGGTTTACATTCACTCTAACTTGTGCTTGTGTATGTTCGGCTAAGCCTAACGCTACAAATAATCCGGCTGCGATGATTAGCTTTTTCATAAAAAATGGTTTAATGGTTTAAAAATCCGGGATAGGGAAAACTCCTGAAAGGGCAACTTATCCAAACCCGTTCTATTTGATATAATGCCAATTGCGTGCCAGAATTTATTTTTTAGGGAAGAAGTATTTCCGGCTTTTATTTTACAGGAAGTAATTGGGTTGCATGAAAAGCAGTATTTACAATACTTTCAAGCTTAATTGGAAAATATTTTTGAAGATGATTTTATCCATTTGATGCGCAGCTATTAACAAATTATTTATAAAATTGACGTAACCGGACGGTCGGGTTTTGCGTATTGAAAGCGTTGTATAATATTTCCGCAGCAATAGGTATCTGAACCCAAACAAGCCAATGAACCTGCTTTGTCAATAGAAATCAATCCATCTGCATCCGGTTCTATTTCTTTTAGAAAAATATCTGTGATTTTACCAATCACCAAAAAAGTATGATTGTGTTGTATGGGCACCACTTCAACTAATTGCAATGCATATTGAATAGCACTTTCAGCAACAAATGGAGTGGTTATTCCCGGCATATATTGCATAGTAAGACCGGTAGCGGTAAATTCATTTATATGCGCTTCATATTTTGCACTGGTTTGGTGTGCCTTGTTTACAAAAGATGCTTTAATATGATTAATGGTATAGACTTGTGTAGATTGTATATTGGCTAAAGTATGTGGCGCAGCACTGAGTGGGCGATTGATGTAACCAATTAATGCAGGATTAGAGCCTAAGTGTACAATGCTGCTGAAGATTGCAAGATTGGGTTGTCCCGTTTCGCTGATGGTGCCTATTAAACAGGCAGGTTTAAAACCTGTAATACTCTGTATTAGATTGGATTTGTAAAACCGATCCCAATTGGCAATGGTATTCTGATTAAAATGATGCATTGCAATACAACAACGGGATGTTAAATAAGTTGTAATCAATGCTCGGGTGAAACTATTTCGTAGGTATGCATTGGTTTAAAACTCAAACGGTCTCCTTCTCCTTTTTGTAGCTGGTATTGAATAAACCTTTTTTTACCGGTATAGGAGGCAGTTGAATCATTGGAAGCATACAATGGGAAGTTCCGCATCAACAATCCTTCCATTAATTGAAAATGATCTTGACCTTTATAGCCATCTCTTAGTTTCGGGTCATTTAAAATGTCGGGAAAGCTAACAACGGATACGGATTTGTTTTCATTCGATACCAATGCAATAACGTTACCATACATTTCATTCGGGCCGTTATACACATTCATCATTAAATCGGGGAATCCGTCATTATTAAAATCATCAATGGCTGCCTGCTTCACTACTCCTTTTACAAAAAACTCAGGGTCACGGGCATTGGTGAAACCTACTAATTTGATGCTGGCTAAATTATTATTCGGATTTTTGTTATTGCACCGAACTCTGTAACCAATTTTACCAATTAAAACCGTGGTATCAATTTTTGAGGTTTGTGCCAAAATACATACAGGGAAAAAAACTACCATTAATGCAATGCATCTTTTATTCATGGTTTCTGATTTAAATTGTATTAAACATTCTACTTCCATTTCTTCAAAAATGTCAGGAACAGTAAAGATGAATTTTTTTGTTTTGTTGAACGATTAAAATCAGTACAAATTACATATTTCTTCTGTATTGGCCACCCGCCTGATACAGTGCATGTGTTATCTGGCCTAAACTACAGTAAGGAACTACTTCCATAATGGCCGTAAACAAATTTCCATTTTGTTTGGCAGTTTGCTGCAAATAAGCCAGTTTTTCATTGGCTACCCCGGCATTTCTCTGGTGAAAAGCCTGCAAATTTTGAATTTGTTGTTCCTTCTCTTCTGTTGTTGAACGAATCACTTCACCGGGAATTACAGTTGGACTGCCTTTTTTATTCAGAAATGTATTTACGCCTATAATGGGTAAGTTTCCATTGTGTTTTAAGGTTTCATAATGCAAACTTTCTTCCTGAATTTTATTGCGCTGGTACATTCTTTCCATTGCACCCAAAACGCCACCCCGTTCATTAATTCGGTCAAATTCTGCCAATACGGCTTCTTCCACTATATTGGTTAATGTTTCTATTGCAAAACTACCTTGTATAAAATTTTCAATTTGCGCTGTTCCCAATTCTCGGTTAATAATGAGTTGAATAGCCATGGCTCTGCGTACACTTTCTTCTGTAGGTGTAGTAATGGCTTCATCATAGGCGTTGGTATGCAGCGAATTACAATTGTCGTAAATAGCATACAATGCCTGTAAGGTGGTTCTGATATCATTAAAATCAATTTCCTGTGCGTGTAAACTTCTTCCCGATGTTTGAATATGGTATTTCAGTTTTTGGGAACGTTCGTTGGCATTGTATTTAAATTTCATGGCTTTGGCCCAAATTCTGCGGGCTACCCTGCCAATAACACTGTATTCGGGGTCCATTCCATTGCTGAAAAAGAATGACAGATTGGGAGCAAAATCATCAATATGCATGCCTCTGCTTAAATAGTATTCTACATAGGTAAATCCATTGGCAAGGGTAAATGCCAATTGAGTAATGGGATTGGCGCCGGCTTCTGCAATATGATAACCACTAATGCTTACACTGTAAAAATTACGTACCTTATTTTCAATAAAATATTCCTGCACATCGCCCATTAGTTTTAGTGCAAATTCAGTTGAAAAGATGCAGGTGTTTTGTGCCTGATCTTCTTTCAAAATATCTGCTTGTACTGTACCCCTTACCTGTGCCAATGCATTGGCTTTTATGGATGCATAAATTTCAGGTGGTAATACTTCACTACCCTGTAAACCAAGTAACCGCAGGCCAAGTCCATTATGTCCTTCGGGTAAACGTTCCGGTGCCATGGGATTATAGTAAACAGGGCGCTGCAATTTGTTATATTTTTTTGTGGCATATGCTTCTACTTTAGGCCATAAACCGTGTTGTTCAATATATTTTTCGCATTGCTGATCAATCGCAGCACACATAAAAAAAGCCAGTAAAATGGGTGCAGGACCATTAATCGTCATGCTTACAGAAGTTTTTGGATCACATAAATCAAAACCACTGTATAATTTTTTAGCATCATCAACAGTGGCAATACTAACTCCGCTATTGCCAATTTTACCATATATATCCGGCCTTAAGGCAGGGTCTTCGCCGTATAAGGTAACACTATCAAATGCGGTTGATAAACGGATAGCGGGTTGCCCTAACGATACATAATGAAATCTTTTATTGGTTCGTTCCGGTCCGCCTTCACCGGCAAACATTCTGGTTGGGTCTTCCCCTGTTCTTTTCAATTCAAATACACCTGCAGTATAAGGAAATCGCCCCGGCAAATTTTCTTGTAATTGCCAGTGCAACACATCACCCCAGTCTTTGTATTGTGGCAATATAATTTTAGGTATTGCAGTTCCGCTTAATGAGGTAACGGTTAGGGGCTGCTGTATTTCTTTTCCCCGAACTTCATAACTTAAAAATTCTGACTGGTATTGTTTTTTGATTGAAGGCCATTCATCAATGCGTTGTTTACAGTCAGGGTCTAATTGTTGTAAAGTTTGGGTTACAGCATTTTGCAGGTCTGTATTTTCTTTCAACCATTTGTTTTCTAAAACACCCTGTAGCTGATATAGTTTTGATGCAATATTGGATTGTTGTATGACCCATGCATCATATTCTCTGATGCGTTCAACAATTTCTGACAGGTAGCGTATTTTTTTGGGTGGAATAATAGAGGGTTTATTGCTATGCAAATGCAGTTCTGTAGCCGGTAGATGTTCAATGGGCCAATGTATATTTAATTTTTCTGCTGTTTTTTGCATCAGTAAATTAAAAAGTGTGTTCATGCCCGGATCGTTAAACTGCGCAGCAATGGTGCCCACAATGGGTAATTCAGCTACACTTGCCTGAAACAATTGGTGGTTGCGTTTGTATTGTTTTTGTACATCGTGCAGCGCATCTAATGCGCCTGCTTTATCAAATTTGTTGATACAGATCAGATCCGCAAAGTCCAGCATGTTTATTTTCTCTAATTGAGAGGCTGCTCCATATTCGGGCGTCATTACATATAAACTGACATCACTGCAATGTAAAATAGAAGCATCACTTTGGCCAACACCTGCGCTTTCCACAATAATACAATCAAAGCCGGCAGCTTTGCAAATGTTAATGGCATCCTGTGCATGCGCACTGATGGCTGCATTGTCTTCTCTGGTTGCTAAACTGCGCATATAGGTTCTTGCTCCAGCTATGGCATTCATTCTGATACGATCGCCCAATAATGCACCACCGGTTTTTTTCTTGGATGGATCAATACTGATTACTGCGATGGTTTTTTGTGGATATTGAAGCAGGTAACGCCTAACCAGCTCATCGGTTACCGAACTTTTGCCTGCACCGCCTGTGCCTGTTATTCCGATAACGGGAATAATGGCAGGAGCAGTATTGGTTTGTTGTAAATAATCTGTAATTGCTGTGTATGGTTGCTTGTTTTCTGCCATTGTTATGGCTCGTGCTATGGCTATAACATCTTTTTGCTCTCCCAGTGCAAAATGGTGCGGTTTCTTATCAATTTGTTTTAATTGGGGAGATATAACGGTACTGCACTGTTGCAGCACATCTTCAATCATGCCATCCAAACCCATGTGCCTGCCATCATCAGGTGAGTATATTCTGGTGATTCCATATTGATGTAAAATTTCAATTTCCTCCGGCAATATGGTACCGCCGCCACCGCCGAATATCTTAATATGTCCGCAACCATTTTCATCCAATAGATCTTTCATGTATTTAAAAAACTCTACATGCCCACCCTGGTAGGATGTGATGGCGATTCCCTGAACATCTTCCTCAATAGCCGCTTCTACAATTTCCTGAACACTGCGGTTGTGGCCGAGGTGAATAATTTCGGCCCCTTTACTTTGTAAAATGCGTCGCATAATATTAATCGCTGCATCGTGTCCGTCAAATAAACTGGCAGCAGTAATCAATCTAATCTTTGAATGGTTCTTTTGTTCCATAGCTCATGCACTCTAATGACCAACAAAATTAGGGTATTGATGTTAACGGTTGTTAGTTTTTGTGGATACACAGATTTTATTTTTACATTGTGCCTCAAAAATTAAGGTATGCGATTCAGCAGCTCAGTCATTACAAAAACGCCATTTGAAGTAATACAGTTAAAAGATGAATTAAATGAAACGGTGGTTGAAATTTATAGCATGGGTGCATTAATGAATGGATTCTATGTATTTGCAAACGGGCATTTACACAATGTGATAGATGGATTTGCTACACCCGAAGCTGCTTTAAAAGAAATAACCTATGGCTTTAAGAGCGCAAAACTGGCGCCCTTTGTATGCCGAATGGCAAACGGACAATTTACAATAGATGGTCATCCATATACCATCGGGAAATTTTATTTAGGCGATCATGCCATTCATGGTTTAGTGTACGATGCTTTATTTGATGTGATGAACATACATGCCGATGAACATGCCTGCTCCGTTGGGCTGCGCTACCGCTATGCCGGTTCCGACAAAGGTTATCCCTTCCCATTTGAATTATTGGTGAATTGGAAATTAGAAACCAACAATAAAGTTACCGTAACAACCACTGTACTGCATCACCATGCATCTGCTATTCCTTATAGTGATGGCTGGCATCCTTATTTTACTTTGGGTACCAGTGTAGATGATTGTACACTTCAATTTACCGGTAACCGGCAGGTTGAATTTGATGAACGCTTGTTGCCTACCGGCGTAACCATTGATGACCATCGGTTTGTTAAGGGAACGAATTTGAAAGGCATTGATTTAGACAATTGCTTTCTCCTCAATGCATCTGAACCTCCACGTTGCCTGCTCAAAAATAATTTAATGGAACTGTATATTCAACCCGATACAGCATATCCTTATTTGCAGGTATATATTCCACCACATAGAAACAGCATTGCCATTGAAAATTTAAGCAGTGCTCCCGATGCGTTTAATAATGAGATGGGGCTATTGTGGTTAAAACCCAATCAACATCACATTTTTAGTACTTCATATACAGTAAAATCGCTTGCATAATGGATAAAGATCAGGAACGCATTGTCAGCATCTTTAAAAATACATTTAAACATACTCCTGCTTTGTTTTTTTCTCCCGGCAGAATGAATTTAATAGGAGAGCATATTGATTATAATGATGGATTTGTTTTGCCGGCTGCAATTGATAAAGGTATCTGGATAGCTATTTCAAAAAACAATACCCACACCATTCGTTGTATTGCGGCCGATATTCAGGAAGAACTTTTTGTAACTACAGATGCTATTCAAAAGCAGGACGGATGGAAAAATTACATATTGGGTGTATTGCATGTATTGCAACAGGAAAATTTTTCAGTTGAGGGGTTTGATTGTGTGTTTGGCGGTAATTTGCCGCCGGGTGCAGGCCTTTCTTCTTCGGCTGCCATAGAAGCAGGATTGTTATTTGCATTGAATGAATTATGCAACTACCGCCTTTCTACCCTGCAGTTGGCTTTGCTGGCACAAAAAGCAGAACATAGTTATCCGGGTGTGCAATGTGGTATCATGGATATGTTTGCGAATTTGTTTGGAAAAGAAGCCAATGCCATATTATTGGATTGTGTTTCCCTTCAATATAAATGGGTACCTTTTGTTTTGAAAGAACATACTATTGTATTAATTAATTCAAATATACATCATAGTCTTGCTTCCGGCGAATACAACAAGCGAAGAGAGGAGTGTAAAGCGGGTTTAAGTATATTGTCTTCTTTGCATAAAGACTATCATTCTTTCCGAAATATTTTACCTGAAATAGTTGAAGCCAACAAATCTGTTTTACCTGAAGTAATTTTTAAACGTTGTTTATTTGTTACACAGGAAATACAAAGGGTACGGCAGGCAGTAGAAAAATTGGAACAACAAAATTTAAAAGCTTTTGGACAATTATTGTATCAAACCCATGAAGGGTTAAGCCATTTATATGAAGTTAGCTGTGCTGAAACCGATTTTTTAGTTGCGGCTACACGGAATTATCCGGAAGTGATTGGGGCCCGGTTAATGGGTGGCGGATTTGGAGGTTCTGTTCTTTGTATGATGCAGGACGGAGCGGCAGAAGCAATAACCCGGGCAATTTTAGCCGCCTATCAACAGCAATTTAACATCAAAGCAGAGGCCTATTTTGTAAAACCGGCTCCGGGTACGCACCAACAGGTTACAGATGCTGCAATGCAATCATGCTGATTTCAACATGTACATTTTTAGGTAATCCTTTTACAGCAATCGTTTCTCTGGCCGGGTAATCGCCGGAAAAATAGCTGCCATATACTTCATTTACGGCCGCAAACAATGCCATATCGCTTAAAAAAATGGTTGTTTTAACAACATGTTCAAAGCTTATTTTGCTGGCTTCTAAAATGGCTTTTATGTTTTGCATAACCTGATGGGTTTCTGCAACAATATTATCTGTAACCAAATTGCCGGTTTGGGGGTTAATCGCTATTTGTCCGCTTAAATAAATAGTTTCTCCGGCTTTAATGGCCTGGTTATAGGGTCCAATGGGTGCCGGTGCTTTATCTGTTTTGATAATTTGCTTCATCATAAAACTTATTTTACTTTGGCAAGTAACTGTATTTTCTGTTATCAACCAACCTATTTTTGTATTTTAAATAATGGATAATGCATATACTGGTTAAAGCCAATCAGGCGCAACAGGCTGCTTTATTGCAGAAAAAAATACCGGCAGGGGTGCAAGTTTACTGGTTTGAAGAGAACAACCATCCAATAGCAGATGCTTATTTTGATTTTTTATATGAAACAGAAGGCCCTGCATTTCAGTATATTACCGATAAACCTGTTTTTGTAAATGCAGTTATTCCACTATGGAAAACAATGCCTGTAAACTTTATTCGTTTCAATGCCTGGCCTTTTTTTTGGGAGAGGTCTATTATTGAATTGGTCAATCAGGAAAGCTCCGTTCAACAAACAGCAGAAAAAACGATGCAGCAACTTAATTTTTCATTTATCTGGTGTCCGGATGTGCCCGGTATAATTGCTGCCAGAATCATTGCGGCCATTATTAATGAAGCGTATTTTTGTTTGGGAGAAGGCGTTAGTACAAAAGATGAAATTGATACAGCCATGCGTTTGGGCACCAATTATATTTTGGGGCCGTTTGAATGGGCTGAAAAAATAGGTGTAAGCAATATTGTGCGCTTATTAGAGGCAATGCAACAACAATCTTCTCAATACCAGGTTGCCCCACTTTTATTGGAATCAATTCATACAACATATTAAAATATACAGTATTGGCAATTATTTTAAATATTGATACAGCTACAGAAACAGCCTCAGTATGTATGTGTTATAACACTGAAGTCCTTTCTATCGCATACAGTAATGAACAAAAAAACCACGCAGCATTTGTACAGCCTGCCATTCAACAAATATTGCAAAAAACAAATACCCATATTGCTGCTATTGATGCAGTAGCCGTAACAGGCGGTCCGGGTAGTTATACAGGCTTACGCGTTGGTTTAGCCACAGCTAAAGGAATTTGTTATGCATTACAAAAACCACTTATTATTGAAAATACACTCAAGGTAATGGCTCAGGCGGCTTTGGCAACCCTATCGCATTACATGCTACAAAACACAAATACCCAGTGGCTGTTATGTCCGATGATAGATGCACGTAGAATGGAAGTATTTACTGCGGTTTATCAACCGGATTTAATGTCGGTATCTGAACCTGCAGCACTTATTTTAGAGGAGCACTGCTATAATGACTTGTTAAAAGACCACCATATATTATTTTTTGGCAGTGGCAGCATAAAATGGAAAAAATTAATACAACACCCCAATGCACAGTTTGCTGAAATTAGTCAAAATGCAGGCCATCTCGGTGTTTTAGCCTATCAGGCATGGCGAAATAAACAATGGGCTAACCTGGCTTATGCCACTCCTTTTTACCTGAAAGAATTTTATCATCCAAAAAAAATTTACAAATAATCCTTTTTTGGTATACACCGTATTTAAAAAGTATTTAACTTTAGCCTCATATTGTAATTTTTTAATCCCCAATCACTAAACATGAGTAGTTCACAAAACACACTAACCTTAAGCAATGGCAGGCCCAGTGCAAAGGTTGACTTGATCCAGTCAAAGAAGGCGGCTCTAATTTTAAGAGCGCTGAACCACAAACTTCGCCAGCAAATGCTGAAGTTGTTGGATGAAAACAAAAAAATGACTGTTACTGAGTTGTATGTAAAATTGCGTTTAGAGCAATCTGTTGCCTCTCAGCATCTGGCCATTTTGCGTCGTGCAGAATTAGTAAACACACAACGCAATGGTAAATTCATTTTTTATGCACCCAACTATGCCCGCATTAACGAGGTGATGAAATTTGTTACCGAATTAGTAGGATAAATTTTTTGATTTATCCCATACCCAATTCCACCGGTTTTCATTAATCGGTGGATTTTTTTGTACTACACTCTTTGCTTACGGAATTTTTTTATTGATTTTCAATACAAGTATCTCAAATTTTCAATAGTGTCAGTTTCATTGTAAACAAGGACTTACCTTTGTACACTTTTAATAATAAGATTTTTATGAACAAAATGCTCGAAAAGCTACTTGCTTTAACTGTAGCAGAAGTAAAACAATGGCTGATTCAAAATGATGAAATTCGTGTGTTCGATATTCGGCCGGCCCAAAGTTTTGAAGCAGGTTTTATTACCGGTGCCATTACAATTTGTTCGGAAGATAATCTCCCCGAATGTTTAACCGCATTACAGTTGCAAAGTAAACCCATTATTTTGGTTACCGATACCGCCACTGAAGAACGCATTCAATTAATGCAGCAAGAAGGTTATCAGCAAATTATTGGATATTTAAAAGATGGCATGCATGCCTGGAATACACTGAATGAGCCCATCGACCTGATGATAGCAGTAGAAGCAGATGAATTGGCTATGGATATAAAATTTGATGAGCAGTTAATTTTAATTGATACACGTTCTGATGAGGAATTTGAAGCGGAACATTTGAAAAATGCTATCAATATTCCTTTCACCGAACTAAAAGATCCGGCCAGTATGGCTAATTTTGAAGATTTTCAAAATATTTATATTTATGGCGAAAATGGTTACAGGGGTATCACCGCTTGTTCACTTATTAAAAAAGAAGGCATCCATAATTTGCGGCACTTGCAGGGTGGTTGGCCCGAAATTAAGGCAATGGGTGCTGTATTTGAATTGATAAAGCCTTCCAAAAAGGCGAATCATGATCCAAAGGAAAATTAAAGCAGAAACGCCATAACTATTTTAGTAAATGTGCATGCTTCTCCTGCTGAAAAGTCCATTTCCAGCGCCGATGGCTCCACAAATAATTAGCCGGCCTTTTTCGCACTTCAGCTTCTATAAAGGCAATCATTGCTTTCGTAATGGCTGCTTCCGGTAAAACTTTGGGGGTAGTAGTAAATACGGTGGCTTCTGATTGATAGTAACCTCTTTTTACCCGGTAAAAATTACAGAAAACAACAGCAGTATCATTATAGCGGGCACTTAGTTCAGGGCCTTTTACAAAAGGGGCAGGTTTCCCAAAAAAATTAAACCAATAAGTATTATCCGGCTTGCCCGGATTTTGATCACCTACCAAAATTAATGCATATTGTTGTTTTGATTCCTGTGCAAATTCTTTCTTGAAATTAGATGCAGATACCAATTTTGTTCCAAACCTGCTACGAATGTGCATGAACAGTCGGTTAAAAATTTTATTTTCAATAGGCTTGTACACCACAATAAAGTTGTATAATAAATGTTGTGCATAGGCTACATTTGCCAGTTCCCAGTTAAAGAAATGACCCAGCAAAATTTGTACATTTTTACCTGTGGCATATAATTCGTTAATAGTATGGTAGTCTGCCTTTACTCTTTTATCCAATTCTTTCCCTGAAATAGAAACTAATTTAATTACTTCGGCAAATGTATCGGTGAATTGCCGGTAAAATTCTTTTGCAATTTTTCTTCGCTCCGCTTCCGATTTTTCAGGGAAGGCTGTCATCAAATTTTCATCCACTACTTTTCTCCGGTAACCAATGACATAATAAATAATTATATAAAAAAAATCACTTATCCAATAAATTGCACGCCATGGTAGCAAGGAGAGTAAATAAAATAATGCGTAAACAATGTAATACATATTTTTTCTGTAATGAATGATGAAAGGGGCGAGATTTTATTGAATTAAAATAGTGAATAATGTTTATAGTACAATGTTTTGCAGTAAAGCACTCTTTTCCGGATGGTCAGTATTGAAATGAAGCCCCCGACTTTCTTTACGAAACATGGCGCCTTTTACAACAAGATATCCAACGGTAATTACATTTCTTAATTCACATAGTTGTGGTGATACTTTGGCGGTTCTATACAATTGTTCCGTTTCCTCATATAACAAGTCCAATCGTTTCATGGCTCTTTGCAAGCGAATATCTGTTCTTACAATACCCACATAATCACTCATCAGTTGTTCCAGCTCTTTTCTGCTTTGGGTAATTAAAATCATTTCTTTAGGATGGGTTGTTCCTAATGCATTCCAGTCGGGAATATTTTCCTGAAATGCTATATGAACAATTTGTTCAACACTGGCTAAATAACTTCTGTGGGCAAATACCATGGCTTCTAATAAACTGTTGCTGGCTAAACGGTTGGCGCCATGCAAACCAGTACTGGCACATTCACCACAAGCAAACAAGTGTTGAATGGATGACTCGCCCCATTCATTGGTTTTAATACCTCCACAACTGTAATGTGCGGCCGGAGCAACGGGTATCATTTGACGTGATATATCAATACCAATACTCAGGCATTTTTCATAGATGTTTGGAAAGTGATGTTTAAATTTCCCCATATCCATGTGGCGGCAATCTAAATAAACATGCTCTGTACCGTCCTTTTTCATTTCATTATCAATAGCTCGGGCTACTATATCTCTCGGTGCCAGATCTTTTCGTTCATCATATCTTTCCATAAACGCTTCACCCTGCTTATTTCTTAAAATACCCCCATCACCCCGCACGGCTTCTGTAATTAAAAAGGAAGGAGAAATGCCGGGCTGATATAATGCAGTTGGATGAAACTGAATAAATTCCATATTTTCAATGCGGCCTTTGGCACGGTATACCATTGCCACTCCGTCACCGGTTGCAATGGTAGGGTTGGTGGTAGTTCTGTAAACCTGTCCGCAGCCACCGGTAGCCAGTACGGTAATTTTTGCCAGCACTTTTTCTATTTCATTGGTTAATGTATTTAGAACATATACGCCATAGCATTGAATATCCTGTGTTGATTTGGTAACTAAATAACCCAAATGGTGTTGTGTAATCAAATCTACCACAAACCAATGGTGTATTAATTGTATGTTTTTTGTGGCCTGCACCTCATTTAACAAAGTTCTTTCTAATTCCTGACCTGTAACATCTTTATGGTGTAAAATTCTGTAAGCACTATGTCCACCTTCTCTTCCCAATGCATATTGGCCGGAAGCATCTTTATCGAACTCTGCACCATATCCAATCAATTCTTGAATTCGGTTCGGGCCTTCCTTTACAACTATTTCTACAATTGCTTTATTGCATAGTCCATCTCCGGCAACCAAAGTATCTTCAATATGTTTTTCATAACTGTCGGTAGTATCATCCCAAACACCAGCAACGCCGCCCTGCGCATATTTGGTATTGGTTTCTTCTGCATTTGTTTTAGTAATAACGGTAATGGTTTTATCTGGAAAATGCTTAGCTACCTTCAACGCATAACTTAATCCGGCTATGCCGGAACCTATCACTAAGAAATCAGTACGCATATGGTTCATGTAATTATCAATAAAGGTATTAATACTAAAAATTATTCAATTTTAATGAACCGGTTCAATCCATACGTTGCTTTCTTTCAGCAAGTCAATGAGTTCATTTAAAGCAATGCCACTGTCTATATTTCTTTTTACAATTTCTTTACCTCTGTATAAAGTAATTTTTCCCGGGCCACTTCCAACATAGCCAAAATCGGCATCGGCCATTTCGCCCGGCCCATTTACAATACAACCCATGATGGCTATTTTAACGCCTTTTAAATGGTGCGTTTTTGCCCTTATTTTAGCAGTGGTTTCCTGCAAATCAAACAAGGTTCTGCCGCAACTGGGGCAGGAGATGTATTCTGTTTTAGAAATACGGCAGCGGGTAGCCTGTAAAATGCCAAAAGCGGTATTGTTTAAAAATGCTTCTACTGTGCTGTTTTCCAAATAATTTCTACCGCTGGCTGCGGTGCTTTTTTGCGCCAGATTATTGTAGATTGCTGCATCAATTTCTAAAAACAAGCCATCGCCCATGCCATCTAATAACATGGATCCGGCAACGGTTGCAAAATGTACCAGATGTTCATCAACGGTATGCCATTTGCTTGTGATATGGAAAATTACCGGATTTTGAATATTTCTATTCATCAACTCTATTGCCATTTTTCTCATAGCCGGCATAGTATGGGTGTTTTTTGTTGTTAAACAAATCACCACGGTAGGATCATTGGCCAATTCTGTTAAATATGTATAATCATTCAGCGTGGTATCATCACTAAAGCAATCTAATAAAACAAAATTAATAGCCGCATCTTTTTGAATGGTTTGTATATAACCAGAGCCGCTGAATATAGGATGATATTTACTTTTATCAGCAGCTAATGCCCAGCTGGCCGGATAACAAATTACCTGTAAGGTTCCCGGTAATTCAAATGATAGTAATTGATGGCCGGTGAAAATATAATCTGCTGCTGCATCTCCAATATTCCATTTATCTGTTGTTGCATCATAAGTATAACCAATACTACGCAAATGCTGTGGCGTTATGTTATCTATCTTGCTGAAATCGGCTACAACAACCGGCACTTGTGTGCCACCTGTATTCTGTACCATGAAAGAATCCCTTCTTTTATATTGAAATGGATTATAGGGTATGTTGTTTACAGCAGGAATTTTATTTTGATTGCTTGAGCTTTGTCTATAGCGTTTTACCAAATCTTTACAAACAGGTATTTCAAATTCAGGATCTTCAGTTAAAGAAACCCTAATGGTATCGCCAATGCCGTCTTCTAATAATGTACCAATGCCTGCAGCACTTTTCATACGTCCGTCTTCACCATCGCCGGCTTCGGTAACCCCGAGGTGTAAAGGATAACATTCGTTAAATTCTGCCATCATTTGTTGTACCAACAGGCGGTATGCTTGTACCATTACCTGTGGGTTGCTCGATTTCATACTAAGTACGATGTTATGATAATCTAAGCTTCTGGCAATTCTTAAAAATTCCATGGCACTTTCCACCATGCCATTGGGTGTATCGCCATAGCGGCTCATAATTCTGTCGCTCAATGAACCATGATTGGTGCCAATACGCATGGCAGTGCCATATTCCTTACAAATATTTACCAATGGGGTAAATCGTTCGCGGATGCGTTCTATTTCTTCGGCATATTCCGCATTGGTATATTCAATTTGTTCAAACTTCTTTTTATCAACATAATTACCGGGATTGATGCGTACTTTTTCTACTATTCTGGCTGCTATTTCTGCTGCATTGGGCGTAAAATGAATATCAGCCACCAACGGTGTGTTATATCCTCTTTTACGTAATTCATTTTTGATGTTCAGCAAATTCTCGGCTTCATTTTTTGAAGGAGCTGTAATACGGATTAATTCTGCACCGGCTTCAATACAACGAATGGCTTGCTCAACTGTGGCAATTGTATCCATGGTATTGGTAGTGGTCATGGTTTGTATGCGAATAGGGTGCCCGTTACCCAACAGCAGGTTGCCAATTTTTACTTCTCGTGTTTTTAAACGACAGTATTCTGTTAGGTTGTTACAATAAAGTTGCATAACTAATATTTTGAAGCGATTGTAATAAAAACAATTATTTGCGCTAAAAGTTGCTACCAGTCTTTTTCAGTATTAACCGGTTTTATTTTTTGTTTTTCGTATTGTTGTAATTCTTTTTCCTGCTGGCGTAACTGGTTCAGCAAATTATCGGCCTGTTGTTTGCTTAAAGGGTTTTTAGGCTGTTTTTGCTGATTGTTTTGCTGCTGTTCATTCTTTTTTTGTTCATTCAGCGCCTTTTGCAAATTGTTTCGGGCCGAGTCGCTATTAGGGTTTAACAATAAACTTTCTTTAAATGCATTAATAGCATCATTCAGCTGTTGTTGCTTGATAGCTGCCACCCCTGAATTATAATAGGCCTTTGCTTTTAATGAAACATTGTTGCTCGCCAATGCAACTTGCTGAAATTGTTTTGCGGCTGCTTCATAATTTTTTTGTTGCTGTAAAGCGTTGGCTTTGTTAAATAAAGCAATGCTGTTATTGGGATTGGTTGCTAATACTTTATCATACACTGCCTGTGCTTCCGCATAATTGCCCAACTGATACAATTGATTGGCTTTATATAACAAAGCGTATTCCGTTTTATTTTGTGCTGTTGTCTGAAAAAAAAGGAGTAAGCAGGTAAATATGATATAAATTATTTTCATTTTTTGTTTAGGCATTTACCAATTGTTTTGCCATTTTGTTTGTTTCTGTTTCTTTTGTCCGTACAATATAACTTTGTTACGCTTCTTTTCTGCAATAAATATTTCCAGCAAAAGTAATATAAGTGCTACTGACAAAAATAAAGGGTAGTACAAAATATATTGCATATACCCACCATTGTTGTTCAACGGCTTGGTTTGCATATTGTTTAATTGCATGGCTATTGCATTGGCCACACTGCCGGTATTGTCTAAAAAATAATATTTACCTTCTGTTTGGTTGGCCAGTTCCTGCAATAAAGTGGCATCTAATTTTGAAATAACTGTTTTGCCATTGGCATCTTTTTTATAAGCCCCATTTTCCATAATCGGTGCACCTCCTTCCGTTCCCACGCCAACGGTATATAAAACGGTGCCATGCTCTGCCAATGTTGCGGCAGCAGCTTTTGCACCTGCATCTAAATCTTCCCCATCGGTAACCAATACAACAGCTTTATATTTTTTTTCTTTATCATCTAGCGAGGCATCGGCTAATCGAAGTGCCGCACCAATATTGGTTCCCTGAACCGGTGCCAAATCGGGCGATGCATAATCAATAAACAATTTGGTGGCTACTGCATCGGGTGTAAGTGGCATTTGCAAATAGGCTTCTCCGGCAAAAACAACCAAACCAATGCGGTTGTGTTGAATTTCGGGAGTAAGCTGATTTAAAAATGATTTGGCCTTTTCTAAACGGCTGGGGGGTACATCCTGGCTCAGCATACTTTTACTTACATCCAATACCAGCATCACATCTATACCATTGCCCTTACCACCTTTTTCTGATGTGGGTTTGCGCAGGTTGGCCCAGGAAAATATTAAACAGCCAATGGCTATAAATACCAGTACAATTTTCAGTCCGTACCTTTTGGGCATATAATTATTGGTGAGTTGTTGCACCAATGTTGCATTGCCCAACATTTTTCTTATATGGCGCTTATGCCTTATGGCAGCAATATATGCTACCGCTAACGGAACAAGCACCAATAGTGCCCATAAATAATTTTGATTGCCAAATTGTACCATGTGCTGCAAGCTACAGGTTCCTGTTAAAAAGGAAAAACTAAATTATTGGTTCACCAACACTATTTCTTCCCTTTAAAAAATCCCAATTGGGTTAATATATCATGTACTATTTGCGGGCCGGTGTTTTGTATGGGTGTATTTGAACTTCCCTCTATATTCAACACAAAAAAATAAGGATGCTTATTTTCTTCCACCCAGCCCAATACCCAGCCAATGCTTTTTTGGTTTAGCATAGTGCCTTCGCCATCAATGTAAGATAACTGATAATTGGCATTGCTTCCTTTCAGCATCAACTTTTTGATGAGAATTTGCCAAGTTTTATCAAAGGGCAATTGGCCAAAGTAAAGGCGTTTTACCAGGCCTAATTGTTCATCTGCGGTAATGGTAAGGGTATTGTTCATCCAAAAACTGTCAATACTGCTGCCTATTTGATGATTGCCATATTGCAGGCTATCTAACCAATACTGCATTTTTTCTTTCCCGGTTCTTCTCGCTATTTCCTGAAAATAGGGGGTGGCAGCTGCCTGAAAGGCTTCATCAAAACGCAGGGTTTTATTCCAGGCCGCAGCTGTATCTCCGTTAACAGAATGGTGTACTTTACCTTCCCACGGAATCGTCATTCTTTCATTGGCAATAGTGCCAATTTGTAAACCCACCAATGCATTTACGATGTTGAATGTTGCGGTAGGCTGATAGGCAGAATCTTTATAACGTTTTAAATGATATATGGTAAAGCTGCCCCTTCCATTGTCTAATAATGCAAAGCTGCCCTGAACACCATGCTGTGTAAAATAAGTTCCCAGCGAAGTATCTTCCTCAATATTATTAGAGCTACAGGCCGATAAAAATAGTACCGGTAATAGCACTGTTGCAACTATTTTCAACCGCTGTAACCCATCTGTTTTTTTAAAAAATCTAAGAAAACTTTGCATAAATATTATTTTAACACATTCAATTTTTTGCCTACTTTTAAAAATGCCTGAATGGCATGATCTAAATGATGTTGTTCATGTGCAGCACTCAATTGCACCCTTATTCTGGCCTGCCCTTTGGGAACAACCGGGAAAAAGAAGCCAATTACATATACGCCTTCCTGTAACAATTGTGCAGCAAATTCCTGAGCCAGCACAGCATCATACAACATAATGGGTACAATGGGGTGTTCGCCGGGTTTAATGTCAAAACCTGCTTCCGTCATTTTGATTCTGAAATAGCGGGTATTGTATTCCAATTTATCGCGCAGTGCAGTGGTTTCTGTTAACATGTCTAATACTGCAATGCTGGCTCCAACAATGCTGGGGGCCAGTGTATTAGAGAACAGATAGGGGCGCGACCGTTGCCGCAGCATTTCAATAATTTCTTTTCGGCCACTGGTAAAGCCGCCGCTGGCACCGCCTAATGCTTTACCCAAGGTTCCGGTAATAATATCAATTCTGCCCATTACACCTCGGTATTCGTGGGTGCCCCTGCCGGTTTTACCTAAAAATCCGGATGAGTGGCATTCATCAATCATAACAATGGCATTGTATTGGTCGGCCAGATCGCATATTTTATCCAATTGTGCAATGGTGCCATCCATGCTAAAACTGCCATCGGTAACAATTATGCGGCTACGGCAACCGGCCGCATTTTGCAGTTGTACCTCTAAATCGGCCATGTTGTTATGTTCATACCGAAAGCGTTGTGCTTTGCAAAGCCTTACCCCATCAATAATAGAGGCATGGTTCAACGCATCGCTGATAATGGCATCTTCTTCATTAAACAAAGGCTCAAATACGCCACCGTTGGCATCGAAAGCGGCAGCATATAAAATGGTATCTTCTGTTCCCAGAAATCGGGCAATTTTTGTTTCTAATTCTTTGTGAATATCCTGGGTGCCACAAATAAACCGAACACTGCTCATGCCATAACCATGTGTATCAATGGCTTTATGTGCCGCTTCAATTACTTTGGGGTGGGCCGATAAACCCAAATAATTGTTGGCACAAAAATTCAATACTTTATGGCCGTTAACCATAATTTCAGCGCCTTGTTCGCTGGTAATAATGCGTTCTTTTTTCATTAAACCGGCTTCGGCTATGGCAGACAGTTCTTTCTGTATCCGTACAACAAAAGGTTCGTTCATGGTGCATTTTTTAAGGTGACAAAGGTAGGGAAAGCCATTGGCAAGTATCTGTTTTGTATTCCATATCTATATCCCGGCATTCACACTTCAAATAAAATGCGTTGTTGAAAATGAGGCCGGGTATTGGTTGGTTCGCTCAACTTTGCAGAACTGGCCATAAAAAAAGGCAGCTGCTGCTAACCCTTTCAAAAAAACTGTTTCGTGTATAACCGCTGATATTCAAATATACAAACCGGAAGAGGCGATAACAAATATTTTTTTACAGTATATGCGAAAAGATTGCAGTTAAATATCATGCCTGTTTTCGATTGGCTTTCCCTTAATTTAGTGGCGGAATTCAGCATGGAATTCTAAAGGCGATTGGTGTGTTTTTGATAATCATTGAACAGACTTAATTTTTCTTCTTGAAAAAAATCAGCGTATACACGGCAGCCTCCATAGTAATTGCGAATATGATTGGCACCGGTGTTTTTACCAGCGTAGGCTTTCAGCTCAATGCCATTCAAAATACCTGGAGTATTTTGAGTTTATGGGCTATTGGTGGCGTACTTTCACTTTTTGGCGCATTTGCGTATGCCGAATTGGGTACCCACTACAAAGATTCCGGCGGCGATTATATTTATTTATCCCGCATATTTCATCCTGTATTGGGTTATCTCTCGGCCTGGGCAGGTTTAACCGTTGGTTTTTCGGCGCCGGTAGCCTTGGCTGCCATGGCATTTACCCAATACCTTTCGCCCGTACTGGGCTTTGCAGGTAACCAATGGTTGGCCATTGGTATTATTGTGCTAATTGGGCTAATGCATAGTTTTACCATTCGGCATAGTAGCCAACTCCAAAATATCAGCACATTGGTTAAAATAGGTTTTATTGTAATCTTAATCATTATTGGTTTGTTGTATGCCTCACCGGCAGCCAATGCCATTCAGTTGAATAACAACTGGCATAAAGAAATACTACAACCCGGATTTGCAGTATCAATGGTATATGTGGCATTTGCTTATACCGGCTGGAATGCTGCTGCGTACGTGGTAGATGAAATTGAAAATCCCGGCATTAGCCTGCCACGTGCCTTAATTGGCAGCACTTTATTTGTTACCGTGGTGTATATTTTATTTCAATATGTATTATTGAAACATGCTACCGTATCGGCTTTAAAGGGCAGGGAAGAAGTAACTTTTATTGCCTTTAACAATATTTTGGGTACTACCGGCGGTAAATGGGTGAGTGCTTTTATTGCCATTCAGTTAATAGCTACCATTAGTTCTTATTTATGGGTGGGGCCAAGGGTAACCTGTGCTTTGGCGCAGGAAAATACGCTCTGGCGGCCTTTGGCAACTAAAAATAAAAATGGTATACCGGTGGCTGCTGTTTGGTTGCATGTGGGTATTGCTATTGTACTACTTTTAACCGGTTCGTTTGAAAAAGTATTGCTGTATGCCGGTTTTATTTTGCAGTTAATGGCATCCTTAACAGTAGCTACCAGTTTGTTTACAACGCCAAAGCCACACAAAACATTTAAAAGTCCGTTAAAACCTTTGTTGCAAATTATTTTTTTGTTGTTTAATGTATGGGTACTGGTATTTACGCTGATGGATAAACCGGTTGAAAGTACTATCGGCGTTGGGATATTACTGGCAGGGTTGGTATTGTATTTTTTCGATTCACCTTATCGGCCGCAACAAAAAGGGACAACTGCAATGGAGTTGCCCCAGTAAAAGGCACTAGTGTATTTTCTAATAATTAATTATCTGTTCTTCTATCGTTTCGGGAATATTGCGCCACTCGTATTGCTGGTTTCTGAGCTGGGGTTCAAAACCTGCTTCACGGATGGCATCCTGGATGGTTTTATAGGTAAACCGATGGGGTGCTCCGGCGGCACTTACTACATTTTCCTCAATCATAATACTGCCAAAATCGTTGGCGCCGGAATGTAAACAAACCTGAGCGGTTTCTTTTCCTACGGTTAACCAACTGGCTTGTATGTTTTTGATATTGGGCAGCATAATGCGACTAATGGCAATCATCCGGATGTATTCATCGGCAGTGGTTAAATTGTGCACGCCTCTGATGCGGGTTAACAGGGTATCTACATCTTGAAATGTCCAGGGTATAAATGCCAGAAAACCTTTGGTATTGGCGGGTTTCATGGCCTGTACTTCGCGAATGCGGGCAAGGTGTATAAACCGCTCTTCAATGGTTTCTACATGGCCAAACATCATGGTAGCACTGGTGGTAATATTCAGTTCATGGGCTTCATGCATTATGGTCAGCCATTCATCTGCACCACATTTGCCTTTTGATATTAATCTTCTTACCCTGTCAACCAATATCTCAGCACCTGCACCGGGCAAAGAATCCAATCCCGCTTCTTTCAATGCAGTTAATACTTCACGGTGGGTTGATTGTTCTAATTTGGTAATATGGGCAACTTCCGGCGGACCAAGTGCATGCAATTTAATGGTGGGAAATTCCTGTTTGATTTGCCGGAAAATATGGGTGTAAAAATCCAAACCCAACTCCGGATGGTGGCCGCCTTGTAGCAACAACTGATCGCCACCGTAACGAATGGTTTCCTTAATTTTTTTCCGATAGGTATCCATATCGGTAATATAGGCTTCAGCATGTCCGGGTATACGGTAAAAGTTACAGAACTTACAATTGGCTATACATACATTGGTGGTATTTACATTGCGGTCAATCTGCCAGCTAACCTTACCATGTGGCACCTGTTTTTTCCGCAGCGTATCAGCCACAAACATCAATTCGGTTAGTGGGGCCTGCTCAAACAAAAACATGCCCTCCTCAATGGTTAAAAATTCCAGATTTAATGCTTTCTGATATAAATCATTCAATTGCATAAACAATATTTAAAGTGTAACAAAGGTAGGGGGCTAAAAGTTGTATTTACAAATGCAGCTTATAATAAACCCTATTTTCATGTGTTGCCTTTTTTTGGTTGCACAATACTCATCCATGCTTCGGTTAAAACATGTCTTTGTTTTTCCGTTTAAATATTCATCACACCTTTCGTGTTTTTGTATAAACTAAACTTGTGTAAATTATAAATCTTGCTTATATTGAATAACATTACCCATACATGCTAAAATCTGAATGGGAATCATTGCATGAAATCAATCCTTGTATTTTGTATCAGTTTATTCAGTATTTCATTAATTGAGGCACAGTCGGTACAAGCTACTAAAACCTTTGCCCAATTGCTCCCAAAACCCATAGCCGGTTTTCAATTTATACAATTAAGCGGAGGCATCATTATTTTAAAAGCGGCTTTGGATGATATACCCGATTCACTCAATTTTATTTTAGATACCGGCAGTGGCGGCATATCGCTCGATTCGGCTACGGTAGATGAATTTCATTTGGAAAGGGTGCACACCGACCGCACCATTCGGGGAATTGCCGGCATTAGAAAGGTTGATTTTACTTATCATCATCGCCTTTCATTTCCGGGGTTGAACTTAGATAGCCTCGATTTCCACATCAATAATTACGATTTGTTAACCAGCGTTTATGGCGTAAAAATTGATGGCATTATTGGCTATTCGTTTTTTAGCAGGTATGTAGTAAGTATTGATTATGATACCCATACCATTGGGGTGTATCCGCCGGGTCCATTTAAATATCCAAAGGGTAGTGGCGGATATATTTTACATCCCCGGTTTAGTACATTGGTATACCAGCCGGCTACCATTACCGATGCCCGAAAAGTGCTGAGCCGTTTTATTTTTGATACAGGAGCCGGGCTGTGTTTTTTAATTTCCGATCGTTTTTTGCAGGATAGCAATTTGCTGAAAACCAAACGCAAATTATACCCCACACAAGCCGAGGGTTTGGGCGGTAAAAAGGAAATGCAGTTAACCGTTACAGAAAAAATTAAGATTGGCCCCTACCAGTTCAGAAGAGTGCCTTTACTAATATTCAGGGATGATTACAATATTACCAGCTATCCCTTTTTGGGTGGCATTCTGGGTAATGATTTGATGCGCCGGTTTAATGTAATTCTCAATTATTCAGAAAGAAGTATTTACATTGTTCCCAACCAGCATTACTTCGATCCATTTGATTATTCTTATACCGGACTGGGTATTTATTGGGTAGATGGTGCCGTAAAAGTAGTAGATGTAATGCCCGGCTCGCCCGGCGATAGGGCAGGCTTTTTACCCGATGATATCATTCTTGCCATGAACAATGTGTTCACTCAAAATATTCAAACTTTTAAAAATATACTGCAAAATGCAGGCTCAAGAATAAAAGTAATTGTGCAACGCAAAGGCCGACTCGAAACTTTAGATTTGAAAATTGTGAATATTTTGCGCCGATAAATCCTGTTTTATCAATTTTTAAATCTGCTGTTCCAAAACAGGTGCGCTAACTCTCCTTTTTTGTTGCTATTTTGCACCCTTCACTGAACGATTATGATTGAATTTAACCGATTTGTTTTAGAGAATGGATTAAGGGTACTGGTACATGAAGATACCGCTACACCCATGGCTGTTGTGAATGTGATGTATGATGTGGGTGCCCGTGATGAAAACCCAGCTAAAACAGGCTTTGCCCATTTGTTTGAGCATTTAATGTTTGGCGGCAGCAAACATATTCCCGATTATGATGAGCCCCTGCAAAGAGCCGGAGGCGAAAACAATGCCTATACCACCGACGATTTAACCAACTACTATTGCCAGTTGCCCGCCGAAAATATTGAAACCGCCTTTTGGTTAGAGAGCGACCGGATGTTGAGTTTGGCCTTCAGCAAAAAAAGCTTAGAAGTGCAACGGAAAGTAGTGTGTGAAGAGTTTAAAGAACACTATATCAACAAGCCTTATGGCGATATGTGGCATAAAATGCGGGCATTAGCTTATCAGGTGCATCCTTACCAGTGGTTAACCATTGGTAAAGAACTGAGCCATATTGAACAGGTGCAGTTAGAAGACGTAAAAGCATTCTTCTTCAAACATTATCGACCCGTTAATGCCATATTGGTAGTGGCAGGCAATGTAAAAACCAACAATATCCGCCGTTTGGCCGAAAAATGGTTTGGCGATATACCCAAGGCCGAAAAATATGTACGCCATTTACCTGCCGAGCCTTTGCAAACGGCTGCCAGAACAATGGAAGTAACTGCCGATGTGCCTTTGGATGCGTTAATGAAAACCTGGCACATGGATGGGCGCTTACACAAAGGCTACTACGTTGCCGACCTGATTACAGAAATTTTAGGTGGTGGCAGCTCTTCCCGTTTATACCAGGCATTGGTAAAAGAACAGCAATTGTTTTCTGATATTCAATGTTATCAGTTGGGTAGTATTGATCCGGGATTGTTAACCATACAGGGCAAATTGGTAAAAGGGGTTGCCATGCAACATGCCGAAGCTGCCGTGAATGCGGTAATACAGCAATTGGTGGAAGAGCCGGTATCTGAAACTGAATTAATGAAAATTAAAAACCGAACAGAAAGTGTGATTGTGTTTGAAGATATGGCCCTCATGAACCGTGCCAACAGCCTGGCTTATTATGAACTGCTGGGCGATGCTAATTTGATTAACCATGAACTGAACCGTTATCATGCCGTTACTATAGAAGATATAAGGCAAGGTGCACAAACTATTTTTAAACCGGAAAATGTAAATACCCTTTATTATTACAGCAAAGCATTATGATGAACAGAACCCAACAACCTTCCATTACTGAACCTATACACCTGCATTTACATTTACAGCCTGCCAGGCATTTTACACTCGATAACGGTGTACTCGTTTATGCAGTGGAAGCTGGTGCTCAGGAAGTAGTACAGTTAGAATTGGTTTTCCATGCAGGTAACTGGTACGAGCAAAAAAATATACAGGCAGCTACCACTAATTTCTTATTAAAAAATGGCACCCGCACCAAAAATGCATTTGAACTGAATGAACATTTTGAAATGTATGGCGCTTATCTGAACCGGGGCTGCTACCACGAAAGGGCTTCGCTTAGTTTGCACAGTTTAACCAAATACCTGCCACAGTTATTGCCTGCTATGTCAGAAATTTTAAGCGAGTCGATTTTTCCCGAAGAAGAACTGAACATTTACCGGCAAAATCAAAAACAACGGCTGGCGGTGAATTTGAAGAAGGCAGATTTTGTGGCCAATCGTATGATAGATGCCTATTTGTTTGGTGAACAACATCCTTATGGCAAATACAGTAATCCGGCTGATTATGATGCATTAACGCGTGAAGATCTCTTGCAGTTTTATGCGCAATATTATTTGAAAGGCAACTGTACCATTTTTATTGCCGGTAAATTACCGGCCAATGTTGAGCAGTTGCTCAATCAGTTTTTTGGTCAACTGCCATTGAACGGTACTGCATTGGCGAAGCCTAATTTTTCAATTACACCTTCGGCTCAGAAAAAGTATTCTGTAATGAATGATGCCAATGGAGTACAGGCTGCCATTCGTTTGGCAAGGTCTTTTCCCAATCGCCATCATCCCGATTTTTTGAAAGCGCAACTGCTGAATGCATTGTTTGGCGGATTTTTTGGGTCGAGGCTGATGAGTAATATTCGCGAAGACAAAGGCTATACCTACGGCATCCACTCTTTTATACAGGCGCATCAGCAACAAAGTGCCTGGATGGTTACTACCGAAGCGGGAAGAGATGTTAGCCGCGCTACCATTGAAGAAACCTATAAAGAAATGCTGGCCCTGCAAAAAGAACCTGTAACGGCAGAAGAGTTGAGCCTTATTAAAAATTTTATGATTGGAACCTTGCTGGGTGATGTGGATGGGCCTTTTCATATCATAGAACGTTGGAAAAGCTATATTTTGAATGAGATGCCTGCCGATTATTTTTATACCAGCATTCAAACCATAAAAAACACTACCGGAGAGGAGCTGCAGGTACTGGCAAAAAAATACCTGAATCCGGATGATTTTTACGAACTTGAGGTGATATAAATTAGAATTGTATGGTATCATTCCTCTCTAAAGTATTATTCACAGCGGTAGCCATACTGCTGGCCACATTCATTTTGAATGGCGTGCATGTGAATAGCACTGCTACTGCCATATTGGTGGCGGCTGTGCTGGGTTTACTGAACACATTTGTAAAACCCATCTTAGTGCTGTTAACCATTCCATTCACCATACTTACACTGGGTTTATTTCTGTTGGTCATTAATGTAATAATTATTAAATGGACATCGGTGCTGGTGCCCGGATTCAGGGTTGATGGCTGGTGGCCTGCCCTTTGGTTCAGTATCATTGTATCGCTCGTATCTTCTTTTATAGAAGGGTTGGTGCAAGCTCAGGAATAAAAATGTTTTATAAAATTTTATGGGCTCAGCAATCATCTGTAATACATAACAATTATGTATTGGTGTACTTCAGTATTACCATATTCCTGCATTTTTCATTAACTGGTGTATAAATTTCGGAAAAGGTTTTTCTGCCAGCTTTGCCAATGCAATGGTTTCATATTGTTGCAAGGCAGGCAATTCTGTTTTGAATTGAACATGTATCAATCTTCCTGAAATTTGTTGGTGTGTAAGCTGCTGTGTTTCCTTGCCCGAAACCTGCAATAAAGTATAATCCTTCACCCCCCATTGTTCGTGTAACCATTGCTGCACCTGCCTTTCCGTCCATTCTATTTCTTCTGCACTTTCAACCAAAAACAATTCATACAAATTTTCCCATATATCTTTTCTAGCTCTTTTGTGTATCCATACCATTCCATTGTGTTCCAATAAAAAATAATAAAACCTGCGTTTTTTTTTCAGCAATATTTTTTCTTTCACGGGTAATTGGTATACAGTTCCTTCCTGATGTGCTTTACAGATGGGCTGTAATGGACAAGCACTGCAGTGTGGTAACATCGGTTTGCATACCGTAGCGCCAAAATCCATAATTGCCTGATTAAATAAATCTGGGTGTTGCTTGCACAATACTTCCTGTGCCAGTTGTGTAAATACCTTTTTTCCTTTTGTACTATCGGTAGGGGTATCAATGCCAAATACACGTGCCAACACACGAAAAACATTACCATCTACCACGGCATAAGGCAGTTGAAAGGCAAATGAAGCAATGGCTGCTGCTGTATAAGGGCCAATTCCTTTCATACCCAGCAGGGCAGTATAATCGGCAGGAAATTGTCCGCCGTATTCTTGTAATACGAATCGTGCAGTATGCAATAAATTTTTGCAGCGGCTGTAATAGCCCAGTCCTTCCCATAATTTAAAAACAGCTTCATCTGTTGCATGGGCTAAATCGGGCAGGCCAGGGTACTGCTTTAAAAAGCGTTCATAATAAGCCCAACCTTGTTCTACACGGGTTTGTTGCAGTATAATTTCGCTCAGCCATATTTTATAGGGGTCTTTCTCACCCTTCCAGGGCATGGTGCGTACATTATGGTGCCGGTGCCAGTGCAAAAGCAAGGGTGTTAATTTTTGTTGCCGCATAGGGCAAAGTTGTAATAAAATTGGCACAATACATGAAACTGTTGAGCGGTTAAAGTATAATTCAATCAAAGAATATCCGGCATAATATTATGTAAATCATGCACTTATAAATATATTTGCAATCAGTCATTAATATGTATTATTTTTTTATTTTCTTGTATTACTCAAAATTTATCCTAATTTTAAGAACTATTTATCCGAAAAGCTTTTTTTATGAGAAAATCAGATCTCATTACCATCATTTCCGAAAAAACAGGTATACCAAAAGTGGATGTACTGGTAACGCTTGAAACCATGTTAGGCGAAATAAAAAACAATCTGGCTGCCGGTCGTAACATTTATATCAGGGGTTTCGGCAGTTTTGTTACCAAAAAAAGGGCGGCTAAATTAGGCCGTAATATCAAGTACAATACCACAGTGCAAATACCCGAGCATTTTGTTCCCGCCTTTAAGCCTGCAAAAGAATTTATGGAGGAAGTTCGGAACAAGCGCAAGTCGGAATAACTTTGCGCAAAATTGAAATAGTGAAAAGAAGTCAAATTTTACTGGTTGCCGGTGCCGTTGTGGCGGTAGTGTTGTTATTTGTATTTGGAAAAGTGAGTGCCCCCAAATCCTCCGGAGCCGCAGCTTCAATGGAGCAACAGGCAGGTGCACCACCCGCAGTTCAGTTCAAAGATATTTTACAAAAAGCCCGCCAGCAGCTCAACCCCGAACAAAATCAAAGAATCATTGCCCTTGAAAATGCCATAACCCGTGGCGATGTAAAAGACCAGCAATTGCACGTTTACCACCAGTTGGCAAAGTTCTGGAAAGACTCTGCCCACGTTTTTGAACCCTATGCTTATTATACTGCACAGGCAGCTAAGTTGGAGAATTCGGAAAAAAGTCTCACATTTGCCGCCCAACTGTTTGTAGATAACCTGCTGACAGAGAATAATCCGGCTATGCAACACTGGCTGGCAGAAAATGCAAAAGATCTTTTAGATAGGGCACTTGTTATCAATCCCAACAACGATTCCAGTAAAATAGGGTTGGGGGCTTGTTATATGTTCGGCAATATTTCCGATAATCCCATGCAGGGTATCCTGCCGGTTCGTGAAATAGCGCAGAAAGACTCCAATAACCTCTATGCACAAATGGTATTGGGGTTAGGCGGTAAAAAAAGTGGTCAGTTAGACAAGGCAATTGAACGTTTTCAGTTTATTGTGCGGAAAGATCCGCATAATCTGGAAGCCATTTTTCAGTTAGCCGAAACCTATGATATGCAGGGCGATAAAGCCCATGCCATTCAATGGTATGAAACGGCTAAACGAATGATTAACAATGATGCCATCAAAAAAGAAATCGATAAGCGTATCAATGAACTAAAATAAATTAATTAACTAAAAAAAACCTGACAGCGTATGCCTTGTGGTAAGAAAAGAAAACGTCATAAAATTGCTACTCACAAACGTAAAAAACGTTTAAGAAAAAACCGTCATAAGAAAAAGAATAAATAATTTCTTAACAGGTTTTCATTTTATAAAGTAAAGGTCTCCGTATCCTTTATACAGGAGGCCTTGCTTCTGTTTCACTGTAATGTATTTGCCGCCTCCTTTCCGCTGCAACTTTACCTTTCCCACCTTTAAGGGTAAATACATGAAGTGTACACTGCGTGCTCCTGCTTATAACCGGGGTGCGTCATTATGTATATTAAAGTTGCCAAATTTGTGAACAAAGAACTGATTATTAACGTCTCCCCCAGTGGGGTTGAGATTGCTTTACTGGAAGATAAAAAACTGGTAGAACTGCACAATGAAAAAGCAGATGCCAATTTTGCCGTGGGCGATTTGTATTTGGGAAAAGTAAAAAAACTGATTCCAGGATTGAATGCCGCATTTATTGATGTGGGATTTGAAAAGGATGCTTTTTTGCATTATACCGATTTATCGCCCTATGCACACTCTATCCTGAAATTTACCCAATTGGCTATGCACGATAAGGGCGAAAAACCTTTCGACTTTAGTACTTTCAATATTGAACCTGAAATTGTAAAAACAGGCAAAATCAATGAAGTACTGAACGGGAAGCCCAATATATTGGTGCAAATTTTAAAAGAACCCATTGCAGCCAAAGGCCCACGCCTCAGTTGCGAATTAAGCCTACCCGGCCGGTTTGTAGTATTAACCCCCTTCAACGAAATTGTTGCTGTATCTAAAAAAATTCATTCTGCTGAAGAAAGAAAGCGCCTGCATAAAATTGTAGAAGCCATTCGCCCCAAAAACTTTGGGGTTATTGTTCGTACTGCTGCTGAAGGTAAAAGTACTGCGGAACTGCATCAGGATTTAATTGCACTCAACGAAACCTGGAAGCAAATTCAACACAACCTGAAAGGTGCAGTGGCACCGGCTAAAATACTAAGCGAGCAGGATAAAACAACCAGCATGCTGCGCGATTTGCTGACAGTAGATTTTAACCGGGTGGTGATTAATGATAAAAATATTTACAACGATACCAAGGCCTATATTCAAAAAATTGCACCTGATAAGGCCGATATTGTTACCTATTACAATGGCCCCTTACCCATATTTGATCAATATGGGGTAACCAAACAGGTAAAAGGCTCTTTTGGTAAAACGGTGAACCTGCCCAGCGGTGCCTATTTAATTATTGAACATACCGAGGCCCTGCATGTTATTGATGTAAACAGTGGGTATAAAAGTGTTAGCAATAACCAGGAAGAGAATGCCCTGCAAACCAATTTGGAAGCAGCAGAAGAAATTGCGCGGCAGTTACGCTTACGCGATATTGGCGGCATTATTGTGATTGATTTTATTGATATGAAATTGCCCGATAACAAACGAAAATTGCAGGAAGCGATGGAAGCATACATGCAAACCGATCGGGCTAAACATGCCGTATTGCCTATTTCCAAATTCGGGTTAATGCAAATAACCCGCCAGCGGATGCGTCCGGAGGTAAACATCAATACTTCTGAAATTTGTCCGGCCTGTGGCGGCACTGGTATGGTAACGCCTTCTATATTACTGGAAGATGAAATAGAAAAACGACTGCAGTATCTGGTAACCCATGGTCATAAACAAATTGACTTATATGTGCATCCCATTGTATATGCATTCTTAACCAAAGGTTGGTTCAGGTCTATTGTAAAAAAATGGAAAATGAAATTCAAAATTGCTCTGAAAGTCATGCCCAATAACAATTATAGCTTTATAGAGTACCATTTCTTTGATGAAAATGAAGAAGAAATTAAATTCTGATTAATGCACATAAGGCTATCTTCGGATAGCCTCTTTTTATGCCGCTTTTTATTGCAACAAAATGGAAGGAACAAATAGTAGCAGTAAAACAGTTTTTTGTTTTCGTAACAGATGCATGCCATAACGCATGCTCAATAAATAAACAAACCCTAACCCTTTGTTTTCATTTCTTTTACTTAATTTAACGCCTTGCCAAATACCCTTCTATGCAACAACAGCGTTATTATTCCTTAGATGTATTTCGCGGTGCTACCGTAGCACTCATGATTTTAGTGAATAATCCGGGCTCATGGGAACATATTTTTAACCCATTGGAACATGCACCGTGGCATGGCTGCACACCCACCGATTTGGTATTTCCCTTTTTCCTCTTTGCCGTAGGTAATGCCTTCTCATTTGTACTACCCCGATTTGAACAAAAAGGGAATGCCTTTTTCCTAAAAAAAGTTTTCAAAAGAGCCATCCTTATTTTTCTCATTGGCCTCTTTTTAAACTGGACGCCCTTTGTGCAATGGCATGATGGCCAATTAGTTATTAAAGGTTTTGAACAAGTACGCATTATGGGCGTATTACAACGCATTGCACTCAGCTACTTTTTTGCAGCGCTGATTATTTATTATGCTAAGGCCCGTGGCGCTTTTGTGATTGGCTGTATTATTTTATTATTGTATTGGGTACTCACCCTGCTGGCAGGTGAGCCTGGCGATCCTTTTAGTCTGCAGGGCTTTTGGGGCACTTCATTCGATATTCATGTATTCGGACTGAACCACGTGTACAAAGGAGAGGGGGTGCCTTTCGATCCGGAGGGACTGTCGAGTACGCCCGGTGCTGTGGTGCAGGTAATTATTGGGTATTTAACCGGACAATACATACAACAAAAAGGAAAAACCTATGATATGCTGGCAAACCTCTTGGTGCTGGCACTCGTATTAATGGCTGCCGGTTATGCCTGGGATATGGTATTCCCCATCAATAAAAAAATATGGAGCAGTAGTTATGTGGTATACACCAGCGGTTTGGCCATGGCTACACTGGGCATTCTCATCTATGCCATTGAGTTTAAAGAAAAACGAGGTGCCTGGAGCCACTTTTTTGACGTATTTGGTAAAAACCCCCTTTTTATTTTTGTACTGAGTGGCTTTTTACCCCGTATACTGGGTTTAATACGCATACCACATGGCAGTAACGCAGTGGGCTTGCCGGTATATATTTCACCTTTTGGCTGGTTTTATGAACAAATCTGTAAACCCATTAGTACCGATGAACGCATCGGTTCTCTTGTTTATGCCCTTATTTTAATTGCCTTTTATTGGCTCATTGTATATATGCTGGATAAAAAGAAAATCTACATCAAGGTGTAGCCGTTAGTATCTTTTACTTAGCTTACATATCAATGTTAAATATGAAATTTATGCAAAATGAGATGTACAAAATCCAGCCCATGCCTAATGCGTAATCATGTTGAATACTTATTGGTGGCCATCCCCCCAAACAGAAAAAGCATAGAAGCTGCCACGAAGCCATGTAACAGGTATATGAATGAAATGCCATCTTCCACAAAGACTTGCTAAAAACCAATCGCCAAAGGCCCCTACGTGTGCTCTGCGTTATAACCTGGCGCCCTTTGCGTGAAAAAAATGAACCACAGTTAATTAGCATACAGTAAGGATTCCCTTTCAATGATTAAAACCCCTAAGACAAGTATTACTGACACGAACCCACAAATAAAGGAAAGAAAATTTTTAAAGCATCACCAACAGCCTACCCTCCGTACCCCCTTTTCCTCTCTACCTTCTTCGAGACTGATTCGAAACAGGTTCGACACATTTTTGGCAAATGCCGAAAAAGACTGGTATATGCATCAAACTTGTCGAACACCTGTCGAACAAATTCGCTGAAATACCCATTTTACTGCATCTTTTTTCTAAAACCTTAATTTTTCTATAAAAAAAACACCAATCATCAAATAATTCCATCAAAAAACAAGCGGCATACTTATCTTAGATGCTCTTTTTTTTGGATACTTTCCGATTATTTTTTTAACTACAAAAATTTGCACATGAAGCAATTCAATTCTTTTGTTGTTTTCCTTGTATTGGCCTGTGGCCTTAATGCCCAAACTGCCGGCTCTTACAACCAACACGAAGCTTTTGCCCCGATGTTTTATCCTGCCTTTGGCGATAAAATAAGAGCGGCAGATGGTACCCCAGGCCCCGAATACTGGCAAAACCGGGCCGATTATAACATCGATGCAAGTATCGATACCCTGGCACAAAGCATTAAAGGTGCTGTACGCATCAACTATACCAACAACAGCCCGCAAAACCTCTCGTTTCTTTGGTTGCAGTTAGATCAGAATATCTACAACCTATCCTCTCGCGGGGTAGCAACTACCGCGGTAAGTGGTGGCCGTTGGGCTAATCGCAATAATTTTAATGGTGGTTATCATATTGAATCAGTTGATGTGGTGGTAGATGGTAAAACCGAAAAAGCCAACTATCTTATTAACGATACCCGTATGCAAATTAAACTGGCCAAATTGTTGAAAGCACAGGGCGGAAAAATTCAGATAAAAATTAATTACAGCTTTAAAATTCCCGAATATGGTACCGACCGTATGGGCAGGCTGAATACAAAAAATGGTTGGATTTATGAAATAGCACAATGGTACCCCCGTATGTGTGTGTACGATAATGTATATGGATGGAATACATTGCCTTATTTAGGCCAGGGTGAGTTTTATTTGGAATATGGCAATATTGAATACCATGTTACCGTACCCGGCAATTTTATATTGGTAGGCTCCGGTGAATTAATGAATCCGCAAGAGGTATTAACCCCAACTGAATTAAAACGTTGGAAAGAAGCCACTCAAAGTGATAAAACAGTGATGCTGCGTACGGCAGCCGAAGTTACCGACCCCAATAGCCGGCCATTTAAAAAAATGCTTACCTGGAAGTTTAAATGCCTGAATACGCGTGATGTGGCCTGGGCTGCCTCCAGATCCTTTATTTGGGATGCTGCCCGCATTAACCTGCCCAGTGGCAAAAAATCGCTGGCCATGAGTGTGTATCCGGTGGAAAGCAATGGCGATAGTAGTTGGAAACGCTCTACCGAATTTGTAAAAGGCGCTATTGAATATTATTCAAAATATTTATTTGAGTTTACATACCCAACTGCTACCAACGTAGCCGGTATTGTGGGCGGAATGGAATATCCGGGTATAGTATTTTGTGGGTATCGTGCTTCAGGTTCCAGTTTATGGGGTGTTACCTCACATGAATTTGGCCACAACTGGTTTCCGATGATTGTGGGTAGCAATGAACGTAAGTTTCCATGGATGGATGAAGGCTTTAACACCTTTATTAATACCATGGCCGATGCACATTTTAATAATGGCGAATTTTTAAATCACCGCATGGATAACCACCACATGGCTGCCCGTTATGTATTTAGAGATAGTACCGAAAGTATTTTTACCATTCCCGATGTGGTACAACCCCAAAACCTGGGTATTTATGCTTATTATAAACCAGGTATGGGTTTGGAATTGCTGCGCGAAGAAATTTTAGGCCCCGGCCGTTTTGATAGTGCCTTTAGTTACTATGTGCACCAATGGGCATTTAAACATCCCACACCCTGGGATTTTTTCCATTGCATTGAAAACTATACCGGCGAAACTTTAGATTGGTTTTGGCGGGGTTGGTTTATGCATAGCTGGCGTATTGACCAAGCGGTGAAAGGCGTTGCATATAACAATAATAACCCCGCCGATGGCAGTATGATTACCATTGAAAATTTAGGTCAGTTGCCCATGCCGGTTACTGTGGCAATTACAGAAGCCAATGGTAAAACTGGTACCGTTCATTTGCCGGTTGAAATTTGGCAGCATGGTGCTACCTGGAAATTCAGGTACCCATCTACCGATAAAATTACCAAAGTGGTGATTGATCCAAACAACAAAATACCCGATTTTAACCATGCTAATAATACCTGGAAAGCAGAGTAATTAGCACAGTTATTTCATGCAATAATTTCCGGATGGAGTACCTAAAATACCCATCCGGAATTTTTTTTGTGCGGCACTTCCAGTCAATTACCGGCTTTAAGTTTAGGGTTGTTTACATGGTCTTGTCCTAAAATAGGTTCACGGAATTGTTAACTTTATTTCGCAAAAAATGATTGTTTGAAACGTAGATTAATTGAATTAAAAGATTGCACGCATTATAAGTGGAGAATTGAAATACAGGAATATAACTGCGTAGATAATTGGGGCTTCGTTTGAAGTGCATGAGTTTTTGTGAAATGGATTTCAGGAAGTAATTTATTAAAGGGCTTTGGCGTATGAAATATGAAATGCGAAAAGCAGGATTAGAATTTGAACGGGAGATAGAGCAGGATATTTTTTATAAGAATTAGAAAAACCAATAGGCACTTGAAGAGCTGATTTTGTGGTTGAAGGTAAAGTGTTGGTTGAGCTTAAGATCATTATACAATTTGAAGATGTGCACCTGGCACAAGCATTAAATTATTTAAAAGTGTATAAACTGGCAATAGGCTTACTGATAAACTTCGGCAGCAAAAGCCAAACTTTTAAGCGACTTATATTATGATGGAAATTAATTGTCTGAATTCCAGATTAGACGGATTAAGTGATTACAATTACACGGAAAAAAATCTATGACTTCTGCGTAATCAAAAAATCTGTGATGCAGACAAGAAGGTTGTTTGGGTACAGAAAAGAATTGATGAAATATGCAAGCTTATAAATGTCAGAACCTACAAAAAGATGAATTGCCTAATAAAGTCAAATATCGGGTTTTACGTGTCGGCGCCTTTTTCCGTAGCAACCATAAACTATTGTTTTTAAAAGTAAAAAAATAAGTGGGTTGCAACACCAACTATTTTCTACTTACACAGTTTATTAGATAGTCCTTAAAAAAATTAAATTCGATTAAACCATTAGCAGTATAATTTGTCTACTTTTAATCAATTTTAAATATTTAAGAATGAAGCCTTTAGCATTGTTTATTTCGTTGTTACTTTTTCTATTAGTTTCTTGCTCAAAAAATCAATCCCCTACCTATACAGATGATGATTTAGCAGGTCCAATTTCACGACCACTTTCAGGATATGGCTCAGATGGTAATTATACAGTTGCAAAAGTTACTTTCCCAAGTCCATTGTATAGCGGTAAAAATGTTGAAATATTTTATCCACAAGGTATAACTTCTCCAAAACCAACAATATTTTATTCTCACCCATTTGGGGGCGAAGAAAGTGCATATAATATTGGTCTGTTCGAATTTATAGCAAAAAAGGGATATGTTGTTGTTTTTGCACCCTATCCAACAACAGGTGTAACAATTGATGAAAGATATAATACATTATGGGAAAGTTTCAAAAAAGCTGTAACCAATTATCCTAATATAATTGATACAACAAGAGTTGGTTTTATGGGACATTCATTTGGGGGTGGAGCTTCATTTGCATTGGCTCATAAGGGATTTATGGATGAAGGTTGGGGAAAAAATGGGCGTTTTATTTTTGTAATGGCACAATGGTATTCATATCAAATTACACAATCCGAGTTACAAAATTTTCCAGCAAACACAAAATTAATTACACAAGTATATGATGATGATGTTATAAACGACCATCGACTTGCGATTGATATCTTTAAAAATATCAATATCCCAAACTCTGAAAAAGATTTTATCTTAATAAAAAAATCAGTTTTACCAAATTTTACATATACTGCTGACCATGATTTGCCGAATACACGAACTTCTTATGATGCTTATGATTATTATGGAATTTATAGATTGCTTGATGCATTGATGGATTATAGTTTTAATGGAAATGCAACGGCAAAAAATACAGCATTAGGAAATGGTTCAGTAGAACAAATAACTATGCCAAGTTATAATGGACAAGCATTATCTCCATTAGTAGTAACGGACGATCCTATTGCATTATATCCACAAAGCAAATATTTATTTCGATGTGGTGCACCCGATAATCCTAGAAAGGCATATTGTAATTAAATAGGAATAAGGTAAATGTACAACATTGTAAAAGGGGGCGGAATAATAAAACATTTGCTACTATCAGTAGTAGTCAGCTATAGACGAATAAAGCCCGGTAAATATGCTAAACTTCATAAACAAAAGCCCACTCTAAATTAATCTTTACCGTTATCCATTTAATGGTATCGGATATAGGTTTATTATTGAAAATTTTGATGTAAATATTCAGACTACCAAACCTGATTTTTGTGTTGCTCTATTTACCTTAACGGCCAAGGCTGCTTTTATTAATACCGAGGTAGAAATGCGTGATAATGATTTGAAAAGTTCCAACTTTTTTGATGTAGCGAAATTTCCGTTGATTGCTTTCAAAAGCACTTCAGTTCAACCACTAGGTAATAACCAATACAAATTAATCGGTAATTTAACAATGCATGATATTGCCAAACCGGTAGCTATGAATTTGTTGTATCGTAGTACTATTACAAAACCTATGATGAAGAAAGACGATGCCGATTTTAAATTACACGGTACTATTAATAGCATCGATTTTAATATGGGTAGTAAATATCCGTCCGCTGTAATAAGTGATGCGCTAACCATTGAAGCCTATGGTGAATTTGCTAAGGATAATTAGAATTTTTAAATACAATTTTTTAAATATAGCAGGGTATTGAGCCAGTTTTTTGTTGCACTTAACTTATTATAAAAGCAATTATCATGGTATCACTTTTATTCATTTGCAGCAAAAAAATGGGCTACTTATATACACACATATATTTTTTTTAATTGTGTGATAGGTGTGGTGCCAATTATAAATATATAATTTAAAAATATTTGTTTTCGCCTTTCTGAGGTTGTATTTTTAGCAAAATTATTAGAGCGAATTACGCCAATCTCATTTACTTTTTTCCTCCTTGCTTTGTTGGGTATGCATTTCAGTTCCTTTTAAAAATTTGTTTTAAACAGGTGGTTTTGTGCTATGTAACAATGAAGTAAGTAGGTAATTCAAAATTATGAAATATGAAAAAGCTATTACACTTTTTACTAATTGCTATTACATTACCTGTTATAACTATAGCACAGGTAACCAATCAACGTTTGTTTGATACGGCCAATTTTATGCCTGAGCATTATGCCCAACGCATGGCTTTGTTTGCTACACAAAAACTGCCTAAAAATCCTATTGTTTTTCTTGGTAATAGTATTACCGAAATGGGAAATTGGCAACAATTATTAAACGATTCAAATGTGGTTAATCGGGGCATTGGTGGTGATATTACCTATGGTGTGCTGCATCGGCTACCGGAAATTATTGCCATGCAACCGGCAAAAGTATTTCTGTTAATTGGTATTAATGATATTGGGAAAGATATTCCCGGAGCTGTTATTGCACACAACATTGCTACCATTGTACAACGATTAAAAGAAGGTAGCCCCCATACCAAAATTTATGTTGAAAGTATTATGCCTGTTAATCCCAATGTGCCTAATTTTCCGCAACACTATGATAAGCAGAGGTACATTTTAAATGCCAATAAATTAATTAAGGCAGCCATACAACCATTGCAGGTGCCCTTTATTAATATTCACGATTTGTTTACAGATGCCCAAGGCAGATTAAATGCTAAATACACGGCCGATGGGCTACACCTAACACAAACCGGTGGTGGCTATGAAAAATGGATTGCCTTTTTAAAGAAGGGTGGATATTTGTAATGGTAAATATTGATAACGTATAGGCATTGACTATTTTATAGTTGATGAATGTTAAGGAAATGGAATACGGGCAATAAAAATACGGGTTATAGAAATAACCCGTATAATACCACAATCAATGGTTTGCCAACCAATTTAAACGAAAAGCATATGTGTTCCTAATCCGGAACCTTGCTTGTAAAAATCGCCAACGGTAATAACGCCATCTAAATCATCGTACATGTCTTCTTTTTTATAATGAAACATTTCCATGGCTAATTTACAGGCCCAAAGCTTAACGCTGGAGGCTTTTAAAATATTCAAAAACTCTAATACATCGGGCATGTCAATTTTTTCCATTTCCTTTTTCATCATACTGGTGGCAAGTGCCTCCACGCCGGGTAATCCGCCTAATAGGGTAGGCATGTGCAGGGCCGGGTTTCCAACAGTGGCAGTATGTAAATGTTCTAATTTGCCTTTGTGAATGGCTTCTAACCCAAAAAAGGTAAAAAACATTTCTGCTTCTATGCCTTCCATACGGGCACCATTGGCCAAAACAAATGCAGCATACACATTTTCAAGGGTGGCTTTAGAAAGAATAATCATCATCTTTCTTACTTCACCATTCAACTCGTTCATAATAAATACATTTTAAAGGGTTAAATACAACTGGCAGGTTTGGGTATACCGGCAATTTTAGTGGCTGCCTTTAAAGGGGCATTGGGAAATAACTGATAAAACTCCTTGATGTCAACCACGCCGCTTTTTCCAATTTTACGAATACTTAACGGACTTTCGTTTTTGTATTCATTCTGTAAATATTGAATAACTTCCCAATGCCTGGGGGTTAAAGTAATATTCAAATCTTTTGCAATGGCTTCTGCAACGGCGGGAGTCCATTGTGCAAAATTGGTTAAGTAACCTTCTTCGTTTACATCAACTGTTGTGTTGGCTAATTGTGTTTCCATTGTGTTTGTTTTTTATGGTGAATGAATTAATCAAAGTATTTGCCTGCTTCCTGCATAGTGGCAGAAACAAAAGGTATGTGGGTTCCTTTCAGCAGCATGTTCCAGTAAATCCATCTGAAAGCTAATTTGCCCATGTGGTTCATTCTGCTTTCTTTTAATAGTCTTAATGGTCCAACGCCGGGGAAGGGGAAGCTGCCTTCAACAGGTTCGTGGGTATAGTTAAAATCAATCAGCAATGCCTTGCCGTTACCGGTTTCAATAAAGCAGTTGGCATGCCCGTCAAATTTTTCTTTTAAAGGTTCGTCTTTCATATAGCGAAGAATATTTTCGGTGAGTATTTCTGCTTCAAAGTGGGCTACAGAACCTGCTTTGGATGCCGGTATGTTTGATGCATCGCCAATTACAAAAATGTTTTCATAATTTTTAGATTGCAGGGTGGCGCGGTTGGTGGGTACATAATTCAGGTCATCACCTAATCCAGAACGTGCCATTAATTCATCGCCTTTATTGGTGGGCACAGTCACCAGCAGGTCAAAGGGTACTTCCTTGCCGCTGTAATCAATTATTTTTTTGTTGGCATTGTCTACTTCCTGTATAGCAAAATCACTAACAATATCAATGTGTTTTTCCTGTAACAGGTGTTCTAAGGCTTCGGTACTTTTGGGTTTGGTAAAGGCACCACTCAATGGCGTAACAAAAGTAATTTGTACTTTATCACGCATGTTTTTGTGTTTAAAATAAGAGTCTGCTAAAAAAGAAAATTCGAGTGGTGCAACGGGGCATTTAATAGGCATTTCGGTAATGTGTACTACTAAGCGGCCACCTTTCCAGTCTCTCAACTTATTGCGTAAAGCCAATGCACCTTCAAAAGTGTAAAAGTCAAATACAGACTGATGCCATTCAGTACCTTTCATGCCTTCGGTTTCTTCCGGTGCTATTTTGGCACCGGTGGCAATAATTAAAATATCGTAGGCAATGGTATCTCCATCGGCTAATTGAATGGTATTGGAAGTGGGTACTACCTTTTCAATCCGTTTATTGATGAAGTGTACACCTTTGGGTATAAACTCGGTAATAGATTTAATAATATCTTCCGGAGCATAAATATCAAAAGGTAAAAATAAATAGCCGGGTTGGTAGTGGTGTTCTTTGCGTTCATCAATAATGGTAATATCCCATTCATCATGTTTTAATTCATGTTTTAGGTGGTTGGCCATCATGGTGCCTGCTGTGCCGGCGCCTAGTATTACAATTTTTTTCATAACAATTATTTAATGTGTTTCTGTTTCAATTGCTACTGTAAAATTAGAATGGGCTTTAAACATAATTCATGACGGTTGTTAGCTGCTTTTATGATTAAAATCATATAGATTTATGCAATAAAAAAAGGGGTATTGTAATAAATATCACATTGTAGTTTATAATTGCATGTACCTTTGAATCCAATTGTAAACCCTTCATTTTTCTGGGCATAGCATTAAAATAGATAAAAAATATTTTATGGATTTAGAATTGCTTTCCCGTATACAGTTTGCTTTTACTATTGCTTTTCATTATATCTATCCGCCCCTCAGTATTGGGTTGGGTGTGGTGATTGTAGGTTTTGAAGGCTTGTTTTTAAAAACAAAAAATCCATTGTATGCAAAACTGTCTCGTTTCTGGATTAGAATATTTGCATTAATCTTTGGGATCGGTGTTGCAACGGGTATTGTAATGGAATTTGAATTTGGAACCAATTGGGCTACCTATTCGCGTTTTGTTGGCGATATTTTTGGTAGTGCCTTGGCTGCAGAAGGTATTTTTGCCTTTGCATTAGAATCGGGCTTTTTGGGTGTGCTGTTGTTTGGTTGGAATAAGGTATCACCTAAAGTACACTTTTTTTCTGCTGTAATGGTAACACTGGGTTCCATGTTTTCTGCTGTTTGGATAGTGGTGGCTAATTCCTGGCAACAAACTCCGGCGGGCTTTCATTTGGTAGGGCATGGTTTAATGGTGCGTGCCGAGGTTACCAACTTCTGGGCCATGGTGTTCAATCCTTCATCGGTTGATCGGTTATTGCATGTTTGGGTGGGGTCATTTTTAGCGGGTTCGTTTTTGGTATTGAGTGTGCATGCTTATTATATTTACAAAAACAAATATGTAGAAATATCTAAAAAGGCTTTTAAAGTTGCATTGGCTATTGCAACGGTATCTGCTTTACTGCAATTGTTTATTGGCGACAGGTCGGCCAAAGGGGTGGCCGTTAATCAACCGGCTAAATTAGCTGCTTTTGAAGGGCATTATGATAGTTTAGCTGCTGCCGATATGTATCTTTTAGGCTATGTTAATACAAAAAATGAATCAGTAACGGGTATTAAAATTCCAGGTGGATTATCTTTTTTAATAGATGGAAATTTTTCAACACCGGTAAAAGGGCTTCGTTATTTTAAACCGGAAGACAGGCCAACGGCAGTAAACTTTGTGTTTCAAACCTACCATTTTATGGTGGCAATTGGTTTATTACTCATTGCATTAACTTTATATGCAACTTTTTTATTGTGGCGAAAAAAATTGTTTCACAAAAAATTGTTGATGCTGGTATTTGCTTTCTCCGTTTTTCTTCCTGAAATAGCCAATCAGTTAGGCTGGTATTCTGCCGAAGTTGGCCGCCAGCCTTGGGTGGTGTATGGTTTGTTACGCACCAGTGATGCTTTATCTAAATCGGTAAAAGAAAATGAAGTATGGTTTTCTTTAATCCTTTTTACCATTTTATATCTGCTATTGTTTGCATTGTTTATTT
The DNA here is from genome assembly GCF_001623405.1 of Hydrotalea flava. GTDB lineage: Bacteria > Bacteroidota > Bacteroidia > Chitinophagales > Chitinophagaceae > Hydrotalea > Hydrotalea flava. Next base: position 89,744 of record NZ_LUHG01000045.1, read on the forward strand.
ATTTGTTGAATAAAAAAATTCAACACGGATTAGAAGAAAATGACAATGATGTAAGTGATCTTATGCCTTCTGCCAGTAAACGTAATAACCCTTTAATGAATTAATATGGAAACTTTTTTAGGAATAGAATTGTCAACCTGGTGGTTTGCCATTGTAGGCGCTGTATTTACCGGATATTCCATTTTAGATGGGTTCGATCTGGGTGCAGGGGCTATACATTTGTTATTTAAAAAAGAAGAAAGCAGGCGGATTGCCTTAAATGCCATTGGCCCCGTTTGGGGTGGTAATGAGGTTTGGTTGGTAATTGGCGGTGGTGCTTTGTTTGCGGGTTTTCCGGATGTGTATGCCACCATATTCTCTTCTTTTTATATACCCTTTATGTTGTTTCTGGTATTGTTAATTTTAAGGGCTATCTCCATTGAATTTAGAAGTAAAGAACCTATGCTGTGGTGGCGTAAATTATGGGATATTCAGTATTCTGTTTCCAGCAGTCTGATTGGTTTTTTATTGGGAGTGGTGTTGGGTAATTTAATTATTGGGTTGCCCATCAATGAACATTTTGAATATACCGGTACTTTTCTGCAATTATTAAATCCGTATGCCTTGTTAACGGGTGCTACTACTTTGTCGTTATTTGCCATGCATGGTTCTATTTATTTAGTCATGAAAACTGAAAAGCGTTTGTATACTAAACTTTCATTAATGGTGCAAGATACCAGCAGGGTATTTGTAGTGTTTTATATGTTGTTAACCATTGTTACTTTGGTGTATTACCCGCACATGGCCAATACCATTAAAAGGTATCCCTTTTTAATTGCTGTGCCGGTAGTAACCGTATTTAATACCATTAATACAAGGCGTTTGTTAGAAAGTGGTAAATATTTAGTGGGTTTCTTTTCTTCTGCACTAACCGTTGCATTGCTGCTTATTACTTTTGCCATGAATTTGTATCCAAATATTGTACGTTCTACTATCAATCCATTGTATTCATTAACAGTGCATAATGCGGCATCTTCTCCCCGATCACTCACCATTATGCTTATTATTGCAGCCATTGGAGTGCCAATCATTGCTCTTTATACCGGTTATGTATTCTGGACTTTTAAGGGCAAAGTGAAATTAGAGGAGAATAGTTATTAAATAGCAACTGATTTTTCTACTTAATCTATAGGGTTAATATACTAATAAAATATATTTTTTATGTGATTTTAGTCACATACTTGTATCTTGTAGTATATTATTTTCATTTTAAAATAAGATTGCTATGCCAGTACAACATCAAATTGTAATTGTTGGTGGCGGAAATGCAGGTATTTCCGTAGCCGGTAAATTATTGCTTAAGAATAAGCAATTAGATATTGCCATTATAGATGCTGCCGATAAACATTATTATCAGCCTGCCTGGACATTAGTAGGCGGAGGTGCATTTAATGTGGCAGATACCGTTCGCTCTGAAGCATCGGTAATGCCTAAATCGGTACATTGGATTCAAAAAAAAGTAACCGGCTTTTTACCCAACGTCAATAAAGTATCGTTAGATGATGGTACTGAAGTGGGTTATGAATATTTGGTGGTGGCACCCGGTATTCAAATTAACTGGAGTGCTATTAAAGGATTGCCTGAAACATTGGGTAAAAATGGGGTTTGCTCTAATTACAGCTTTCAATCGGTAAATTACACATGGGAGTGTATCAAAAATTTCAAAGGCGGTAACGCCCTATTTACCAATCCCAATACTCCGGTAAAATGTGGTGGCGCGCCCATGAAAATTATGTTTCTGGCAACAGATTATTTCAGAAAACATGATTTGCTCAATAAAACGCAGGTAGAATATTGGAGCGGCGGTACCCGTTTATTTGGGGTAGATAAATATGAAAATACTTTAAAGAAAGTGGTAGCACGAGGCAATATAAAAACACAGTTTTTTGTAAGGTTAGATGAAATAGATGGCCCCAACAAAAAAGCGAAATTTATGGGCTTTGGCGAAAATAATAAGGATCAGGAATATTGGGTTGATTTTGATATGATACATATAACCCCACCTCAAAGTGCACCCGATTTTGTGTGCAATAGCCCTTTGGCCAATGCAGCCGGGTGGGTTGATGTTGATAAAAATACCTTACAACATATACGTTATGCCAATATTTTTTCTCTGGGCGATGCTTCCAGTTTACCTACCTCACGTACAGGGGCTGCAATTAGAAAACAAGCGCCGGTTTTAGTGCAAAATTTATTGTCGCTCATGCAAGGACAGTCTTTAAATGCCCGCTATACAGGTTATACCTCTTGTCCGTTGATTACAGGATATGGCAAACTGGTATTGGCTGAATTTGATTACAACAATCAGCCTATGGAAACATTCCCATTTGATCAGAGTAAGGAGCGTTGGAGTATGTGGATATTGAAAACGAAAATCTTGCCTTGGTTATATTGGAACAAAATATTACCGGGAACAGCATAATAAATTTTGTAACCCCCAAGTAAGAGCCTGCGAACTTTTTTCTATGCAGGCTCTTTATTAATTGGCTAATTCTAAAACATGAAAAACTTAAAATTTGAATGTTTTATTACTTTAATATAAATTTTGTTAATGTTTAACCTGCTTTTATATCTGTGATTCATGTCACCGTACAATGCACTAATAAAGGCCATTTTTACAAAATAAATTTCAATCCATGCAGCTTTTTTTTGGTTATTTAGCATCGGCTTTAATTGGTATATCACTGGGTTTAATAGGTGGTGGCGGCTCTATATTAACGGTGCCGGTTATGGTATATTTATTTAGTGTAAATCCGCTTTTGGCTACATCCTATTCTTTATTTGTGGTAGGCTCTACCAGTTTGGTGGGCGCCTATAACAGTTACAGAAGAGGTTTGGTGAGTATTAAAACAGGTTTATTGTTTGGAATATCTTCTATTGCAACCGTTTTTTTAACAAGAAAATTTTTTATCCCTTCTATCCCTAAAAATATTGCTACTATTGGTTCTTTTGTCATTACGGAAAACATTATGACAATGGTGTTGTTTGCTATTTTGATGGTGGTAGCTTCTTTATCGATGATGCGGAATGGTAATAAAAAAGAAACAACAGATGTGGTGCCTGATAAAAAAATCAATATTCCTAAACTATTGGTATATGGTATCGGCATCGGATTTATTACAGGATTATTGGGTGCAGGCGGCGGATTTTTATTGATCCCCACTTTAGTACTATTAGTAGGATTATCCATGAAGGAAGCAGTGGGCACTTCTTTGTTCATCATTGCACTCAATTCCCTGATTGGCTTTACAGGCGATTTAGGTCATTTTAAAATGGACTGGAAATTATTGGGAATTGTTACCCTGATTGCAATAGGTGGTATTTTTGTTGGCGGATGGCTGGGTAAAAAAATTCATGGTGATAAATTAAAAAAAGGTTTTGGCTGGTTTGTATTGATGATGGGTATTTATATTATTGCCAGGGAATTGTGGTTACATTAGTAAAGTATGGTTTGTGTGATTTGAGTCACTGTTCATCCTGAATCGTTTCATTAATTTTAATTTTTTAAAATTTTGCTTATGGTAGTTGAACAAATTTATACCGGTTGCTTAGCGCAGGGTGCATATTATATTGAAAGTGATGGCGAAGCGGTGATTATTGATCCGCTTCGTGAGGTAGAACCCTATATTCAAAAAGCAGAAAGAAATGGTGCTACCATAAAATATGTGTTAGAAACGCATTTTCATGCCGATTTTGTATCCGGGCATCTTGATTTATCTAAAAAAACAGGTGCTCCCATTGTGTATGGCCCAAATGCTAAACCGGCATTTGATTTTTATGCAGCAAAAGATGGTGAAGAATTAAAAGTGGGTAAAGTAACCATTCAGGTATTGCATACACCCGGACATACCATGGAAAGTACCTGTTATTTGTTAAAAGATGAAAACGGCAAGCCTACTGCGTTATTTAGTGGCGATACTTTATTTATTGGCGATGTGGGCCGTCCTGATCTGGCACAAAAAGTAGTAGCCGATTTAACACAGGATAAATTAGCGGCTCATTTGTTTCATTCGCTTCGTAATAAAATAATGACGTTGCCCGATGATGTAATTGTTTACCCTGCACATGGAGCCGGCAGCGCCTGTGGTAAAAACATGAGCAAAGAAACCACCGATACACTCGGTCATCAAAAACAAATCAATTATGCACTGCGTGCAGATATGACGGAGGCTGAATTTATTAAAGAAGTAACAAACGGATTGGTTCCACCACCTGCCTATTTTCCATTAAATGTAATGTTGAATATTCAAGGCTATGAAAGTATTGATAAAGTGTTGGAACGGGGTCAACATGCTTTTTCACCCAATGCTTTTGAAGCAGCAGCCAATGAAACCGGTGCCATTATTTTAGACACCAGAGATCCGCAGGTATTTGTACAGGGCTTTATTCCCAATTCCATTAATATTGGTATTGATGGCAATTTTGCACCCTGGGTGGGTGCTATGATTCCCGATATTAAACAGGAAATTTTATTGGTAACAGATGAAGGTAGAGAGGAAGAAGTAATTACCCGATTGGCCCGGGTGGGTTATGATTATACCATTGGTTACCTGAAAGGTGGTTTTCAGGCTTGGAAAGAAGCAGGTAAAGAAGTAGATACCATTCTATCTATAACACCGGAAGAACTGGCTCAAAAAATGGAACAAGAAGAAGTTTCTATTTTAGATGTACGCAAAAACAGTGAATATTTAAGCGAACATGTAGTAGATGCCGAAAATGCACCGCTCGATTTTATAAATGAAAGCATGAGCCAAATTGATAAAAATAAAACCTACTATGTGCATTGTGCCGGTGGTTACCGCTCCATGATTTTTAATTCTATTCTGCGGGCAAGGGGTTTCGATAATTTAATTGATGTAAAAGGCGGCTTTACTGCTATTAAAGAAAGCGGTAAGTTTCCTGTTACCGATTATGTATGCCCAAGTACTTTATTATAAAACCAAATGAATACGGAAAAATAAAACATATGTCAACATTAAACGAAATCGTAAACAATTCAGCAACAAGTATTGTAGATGTACGCACGGTAATGGAGTTTCAAAGTGGCCATGTACCCGGGGCTATCAACATTCCATTAGATGAAGTTCAGAACAGATTGGAAGAGTTTAAAAAGCTACCCAAACCAATTGTGGTATATTGCAGAAGTGGTGCCCGCAGTGGTATGGCCATGTCAATTTTAAAACAATCCGGAATCAACGAAGTATACAACGGTGGTGGATTGGCTGATATGCAATTTATGTTAAACTAAAAAATCAGTTATGCTTTCATTTCTTAAAAAATTATTTTCAGGCAAAAAAGTGGATTATCAGGAATTACAAAACCGTGGTGCGATTATTATTGATGTTAGAACACCTGCCGAATTTAAAACAGGCCATATTCGCGGGGCTATTAATATTCCGGTTGATCAAATCAAATTAAAAACAGCCGAACTGAAGAAAAAAAATAAGCCGGTAATTACCTGCTGCCGTAGTGGCGCCAGAAGCGGCATGGCTAAATCTGTGTTATCTGCTGCCGGTATTGAAGTGTACAATGGCGGTGCCTGGTTTATGTTGGAGAAAAAATTATAAATACATTTTAAATTTAAAAAAATGTTAGAGCAATTGAAATACGGCTGGAACCTGATGCGGATTATACGTCTTGCTATTGCAGGTTTTGCCATTACGCAGGCCTTTTTGTCGCACGATTGGTTACTGGGTATATTTGGGGGAATAGTAGCGTACATGGCTTTGGCGAATGTAGGCTGTTGCGGTGTTGGTGGCTGCAGTACCAACGCTTATCAACGCAAAACAATCAATCATCAGGCAGCAACAGAAGAAGTTACTTATGAAGAAGTGGATCATCAAAAATAAATTATACATAGCCGGTGCAATTACCGGTGGTGTTGCAGGCTATTTGTACTATTACTTTGTAGGTTGTGCAACCGGCACCTGCTTAATTACCTCAAAACCGATAAATAGTACGCTGTATTTTGCCATGTTGGGTGCGCTTGTTTTTGGAATGTTTCAAAAGCGTTCGGCAAAGCCAACTAAAGTGCAACCTTAAACAGTACTCATGTTGAATTAATTTGAGTGCTTTAAAATAAATTGGTATGTTAACCTCTGCTGATATTCAGGTACAGAACATAAAATGTGGCGGCTGTGTAGCTGCCATCGAAAAAAATATTGGCTCCATGCCGGGCGTGCAACATGTTTCTGTGAATCAGGCAACCGGCATGGTTACCATTACCGGCATTGGTTTACAAACCGATGTAATTGAACAACAATTAACAAAACTTGGCTATCCGCCCGCTCCAAAAAACAGTGTATTCAAACGCATTAAAACAAGTATTCAGTGCGTATTTAAACAATAAAAATTACTGTATGGAAATAAATATTAACAATATTGATATGGCTGCTTACGAAAAAATTAAACAGTCCATTACCAGTAAAGATAGTGTGGTAGGTATTGATGCGGTACATACACACATTCTTATCATTCATAAATTAATGCAGATAGAGCAGCAATTGCAGCAGCTCCAGCAAAGGTTAGATGGCTTAGATAAATAATCTCTCAACATTACGTAAATGGTATACCGTTTAGGAATAACATTTGCAAATTTATTTGGTATGAAACCTTACAAAGCTATTATTCAATTAACTTCTGATGAACCAAGGGTGTATAAAAGTATTATTGGACAAATAAATAATTTATTGCATGCTTTGCCCGGTAAAGTCACAATAGCAATGGTTTGCCATGGCGGTAGCAGCGCTTTTTGTTTGAATGATAACAATCCTAATCGAGCGGCTATTTTGCAATTAATGGAACAGGGTGTTGTAATTAAAGTGTGTGAAAATATGTTGCGATCTAATCATGTTTCGGTGCAGCAACTTATTCCCGGCATTCAAACAGTTCCTGCAGGCATAGCTGAATTGGTTATTCGGCAACAGGAGGGCTGGAGCTATATTAAAGCCGGATTCTAAAAGTAGTATCAGTTAGATGGCTACCTGTTCATTATGCAAAAAAATATTTATTCAATACTAATACTGTTGTTGTTACAGTTAAGTTTCTTTTCATTACAGTCGCAAAGTACAGAGATAACATTTAGTAAAGATGATACCTCTAAAAAGCATACTCTAAAAGATACTTACAACGCTTTTGAATATTTTTCGATCCGGTACATTTGAAAGCCGCTTCCGCTACTTTTTTATGTCGGCCATTAACGAAGGCAATCTATCTGATTATTATGCCAATGCTTTTGGAGGCGGTATTAAATATCAAACGGCGCCATTCCATCATTTTCAATTTGGGTTGGGGGGGGTTATACTTTTAATCTGGATTCATCCAATCTTGCAAAAGCCGATTCTATTACTGGCTCCCCCAATCGTTATGAAATTGGATTATTCAATATTCAAAATCCGGCACAGAATAACAATTTGTATAAGCTGGAATATTTTTATTTGAAATACACCTTAAAAAATTTTCAGGCTACCCTTGGTAAATAATTGTTGCAAACTCTTTTCATCAATCCGCAGGATGGAAGAATGCGGCCAACTTTTGAAGATGGCATGTATTTGAAATATAACCCTAACAAAACAATTTGGGAAGGGGGCTGGTTATACAACATTTCGCCGCGCAGCACCATACAATGGTTTTCTGTTCCCAATTCAATAGGTTGGTATGCACAAGGCATTAATCCAGATGGAACAGCAGGTAATTACCGGGGTAATCTTTCCGGAGCCGGTATTGGTTTATTCGGCATTACGCATCATTTCAATAAAAATGTAAGTATTAAACTTTGGGAGCAGTTTGTTGAAAATATATTCAACACTTTGCTTGCCGAATTCAACTACATGCCTGAAACAATTCAGCAAAAGCCTGTTTTCTTTACCGGTATTCGCTTCATTACCCAACAGTCCATTCATGATGGTGGTAACCAAAATCAAGATAAAACCTATATGCTGAAAGGCAATGTAGCCTATGTTTTTTCAGGGAGAGTGGGATTGAAAAATAAACGATGAGAAACCACTTTGAATTATACCCGTATTACAGATAATGGTTGTTTTCTCAATCCCCAAGAATGGGGTATTGAGCCCTTTTATACTTTTATGTATCGCGAAAGAAATGAAGGCAACGGCAATTTGAATGCTGTGATGTGGAATGTAAAATGGAATACAATGGCTAAACAATTGTTGCTGAAAGGCCAATTGGGATATTTTGCCCTACCCAATGTAAAAAATACTGCCATGAATAAATATGGCATGCCATCTTACGGCCAATTGAATCTTGACCTGAAGTATCAGTTCAATAAGCAATTAGCAGGGTTTGATGCTGGGTTTTGTACACCTGCAAAAAAGGATATGGCGATACCTACAATAACCCAAAATATGTGTTTAACAAGGCAAATCTTTCGCTCTTTAACTTTATTATCAATTATTCTTTCTGAAATTTATTGGGGGAAATAAATTTTTTGTACTTTCCCGGTTCGTTCAATTGTGTTTAAATTGTAATTAATAAAAACTGCTATGATTTTAGTAACCGGAGGTTCAGGTTTATTGGGCACTCATTTAATTGAGGAGTTACTGCGAAGAGATTTTTCCGTAAAAGCAATCTATCACAACAACATACCCCCTCATCTGGCCAATAAATTAGAATGGGTAAAGTGCGATATATTAGATGTGGAAGCGTTATCTGCTGTCATGGAAAATGTGGAACAGGTTTACCATTGTGCAGGACTTGTTTCTTTTAATCCGGCTAAGAAAAAGTTGTTGTACAAAGTAAATGTAGAAGGTACCGCTAATGTGGTGAATGTTTGCTTAGAAAAAAACATAAAAAAATTAATTCATGTTAGTTCAGTAGCTGCGCTGGGTAGAATGCGGGAAGGCAGACCGGTTTCTGAAAGAATGAAATGGAGCATGGCCACCAGTAACAGTGAATATGGCAGAACAAAATACTTAGGCGAAATGGAGGTATGGCGCGGAATCGGCGAAGGATTGAATGCCGTAATTTTAAATCCTTCTATGATATTGGGGGCAGGTGATTGGAATACCGGCTCTACAGAATTATTTAAAAAAGTATACCATGGTTATTCCTGGTATACAGAGGGCACCAGCGGTTTTGTAGATGTAAAAGATGTAGTAAGGTCCATGCTCATTTGCATGCGTGGTACTTGCAACAAAGAACGTTTTATTATTAGTAGTGAAAATAAAAGTTACAAAGAAATTTTAACAAGCATTGCCCATCACTTTGCTGTAAAACCACCACATAGAAAAGTAACTCCTTTTTTAGCAGAAATAGTTTGGCGAATAGAAGCAGCAAAAGCATTTTTTACGAAACAAGAACCGCTGATTACAAAAGAAACGGCTAAAACTGCATTAACAAAAGTTACATACGATAATCTCCGCTTTCTTACCTATGCTGTAAATTTTGAATACACACCCATTGATGCAGCCATTGAAAGAATATGTGGTGAGTTAAAAGCTAAGTATGGATTATGATGGTGTATCCATTACTTTTTTCCATAACTCCGGAATTCTTTTTATCCAAACCAATTCTCTTCTTTTAACTGCGGCCTCCTGTGTGGGGGTACCCCAATACACTTTATTACCTTCTAAATCGCTCGGTACTCCGCCTTGTGCCAGTACAACAGCATTTTCGCCAATGGTTAAAGTTTTGCTTACACCTACCTGCCCCCATAAAGTAACCCCATCTTCAATTACTACAGCGCCTGCAATTCCTACTTGTGCAGCAAACAAACAATTTTTGCCCACAAGGGTATCATGCCCAATATGTACCTGATTGTCTAAAATAGAACCCCGGCCAATTCTCGTTTCAGAAGTTACACCTCTGTCAATGGTACAACCTGCGCCTATTTCCACATAATCTTCAATTACAACATGCCCGCAACTTTTCATGCGCTTAAACCATACAGGTCTGTTTTTTTTTGTATTATAATAAAAAGCATCGCTGCCAATTACGGTGCCTGATTGTATTACAACATGATCTCCAATAATACAGTCATCACCAATGGTAACATTGGGATGTATGATGGTGTTTTTACCAATTACAACATGATTGCCAATATAACAATTGGGCATTACCACACTGCCTGCTCCAATTTTTGCTGAACTACTAATTGCTTTTTCTGAAGGTGTAAATGGTTTAAAATAATCTACAATTTTTAAGTACGCTTCAAACGGATCAGCTGTATACAATAATGCTTTTCCTTCCGGTATTTGAACTGCTGTGCTATTAATAATTATAACACTGGCAGCACTTTGTAAACAAGTGTCATAATATTTTGGATGATCTACAAATACAATATCACCTTGTTCAACTTTATGAATTTCATTTATACCGGTGGGGGTTACAGCAGCATTGCCAACAACTTCAGCATCAATCAATGTTGCCATCCAGGTTAAGGTTACAGGTGTAGGAAATTTCATAATTCTATTTATGGGTGTAAAATGCAAAGTTAAATCTGCTTGCTGTTATAAATTTTTTTTGTTGCAGAACAAATGTGAACGTTGTGTTTTTTTTATGTAAAAACGCTTCGGTTTTTTAATTTGTTATTCAAAATTTATAAAACAGTTTCTTTTGAAATGCACTGTTCATCAATATTACAGCTATTTGTAAAAAGTTAAATGCAAACAATTGAAAGTAGTGCGCTATAGTTTTTAGAACAAAAATTTTGAAGATCTGTACTCCGCTATTCACATTTTTTTAAAAGATGTGAATAAAATAGTTTGCAAATTTTTTTGTATTGGAAAAAACTCTTTATAATATTGTGGTGGGAATTGTATTCCCGTACTTACTAACCCATCCATATATAAAGTCCCGCTTCTGCGGGATTTTTATTGTAATAGAAAATCAACACCATCCATTCAAAAAAAATAGTGCAACTTCAAACATAAAAAATTGGATGTACATTACAATTGCTGCATTAAAAAACAACTTTTACAAATTGTATGAAACACACTGTTCATCAATATTTCATTATTTATAAACCATTTCAGGCATTATCGCAGTTTACAGCAACGAATGATAAAAAATGTTTGAAAGATTTTTTTTCGGTTCCTGATAATGTATATCCTGTTGGTCGTTTAGATTTTGATAGTGAAGGCTTATTGCTGCTCACCAACGATAGCAGCATCAATAAGAAATTATTAGATCCTGCATTTGCACATGAACGTGAATATTGGGTACAAGTAGATGGCGCTATTACACCTGACGCAATCTTTCAATTACAAAATAGTGTAAACATTCAGGCAAATGGCAAGAAATATCAAACTTTACCCTGCAAGGCTGAACTGTTTGTAACTGCACCACAGGTGCCCGATCGTTTTCCGCCCATACGATTTCGAAAAAATATTCCGGCACCCTGGATTAAAATAATTTTGAAAGAAGGCAAAAACAGACAGGTGCGTAAAATGACGGCTGCTGTTGGATTTCCTACCCTACGGCTCATTCGCTACAGAATTGGACATTTAACATTGGATGGCTTATTGCCGGGAGAAATGCGAATATTACATGATACAGACATCGAGGCTTTTTTTGCAGCAGATAAATTAAGGAGCACACGAACTGTTTAATGTATCCATAAACAATGGTTTGTATTGGTGCCTGCTACCAACACTCATTTTTTTGTGAATAGCATTTGTAAAGATTTATTTCCTTTGAAACACGATTTCATTGAAACAAGTGCTGGTTGAATAAAAAGTAATGCAACGCTGCGAATGGCATAGCTGCTTTGCACTTATCTTTGCAGCCATTAATTTTCTAAGTTATGAGTGTACAACTGAGTGAACAAGAGCTAATTCGCAGAGAAAAATTAGCAAAATTAAAAGCAGCAGGTATAGAACCTTATCCTGCAGCCTTATACCCCGTTACACATTATTCATCTGATATTAAAGTCAACTTCAGTGAGGAAAATAAAGATAATTTTCAAAACGTTTGTGTGGCCGGCCGAATCATGAGCATCAACGATAAAGGAAAAGTTTTCTTTATAAAAATTCAGGATAGCAAAGGTATTTTTCAGTTGTATGTAAAGCGCGATGATATTTGCCCTGGTGAAGACAAAAGCTTTTGGGATGCTGTAATTAAACATGGTTTAGACCTTGGTGATATTATTGGTGCAACCGGTTTTGTGTTCATAACAAAAACCGGTGAAACCTCATTACATACACAAACCATTACACTACTTACCAAATCATTAAAACCACTTCCGGTTGTAAAGCGCGATGATGAAGGGAATGTGTATGATGAAGTAACCGATCCGGAATTCAGGTATCGCCAGCGGTATGTTGATTTAATCATTAATCCTTCTGTAAAAGAAAATTTTGTGCAGCGTACGCAACTCATCAATACCATCCGCACATTTTTAAATGAAAAGGGTGCATTGGAAGTAGATACGCCGGTATTACAGCCAATTCCCGGTGGTGCAGCTGCAAAGCCCTTCATTACCCATCACAATGCATTGGATATTCCATTGTATTTAAGAATTGCAAACGAATTATATTTAAAAAGATTAATTGTTGGCGGATTCGATTGGGTGTATGAGTTTAGCCGAAACTTCAGAAATGAAGGGATGGACAGAACACACAATCCTGAGTTTACAGTATTGGAATGGTATACTGCTTATAAAGATTATTTCTGGATGATGGAAACAACCGAACAACTCATGGAAAAAATTGCATTGGCTTTGCATGGTACCACTGAAGTGCAGGTGGGTGAAACAATCATTAATTTCAAAGCGCCTTATAAACGCATCAGTATTTTTGAAGCCATTCAGGAAAATACAGGTATTGATATTAGCCAAATGGAGGAAGCCGGCCTGCGTGCAGTTTGTCAGCAACTGCATATTGATGTGCCCGGTAATATTGGCAAAGGAAAATTAATTGATGAAATTTTTGGTGCTACCAGCGAACACAAATACATACAACCTGCTTTTATTATTGATTATCCGGTTGAAATGAGCCCGCTTACTAAAAAGCATCGCAGTAAAGCCGGTTTGGTTGAACGTTTTGAATTGATGGTGAACGGAAAAGAAATTGCCAATGCTTACAGCGAATTAAACGATCCGATCGATCAGCGGGAACGCTTTGAAGAGCAACTGCAATTAATGCAACGCGGCGATGAAGAAGCCATGTATATTGATTATGATTTTTTACGTGCATTAGAATATGGTATGCCACCTACTTCGGGTATAGGAATTGGTATTGACAGGTTGTGTATGTTAATGACCAACCAGCCTTCTATACAAGATGTTTTATTATTCCCCCAAATGCGGCCAGAAAAATTGTAAAAATTAAATAGCCATTAATTTATAACCACTAACACCTCTTTTCGAGGTGTTTTTTTTGCGGCACTTGCAAATATGAAAAATGATTTTTACCTTAAAGCCTAAATCAAAACTCCTAACTATGAACAAAAACATGGTTTCTCGTATTTCCAGTATTGTATTTGCATTGGTAATGGCCGTATTTGGCATTAACCATTTTAGAATGGGTGATGCAATGGCAGGGTATGTTCCCGGTTACTTGCCTGTTGCAGTTTTTTGGGTATATCTGGTAGGTGCAGCTTTAATTCTGGCAGCTATTGCCATTATTATCAACAAACAAACCCGTTTAGCCTGCTATTTATTGGGGCTTATGCTGTTTTTGTTTGTAATATTATTGCATTTGCCCGGAATGATGCATGCCACTGACCCTCAAATGAAAGCTATGTCAATGACCATGCTATTAAAAGATTTAGGATTGGCTGCCGGTGCTTTCTATATCGGTTCACACAATCAATAAAAGGCAATTGGCGGTTATGAATTTTTCCCGGCAATTAACCACTTGCCGGGATTTTTTATGTGCAGTTCTGTCATAATCTTTCGCTAAATCAATAAATTCGCAATAATATCAATGTTCTCCATCTATTTTTGCTAAAAATATTATTCATTGAGTTTAAGCATACATACAGAAGCATTAGTAAAAAGTTACAAGGGCAGAACCGTTGTAGGCAAGGTAAGCATAAATGTAAAACAGGGCGAAATTGTTGGGTTGTTAGGTCCCAACGGCGCCGGTAAAACCACAACGTTTTACATGGTAGTGGGCTTAATTAAACCCGATGAAGGACGTGTTTTTTTAGATACTGCCGATATTACAAAATTACCTATGTATAAAAGGGCACAAATGGGTATTGGTTACCTGCCGCAAGAAGCCAGTGTATTTAGAAAATTAACCGTACAAGATAATATAATGGCTGTTTTGGAAATGACGAATCTTTCTAAAAAACAGCGTCATGAAAAATTAGAACAGTTGCTCAATGAATTTAATTTACATCATGTAAGGCACAATAATGGCGATAGTTTAAGCGGAGGAGAAAGAAGACGCACTGAAATAGCACGTGCACTGGCTGTTGATCCTAAATTCATTTTATTAGATGAGCCCTTTGCAGGGGTTGATCCCATTGCTGTAGAAGATATTCAAACAGTAGTAGCCAAATTAAAGTATAAAAATATCGGCATCCTCATTACCGATCATAATGTAAACGAAACCCTTTCTATCTGCGACCGGGCCTATTTGCTGATTGAAGGGAAAATATTTAAACATGGTACTGCCGAACAACTGGCGAAGGATGAAAAAGTACGCCGTTTATACCTAGGTACTAATTTTGAACTGCGCAGAAAAGACTGGATTATTGAAATGGAGAGAGATAATGCCATGAAACAAACCACTGAAGGTTTTACAGAAGCGATAGAAGAATAATCTTTTTACTGTAAAATTGTTTTCTTAAATTGCTGCAACCTCAATTTGAATGAAACTGCTTAGTCCTGCCATATCAAGATTTGCACGGTTGCGAAACTGGCGTATTGAACAGTGGATGCAAAATCCCATTGCTACCCAGCGCGATGTGTTGCAAGATTTGGTTACCCACGGGCAGTTTACGGAGTTTGGCCGAAAATATGGTATGAATAATTTATTCACCATTAAAGAATTTAAACAACGGATACCCATTAACGAATATGAAGATTTAAAGCCTTACATTGAAAGACTGATGCAGGGCGAGCAAAACTTATTATGGAATACACCGGTTTATTGGTTTGCCAAAAGTAGCGGCACTACCAGCGATAAAAGTAAATTTATTCCCATTACAGAAGAAAGTTTACAGGATTGCCATTACCAGTCTGCGAAAGATGTGCTTAGCCTTTATTATAAATTTAATCCGGAGAGCGACTTACTAACGGGGAAGGGATTGGTGATTGGTGGAAGTCATCAAATCAGTCCTATTAATGATGAGGCTCAATATGGCGATTTAAGTGCCGTATTGTTACAAAACACGCCAATGTGGGCTTCGTGGATACGCACCCCCGAATTATCCATTGCATTAATGGATGAATGGGAACACAAAATTGAGCAACTGGCACAGTCTACTATTCAGGAAAATGTAACTTCTATTTCCGGCGTACCTACCTGGACTTTATTGCTAATTAAACGCATACTCCAAATTACCGGCAAAAATACCCTAAGTGAAGTTTGGCCAAATTTAGAATTGTATTTGCATGGTGGGGTTTCCTTTATTCCTTACAAAAAACAATTTCAAAAACTAATTGGGAAGAATATCTATTATTTAGATTTATATAATGCCAGCGAAGGTTTTTTTGCCGCACAAAACGATGCTGACGAAGAGGGCATGTTATTGTTTTTAGATTATGGTATTTTTTATGAATTTATGCCGGTGGAAGAATATGGAAAAACATCGCCTGTTACTATTGGGTTACAACAGGTAGAAATAGGAAAAAACTATGCGCCGGTTATTTCAACCAATGGCGGTTTATGGCGCTATCTTACCGGCGATACCATTCAATTTACTGCTTTACACCCCTTCAAAATCAAAGTAAGCGGCAGACTCAAACATTTTATCAATGCCTTTGGTGAAGAATTAATTGTAGATAATACTGATAAAGCCGTTGCCATTGCTGCCCAAAAAACGAATAGCATTATAAGTGAATATACTGCAGCCCCTGTATATTTTAACGATGAACAAAACGGTGCACATGAATGGCTGATAGAATTTGAACGGCCGCCCCAAAACATGGAACATTTTGCATTTGAATTGGATTGCGCTTTAAAATCTTTAAATAGTGATTACGAAGCCAAACGCCAGAAAGATATTGCCTTACGGATGCCCATTGTACATGCTGTTCAAAAAAATATTTTTAATGGATGGTTGCGGCACAAAGGCAAATTAGGCGGCCAACATAAAGTGCCTCGCTTGTCGAACAACAGAATATATGTGGATGAATTATTACAACTTATGCGGGAAGAGTTTAAACAATAATATTATTTTTACCCCACAAAAACAGTATTCGAAAGAATGAATGCAATGCAAACACATTCATCACACGCATTATCAAAACATAAAACAAGTGTATCTTTTATGAAATTGTTAGAAGGAAAAACAACCGTAATTACCGGCGCAGCCAGAGGCATAGGAGCCGCAATTGCTTTAAAATTAGCCGAACAGGGAAGTTATATTGCTTTTACCTATGTTAGTGATAGCAGCGCAGATAAAGCAGCCGAACTGGTAAAACAAATAGAAGCAATGGGTGTAAAAGCTAAAGCTTATCAAACCAATGCAGCCAGTTATAGTGATACAGAATTGTTCATTAATGAAGTACTAAAAGAATTTGGAACCATTGATGTTTGTGTAAATAATGCCGGCATATCAAAAGATAATTTGTTATTGCGTATGAGTCCGGATCAATGGAATGATGTAATCAATACCAACTTAAATAGTGTGTATAATGTTACCAAACAGGTAATTAGGCCCATGATGAAAGCCAAAGCCGGCAGTATTATCAACATGAGTTCTATTATTGGCATTCGTGGCAATGCCGGACAAAGTAGTTATGCTGCCAGTAAAGCGGGTATCATTGGTTTTACAAAATCAATTGCTGCTGAGTTGGGTAGTCGTAATATTCGTTGCAATGCCATTGCACCCGGATTTGTTGAAACCGATATGACTGCTTATTTGAAAGAGGGCGATGCAGGTAATACATTCCTCAGTAAAATACCGTTGGGCCGTTTTGGTAAATCAGAAGAAATAGCCAACACAACCCTTTTTTTAGCGAGTGATTTAAGCAGTTATATCACCGGTCAGGTGTTGAGTGTATGCGGCGGATTGAATATTTAATTCAATAAAATTTGCTACCCTATGTAATTTTATGATTTAAGCAACATATTCTTTTTTAAATTTTGTTATTTTCGCGGCAATGCTAAAACCACTCATCGCTGCTTTTTTATTAATGACCATTTCCCTGCAAATCATTCCGATTAAGCAGGTGGGTGTGCTTTTATTCAATAATTCCATTACCGAAGAGTTGGCACATGGCCACAGTCTTGAAAAAGATACCATCAAAAAATTCAATTTTTTGTATAATTTGCTTTATAACACTAATCAGCATTTCAATATCCTTTCCTTTAACGCATTGGATGTTTACATTCAACGCTCCGAGAAACTTCCCATTCAATTCAGTCCCGATATTTTAGTGCCTCCCCCCAACAAGGCCTAATGCAATCACAATCCGGATTGCAAATATGCTCCACATTTTACGAATGATCATGCGTTTAATTCAATTATAATAATTATTAGGCATGCTTATCAATAAATACAGCATAGTTCTGTGTATGCAATACCGGAAGCCTGCATTTCTATTTCTTTCTATTAAATTGTAATTAAACATATTCATGAAAAATTATTTTCGTTCTGCCGGAAAAGATATTCCGGCCTCTATTGTAGTGGTATTGGTAGCATTGCCCTTATGTTTGGGAATTGCTTTGGGATCGGGTGCCCCATTGTTTTCCGGTATCATTGCTGGAATTGTAGGAGGTATTGTGATTGGATTATTAAGTGGTTCACATTTAAGTGTTAGTGGACCTGCTGCCGGCCTAACCGTTATTGTTGCAACGGCTATTGCCAAATTACAAGTGTATGAAGCATTTTTACTGGCTGTGGTAATAGCAGGAATATTGCAGGTGGTGTTGGGTTTTATAAAAGCGGGCATTCTGGGCGATTATGTACCCAATGCAGTGATAAAAGGCATGTTGGCTGCTATTGGCATTTTACTCATTTTAAAGCAAATGCCACATTTAGTAGGTTATAATTCCGATTTTATTGGTGATGAATCGTTTAAAGAAGCAAACTCACAAAATACATTTACCGCTTTCGAAAACTTTGCTTCAAAAATAAATGAAGGTGCATTATTGATAGGGATAGTTGCTTTATTAATTTTAATTGTTTGGGATGGTTGGATTGTAAAAAAAATTAAAAAAGTACAATTGATTCCCGGGGCATTACTGGCTGTAATTGCAGGCACATTCATGAATGAATACTTTAAAACAAGTATACCTTCTATAGCGTTGCAATCAAACCATTTGGTAACCCTGCCTGTAGCAAAAGATGTTATCAGTTTTCTCTCTTTCTTTACCTTTCCTGATTGGTCGTTCATTACCAACAAAGAAGTATGGATTGCAGCCGTAACCATTGCCATTGTTGCTTCATTAGAAACGCTGTTAAGTATAGAGGCTATTGATAATTTAGATCCTTTAAAACGGGCAACACCTACCAACCGTGAATTAAAAGCACAAGGGGTGGGTAATTTAATCTCCGGTTTAATAGGCGGTATACCTGTTACTTCAGTTATTGTAAGAAGTTCTGCTAACGTATATGCAGGTGCAAAAACCAAACTTTCTGCAATTCTGCATGGGTTACTGTTATTATTGTTTGTATTATTTATTCCTGAAATCATTAATCATATACCGCTAAGCGCATTGGCTGCTATCTTAATTTTTACCGGATATAAATTGGCTAAAGTTTCTTTGTTTAAAGAGTTTTACAAAAAAGGATTAGACCAGTTCATTCCTTTTGTAGTTACCATTCTTGCTATTTTATTAACCGATTTGTTAATTGGAATATTAATTGGGTGCGGAGTGGCATTGTTCTTTTTAATTAGAAGTAATTTTCATTCTGCTGTTTTGGTGGTGAATGATACCAATAACTATTTAATCAGATTACGGAAAGATGTATCATTTTTAAACAAGCCCATTATCAAACAAAAATTAGAGGAAATTCCTGAAAATTCTTTTGTACTGATCGATATTACCAGGGCTGATTTCATTGATAAAGATGTGATAGAAGAAATTAATCATTACATGCAACATGCACATCTGAAAAATATTAAGGTAGAAGTTAAGAAAAGCCGGAACAAAAGCATGCACCAATTATTTTCACAACCAAATGAATTAAAATATGAATTCAATTGATAAATTATTTTTAGAAAATAAAGCATGGGCCAATGAACGCAGGAAAGATGACCCTTCATATTTTAAACGCCTTAGCGAAATTCAAACACCCGAATTTTTATGGATTGGTTGCAGCGATAGCCGGGTGCCCGCCAATGAAATAACCGGTACCGATCCTGGTGAAATTTTTGTACACAGGAATATTGCCAATATGGTGGTACATACCGATTTAAATTTGTTGAGTGTATTGGGGTATGCTGTGCATCATTTAAAAGTGCAGCATGTAATTGTATGTGGTCATTATGGTTGTGGTGGTGTAAAAGCTGCTGTTACACAACATAATTTTGGCATCATCAACAAATGGCTGCGCAATATAAAAGATGTAAAAAGGCTGCATCAATCTGAAATTGAACAATTACCAACCGACGAACAACAACTAAACAGATTAGTTGAATTGAATGTAGAAGAGCAGGTGATTCATTTAGCCAAAACTTCTATCATTCAAAAGGCATGGCAGTATCATCATCGTCCAAGCTTGCATGGTTGGGTATACAATTTGGAAGACGGGTTATTAAAAAAAATAAAAGAAATACAACCAAACGATGTAATCGATGACTTATACTGTTACGATAATTTATAAAACTGTTTTTAAATGCCTATCAATACCTTTATGGCCCTAATTCATTCACTCAAATTAATTATTTTATGAAAGTTTACGAGCAATTATTGCAGAATAATTTGGAATGGGCAAAGAAAAGAACCAGTGATGACCCTGAGTTTTTTACCCGATTGGCACATTTACAAACCCCACAGTTTTTATGGATTGGTTGCAGCGATAGCCGCGTACCTGCCGATATGATTACCGGCACACAGCCGGGCGAAATTTTTGTGCATCGGAATATTGCCAATATGGTGGTGCATACCGATGTTAATTTGTTAAGCGTTTTAGAATATGCCGTAAATCAGTTAAAAGTGCAACACATTATAGTTTGTGGGCATTATGGTTGTGGCGGTGTTAAAGCAGCCATGACCAAACATAGTTTGGGTATAATTAACAAATGGTTGCGTAATATTAAAGATGTGTACCGTATTCACCGCGAAGAGTTAGACGCCATAACCGATGAAGAATCAAGAGCAGACCGGTTAACCGAACTGAATGTTCGTGAGCAGGTAATGAATCTGGCCAAAACATCCATTATTCAAAAAGCATGGAAATATGAAAACCGGCCACATATACATGGTTGGGTGTATGGGTTAAAAGATGGCATTATACATCCTGTTTTTGAAATGGCATCCCGCACACATATCGACCCATTGTATGAATATGATGATTTATAAAAATAAATGAAAAAAAAGTATGGCAAAAACTGCAAACATTTCAATTATAGGTGCAGCAAAAAAGTTTTTTGAAATTTTAAAGTTCGATAGAAGGGATATTTCTGCTATTTATTTCTTTGCCATTTTAGGTGGTTTAATTTCACTTTCGCTACCACTGGGCATTCAATATATCATCAGTTTTGTACAGGCAAATACCATCTCAATATCAATTGTAGTGCTTATTTCAATTGTATTGATAAGTGTATTTATCAGTGGTTTATTACAGATACGGCAGATGGAAATAATAGAAAAAATTGAGCAAAAAATTTTTGTAAGATATGCATTAGAATTTGCTGACCGTATTCCTAAATTGGATGTTGAAAAATTAGACCACTACCACCTGCCGGAACTGGTGAATCGTTTCTTCGATACTACTGCTTTAATCAAGAGTATTGAAAAAATTTTATTAGATATACCGGCAGCAATCATTCAAATATTTTTTGGTTTGGTTTTATTGTCCTTCTATCATCCTGTTTTTATTGCCTTCGGTGCTTTACTGGTAATAGTACTTTCTGTTATCATTAAATTTACTTCACCCCAGGGTTTTGAAACCAGTTTAATTGCAAGTGATTATAAGTATAACATTGCCGCCTGGTTTCAGGAAATGGCTGCAGAAATTAAAACGTTTAAATATGCAAAGAAAACAAACATTCATATTAAGAAAGCCGATGAAGATGTAAATGGATACCTCATCGCAAGAACAAACCATTTTCGCATTTTGGTAATGCAGTATTGGAGTTTTATATCATTTAAAATTATTATTATTGCCACAATGCTGATTGTTGGGTCAATATTATTGGTGAACCAGCAAATTAACATTGGGCAGTTTATCGCCTCAGATATTGTTATCATTCTCATTATCAACTCCATCGAGAAATTAATTCAGTCGCTGGATAAAGTGTATGATACTCTTACTTCAGTTGAAAAATTAAGTAAGGTGGTTCACGCACCCATTGAAAATGAAGGCAGCATGCTATTGCCAAATAATAATGTTGGCGTGCAAATAACACTGAATCAGGTAAATTTTACCTATCCTGATGGTAAAATAGCCTTAACAGATATTCATGTAAATATACCTGCAGGCAGTTTGGTGCAATTGTGTGGTGCTTCCGGTTCAGGAAAATCATCATTTCTGCGTTTATTAACCGGGGCATTTAATCATTATACCGGCAATATTTTAATTGACGGAATACCCATCAATAATTTTCAATTGGCCGATTTACGTGCCAAAACTGGTATTTTATTTGACAGGCAGGATGTTTTTAAAAGTACATTACTCGAAAATATTACAATGGGGAATGAGGCGATTGCTGTGCAGGATGTTTTAAAATTGGCTGAACAAATCAATTTTCTTTCTTACATTAATGAACTGCCAATGGGACTGTATACACAGATTGATCCTGTTGGTAAACGATTGTCGCAAAAAATAAAAAAAGAAATTTTATTAATGCGTGCCCTGATTGGCGATGCACGTTTAATATTACTGGAAGAGCCTTGTGCACACAAATCTGAACAACAAATGTTAGCCTTGCTTGAATTTTTAAGAAAGAAAAAAAGCAATGCCACCATTATTGTAACAACAGAAACACCCATGGTAAAACATTTGTTTGATATGTTCATTCAATTAGCTAATGGTAAAATAATTTTTATTGAGGAAAAATGAATACAGAAAAATCAACTTATTTAAACATTGAAATTGAATCGGTAGCAACAAATCATTCGTTGCAATCATTTCATTCTATCTATAAAATACACAAAAGAAAATACATCAAAAAATGGATTATTGGCTTAATTGTTTTTTGTGTAATTGTACTTTTTTTACCCTGGACACAAAATATCAGAACCAAAGGAAAAATTACTACTTTACGCCAGGAAGCTCGTCCGCAACAGCTCAATACCATTCTGCCCGGTAAAATTGTAAAATGGTATGTAAAGGAAGGTGATATGGTGAAACAAGGCGATACCATATTACAATTGGGAGAAGTAAAGGTAGATTATTTTGATCCACAATTATTAAACCGCACAGAACAACAAATTACTGCAAAAAAACAAAGTATTCAGGCTTATCTTGAAAAAGCTGCAACTGCCGATAAACAGGCTGCTGCATTAAAAAAAGGGTTGCAATTAAAATTAGCATCTTTCGATAATAAAATTGCGCAGCAACAATTAAAAATAGTAAGCGATAGTATGGATTTTTTAGCAGCTGTGAATGACGTAAATATTTATAAGCGACAAATTGAAGCAGCCAGGCTAATGCTGGATAGTGGCGTAATTTCATTAACAGATTTTGAAAAACGAAAAGCGAACTATCAAAATGCAATTGCAAAAAAAACAAGTACCGAAAATAAATTTTTACAAAACAAACAGGAACTGTTGAATCTTAAAATTGAAAAAAACAGTGCCATTCAGGATTATACCGATAAAATTTCAAAAGCCGAAGGTGATAAGTTTGCTGCCCTTTCGCAAGTTGCTTCAACCAATGCCGAAGTAAGTAAATTAGAAAATATTTATACAAATTATGATATCCGGAATCAACTCTATTATATTACCGCACCTCAGTCTGGCCAAATAACAAAAGCTAAAAAAGCCGGGTTAGATGAAATTGTTAAGGAGGGGGATATGATCGTTGAAATTGTACCCGATTTCAACAATTATGCTGTTGAAATGTATGTATCACCCACCGATATTCCGCTCATTTCTAAAGGGCAAGAAGTGGCTATTATTTTTGACGGATTTCCTGCCATTGTTTTTAGCGGATGGCCACAATCTACATATGGCACTTTTACAGGAAGGGTATCAGCTATAGAAAATAATATTAATACTTTTGGAAAATACAGAGTGCTGGTAGCACCCGATACCACCAAAAAACCATGGCCCAAACAATTAAAATTAGGGGGCGGCGCTAAGTGTATTGCACTGTTAAAAAATGTACCGGTTTATTATGAATTATGGAGAACCATTAATGGCTTTCCACCTGAATACTATACTGCAGAAAATAATTCAGCAAAAATATCGAAAAAATAAATTAATTTTTGAATGTGTAAATAGAGGTAATTTGGTATGAAAGTATTTTTTATTGGTATATTATTGTGTTGCATTAACAATGTTGTGTTGGCTCAAACTGAAACTGAAATTGTATTTTCATTCAATGAATATTTACAGGGAGTGAAAAAAAACCATCCGGTTGCACGTTCTGCAAATCTGTCTGTTGAAAGTGCTCAGGAAGGAATTGTAGCCGCGAAGGGTGAATTTGATCCAAGCATTAGTTATACAAACAATCAAAAAACTTTTAACGGAACCAATTATTTCTATTATAACAATGCTGAACTAAAAATACCCATACCAATTGGTATGGATATTAAAGCCGGAGTAGAGGACAATGGAGGCAACTACATTACAAGAGAAGTAACAACAGGTAAAACAAGTTATATTGGTGCAGAAGTAGCAGTATTAAAAGGATTATTAATTGATAAAAGAAGAGCCGCTATTCAACAGGCTAAAATTTTAAACAGCCAGTCAGTTCAGGAAAGAAATGCAATGGTCAACGATTTACTGCTTGATGCAGCATTGCGCTACTGGCAGTGGTATGGTGCCTATGCACAAAAAAAATTGTATGAAAGATTTTTGGACGTTGCTAAAAACAGGTTACGTTTAATAGTGATTGCTTACCAACAAGGTGATAAAGCTTTAGCAGATACTATTGAAGCGAATGCACAGGTTTTAAACTATCAGTTATTGCTGGGTGAATCAATCATTAAATTCAATAAAGCAAGTTTTGAATTAACCGATTTTTTATGGGATGAAAACGCAATGCCTTATTTTTTGCCCGGTCATTTTATTCCTGATACCACAGCACTGCAGGATTATATTGTTCCATTGTCATTGGATGATTTGATGAATCAGGCAGTACCTAATCATCCGGAAATAAAACAATATGAATTTAAGCTAGATGCATTGGAGGTTGAGCGGAAATTAAAATGGCAAAGTTTTCTGCCTGCACTAAATCTAAAAGCAAACTTGCTTAATAAAGGGTACAATGCTTTATATAATGTTGCTGATGCAGCTTTTCTTGAAAATAACTACAAGTTCGGCATTGATTTTAAAGTGCCTTTGTTTTTAAGAACAGCCCGTGGTGAGTACAAGAAAACACAAATTAAAATTCAACAAACCAATTTAAGTTTGGCTTCAAAAAAATGGCAGATTCAAAACAAAATAAATTCTTACTATGTTCAAAATCAATTGTACGCAGCACAATTTCAGCAAGTTACAGCTCTGATTAATAGTTTTGAAATTTTATTTAGAAATGAGTTGTTGAAATTTAATAATGGCGAAAGTTCTCTGTTTTTAATCAATAGCCGCGAATCCAAATTATTAGAAACAAAGCAGAAAATGATTGATTTGCAAACAAAATTGGTGGTATCAAAATTTCAAACCGAGTGGGCTGCCGGTTTACTTTTTTAAACTATTTCTGCTTATTTTTAAATTGCTCAATGAACTTTTTGGTATAGTCGCTCAGCACCAATTTACCGCTAACGGATGCACGCTTGTGTAAAAGGTCATCCCAGTGCTCTGTTCCCTGCCAAAATACATGTTTCAGTTCTTTAATGGCAGTGATGCTGCTTTGCGATAAAAAGTTAGCCAGACGATGAATGCTTTCATCCATTCCTGAAATTTCAGCATGCAGCTCTGCATACAAGCCTTTTTGTTTGGCCCATTCTGCCGGTCGCCAGTTGGCTGCATCAATGGCTAACTGCGAAAAAGCAGATAATCCTATTTTTCTTTCTACTGCCGGTCCTACAACAAATGGCCCAATGCCTACTGCCAACTCGCTTAATTTAACATCAGCACCTGTTGTTGCAATGGCATAATCGGCTGTAGCTGCTAATCCTACGCCACCACCTACACATTTTCCCTGTATACGTGCAATAATGAGTTGTGGTGCTTTACGCATGGCATTAATAACATGGGCAAAACCACTAAAAAATTGCTCTCCGGCTGCTTCAGTTTGAATGGCTGCCAATTCCTCAAAAGAAGCGCCGGAACAAAAAGTTTTTTCGCCGGCAGAACGCAGTATAATCACTTTTATATCTGCATTAATGCCTTCATTGTGTATGGCTTCTGCTAATTCATGCAAAATTTTTCCGGGTAATGAGTTGCTTTGTGGATGAAAAAATTCAATGGTGCTAATACCATGACTTCTGTGCACTGTTACATATCCATGCTCGTTATTCATATAAAATTATTTTATTATTATTGTTTTTTTACCATCGTTAAAATGGTGGCTATACCTATCAATTCATTCGTATCATCTATCATTTCTACCAGCCATTTTACAATGCCCCTTGCAATATCGGTTGGTTCTTTTTTTTCCTGACTAATTTTTTCTTTACAAGTAAATTGAACATGAATGGACGTATCCGGATATACCGGCTTGGTAAATCGCAACTCATCAATGCCATAATTCAATAATACCGGATTTTTTTCATAACTGTCTACAAACAAACCTGCAGAAAGGCTTAATAACAAATACCCATGTGCTACCTGTTGGGTGAACATGGTGCCTTCAAAATTGGTATTTCTTAAATGAGCATAAAAATGATCGCCCGATAAATCAGCAAAAGCATCAATTAAATCGGGTGTAATAGTTACAGAGGGGGTAATCATCTGCTCACCAATCCGTAGTTCTTCAAAATATTTTTTGAAAGGATGAACGGTTGCAGCTATGCCATTTGCGCCTTGTTGGTATTGTTGTAAAACAGCAGTGAGCATATCTGGCGAACCCTGAATGGCTACGCGTTGCATATAATGTTGCAGGCCTCTTAATCCGCCCATTTCCTCACCTCCTCCTGCACGTCCGGGGCCACCATGTACAAGCAGTGGCAATGGCGAACCATGTCCGGTATTTTCTTTGCCACATTGCTGGTTTAAAATCAATATCCTGCCATGATGAGTACCTGCTCCCAATACATAATTTCGGGCAGTTTCTGCAGATGCGGTAACAATGGTAGATACCAATGATCCCTTTCCTAATTTAGTAATGTGAATTGCTTCCTCTAAATTGTGATAGGGCATTAAAGTTGAAACAGGCCCAAACGCTTCAATAGCATGTACTTCGGGTGAATGCAGTGGGTTACTGTTTCGCAATAGTAACGGACTCATAAAGGCGCCTGCTGTAGCATCTGCATCCATTACCTCAACAGTATCTAAATTGCCATACACCAATTCACTGCTTTGTAATAATAATTGTACGTGTTGAAGCACTTCTGCTTTTTGAGTTTTGCCTGCCAGGCTACCCATTCTTACTTTTTCATGCAATGGATTGCCAATGATTGTTTGCGATAGTGCTTTGCTGATATCATGTTGCACTGCTTCAATTTTATTTTCCGGCACCAAAATGCGGCGCACACCTGTACAACGTTGGCCGCATTTTAAAGTCATTTCCTTTCTCACTTCTTTTATAAATAAATCCCATTCCGGCATACCGGGCTCTACATCATGGCCTAAAACAATGGCATTCAATGAATCAGCTTCCATTGTAAATGAAACATTGTTTTGTACAATGGCCGGTGTGGTTTTTAATTTCAATCCGGTATGTGCACTGCCGGTAAAAGTAATCGTATCTTGTGCATCTACTTCATTCAATAAATTACCGGTACTGCCACATAATAATTGCAGTGCACCATCAGGTAATATATTAGAAGCTACCATGTGCTTTACAACTGCCTGTGTTAAATAACAACCAACGGTGGCAGGCTTTACGATAGCAGGAACACCCGCTAAAATATTCACGGCAATTTTTTCTAACATTCCCCAAACAGGAAAGTTATAAGCATTGATATGAATGGCGACCCCTTCTTTGGGTAAAAGCAAATGATGCCCCATAAATGTATGGGCTTTACCCAGCATGTGTGCTTCGCCTTCAGGCCAGTAAGGTAAATCGGGTAATTTTCTTCTTAAAGAGGCATATGAAAACAAGTTACCAATTCCACCTTCAATATCTACCCAACTATCTGCTTTGGTGGCACCGGTTTTGTAACTGAGGGTATACAATTCGGGCAAGAACTGTTGTAAATGCAGTGCTAAGGCTTTTAATAGTAACCCACGTTCCTGAAAAGTCATTTTCCGTAAAGCGGTATTTCCTTTTGTTCTGGCATACTCCATAATTGTAGCCATATCAAACCCTTCTGTACTGGCCGCTGCAATGTATTCGCCGGTTACTGCATTATATAGCGGTTGACCTTCGCCGCTGCCGGCAATCCATTTTCCTAAGATATAACTTTCTAATACCATTTCTTTTGTTAAGATTATTGCTGCAATAATGCGCTTCAAAAATAAGGAAAGCAGTATTTAAATGCTAATGATTGTTAGTTTAAATTGAGGTTGAATAAATAAAAAACCCGCTTCAAGGTTTGTATACTCAAGCGGGTTAGCAGTTGGTTTTGGTAGTATCTTTCTGCTATTAAGACAAGCGTTTGTTAATTTCGCTGCATAAACTGTTAAAAATTTCTTCAACGGCACCTTCGCCTTTTACATCTACTACCTTATTAAATTTTGCGTAATATGCTTTTACGGTTGCTGTTTTAGCATTGTATTCTTCAATTCTGGCCCTGATAACAGCCTCATTGGTATCATCACTACGACCACTGGTTAAGCCTCTGTTCAATAGGCGTTTCACCAATTCTTCTTCACTTACTTCCAGCGCCAGCACTACATTTATCTGGGTATGTTTTAATTTTAAAAGTGCATCCAATGCTTCACATTGTGTTTTGGTTCTGGGAAAACCATCAAACAAAAATCCTTTGGCATCAGGATGTTGCTCCAACGCAGAACTAATCATACCAACTACTACTTCATCGGGAACCAATTGCCCTTTGTCCATTAGGCTTTTGGCTTCCAAACCCAAAGGAGTTTGCGCTGCAATTTCGCTGCGTAATAAATCGCCGGTACTTAAATGTTTCAGGTGATATTTAGCTACTAATTTTTCACTTTGTGTTCCTTTTCCGCTTCCGGGAGGGCCAAACAGAATAATATTAAACATAGCCACACGCTCTTTAAATGAGGAACAAATATAAGCCTTGCGCTTTACATTTCCTTTAACAAATGAACAAACTACTGCGCTATCTGTTAATTATTTGGCTTTAACATTTGCCTCCAAACCATTTTCTGTCTATTTGCGTAGTTTTATTGTCTGTATATAGTATGCAGAAATTTTTTATAAAGCGCTTTGCAATGCATTCATACAATCATTGTTGGCAAGCAAATGGTTAAAACGAAAGTCATGAAATTAAATTTAATTGCAATAACACTATTTTTGCTAATGAGTAGTTGTTATGGTCAAACCCACACAAAAACAGTAGTTATGGAAAACAATTCGAAAAGCAACCTTTCAACCGTAGGAACAGATACAAGCGGCTCTATTGTAAAATCTGATGCGGAGTGGAAAAAATTGCTTTCACCCGAAGTGTATTATGTGGCAAGAGAAAAAGGCACTGAACGTCCATTTACCAGTAAGTTTGAAACTTTTAAAGAAGTAGGTACCTATTATTGCGCTGTTTGTGGTAATGCATTATTTAAAAGCGATACAAAATTTGACAGTGGATGTGGTTGGCCAAGTTTTTATGAACCCATTAGTAAAAATTCAGTAATTTATTTACCGGATAACAGTTATGGCATGAAAAGAACTGAAGTGGAATGTGGACGCTGTAAATCGCATTTAGGCCATGTGTTTGAAGATGGTCCGCCACCAACAGGGTTGCGTTATTGTATTAATGGCGTGGTTTTAGATTTTAAAAAGGCACAGGAAGCAGAAAAAAAATACTACGAGAATCATTAATCGTACACATATGTATCATTAAAAAGCGGCTTCTTTAAAAGGGGTCGTTTTTTTTATGGCCACTCCGCCCGATTACTGTAATTTTGCTAACAATTGTAAGTTTTAATCAATAAAAATTTGGAAATGGTAAAAGTAAGTAATTTGGCTGAGAGCCTGATTGGTAGTGAAATTGTAAAGTTGGGCAATGCCATTACAGAACGCATTAAGAAAGGAGAAAAAATTTATAATTACACCATTGGTGATTTTGATTCTTCTGTATTTCCTATTCCTACTGAGTTGGAGCAATATATTATAGAAGCCTATCAAAAAAAGTTTACCAATTATCCGCCGGCAGATGGTATTGCTTTGTTACGTAAAGCTGTTTCTGCATTTTTGGCACAAAGAGAAGGGTTGGTTTATGCTGAGAATGAAATACAAATTGCATCAGGTGGCAGGCCGTTAATTTATACCTTGTTTGAAACATTGGTAGATGAAGGCGATAAAGTAATTTATGGGGTACCATCCTGGAATAATAATCACTACGTTCATTTAACACAAGGGCAACATTGCACCATTGAGTGTACTGCGGAAAATAATTTTATGCCTACGGCCGAAGCTATTGCACTTCACATTAAGGGGGCTACGTTACTTTGTTTGTGTACACCGCAAAATCCTACCGGAACTACATTAACCAAAACATCATTAGAGCAGATATGTGATATGGTACTGGAAGAAAATAACAACAGGCCGCCCGATGCAAAAAAATTATATGTGATGTTTGATCAAATGTATTGGACACTTACCTATGGCGATATTCAACATTATAATCCGGTTACCTTAAGGCCGGCAATGCGGGAATACACCATCTTTATTGATGGTATTTCGAAAGCTTTTGCAGCAACTGGTGTACGGGTAGGATGGGCAGTTGGTCCTGCTGCTATCATTGCCAAAATGAAGGCAATTTTAAGCCATCTTGGTGCATGGGCGCCAATGGCAGAACAGCATGCAGTTGCAAAATATTTGGGACAAACAGAAGCAATTGATCGGTATTTGAACAGCTATAAACAAGCACTTGAGTTTAGATTGAACAGTATTTACCAGGGTATTAAAGCATTGCAAAAAAAAGGATATTCTGTTGATGCCATTGCACCGCAGGCTGCTATTTATTTAACTGTTCAAATGAATTTAACCGGTAAAAAAACAAAGGAAGGCCAATTGCTTGAAAACCAGGATGCGGTTACAGGTTATATTCTATCTGAAGCTAAAATAGCCATTGTTCCTTTTTATGCTTTTGGCGCCGGCCACAATAGCAGTTGGTATAGATTGAGTGTAGGTACCTGCCGGGAAGAAGATATTGTTCCTATGCTGAATGGATTGGAAAAAGCTTTGGCTGCATTACAATAACTGAAATAAAACGTATAAAAAAGAGGAAGTCTCAAAAGTAAAATGAAGCGTTTGAGAATGGCTTAAATGAAAACTTTCTCCACCACCTTACCGAATAAAAAGAGGCTGCATCGGACTTTTGAGACAGCCTCTCTTTTTAAAATTATTTTTGAATCAATAGGACGTGAAACAGGTGATGAAGGTGGCAATTAGTTTTTATTGCAGATAAAAACAAAAGGTTTGTATAACCGGTCTTTAATAGCTTGTTGCATTAAATGTTGCGAACGGATTATTTTCGATCGGTTCACATCAATTAATTCATTGGCAATACAAAAATTACGGAAACTTTCTGTTCGGTGCAGTAATAGATTTAATTGCGCAACTTCATTGGCAAAATCATCGGGTCCAATTAACTCGCTTTTAGAAAGTACTAAAAGATCTCTGCTGCTATTTTTCATATGTATTTAATTCATTTGGGGGATAAATGAAATTTTTTATACAGGTTTATAAACAGGGCACATACAATGTTTCTTATAATTAGATTTACTCAAAATTCCGCAGGAAGCTAATCCCATCATTAATAATAACAGAACTATTCGTATTTTGTTGCGCTGATGAAACATGATTATTTTCTTCCGTAAAAATAAAAATACGGTATAAATTGATAAAAAAATCATTAACACCAAATATTTCGGTGAAAATTAAGGGCAAAAATGTATTGGTAGCACCATTAGATTGGGGGTTGGGTCATACAACCCGCTGTATTCCTATAATTAATGCCCTGATTATCAATCATTACCATGTAATTCTGGCTGCATCCGGTAAGTCGGCTGCTTTGCTGCAAAAAGAATTTCCTCATTTAACCATTGTTCCCTTAGCCGGATACCATGTTCAATATGCGCAAAGCAGTACATGGTTGCCAGTTAAATTATTGCTGCAGGTGCCTAAAATTATTCGTGCCATTAAAAATGAACATGCAGTACTGCATGAAATGGTACAGCAATATTCCATTGATTGGGTAATCAGTGATAACCGTTTTGGATTATACCATCCTGCTGTTCATTGCACCTTCATTACCCATCAATTAACCATTATGGCTCCTTATCAATGGTTAAGAAATTTGCTGCAACGTATCAACTACCAATACATTAATCGTTTTGATACTTGTTGGGTGCCTGATATGGGCGGTGATGAGGGATTAGCGGGAATACTGTCTCATCCCAAACAATTACCTGCTATTCCTGTGCAATACATGGGAATGTTATCTAGATTTGAAAGCACTACTACATTCCATCCGGAATATGTTTATGATTATTGCTTTCTGTTATCCGGCCCCGAACCGCAGCGTACCCGTCTTGAAAATATAGTCCTTTCTCAAATAGAGCAGATAGATGCAAGTATTATTGTTTTGCGAGGGTTGCCAGAACAGGCAAATGCCATCAAAAGCAAACACAATATTTTATCACATTTACCGGGTAAAGCATTGCAACAGGTGATTGAGCAGAGCAAATTTGTAATTGCAAGAAGTGGTTATACTACGGTAATGGAATTACTATCGTTGCAAAAAAAATGTTTTTTTATACCTACGCCCGGACAAACGGAACAGGAGTATCTGGCAGAACGTTTAGCCGACTTACAATTGTGTTTTATGGTGAAACAAGAGCATTTGAATATAGCAGAACAGTTAACAGCACTTGAACAGTTTCCTTTTAAAACTCTACAGCCCAAAATTTTTACCGCACAACAATTAAAGTTGCTCATACAAAATCTTTAAAACCAAGTAAGCGTGCTGCTATATTTGCAATATGTTCAGTAATACCAAGTGGAATGCACATGCAGCCGTATTAATCACCAATCTGCTTTTTGGCGTAAATTATGCAGCCGTAAAATATATTACCCCTCCATTTATTTTACCTTTTGGATTAAACTTTGCGAGGGTAGTAACAGCACTGATATTATTTTGGACATTGTTTTTATTAAAGCCTGGAAACAGCGCCGGCATTGAACGCAAACATATTCCCTTATTTGTGCGCTGTGGTATTACCGGTGTTACTATTAATCAGTTATTTTTTATTAAAGGCCTGTCACTTACTTCTTCTATACATGCATCGCTGCTTGCTTTGGCAACACCCATATTCATTACATTCATTGCTGCATGGTTGTTAAAAGAACGGTTATCTGTTGTAAAAATATTGGGATTATTAATGGGCGTATCCGGCGCTGTTATTTTAATTGCCATGAAACAAAATAGTGGCAACAGGCAAGACAGTCTTATTGGCGATTTGTATATTTTGGTGAACGCCATCTCTTATGCTTTTTATATGGTTTGGGTTCGCCCTTTAATGCAGGTATATAGCGCATTGCATGTAATGCGCTGGATTTTTACTTTTGGAGCTTTGTTTTTAATTCCCTTTTGCTGGAACGATTTTTTTGTAACCCAATGGCATGCTTTTGGCATATTTGAATGGTTGGTATTGGCTTTGATTTGTGTAGGGGCTACATTTGTTGCCTATCTCTTTAATGTGTATGGTATCTCGGTTATCGGTGCATCTGCAACAGGAAGTTATATTTATACACAACCGGTATTTGCAGCTATTATTGCAGTATGGCTTTTGGGCGAACATTTTACACTCACTAAATTACTGGCAGGCTTATGTATTTTTGCCGGCGTGTTTTTGGTGAATAGTAAAAAAAATGTATTTAAATTTTTTTGGGGGAATAGAAAAACAGAAAATGCTTAGGCGCTGCGCTGAAATCTTTCCAGGAAGCTGCATCTACAGCAATGCCAACTACCCCGCAGGTAGGCATGGGCACTACTTCTTGTTTAAAAGAGGAACATTTGTAGGCAAACTCTGTAATGCCCGGATTGTGTGAAAACAAGGCGGCCGACTGAATGGCATCATCTAATTTTTCAGTAACATGAAAAAAAGTATCTAATTCGGCGGCGTATAATTCGGGTGCTTCAATAATTAGATTGTACAACAATTTTCCCTTTTGTTGAAAGGCTTCTAAAAAATAAGAGGCAGTGCTCATGGCTCTTAAAGCCGGGCTTGAAATAAAAGCATCTACAGTAATATTTTCTGCAATGAGTTTTTGGGCCATTTCAGCAGCCTCCATTTGTCCTCTATTGTTTAAAGGCCGGTCAAAATCAGTAAATGCATCCAAACTACTTTTGGCATGCCGAATAATTAATAATTGCTTCATGATGCATTTAGCGTTTAATTAATAGCCTCTTACATTTTTCCCTTCCATATAATTCATAAAAGCTTTATTGCAAACCTTGTTGCCACCAGGGGTGGGATAGTTGCCAGTAAAATACCAGTCGCCGGTATTGGTAGGGCATGATTCATGCAAATCTTCAATGGTTTGAAAAATCACTTCTACATCTAAATTTAATTCAGAAGGCGTAATTAATTGGGCAATTTCAGCCGATATTTCTTCTGTACTAAAGGGTTTATACACCTGCCGAACCATATTTTCGGTATGTAACTGATTGTTGCGTTCCATTTCTTTGCAGGTTTGGAACAACTGCTCCAGATCGGCTTCCATATCCCGTTTTTTGTGCAATGAAAGGGCTGCTTTAAAAGCAATGAAATCGCCCATTTTGCTCATGTCAATTCCGTAGCAATCTGGGTAACGTATTTGCGGGGCTGAAGAAACTACAATAATTTTTTTAGGCTCTAAACGGGCCAACATTCTTATGATGCTTTCTTTTAAAGTAGTACCTCTTACAATACTATCGTCAATAACCACTAAAGTGTCTTCCTGTTTTTTTACGGTACCGTAAGTAATATCATAGACGTGCTGCACCATTTCATTTCGGCTATTGTCTTCTGTAATAAAAGTGCGCAGCTTCACATCTTTAATCGCTATTTTTTCCTGTCTTATTTTACGGTTAATCATTTCCTGCAGTTTATCTTCCGTAAAATCATTGCCCCAACTTAAAATGCGTTGAATTTTAATTTGGTTCAGGTATTCTTCCATTCCCTTTACTAAGCCATAAAATGCTACTTCTGCGGTATTGGGTATGTATGAAAAAATGGTTTGTTTTAAATTATAATCAATGCTTTCTAATACTGTTTTGCTTAGATGGTGTCCTAAGGCAATTCTTTCGCGGTAAATTTTTTCATCGCTGCCACGTGAAAAATAAATGCGCTCGAAAGAGCAGGCTCTTCTTTCCTTTGGGAGTAAAATTTGTTCAATGGCATATTTCCCATCATCATTTACAATTAAAGCACAACCGGGCATTAATTCTTTTACTTCATTTTCGCCCACATTAAAAGTAGTGCGTATGGCGGCCCTTTCACTGGCTGCCACAATAAATTCATCATGCACAAAATAATAGGCAGGTCTTATGCCATGTGCATCACGCATCACAAAGCTGTAACCGTTACCTGTTAATCCGCCAAAAGTATATCCACCATCAAACAATGGGGTGGCTTTTTTTAGCACTTGTGTTATGGAGGCCTGGTTGGGGTTTGCTTCATCTTCTTTTACCAAAAAATGATGCACCACTTCCATCATGGCAGCCAAATCGCTTTGTTTTTGAAATTCGCCGGGTTCAATATTCAGTAATTGATACAGTTCTTCCGTATTCACCAAATTAAAATTGCCGGCTAAGGCTAAATTCCTTCCCGGTAATAAATCTCTTTTTATAAAAGGGTGGCAAAATTCTGCATTGTTTTTTCCCTGGGTACCATACCGCAAATGGCCTAACATTAGTTCGCCCAGCATGGGTAAATGACCTTTTAATAATTCGGGCTGTTGTGTAATGTCTTTCTGGTATTTTTCCAGTTCCTGTACTTCTAAACCAATTCTATAAAAAATTTCTGCAATAGATTGTGGAACAGCGCTGCGCATTCTGTTTAAAAATGCATAGCCATTGGGTACATTTAATTTTACGGAAGCAATACCGGAGCCATCCTGCCCACGGTTGTGTTGCTTTTCCATTAAAAGGTACAATTTGTTTAAACCGTAAAGGGCCGTTCCGTACTTTTCCAGATAGAATGATAAGGGTTTGCGTAACCGGATGAATGCCAAACCGCATTCGTGTTTTATTTCGTCGCTCATGTATAGTTTATAAAAAGAAGTGGCGAAGTTACAACTCCGCCACTTTATTGAAAGGTTAATTATAGGAAGTTACCGGTTCGGGATGCAAACTTTCTGCAAGCCATAAAAATTCTTTCATGAAATTGTCAATGTTTTTTTGAAAGCTGCTATCCAACAACTTACCCTCGGGGCTAAATTTTTGATCCACAAATGGTGTTACGAGTAAATAGGGTGATGCAATGCCAAATAAGGCCGGTACCAGTAATAATAATTGTTGTGCACTTCGCATGCCACCCAATGCACCGGTTGATGCGGTAACAATGCCAAACGTTTTATGCGGTTGTTTGGGAAAGTGATCCAATAAATTTTGCAAAGCTGCAGAATAGCTGCCATTGTATTCGGGGGTTACCAAAATAAAGGCATCGGCAGCAAAAATTCTCCTGGCCAATGGTTGTAGATGTTCGGGAGCATGCTCTTCTGAAGTATATACCTGCTGTAAAAGCCCTATTTCCCAATCTTTTACATCAATCATTTGTACAGTATGTGCTGAATTTTCTGCCAAATAATTCTTTAAATAAATGGATAGTCTTTGGGTAACACTATCTTTTCTGGGACTGCCTGAAATAATTTCAATATTCATAATCAATATTTGTTGCCTAATTCAACAGCAAATGTGTTGGAAAGTTGCTTTTATGGTTTTTATTTCCGGAAAAAAGCAGGATGAATAGCAAATGTTCATCCTGCCAATATTTTGAAATGGGTATTGTGCATACTATCAGGCTTGTTTCACCAGCTCAAAATTCATGTGTAACTTCACTTCATCACTTACTACTATACCGCCGGTTTCGGTAGTGGCGCTCCAGGTAAGGCCAAAATCTTTACGATTAATTTTTCCTTCTACTTCAAAACCCAATTTGGTTTGTCCCCAAGGGTCCACAATCTGACCGCCGTATGTAACATCTAAAGTCACGGTTTTGGTAATATCTCTGATGGTTAGGTTGCCGGTTAAGCTGTATTTTTCATCATTTACTTTCTTCACATCGGTTGATTGGAAAAGAAGCTTTGGAAATTTGTCGGCTGCAAAAAAATCATCACTTTTTAAATGCCCGTCTCTTTGTTCATTGCCGGTAGTAATGCTGTTTACATCGGCTTCAAAGTTGATTTTTGCATCGGTAAAATCATCTTTCTCAGCTTGTAAACTCCCGTCGAATTGCTGAAATTTTCCGGTTACACTTGAAATCATCAGGTGTTTTACTTTAAATGTTACTTCACTGTGTGCTGCATCAATTTTGTAGGTTGCCATTTTTTTTGTTTTTAAAGTTTAATGAATAAATATGTGTTTGTATTTAAGATGTTGCTTCAATTAAAACCCCCATTTTGCCCATTTGGTAATCTTTAAACGATTGTAAAATTTCTGTTTGTGTATTCATTACAAAAGGGCCGTGTGCCGCAATGGGCTCGTTCAAAGGTTCGCCACTGCCAATAAATAAATTACTGTCTTCGATAGCTTCAATGGTAAATGTTGTTCCATTTTGCTGCAACAATGCTAACCGGCGGGCAGCAATGCTTGTGTTGGAATTGAATGATATGGCCCCACTTAATACATACACCAACGATTGGTGTGTAGCCGGAATATGAAAAGTATACACACCGCCTTTTTTCATTTGCACCATCCATGTATTGACTGGTGTAAAAGTTGGAATGATACCTTTAATGCCATCCAGTTCTCCGGAGGGGATTAAGATGTTGGTTAAACCATCTGGTGTTTGAATGGAGGGTGTTTCCGCTTGCGTTGCGGGATAATAATGCGGCTGATCCATTTTATGGGCTGCAGGTGTATTAATCCAAACCTGTAACAATTCCTGTACACCGCCGTGTTCAAAAATATCGGCAGGTACGCGTTCGCTGTGAATAATACCCATTCCTGCATGTATCCATTGGGTACCGCCTGCATATACTACATGATTATTGCCCCGGCTATCCTGGTGGTGCACACCTCCTTTATAAATAAAGCTAATAGCCGAAAAGCCACGATGTGGGTGTGGCCCAACACCCTGCAAACGGATGGGAATGGCAGGGTCTGCTTTGGCTATGCCATGATGGAATACTAAAAAAGGATCAAAAAAATTGCCGCTGTTAGGCAGTAATTCCAGCACATCAATACTACCAACTTGGGTAGGGTTGCCGGAAATAATTCGCTGAATATTTTTTGTTGACATGTTTTTTTGTATGCTTTATATTTATTGCAACATGGGCACTTCCATTAATAAAATATGTGAGCCTGCCTGAACAGACAATGGAAAGTTATCGGTTGCTGTAACCCCCAGCGCATCTCTTACGTTTAATGTTATTTTGTTAACATTTGCGGCACCCTCTATCATAAAAATGTAAACGCCATGGTTCTTGTTCTGCAAACGATACTCGATCGAAGTATCTTTTGAAAATTTGGCCATACTGAACCATGCATCCTGATTGATCCATAATGCATTTTCATCATTGGGTGCAACAATGGTTTTTAAACGGTTCAATAAATCTTCCTGCTGTAATGTGATTTGCTGATACCTGGGCGCAATATTTAAATTTTTAGGCATTACCCATATTTGTAAAAACTGTACCTGTTTGTCTTTGTTGGCATTGGTTTCGCTGTGCACAATGCCACTGCCTGCGCTCATTATCTGTACATCATTTTCTTTAATAATGGTATCACGGCCAGTATTGTCTTTATGATGTAAATCGCCATGCAGGGGTATTGATATGATTTCCATATTTTGGTGTGGATGTGCTCCAAAGCCCATTCCCGGAGCAACAGTATCATCGTTTAAAACCCTTAATGCACCGAAATGCATACGTTCAGGATTATAATAATCTGCAAAACTGAAGGTATGCCAGCTGTTTAACCAGCCATGTTGTGCATGACCTCTTGAAGCTGCTGTATGTAAAATGGTTTTCATGTTTTAATGCTTTAAATTTTGAATGTCCTTGTTTTGTTAATTATATGTATGTACATCTATCTACTTAAAAAATTTTTATACTTCTTTCGATCGGATTTTTTCGAGTAATGCATTGAGTTGCATTGCTTCTTCATTATTTATTGCAAATTCAGTGGCTCGGTGTGTATCTATCGCCTCACTGCATTTTTCTAAAAGATTTACACCTAATGGTGTTAAATGAATCACCGTTTCACGTTTGTCAATTTGTGATTGCTTACGTTCTACCAATTTTTTTAGTTCCAGTCTGTCTATAATTCTGGGCACATTTGAGTTTTTTTCAATCATTCTTCCTGCAATGTCTCTTACGCACATGTCATCCGGATGTTTCCCTTTTAAAATACGCAGTACATTAAACTGTTCATGTGTAATGCCAAATTGCTTTAAAATAATGGCCGATTGGGTTTTTAACCACCAGGCAGTATATAAAATGTTCAATGCCGATTTATGCACCTCGTCTTTAAATTTATTACTTTGTATGGCTTGTTCTAATTTCACAACACAAATATATGTACATACATGCAATTTTTCAAATTTTTCTTATTTTCAATCAAAAAGGGAATTTTAGAAGCATTAGTCAATCATTTTTTTTTAAATTTTTATCATTGTTGTCCAACTAAAATTGTAAAATAATGGTTCAAACCCTTTACAGAACCATATTTCAGCCGATTTCAAAAGATGGGGTACTCCCTCCAATTTTGAAACAATCATTTTTTAGCCTGTAAATCTTTACAGCAAAGGATTACAGCGATTTTTAAGTTAAGTTTTGCCAGACAATCATGAATTTTTATAAAAACTAACCAACGGGAGCCTACTTTTGAAATGCAGAAAATTTAATTTGCTGTTTATACTATTTTGTACAAACAGTAAAAAGCTATTAACTTTGCGGTTGTTACCGAATTGCTCTTCACGATAAAAAAAGGTAGAATGAAAGAAGAAATGGATGTTTTGGAACAAACCATTGGTTCTGAGTACAAGTATGGGTTTGTTACAGACATTGAAACAGAAACTGTTCCTAAAGGAATCAATGAATCAATTGTGCGGCTCATTTCAAAGAAAAAAAATGAGCCTGAATGGATGTTGAACTGGCGGTTAAAAGCTTTTGCCCACTGGATAAAAATGGAAGAGCCCCAATGGCCCAATGTAACATATCCACCTATTAATTTTCAGGATATTATTTATTATGCTGCTCCCAAAAAGAAAAAGGCATTAAACGGATTGGATGAAGTAGATCCCGAATTACTGAAAACCTTTGAGAAATTGGGGATATCGATTAATGAGCAAAAACGATTAACCGGTGTGGCTGTGGATGTGGTAATGGACAGTGTGTCTGTAGCTACTTCCTTTAAAAAACAATTAGCCGAGGTAGGCATTATTTTTTGCTCAATGAGCGAAGCCATACAAAACCATCCCGAACTGGTCCAAAAATATATAGGCTCGGTAGTACCCATGACCGACAATTATTTTGCTGCACTCAATAGTGCTGTTTTTACGGATGGTTCGTTTTGTTATATTCCCAAAGGCGTTCGTTGCCCCATGGAGTTATCTACCTATTTCCGTATTAATACTGAAAATTCTGGCCAATTTGAAAGAACACTGATTGTGGCAGAAGAAGAATCTTATGTAAGTTATCTGGAAGGTTGTACTGCCCCTAAACGGGATGAAAATCAATTACATGCTGCTGTTGTTGAACTGGTAGCCCATCGCAAAGCAGAAATCAAATATTCAACTGTGCAAAACTGGTATCCCGGCGATGCCAATGGCGCCGGAGGAATTTACAATTTTGTAACCAAAAGGGGTATTTGCATGGGTGAGTATGCCAAAATATCATGGTCGCAGGTAGAAACAGGTTCTGCTATTACCTGGAAATATCCCAGTGTAATTTTGAAAGGCGATCATTCTGTTGGAGAGTTTTATTCGGTAGCACTCACCAATCATTTACAGCAAGCCGATACTGGTACCAAAATGATTCATATTGGCAAAAATACCCGCAGCCGTATAGTATCGAAAGGTATTTCGGCAGGAAGAAGCCAGAATAGTTATCGCGGATTGGTTCGGGTGGGTAAAAATGCCATCAATGCCCGTAATTTTTCTCAGTGCGATTCTTTGCTTTTGGGCGATCAGTGTGGTGCACATACTTTCCCTTACATAGAAGCTGCGCATCCATCAGCTGTTATTGAACATGAGGCCACCACTTCTAAAATTGGTGAAGACCAGCTTTTTTACTGCCGTCAACGCGGTATTGATACCGAAGCTGCCGTAGCACTCATTGTTACGGGCTTTGCAAAAGAAGTGATGAACCAATTGCCTATGGAATTTGCTGTAGAAGCACAAAAATTGCTGGCTATCAGTCTGGAAGGAAGTGTTGGTTAAAACTAATTTTTTCATTAATTACATTTTAATAATATGTTGTCTATTCAAAACATTCATGCCGCTATTGAAGGAAAAGAAATTTTAAAAGGAATCAATCTTGATATTCAACCCGGCGAAGTACACGCCATCATGGGGCCGAATGGTTCCGGTAAAAGTACGCTGGCATCTGTACTGGCAGGAAGGGAAGAGTATGAAGTAACCGAGGGCTCAATTGAGTTTCTTGGGAAAAATATGTTGGAACTTTCGCCTGAAGAAAGAGCCAGAGAAGGGTTGTTTCTTGCCTTCCAATATCCGGTTGAAATTCCGGGTGTAAGCACTACCAATTTTATTAAAAGTGCTTTAAATGAAAAAAGGAAATACCATGGCTTAGAACCCTTAGATGCCGTTGCTTTTTTGAAATTAATGAAAGAAAAAATGCAGTTGGTTGAAATTGATAAAGCCCTGCTGACACGCTCAGTGAATGAAGGCTTTTCAGGCGGTGAAAAAAAGAAGAATGAAATTTTTCAGATGGCGATGCTTGAACCGAAGCTCACTATCTTGGATGAAACAGATTCAGGATTGGATATTGATGCCTTACGAATTGTAGCCAGTGGTGTAAATAAACTGCGTAGTAAAGACAACGCTATTATTGTTATTACCCATTATCAACGTTTATTGGATTATTTACAACCCGATTTTGTACATGTTTTGTATAAGGGACGTATTGTAAAATCAGGAACCAAGGAGTTAGCACTAACCCTGGAAGACCAAGGCTACGACTATATTAAAGAAGAGTTTGGGGCTACAACTATTTAAAATCAATTCTAAAAATATTCCAGTAATATGGCAATTTTACAAACGGCGTATATAGAAGAAAAGTTTGACACATTGCAATCATCGCATCCAAATGTGTTGTTGAATGAGGTTAGACAAAAAGGTTTTCAAACCTATCAAAATGTAGGTATTCCATCTTATAAAAATGAAGAGTGGCGGTATACTCCGGTCAGTAATTTATTTAAACAGTCATACAGTTTTTCTGAAAAAGTTTCAACCATCAATCAGGCATCTGTTGATGCATTTCGCTTGCCGGATAGTGCAACAGCCAATGAACTGGTATTTGTAAATGGTTTGTACAATCCGTTGCTTTCTAATATTCGTTCTGCAGCCAATGAAATGGTGATTATATCAATGGAAGAAGCAGCGAATGATATACGTTTTTCTGATATTTTGAAAGAGCACTTAGGTAAAAGCAGTTTGTATTTGCAGGATGGTATTCATGCACTAAATACCTCTTTCATTAACGGTGGTGTATTTGTGTATGTTCCCAAAAAAGTACAGGTAGCACTGCCATTGTATATTTATCATATTGCCGATACTGTTCAAAATCCGGTTCTGGCTCAGCCCCGCAGTTTGATATATCTGGCAGAATCAGCTGAATTGAAGTTGGTTGAAACATATAAAACTGCAGGTAGTTCAGATAGTTTTACAAATGAAGTAATGGAAGTGGTGGTTGCAGGCAATGCGGTGTTTGAATATTATAAACTACAAAATGATATTGCAGTAGCTAATCAGGTAAACACAACCCATATTCGCCAAATTGGCAAAAGTTATGTGCATACCGTAGTGGTTACTTTAGATGGTGGCATGGTTCGTAATAACACCAATATTATTATGGAAACACCAGGCAATGAGGCACATATGTATGGCTTGTATTTGTTGAAAGGGAATACACATGCTGATAATCATACATTGGTTGATAACAGAGAACCCCATTGCTTTAGTAATGAGTTGTATAAAGGTGTAATGGATGATGCAACTACAGGCGTTTTTAGCGGAAAAATTTATGTGCGGCCACAGGCTCAAAAAATCAATGCATACCAGAGTAACAAAAATATTTTGTTGAGTGAAAAGGCCAGTGTAAATACCAAACCTCAGTTAGAGATTTTTGCTGATGATGTTAAATGTTCTCATGGATGTACTATAGGAAGGTTAGATGAGGAAGCTTTGTTTTATCTGCGTTCACGTGGTATTGATGCTGCACAGGCTAAAGCTATGTTGTTGCAGGCATTTGCAAACGATGTTATTGAAAAAATTAAAATTGAATCATTACGCGAACACATTGAAACACTGATTGTAAACAGGCTCTCCGTTCAAATCAGCTGATATCATCATGGAAACATCAACTCATATATTGAATACATTGCAGGTGGAAGATATTCGGAATCAATTCCCAATATTGAAGCGCACTATTCATAACAAGCCTATCGTATATCTCGATAATGCTGCAACTACACAAAAGCCAATGGTTGTTATTGATGCATTGAGCCATTATTATATGCACTCAAATGCCAATATTCACAGAGGTATTCATACACTTGCAGAAGAAGCAACGGCCGCTTATGAAGCAACACGCACAGCAGTGCAGGTTTTTATCAATGCATCTTGTACCGAAGAAATAATTTTTACACGAGGTACCACTG
The DNA here is from genome assembly GCF_001623405.1 of Hydrotalea flava. Taxonomy (GTDB): domain Bacteria; phylum Bacteroidota; class Bacteroidia; order Chitinophagales; family Chitinophagaceae; genus Hydrotalea; species Hydrotalea flava. The sequence goes on from NZ_LUHG01000045.1 coordinate 133,488, forward strand.
AGTCAATCAATTTGGTTGCTAATACATGGGGAAGAAAAAATATTCAGGAAGGTGATGAAATCATCATTTCTGAAATGGAACATCACTCCAATATTGTGCCTTGGCAAATACTTTGTGAAGAAAAAAAAGCAGTATTAAAGGTTATTCCCATTAGCGATGAAGGTGAGTTGTTGTTAGATGTTTATCGGCAACTGCTAACGCCTAAAACGAAATTGGTTGCCATTACTTATGTATCGAATAGTTTAGGCACCATCAATCCCATATCTGAAATCATACAAATGGCACACAACGCTGGTGCACTTGTGTTAGTGGATGGCGCTCAGGCTACTGTACATTTAGATATTGATGTACAAAAAATGGATTGTGACTTCTATGCTTTTTCAGGACATAAAATTTATGCTCCAACAGGCGTTGGTGTTTTGTATGGTAAAAAGGCTTTGTTAGAAGCAATGCCCGTATTTATGGGCGGTGGTGAAATGATAAAAGAAGTAAGTTTTGCCAAAACTACTTATGCTGAATTGCCGTATAAATACGAAGCAGGCACCCCAAACATTGCTGATACCATTGCATTAAAGGCAGCGATTGATTTTATGCGTGAAACCGATGTTGCAATGATACACCAACATGAAAAAGAATTATTGGAATATGCTACGAAACAAATGCTCCAAATTCCCAACTTGCGCATTTATGGAACGGCCGAAAATAAAACCGGAGTTATTTCTTTTCTGGTAAACAATATTCATCCGCAAGATATGGGTGTTTTATTAGATAATCAGGGCATTGCCGTTAGAACCGGGCATCATTGTACACAACCCTTAATGCACCGTTTGGGTATTCCCGGAACGGTTCGTGCTTCTTTTGCCGTATATAATACAATGGAAGAAGTAGACCGGCTAATTAACGGCATTCAAAAATCAATTAAAATGCTTTTATAATATGGGTGAATCAAGCACTATTGCAGCAAGAGAGGCAGAAATAATTGAAGCATTTGCTTTATTGGATAGCTGGGAAGAAAAATATGAATACATCATTGAACTGGGTAAAAAACTTCCACCGCTGGATGAGCGATATAAGTTAGCAGAAAATATCATCAAAGGCTGCCAGTCAACTGTTTGGTTAGTAGCCAATTATTCAGATGGGAAAGTATTTTTTAAAGCAGATAGTGATGCGGTAATTGTAAAAGGATTGGTGAGTTTGCTGATTAAAGTTTTATCCGGCGTTACGCCTCAGGAAATTTTACAAGCACAATTAGATTTTTTACAAGAAATAGGCATGATGACACATTTGGCACAAACCCGTTCCAATGGTTTGCGTGCCATGATTCAGCAAATGAAACATTATGCATTGGCGTTTCAATCTATTAACTCCTGAAAAAGGAAAACTATGGAACCAGAAGTATTAAAAGAAAAAGTGATTGAAGCTTTACATGAAATATACGATCCGGAAATTCCGGTAGATATTTACGAGCTGGGTCTGATTTATGAAGTTGAAATTCTGCCTATTAACAATGTGCAGATTGTAATGACTTTAACTGCACCCAGTTGCCCGGCTGCTCAGGAATTGCCCATTGAGGTTGACCAAAAAGTGCGTGCAATTGAAGGTGTAAACGATGTGCATGTTTCAGTAGTTTGGGATCCGCCATGGGATAGAAGCATGATGAGTGAGGCTGCTCAACTTACTTTAGGATTTATGTAACGCTGGCATTCAAATTTAGTACTAAAAAATAATAAATAATTTTTTAATATATTTAAATCTGTACGCTTACCTTAAAAAATTGCAACATGAAAATAACTTCACAGGAAGAATATGGTTTTCGTATTTTACTCCGCATTGCAAGGTGTAAGGAGAATGAAAGCATGAGCATACAAGCACTGAGTGTTGCCGAGGGTTTAACAATGGCTTATGTGGCTAAACTAACCCGTTTGCTGAGAAAAGCGGGTTACATCAATAGTACGCCCGGAAATATTGGCGGCTATGTTTTAGCCCGCCCAGCATCTGAAATTAATGTTAATCAGGTTTTGAAATCTTTGGGGGGTGCCTTATTTTCAAAAGAATTTTGTGGTACCTATTCAGGTGCTATGCGCTTTTGTAATAATTCAGTTGATTGTTCTGTACGTTCATTGTGGCAAATGGTACAATTTTCTATTGACCAATTATTAGATAAAGTGAGTTTACAGGATTTGATTGGTACTGAAAAAAAATCTGAAAATTTATTAAGTAACCTGTTTCAGGCGCATCTGCAATTGTTAAAAGATGCAGAAGCTGTTGCACTATAATGATCTGAATGTGCGATGAAATAACGGGATATGTTTTATGTAAACATTTATTTGAGTTGCAGTATGCAGCTTTTTTGTTGAAGAACACAATGGCGCATTTTCTATGCAATAAAAAAACATTACCGAGCCTTTTGCATAAATGGTTTTGAAATATATTTGAATGGAGTGGAAGGTAGTGTTGTCTTAATTTTTAGCAGCGTATTTCCACCACTCATCCAACGATTTGCAACCTTTAAATTCTTTATCGATAGTAATGTAGAAATTAGGTAAATGATCGTTAAACCATTGTTCTAATTTCGATTGTTTTTTATCTTCCAGCGCCTGTTGGGCAATTTTATTATAATCTTCTTTCAGGTTTTCACGATGTGGCTCTGTTCTGGTTTTCAGATAAACCAATCGTACCATTTTTCTGCCCCGGTCGTCGGTATAAACTTGTGGTTGCGATATTTGTCCGGGCTTCAGTGTTTTTAATAATGGAATTAAGTCTTTATCGGGTAACTGATCAATGGTAATGTATGAACTGCCATCTCTTCCCTGAATTTGACCGCCGGTAAATTTGCTGTTATCATCGTCACTAAAGCGGTTAACAGCTTCACCGAAAGTCATTTGTTTGGTTTCAATTAAATTACGAACCGAGTCTAATTTTTGAACGGATAAATCAATTTCTGTTTGTGTTACCGGTGGAATTTTAAGAATGTGGCGTACTACCGCATCATCGCCGGAACGGCTTACCAATTGAATGATGTGTAAACCAAATTTTGATTTAATAACCGGAGAAATTTGACCTTCCTTCAATTTAAATACAGTGGCCAAAAATGTAGGATCCCAGAATTTATCGTTTCTGTTCAGGTGTAATAAACCACCTTGTTTTTCTGTTTCCACATCATCAGAATATAGCTTTGCTAACTGATCAAATCTTTTCTGGCCTGATTCAACTTGTTTTTTATAGCTGTATAAATCTTTTGATACATAATCTTCTACTTCTTTATTCGCTTTTGGCTGTGCCAAAATTTGGCTCACTTCAATTTCGCTTTCAAAAAATGGGAGGCTGTCTTTTGGAATTTTATCGAAATATGCTTTTACTTCATTGGGAGTAACTTTTACGTTCTCCAGAATTTTATTGCGCATCTGGTCGGCTAATTTTCTGTCTCTGAATGCCGGCCTGAAATCTTCTTTAATTTGATAAATGGTTTTACCTGCAATTTCCTCCAGTACTTCTTTCGAACCATATTCTCTGATAAAACCTCTGATTTGATTGTCTAAAGCTGCATCCAAATCTTCATCAGAAACAACGAGTGAATCTTTTTCAGCTTGTAAAACCAATGCTTTTTGAATGAGTTGTGCTTCTAAAAAGGCACATTCAGGATGTGGAGGTAATGATGCTTCCTGACCCTGACGTTTGGCATCTGAAATAGCATTCATTACATCTGATCGTAAAATAATTTTATCGCCAACCTGGGCAACAATTTTATCGGCTACTACTTTTTGTACCTGCGCTTTTATAGTGGCAGATACGGAAAAGAAAAGAATGCTTACTAATAAAAACTGCTTCATAATTTTTTTACTATGTATCACCTGAAAGTCTATTTCATTTATTTAAAAATGTTTATTCCTGCATGCTATTCAGGATAAAATATTTAGGTATTGTGTGTTTCAAAAGTACTTCTAAACTGTGTGAAACTGCTCACTGCTAAAGCTTTTAACAAAAAAATTTGCTTCAGGCAGGCTTATCCGCTACATCCTGAAGCAAATGATAGGAAAGTATGGTTATAATGTACGTTTTATTTCTACTTCTTCATAAGCTACAATGGTATCACCTACAGCTAAATCAGTATAATTTTTAATGGTTAAGCCGCACTCCATATTAGAGGGCACTTCTTTTACATCATCTTTATATCTTTTTAAACTGCCTAATTCAGCAAATGCACCTTCCTGACGTGGATAAATTAAGATGCCATCTCTAAACAATCTGATTTTTGCATCTCTTTTTATACGGCCTTCTAAAACAAAGCAACCTGCAACGGTAGCTTTATCAAATTTATATACTTCGCGTACTTCAACGGTGGCCACTTCTTTTTCCTGAATTTTGGGTTCCAACATACCCTCCATAGCGCTCTTCACTTCTTCAATAGCATTGTAAATAATGGAGTACATTTTAATTTCTACGCCCTCGTTTTGTGCCAAACGGGCAGCTTGTGCCGATGGGCGAACATTGAAGCCAATTAAAATGGCGTCAGAAGCGGTAGCCAGTAATACATCACTTTCAGAAATTTGACCCACTGCTTTGTGTACAACATTCACTGCAATTTCTGCGGTAGAAAGTTTTTGCAAAGAATCGCTCAATGCTTCTATTGAACCATCCACATCACCTTTGATGATAATATTTAATTCTTTAAAGTTACCCAAAGCTAATCTACGTCCAATTTCATCCAGGGTAATATGTTTACGTGCTCTGAGTCCCTGTTCACGCATTAATTGTGCCCGTTTATTGGCAGATTCTTTGGCTTCAGATTCATCTTTATATACTTTAAATTTTTCACCGGCCTGTGGTGCACCATTTAAGCCTAAAATAACTGCGGGTGTTGATGGAGGTGCTTCTGTAATTTTCTGGTTCCGTTCATTAAACATGGCTTTAACACGACCATAGTATTGTGCACTCACAATAATATCACCTTGTTTAAGGGTACCATTTTGAACCAGGATAGTAGCTACATAGCCGCGACCTTTATCTAAAGTGGCTTCTATAATAGAGCCGGATGCTTCTTTATTGGGGTTGGCTTTCAGATCTAACAATTCTGCTTCCAGCAATATTTTTTCTAAAAGTAAATCAACATTTAAACCTTGTTTGGCACTCAGTTCCTGACTTTGGTATTTTCCACCCCACTCTTCCACCAAAATATTCATATTGGAAAGTTGTTCATATATTTTTTGTGGATTGGCGCCTTCTTTATCAATTTTATTGATGGCAAAAATCATGGGTACATTGGCAGCTTGTGCGTGGCTAATGGCCTCTTTGGTTTGTGGCATTACGGCATCATCTGCTGCAATAACAATAACTGCAATGTCTGTAACTTTTGCACCTCTGGCACGCATAGCGGTAAAGGCTTCGTGTCCGGGTGTATCTAAAAATGTAATGTGTTTGCCACTTTCGGGTAAGGTAACTTCGTAAGCGCCAATGTGCTGGGTAATACCTCCTGCTTCACCTGCTACTACATTCGCATTTCTAATATAATCGAGTAATGAGGTTTTACCATGGTCAACGTGGCCCATAATGGTTACTATTGGTGGGCGGCTTACTAAGTTTTGGGTATCTTCCTCTTCTTCTTCCTCATTTAATTCATCCACGTCATCCACGCCAATAAATTCTACTTCATAGCCAAATTCACTAGCCACTAATTCAATTACTTCTGCATCAAGGCGTTGGTTAATCGATACCATGATGCCAAGATTCATACATTTACCAATTACATCTGCAAAACTTACGTCCATTAAATTGGCCAGTTCGCTTACGCTGATAAATTCTGTTACCTGTAGTTTATTATCTTCCGATAATTCGCCCATTGATTCGGCAGCTTCATCACGTTTTGCACGGCGATATTTTGCTTTCAGGCTTTTACCTCTGCCACCTGCACCGGCTAATTTAGCCTGCGTTTCTTTTATTTTTTCCTGAATATCTTTTGCGTCAATTTCTTTTTCTTCTTTTCTATGATCACGTCCGGCACCTCGTTGGTGTGGGGTATGTCGGTTATTGTTGTTCCGGTTGCCACCTGTTCCGCCACCACCTTGCGGCTGATTATTGCGGTTATTAGCGGGTTGTATGGGCCGGTTGGGTCCTGTAACCGGTGTACCGCCTGCATTAACAGTAGCACCTGCAGCTACATTACTCTGACGTGGGCCGCCACCTGCTTTGGGTTCGCGGTTAAATTGTCCGCCGGGTTGGTTACCACCTACTTTGTTTAGCGGAATGCGTTTGCGTTGCTTACGGCTTTCTTCACGTGAAGAAGGTTTGGGCCGGGTGTCACTGTCAATTGGCAATTGTATTTTCCCTAATATTTTGGGGCCGGTTAATTTTTCCACTTCAATATTTTCAATAACCGGTGCACCATCCTGTTGTGGAATGTTGGATTCTATATTGGTTACAGGTAATGTTGTTTCCGGCATTGCAGGTGTTGCTGTGGGTTGTTCTTCTTTAGCAACAACCGTAATTTCTTCGGGTTGAACACGTGGAGTAACCGGGGTAGTACTTTCAACTATCGGTTCCTTTTTATCGGATGTATCTTCTTTCTTTCTGGAAGATTTTTTAGGTCTGGTAGAAGTATCTATTGCATCTAAATCAATCTTTGCAATAATTTTAGGCCCTTCTATTTCGGGCACCTCTAACTTAATAAAGTCATCTTCTGCAGATTTTTCGGGTACAATTACTTCCGGTTCGGGATGCTTTTCCTGGATGATGGGCGCTTCTGTAAGAATAGGTTCAGATGGTAATTCAACGGTAGGAACTTCGGCTGGTGTAGTTTTTTTTTGAACAGATTCCGATTCTGTTTCTTTCACTGTTTCCTTAGGTTCTTCTTTGGGGAGTGATTTTTTTTCCTCTTTTTTAAAACTTACTTCTTCTTCATCCTTTCGTTTTCTTGGTTCTGCCGGAGCAATTTTAGGTATTTCTACCTGATCAGCTTTATTCTTAGCTTGTTTATCGCTTTGGAATTCGGCCTGCAGGGCAAGATACATTTCTACCGAAAGTTTGGCTGTTGGTTTCAGTTCATCTTTATTAAAACCTTTCTTCCCCAAAAATTCAATAATGGTGTCCTGACCAACATTAAACTCTTTGGCTGCTGCTAATAATCGTGGTAATTTCAATTCTGACATTCCGTTTTATTTAATCCATCCGCGCCTTTTTGTTAAAGGCAACGTTCAAATGTATATATAAGACCGTTTATGGCCTAATATGTTGCTTTAAAATACGCAAGTTTTTGCATAAACTTTTTTTTAATGTATTAAAAATGAAAGGTTTTATGCTTCATCGTTATCAAATTCGGCCTGTAAAATTCTTCTTACTTCGGCAATGGTTTCTTTTTCCAGATCGGTTCTTCTTTCCAATTCATCTTCGTTCAAATTTAAAACACTGCGGGCAGTATCGCATCCTACTTTTTTGAATGCTTCAATTACCCAGGGTTCAATTTCATCGCTAAATTCTTCCAGGTCAATATCAAATTCATCTGTTTTTTCTTCATCTTCCCTAAACACATCTAAAGTATATCCGGTTAGTTCAGAAGCTAATTTAATATTTACGCCTCTTCGGCCAATGGCAAGCGATACCTGATCAGCTTTCAAATACACATCAGCCTGCTTCTTCTCTGTATCAATATTCATGAAGCTGATTTTAGCAGGTGTTAAAGAGCGTTGAATGAGTAGCTGGATATTATTGGTGTAATTAATAACATCAATATTTTCGTTTTTCAATTCACGTACAATTCCATGAATACGACTTCCTTTCATGCCTACACAGGCACCAACGGGGTCAATTCTGTCGTCATAAGATTCTACTGCTACTTTTGCTCTTTCGCCCGGTTCACGAACAATTTTCTTGATTGATATTAGTCCGTCAAAAATTTCCGGTACTTCTATTTCCAAAAGTTTGGCTAAGAATAAAGGGCTGGTTCGTGAAAGTATGATGACAGGGGAATTGTTTTTTAAATCAACTCTTGCAACAACTGCACGTATGGTTTCGCCTTTGCGGAAAAAGTCTTGTGGTATTTGTTCAGATTTTGGCAAAATTAATTCATTCTCTTCTTCATCCATTAATAAAACTTCTTTTTTCCAAACCTGATGCACATCGGCAGAAATAATTTCACCAATGCGATCGCTGTATTTTTTTACCAGTACATTCTTTTTTAAATCGTTGATACGGCTGGCCAAAGTTTGTTTGGCAGCTAAAATAGCACGGCGGCCAAAGTCGAGCATATCAACTTCTTCGTACAATTCTTCTCCAACTTCAAAATCGGGCTCTATTTTAACGGCTTCTGAATAGCTGATTTCGGCAAGTGGGTCTTGCACTTCTCCATCTTCTACAATCATCCGGCGGCGGATGATTTCCAAATCGCCTTTTTCGGCATTTACAATTACGTCAAAATTTTCGTCGCTACCATATTTTTTGCGTAATAAGGTTTTAAAAACATCTTCTACTACTTTCATTAAAGTAGGTCTGTCCAGATTTTCGGTGTCTTTAAATTCCTGAAATGCGTCAATAAGATTAATACTTGCCATAATTCAATTTTTTAGCGGTAGTTCAGGCTTTGTTGATACAAACGTGCCTGATGAATATTAAAATTTAATTTGAACGGTTGTTGTTTTTATATTAGTAAATGGTATTAAAATTTGCTGTGTAATTGCTTTTTTGCCTTTGCCTGTGGTTTGTTCCAATAATATATCCTGCTCAGTTACGGCTAACAAAACCCCTCCTTTCATGGTATCATCGGTAAATACTACTTCAACATTTCTGCCAATATTTTTAACATATTGCCTGTGTAGTTTTAGCGGCTCACCAACGCCGGGTGAAGAAACTTCCAAACTAAATTCCCCCTCCGGAAAAATACCTGCTTCTGTGGTTAATTGATACAGTTTTCTATTAAAGTACACGCATTTTTCAATGGGCAATCCTTCATCACCATCTAAAAATATCTTAATATTTTGTGTGGGTTTTATTTTAACCGCTACGCAAAAAAATGAAGGCTCGGTTTCCAGCATGCTATTTACAATGCTGGTAATTTGTTCTATGTGTGTTTGTGTTGACATACCTATAAAGCAGAAGGGAACGCTTCCGTTCCCTTCTATCGTTCTTTTTTCCGTTGCAAATGTAATGGATAAAATGATTACGCTCCAAATTAGAAATAGGAATTGATTACAAATGGTTAAAAAATGGCCGAAGGGTTGTAATTAAAACCTGTTATTGTATTTTTGCCACTATGTTAAAAATTATTATTTGGAGTTGTGTATTGTATCTGATTTACAAGTTTGTATTTGATTTGGTGGTGCCAATTGGCAAAGCTACTTCTGAAATGAAACAGAAGATTAATGCCATGCAACAAGCGCAACAGCAGGCCGCTGAATCGCAAAATAATTTTAATGCCACATCTAAAGCTGCATCTTCTAAAACAAAACCGGCTGATGAAGAGTATATTGATTTTGAAGAAATGAAATAAAGCCGGATATATTAAAGGAATGCGCTTCTGCTTTCTGATACATTGTGTTATTTAAATACTTCATCCTTTCATCAAACTATTTATGAAACAAAGTACACTTGCAATTTTTTTATTATGTATCACTGTTTGTGCTGAAAATATTAATGCACAATCTGAACCACCAAAAGCAGATGCCAATCAAAAATGGTGGAAAGAAGCCATTGTGTATCAAATTTATCCCAGAAGTTTTAAAGACAGCAACGGCGATGGCGTTGGCGATTTAAAAGGAATTATCTCTGAATTAGATTATATTAAAAGTTTGGGGGTTGATGTGGTTTGGTTAAACCCCATTTACCAATCGCCCAATTTTGATAATGGCTATGATGTAAGCGATTACCGCAAAATTTTGCCGGAATTTGGGACGATGGCCGATTTTGATTCTTTGTTAAATGGAATGCACCGCAGAGGTATTAAATTGGTAATGGATTTGGTGGTGAACCACAGTAGCAGCGAACACGAATGGTTTCAGCAAAGCCGGAGCTCAAGAAATAACCCCTATCGCAACTATTATCATTGGTGGAATGCTGAAAATGGAAAACCACCTTATCGTTATAGTTTGTTCGATATTAATCATGATGCCTGGAAGTTTGATACACTCACCAATGCCTATTACCTGCATTATTTTTCAGATAAACAACCCGATTTAAATTGGGAAAATCCTAAAGTTAGAAATGAAGTGTACAGTATTATGCGCTTTTGGGCTGATAAAGGCATTGACGGATTTAGGTTAGATGCTTTTCAATTTGTGGCAAAAGATACCACCTTCCCCATGTTCCCGAAAGGGTTTGAAAAAGATTTTACACGTTATTATGCCATGCAGGGTAATATACACGGCTATTTACAACAAATGAACCAGCAAATTTTTAGTAAATACGATGTAATGAGTGTAGCAGAAGGTGCCGGTAATACGTTTGAAGATGCACATAATTTGGTAGATAGTAATCGGCATGAACTGAATATTGCTTATGCTTTTAATGGGGTAGACCTTGCGAAGCCTAACGGATACAGCTTGTTGCAATTTAAATCGGTTTTTTCGCAATGGGATAGTGCTTTTGAACACAGTGGGTGGCTGGCTGTTTTTTTGGCCAATCATGATCAGGCCAGAATGGTAAGCAGATTTGGAAATGATTTGCCACAGTTTAGAACCCATTCTTCACAAATGCTCTCTACTTTTTTACTTACCATGCGGGGCACACCTTTTTATTATAATGGAGATGAGTTGGGCATGACGAATCCGAAATTCACTTCGATACATGATTATCGCGATGAAGTGATATTAGATGCATACAAACATATACAACAAACGGGGGGCGATATAAATGCATTTATGAAAAATCTTGCATTTGGCGCAAGAGATAATGGCCGTTCACCTTTTCAATGGAATAGCAGCTACAATGCAGGTTTTACAACCGGAACGTCCTGGATTGGAATCAATGCGAATTATAAAACAGTGAACGTTGCTGTTGAAGAAAATGACCCCAATAGTTGCCTGCATTATTTTAGAAAATTAGTACAACTGCGTAAAAGCAACCCCACCTTGGTTTATGGCAAATACACGTTGCTGGATAAAGCCAATCCACAGGTATATGCATATTTAAGAGAAGATGCTGCCGACAAATTTTTGATATTATTGAATTTTTCAGCTAAAGATGCGGTATTTAGTAGTCCTACATTATCTGCTAAAGCAAAAGTGGTATTGGCCAATTATGTAAAAACGCCTACAACTATCACATTAAAAAATAAAATGCCCTTACGCCCTTATGAAGCCATGGTGATTCGATTATAGAACAGTTATAACGGTAAATCTAACACCGTTAGTGGTGCATTCAGGTGTATGGTTTGTAATCCTAACGAATGGGCTGTTCGTATGTTAGGTAACGTATCATCAATAAATAAAGTTTCTTCCGGGGCTAAATTTTGTTCCTGTAAAATAAGTTGAAATCCATCTGCATCCGGCTTGCGCATTTTTATTTCATGAGAATAATAGGCTTTTTTAAAATAGCGGTTAAAATTGTCTTTACCTGTATCACGCTTAAATATTTCCATAAAGCAATCATAATGAATTTGATTGGTGTTGGAGTATAAAAAAACATCGTATTTATTTTGTATCGAATCGAGCCATTCAATTCTTTCGGGTGGAAAGTTAATTAACATAGCATTCCAGGCATGGGCAATGGCTTTGTTTGTTGCCAGGATACCTGTTTGTTTTCTGAAAGCATCATAAAAATCATGCGTTGCAATGGTGCCGGTTTCTAAAGCTGCAAAAAGGCTATTGGAGTGGGTTTGTGAAAAAAAACTGTAGAATTGTGTGGCACCTAGTTGTTGAAATGCCTCATTTGTTTTTTGAAAATCGAGGTTGATGAAAACACCACCTAAATCGAAAATAATATTTTTAACTAACTTCATACTACAATATTAAATCAAATTATGTTGATACAATACAGTAGTCAATAGCTGAAGTAATGGTTTAAAAATATTGATTAAGCTGCTTTTTCAATAGCCATAAAATTTACCAACCTGCCTGATTGGTTGAATATGGGGAATCCTTCAATATGGCAGGTATAAGTACTGCCGTTTTTACGATAATTTACTAATGCGGTTTGGAAAGGTTGCAAGGCATCAATAGCCATTTTAATGGCTTTACGTGTATCAAGAGAAGTGGCCGGCCCCTGAAATAGCGTTGGGCGTTGACCTATTACTTCATGGGGCCAATAACCATTCATGGTATGTAAGTTTTCAGTGGCGTGAATGATGTTTAATTGGCTATCGGTAACTATAATGGTTTTATCTTCCCAAATTAAGGCTTCCTGAAAAGCAGCACGCACTTCTTTCCATTCGTTCCGGTACATAATATTTTGTAGTGCTTCCAAATCTTTTTTTAATTGTTTGCGCCGCTCTATTCCTTCTAATACAATATCCCAGCAAAGCAAAGGATGTGGCGTTGGGTTGTTCTCCATGAATTTATTTTTCTGATGTTTAGTAAAATTCATTGTTATTCTTCGCCTAAGTATATTCTGTTATCCTTTCAGTCTAAAAAAGCCTTTAATCATTGAACAAACTTAAATATTTTAATTGATATAAAAAAATAATTATATTTTTTATAACGGTTTTTAAAAAGTATCCATTTGCTGATTTTATGAGCCGCAACTAATACATCCTTCCTGCATGGTGCAAACAGCGCCTTCTGTTATGGTAGCGGTTACATCGTTTTCAGAGGCCGATTCAGCCACAGGAATAACCGGTTGTGCTGTAATTTCTGCTTGTTTTTCAACGGTAAACTGAACAGCTTGTGTTGCTGCCTGTGAACGCAAGTAATACATACCTGTTTTAAGGCCTTTTTTCCAGGCATAAAAATGCATAGAAGTAAGTTTGGATGAGTTGGGAGCATCTACAAACAAATTCAATGATTGCGACTGGCAGATAAATGCGCCTCTGTCGGCAGCCATATCTATAATATTTCTTTGTTTAATTTCCCATACGGTTTTATAAAGTTCTTTAATATCGGCGGGTATTTCGGCTATATTTTGAATAGAGCCGTTGGCAGCAATAATTTTGGTTTTCATGGTGTTGTTCCATAAGCCCAGTTGAATTAAATCTTTCAGTAAATGTTTGTTTACGATGATGTATTCACCGCTTAATACCCTTCTGGTATAAATATTAGAAGTGTAGGGTTCAAAACATTCATTATTGCCGAGTATTTGCGAGGTAGAGGCTGTGGGCATGGGTGCAACCAGTAATGAATTGCGAACGCCATATTGTTTTACTTCCTGCCTCAGTGCTTCCCAGTTCCAACGGTTAGAAGGGGTTGCATCCCACATATCGAACTGGAAAATACCTTTTGATAAGGGTGAGCCGGCAAATGTTTCATAAGCACCTTCCTGAATGGCCAGGTCTTTACTGGCTGTCATGGCAGCAAAATAAATAGTTTCAAAAATTTCTTTATTTAACATTTTAGCTAAATCACTTTCAAAAGGCAGGCGTAATAAAATAAACACATCTGCCAACCCCTGTACACCTAAACCAATGGGGCGGTGTTTGAGGTTTGAATTTCTGGCTTCTTCTACCGGATAATAATTATGATCAATGATGCGGTTTAAATTAATGGTAGCGGTATAAGTAACCTCATATAATTTTTCGTGATTAAAACTGCCGTTTTCTACAAAGCGTGGCAATGCCAGCGAAGCTAGATTACATACCGCCACTTCTTCAGGCGATGTGTACTCCATAATTTCAGTACATAGGTTACTGCTTTTAATGGTGCCTAAGTTTTGCTGATTGCTTTTGCGGTTGGCAGCATCTTTATACAACATATAAGGTGTGCCGGTTTCTATTTGCGATTCCATTATTTTAAACCAAAGCTCTTGTGCTTTAATGGTTTTGCGGGCCCTGCCTTCTGCTTCATACTGTGTGTACAATTGTTCAAAAGCTTCGCCCCAGCAGTCGCTTAAGCCGGGTGCTTCATTGGGGCAAAATAAACTCCATTCTTCATTGGCTTCTACCCGTTTCATGAATAAATCCGGAATCCAGAGGGCATAGAATAAATCTCTTGCCCGTAATTCTTCTTTGCCGTGATTTTTTTTCAGGTCTAAAAACTCAAACACATCAGCATGCCAAGGTTCTAAATATACTGCAAAAGCACCTTTTCTTTTACCACCTCCCTGATCAACATATCGTGCTGTATCATTAAACACTCGCAACATAGGTACAATGCCATTGCTGGTACCGTTGGTGCCGCCAATATAACTGCCTGTAGCACGTATATTATGAATGGCTAATCCAATACCACCGGCACTTTGCGATATTTTTGCGGTTTGTTTTAGGGTATCATAAATGCCATCAATACTATCTTCTTTCATGGTTAACAAAAAGCAGGAACTCATTTGTGGTTTGGGTGTGCCTGCATTAAATAGTGTTGGTGTAGCATGGGTAAACCAGCGTTCACTCATTAAATGGTAGGTTTTAATAGCACGCTCCACATCTTTTTTATGAATACCAATGGCTACACGCATGTACATGTGTTGCGGACGTTCAACAATTTTACCATTTAGCTTAAGCAGGTAAGATTTTTCTAATGTTTTAAATCCGAAATAATCAAAAGCAAAATCGCGGTCGTAAATAATAGTGCTGTCTAATAATTCTGCATTGGCTTCAATTACTTCCATTACATCATCTGCTATTAATGGCATTTTTTTTCCGGAATGTGTATCAGTGTAATTGTATAAAAGCCGCATGGTTGCAGAAAAACTTTTGATGGTGTTTTTGTGTAGATTGCTTACTGCAATGCGTGAAGCCAGAATAGCATAGTCGGGGTGCGTAATGGTGAGCGATGCGGCGGTTTCGGCAGCTAAATTATCCAATTCTGCTGTGTGTACACCATCGTAAATACCCTCTATGGTTTTTTTGGCTACATCAATCACATTCACCATTGGGCTAAGGCTGTAGGATAATTTTTGAATACGTGCGGTTACTTTATCGAACTTTACGGTTTCTTTTCTTCCATCTCTTTTAATTACGTGCATAGTCAAACTATTTTAAATGGTATTTTTTGTTGGGGTATTGAAATAGGTTAAAAATCCTCATCCAATGAAAAAGATTGTGATACTGTACTGGTTCCCATTACACCGGCTTTTTGATAATCGCCTACTCTTTTTTCAAAAAAATTGGTTTTGCCCTGTAAGGAAATCATTTCCATAAAATCGAATGGATTGGTGGCATTGTACACCTTTGGGTAGCCCAGTTCAACCAACCAGCGGTCGGCCACAAATTCAATGTATTGTTGCATTAATTTGGCATTCATACCAATTAAATCTACCGGCAGTGCTTCCGTAATAAATTCTTTTTCAATGGTCACTGCATCAGTAATAATGCTTTTTACCTGTGCTTCCGATAATTTGTTTTGCAGCATTTTATACAACAGGCATGCAAATTCGCAGTGCAAACCTTCATCACGTGAAATCAATTCGTTACTGAAAGTTAATCCGGGCATCAAACCTCGTTTCTTGAGCCAGAAAATAGAGCAGAAGCTGCCACTGAAAAAAATGCCTTCTACGGCTGCAAACGCAACCAGTCTTTCTGCAAAATTGCCATTGGTAATCCAGCGTAAAGCCCATTCTGCTTTTTTCTTTACGGCAGGTACGGTATCTATGGCATGAAATAATCTGTTCTTTTCTTCGGGATTTTTGATATAAGTATCGATTAATAATGCATAGGTTTCAGAGTGGATGTTTTCCATCATAATCTGAAAACCATAAAAACAACGCGCTTCCGGTAACTGTACTTCGCTCATGAAGTTTACTGCTAAATTTTCATTTACAATGCCATCGCTGGCAGCAAAAAATGCCAGAATATGCGAAATGAAATGACGTTCGCCATTATTCAGGTTCTCCCAATCTTTTAAATCGGCGCCCAGATCAATTTCTTCTGCGGTCCAGAAACTGGCTTCATGTTGCTTGTATTTTTCCCAAATGACCGGATAGTTAATGGGCAGAATTACAAATCGGTCTTTGTTTTCTTTCAATAAAATTTCATCACTACTGCTCATAATAGTATTATAATTTTTTTGTTTTATGAATATTCGGTGCTGAAGTGGTCGTTATATAAACCGGAATAAGTGGTTGCCGGCCTATACTGAACGAACCTGCTTTTCGCCCGAAAGCATTGCTATATGTTGGGTTTAAGGCAGGTCTTCTGACTTCCGATGATTTGGCTACCTTCCCATTTCTTTTGAAACAGTGGTGTGTTTTGCCAAAACATTTGAAAATGGGTAACAGCTACGGGGATAGTTCAGGACTTACACCTGATTCCCTATTCATTCCATGTGTAGGAAACCCTAAACCGAGCAGCAAAATAGTTAAGCTTGGGTTTAAATGGCAAAATTGTTATTAACCCAATGTTGAAAACATATTTTTCTTCAAACAAAAAAACTGCACTAATCTTTTTTGTTCAATCCACCTCATACAAAGGAATGATTTTTTTAACGAACACAGTTTGTGGAAGAAATGTGCATACGATAGACTCAAAATATTTTGGTAATGTGCAATATTCATATATATTACTAATGAAACGAAACAGTTAGGAAGGGATAGTAAATTGAAGAGTGGCTGCAGCCTGTTTCAGTTCAGTTGCATTGCGGGTAGTGGTTGCTAAGTTTATTAACAGCCTGAAGTTTACCAGAAAAGTTAACTCGTACTTTTTGTTGCTTTTTTGATAAGTTTCCATCGCTTTTTGCCCCATAAAATCAATTGATTTGGTGTAACCGTCTTCCGATTCGGATTGGATATTCATTTTTGTAAGATAATTCTGCGAATAAATACCTGCTACGGCATCTCCTGCACAATCAAATAGGGTTAGTTTTATTTTTTTGCTGCCGTCATCATTTTTATAAGTTGCATCAGCAGTTGAAAAGCCCATCATGTTGCTGGCTTCAAAATTGCTGCGTTTTAAATTAAATAGTTGTTCGGGTAATAAAGCTTCGAGCTGATTGGTAGTTAGTGGAGTTGTTTTTTTTTAATTCATTTACTTTTTGCCCCATTACTTTATCATCTTCATCAGAAAGCCCACTCAAGTCAACATTTGCTTTTGTTTTACCATCATCGCTGGTGATAGTTGTTTTAGGGTGATGGTTGCATGCAGTGAGGAATAATAAACAGGTGCATGTCCATAACAATATTCTTTTCATAAAAAAGTTGATGTTACATGCATTAAAATTACTGCATTGTATAGCCTATTCATCCAAGCTGTAATAAATTACAACTTTTGGGCTACTAATCGTAATACATCGGCACTGCCTGAATGAAATTCTCCTTCTGAAAGCATTACTTCTTTTTGCCCACAACTGATAATATGTAATAATTGGAAATCAGAACAGAGTGTGGGTGCATCGTATAATAAATTAGGATCGGTTGGTCCTCCACTTTTATGATGTATTTGTTCTTTGCTGAAAGATTCTACCACTAAGTAACCACCGGGTTTTATGGAGGCTACTACATTGGCGTGAAACTTTTTTCGGAGGGGTTCGGGTAAATGCACATAAATGAGTGCTACCGCATCATATTGTTTTTCCGGAACATAATCATTGATATCTTTTACTTCATAATGAATAGTGACACCCAATGATGCTGCACGTTGCAGTGCTTTTTCTTTTGCTACTGCACTGTAATCAAATGTATCAACGGTCCACCCTTGCTGTGCAGCATAAATGGCATTGCGCCCTTCGCCTTCGGCGGGTAATAATATTGTGCCCGGTTTGTTGTTATCAATAAATGTTTTGAAAAACTGGTTTGGTTCTAATCCATACACTGAGTCATTTTCTGCATACCGTTGGTCCCAAAAATTTGTCATCATTTTATTCTTTTTTCAATATCATCCATTAACAATATAAATAGCGGGCACAATTATTACAATATAACCCGGGTTCTCACTTTTCTTTATTTTTCTTCACTTGCAATAGGCAGTAATTCTTCTTCAATTACCTGTTTAAATACTTTTTTGGGTAAAGCACCAGGCTGCATCATGGGTTGACCTTCTGCCGGTATGAATAAAAAAGTAGGTATGCTTTGAATGCCAAATACGCCAGCCAGTTCCTGTTCTTTTTCGGTATCTACTTTATAAACAATTAGTTTCCCTTCATATTCATTCGATAATTCCTCTAAAACAGGAGCTACCATTTTGCAAGGCCCGCACCAGTCTGCATAAAAATCAATAATAGCAGGCAAATTGCCTTTGTATTTCCATTCCTGTTCTTTGGTATAATCAAAAACAAGGTCTTTGAATTCCTGGGTGGTTAAATGTTTCGTTGCCATTGTAAAATTTTTAGCGAAGTTACAACATCAGTTTTTGTTGTTTGGTGATGTTTATCACATAATGGGTTGTATAACCGGGCAAATGAAAAGAGGAACCATTACTTGCTGTTTGTTTAAAAAAAGGAATTTTTTTTGGGTGATATATGTCACAGTACAGGCTGTTTGCTGATGATAGTTTTGCATCAAATTTTTAACACGATGCTAAGAATGAAAAGAAAGTATGCAGTCAGTGCCTTCATTGGCGTATGTTTAATGTTGTTCAATCATCTGGTATCAGCGCAGGATAGTACGCAGATTTTAACCTTGGCTGATGCTATTACAAGGGCATCTTCCAATAACAAATCAGTACAACTGGCAGGGATTGACGAACAAATTGCTCAAAGCAATTATAAACAAACCGATGCCATATTTTTACCACAGGTTGGAGTTTCTTATACAGCTATGAGTACCAATAATCCCTTGAATGCATTTGGATTTAAACTGCAGCAAAAATCCATTACACAGGCTGATTTCAATCCTGATTTATTGAATCATCCTTCTGGTACACCCGATTTTTCCACCCAATTATCTGTACAGCAACCGCTATTAAATTTGGATATGTTGTATATGCGGAAAGGTGCAGCTAAACAATCTGAATTGTATCAGTTTAAAACAAAGCGTACAAAAGAATATGTTACCTATGAAGTACAGAAAGCTTATCTGCAACTTCAGTTGGCTTATGATGCAGTGAAAGTGTTGCAGGAAGCTGCACAAACTGCACATGCCATGTACCAGCTCACCAATAATTATTTTAATCAGGGTCTGGTTCAGAAATCTGATGTACTGAATGCACAGGTGCATGAAAGTATGGTAACCACTAATTTGGCCAATGCAAAAAGTAATATTAGAAATGCAAGTGACTATTTAAGTTTTTTGATGGGCGTACCTGCAGGATTGGTATATATGATTGCCGATAAAAATATTGATGATATTATCGTTGCAGATACAGCTATAAAAGTTCCGGATGCACGTGCCGATTTTATGGCCATGAAAACCGCAATAGAAGCCAGTAATCTGATGATTAAAAGCAGCAAAATGAGTTATTTGCCTAAGCTGAATGCTTTTGGAAATTATCAACTGAACGATAGCCGCATGTTTGGCTTTGGTGCCAATGCTTATTTGGCCGGCATACAACTTTCCTGGAATATTTTTAATGGTAACAGAACCAAAAATACCATTGTTACCAAAACATTGGAGCGCAATAAGCTGGAACAACAATTGGCACAACAAAAAGACCAAAGTCAATTAGAACTCAATAAAACTAATCGCGATTTACAGGATGCCCGGTTTCAAATTGAGCAGCAGCACGCTGCCATTCAACAGGCTACAGAGGCTTTGCGCATTCTGCAAAACAGATACGAGCAGGGCTTAGTAAAAACTACTGATGTGCTGATGGCCGAAACACAACTGGCACAACAAAAATTAGGGCTGGCACAGGCACAGTTTAATTACCAGTCAACCAAAGCTTATATACAATTTTTAACTGCAACCACTCATTAATAAAAATTTCAAAAAATAGCTATGAATAAAAATGTAAAAACCACTACCGTTATGTTGGCAATGACAGGCCTGTTTTTTTCTGCCTGCTCATCTAATGAAAAAAAGCAGGAAAATACAACTGCGATTCCTCCGGTTGAAGTAAAAATGGCCTTACCCAATGCTGCAACCCAAAATGCATTGAGTTTAGGCGGACAAATAGAAGCGGTGCAAAGTGCCAATATCAGCACACGTGTAATGGGTTATATTACATCAATGAAAGTAAAAGTAGGTGATCACGTAACACAAGGTCAGTTATTGGCTACCATCAGCAATCAGGATATGTTGGCCAAAAGAGCACAGGCCGATGCCATGATTGCAGAAGCAGAAGCTGCATTAAAAAATGCACAAAAAGATTACGATCGCTTTACTGCATTGTACCAACAACAAAGTGCTTCTGCCAAAGAGTTGGATAATGTTACTTTACAATACAATGCTGCCAAATCAAGAGTAGATGCTGCCAGGCAAATGCGTAATGAGGTAAATGCCATGTTAGCTTATACCAGTCTAACATCTCCATTTAGTGGTGTTGTAACACAAAAAATGGCCGATGCAGGTAGTATGGCCAATCCCGGAATGCCATTGTTAACCATTGAAAAATCAGGCAGTTTTCAGGTAAGTATTGCAGTGCCGGAATCGCAAATTAACAATATGCACATGGGTAACGTAGTGCCATTATACATTCAGGCCATTAATAAAACCATAAAAGGAAGCATTACACAAATAAGCCAGAGTGCACAGTACACCGGCGGTCAGTATATTGTTAAAGTAGCCATTCCCGAAAATGAAAAAACTGGTTTATATGCAGGCATGTATGTAACCGCACAATTGCCTGTTAAACAAATTACAAATGTATTGAATACAAGCAACGATGCTGTAATGGTTCCAGTATCTGCTATTTTTTATAAAGATGAACTAACCGGTTTGTATACAGTTTCTGCCAATCATACTGCTTTATTACGTTGGGTTCGCTTAGGTAAACAAATGGGTAATGATGTAGAAGTGTTATCCGGATTAAGTAAAGATGAGCCATTTATATTGAGCGCAAACGGAAAATTAGCGGATGGAGTTCCTGTGAAAGAAATAAAATAACACCAGGTTGCTGAATAACATTGAAAGTTGCACCAATTAAGCGGTTAATAAAATAATTGCTGACATTATAAACTATTAGAAAATTTATTATGGAAAAAGGATTTGCGGGAAATATTGCCAAAGCATTCATACAGAGTAAACTCACCATTCTGTTAATGATTGCTTTTTTACTGATAGGTGCATACAGTACCTATTTAATTCCGCGGGAAGAAGAACCACAAATTGAAGTGCCAATGGCCGATGTGTTGGTAGGGTTTCCCGGGGCAGAACCACAAGAAGTAGAATCGAAAGTTACTGCACCATTAGAAAAAATTATTTCTAATGTAAAAGGTGTTGAATATGTATACTCAACTACCATGCAGGGAAGAGCCATGTTAATTGTGCAGTTTTATGTAGGGGAAGATGTAGAACGTTCATTGGTAAAATTGTACAATGAACTGATGAAGAATATGGATAAGCTGCCACAGGGCGTTACACTGCCATTGGTGAAAACACGTGCCATTGATGATGTTCCTGTATTAGGGCTTACCTTATGGAGTAATCATTACGATGATTATGCTTTACGCCAAATGGGCGAAGTGCTTACCAACGAAATTAAAAAAGTACCTGATGTATCGGCTGTAAATATTATTGGCGGACGAAGCCGTGTGGTAAAAGTAATTTTGAACAAAGATAAAATGGCCGAGTACCATGTTGATTTTTTGAGTATCGCCAAACAAATGCAGGGCAATAATGCACAATTAGCATCAGGTACTATGTTAAAAAGTGATACAGCTTTTGCGGTTGAAACAGGAAACTTTTTAACCAATGCAGATGATGTGGCTAATTTAATTATCGGCACCAATCAACAACAACCGGTATTTCTGCGCCAGGTGGCAAAAGTGGTAGATGGCCCTGAAACACCCAGCCAATATGTATATTTTGGTTATGGAAAAGCAGATACGTCAAAAGACTACCGTTATGTAGCATCTTACCCAGCTGTAACCTTATCTATAGCCAAAAAGAAAGGGGCAGATGCTATGCAGATTTCTGAGGAAATTCTTTCTAAAATCAACCATATTAAAAGCCAGTTAATTCCGGCCGATGTGCATGTAACTACCACACGTAATTATGGAGAAACCGCTTCTGAAAAAGTATCTGAATTGCTGTTTCACTTATTTATTGCCATTGTTGTAGTTACTTTGTTTGTAATGCTGGCAATGGGTTGGCGTGGTGGTTTGGTGGTGTTTTTATCAGTGCCTGTTACGTTTGCCCTAACCTTATTTGCATATTATTTTCTACATTACACATTAAACCGTATTACACTTTTTGCTTTGGTATTTATTACAGGTATTGTGGTAGATGATTCAATTATTATTGCCGAGAATATGCACCGGCATTTTAAAATGAAACGGCTTCCGCCATTGCAGGCTGCAATCTATGCCATTAATGAAGTAGGTAATCCTACTATTCTTGCTACATTTACGGTTATTGCAGCGGTATTGCCTATGGCATTTGTATCGGGATTGATGGGACCATACATGAGCCCCATGCCCATAGGCGCCTCTATTGCTATGATGTTGTCTTTAATTGTAGCGCTTACATTAACACCTTATCTGGGTTATTTATTTCTGCGAGAAAGAGAACATCATGGCAAAGAGAAACCGCCGGTCGTACTTGAAAAAACAGGTATTTACAAGATTTACAAATCATTTATCAATCCCATGCTGCAAACCAGATGGAAACGTTGGGTATTCATGATTAGCATTGTTGTAATTCTGTTTGCATCGATGATGATGTTTTACACAAAGGCGGTGGCCGTTAAAATGCTACCATTCGATAATAAGAATGAATTTCAGGTGGTGATTGATATGCCTGAAGGAAGTACTTTAGAAAAAACTGCCGTTGTTACCAAAGAAATTGCTGAATTTGTTTCCCATCAACCTATGGTGGAGAATTATCAGGAATATATTGGCACTGCAGGGCCTATTAGTTTTAACGGGTTGGTTCGCCACTACGATTTTAGAAGAGGCGATAATATGGCCGATATACAAATTAATTTGGTGAAGAAAGAAGACCGGAAAGAGCAAAGCCATGCTATTGCCAAAAGCATGCGGCCGGGTATACAGGAAATTGCTAAGCAATACAATGCCAATGTTAAAATAGTAGAAGTACCACCAGGCCCGCCGGTATTATCTACTTTAGTTGCAGAAGTGTATGGGCCCGATTACAGGCAACAAATTGCCATTGCCAAACAAATTAAGCAGTTGTTTGCTACAACGCCAGATGTGGTGGATGTTGACTGGCGGGTAGAGCATGACCAGACTGAATATAAGTTTGATGTAGATAAAGAAAAGGCGATGCGCTATGGTATTGCACCGGCGCAGGTAGTAGCTACCATGCATGCCGCTTTATCGAACAGCAATGTGGGTACGTTGCATCTACCTTCCAGTTATGATCCGGTGAATATTTCATTACAATTAAGTGATGCCGATAAATCGGATATTAATGCACTGAAAAATTTAAAAGTCATTAATCAACAAGGTAATGCAATTCCTGTTGGCGATTTGGTAACCATTACAAGAGGTATTAAAGAAAAAAGCATTTATCGCAAAAATCAAAAACGTGTAGTGTATGTAACTGCCGATATGGCCGGTAAATTAGAAAGCCCGTCTTATGCCATGAGCGATATATCTGATAAGCTCAATAGTATACAATTGCCGGCTGGTTATACTTTAAAAGAAGAATATACCCATGCACCTAAATTAGAAGATCATTTTTCATTGAAATGGGATGGCGAATGGCAAATTACCTATGAAGTATTTCGCGATTTAGGTATTGCATTTGTAGTAGTGATTTTAATTATTTATATGTTGATAGTAGGATGGTTCCAAAACTTTACCGTTCCTATTATTATGCTGGCAGCCATACCATTATCATTAATTGGTATTATTATTGGCCACTGGATGATGGGTGCTTTCTTTACCGCTACTTCTATGATTGGTTTTATTGCGCTGGCAGGTGTAATGGTGCGCAACTCGGTATTGTTAATTGATTTCATCAATATCCGATTACGGGAAGGTATACCATTAAAGCAGGCCATTATTGAAGCAGGAGCTGTTAGAACAACGCCTATTTTATTAACCGCTGGTGCTGTAGCTTTAGGTGCTATTGTTATTTTGTTCGATCCTATTTTTCAGGGTTTGGCCATATCTTTAATGGGTGGTACCATTACTTCTACATTCCTCACATTATTGGTAGTGCCTTTATTGTATTACAAAATGATGCGCAAAAAGTATCCGGAAAATACAAATCCCGAAAACAATCCTAACAATGAAATCACCCATTAATCACCCCAAAACTATGGTATATGAAAATGTTAGTTATTACAAGTATTAAAGAGGATTTGCTGGCCGTAACCCATATTCTCGAAAAAGCCAAAGTGCCGGTATTTAGTGTTACCGATACCATTGGCCATAAGGCAGAGCATAATAATTATATGCTCAACAACTGGTTTGCCAGTGGCGATGCACAAACCAGCGCTTTATTCTTTTTCAGTTTTACGGAGGATGATAAAGCGAAACATGCTGTTGAACAGGTAAAGAAGTTTAATAATGAAACGCCCAGTGCATTTCCTATCAGGGCTTTTATTGTACCTGTTGAGGCAAGCAGTTATTAATTATAATATATAAAAAAAGAAAAAAATGAGAGAACGTATTGTACGTGCCGTTGCCGGCAGTTTGGTATTAGTAAGTGTAGTATTAATTTATTTTGTTTCGGTTAACTGGATATGGTTAAGTGTATTTGTAGGTGTTAATTTACTGCAATCCTCCTTTACCCGGTTTTGTCCGTTAGAAAAAATATTAGATGGGTTGGGTATACCCTCTAATAACGGAAAATGTTGTTGAGTTAGAGAGAACAGTGGCGTAAGGTTAGGCTAACAGTGTGGTTGCTGTTAGCCTTTTTGTATTACTAAAACCGTTTGCCAATTGAAAAACCTATCCAGGGTACAAAGCCAAATTTGTTAATTCCCGGCGTGCAACTAATACGCCACATCATATTTTTTGTGGTATGTCTTCTATAGCCAAAACTGGGAATAAAATTTACAAAGTGGTCATCGGCAGGTGTGGTTTTTTCCCAAAATAGTTTAGCATTTTCTCGGGTAAAACTAACGCCCAATCCGGCGTCTAAAAATCCTTTAGGGTTTTTAGTAGCAAAAAGGTAGTTAATACCAATGGGTATGGTTAAATAATAAGCATTTTCTGAATACATGCCTACGCCAATGCGTACACCCAAACCCGGCTCTTTGGTTAATTGCCGTTCATAGTTGGCAGAAATAAACAGGCCATTACCGCCTGCTTCTAAATAAATGTCGTTTCTTTTAAAAGAAGATTGGCCAACGCAATGCTGGGCCAATAATAACAAGGGGAGGATATAAATATATATTTTCATTTTGTTGATTTAGAAATGATAAGATAATGCAGGTGTTAACGTAACCGCTTCAAATGTTCCGGTTGAAATTAGGAAATATATCCTTGAACGAATGCCTAAAGAAAAATGGCGATCAATGGTTTTAAAATAACCTAATCCGGCAAAAACGCCGCCTTCTTCCAAACCGTTGTTTTTATAATTGCGTTCTGCCAGATTAATTAAATTATTAAAATTTTCTAATGATATTTCTTGCTGGTTAGAACGTAAGTAAAATAGCCCTGCTTGGTATTTCCAATTGTTCTTTCGTTTATTACATGTTCCTTCATAGGCAAATTGGTAGAAATGATTGATATGCCTGATGGTAAAATTTTCAATTTGTAAATAAATGGAATTAAAAGGGCCATCAAAATTAATTTTTTTACCATTTACAGATTGTGCATATGCAATGCTGAGGGTAGAACTACTATCCATTTGAAATTTAAGTTCCACCCCTGCAATAGAACCTACAAAATTCTTTTTATAGAAATAGGTTTTAGGGCTTGGGCCGCCCAGTTCATCATAACTTCTTACAAAAAAATTGCCATTCAATCCATAATTGGCCTCCAATGAAAATTTACTTTTTTGGGCAAGTAAAATGCAATTTAACACAGCCGTACCAATAATAAATAATATCGTTTTTTTCATGTGATTTTTTTAAAAGCCTAACCAATTTTTTGGGGTAGGGATTGTTTATTATTTGATGATTATCTAAAGTTCATCATACGCAGCTTAGTGTAAACCCCAAAAAAAATGTGGAAGCTACCGGCTACATATAATGATTATTTTTACATTACAATAATAAGTAAACATTTTTATATATACATAATTATTTTAAGTAAATTTTAAAAATACCGTGTTTTTACGATATTTAATACCAAAAAAGGTAAAATTTAATGTAAATGAGTAGTGTATGAATACTTAAAAATAATTATATTATGGTGATTGTTTTCTATCCTTAAAAAAATAGATGGCATCATTCGTCTGAAACCTGTTCGCCCAACCAACTTGTGTCTTTATAAACTTTATTATAAGCGTATACGACATAAAAATAAAAAGGCTGCCGTTGAAAGGCAACCCTTGTATGTTGTAATGTAATGGGTAATCAAATAATTATAACTGAGCTGCTTTGGCTAAATAGGCAGCCAATTGTTGAATGGCGGCTGCATCAACAGCAATTTGTTCCTGCGCTTCCTGCCAGTTGCGTTGCTCTATTGCTTCACGAATACCGGGCATGGTTTTAACACCATAACCTGTATAGAAGCCGGGTGCATATAAAGTGTGTTTGTACCATGGGCGGCGGGGTAATCCGTTGGTAGATAACAATTGTTGTTCTGCACGGTATAAAGCCTGGTTGAGAGGTGCTTGTATTGTGCTGTTGTGTAAGGCTTTTTCCCAGGTAATGGCCAAACTATCACTACTGTTTTTTAAAGCAACAATGGCATTTTGTAAAGGCGAGAAATCTAAGTAGGGTACTGCGGGTTTCTCAGTAGGGAATACCATTTTTTTAGTGGGGTCGGCCGCTAATTCAAACTGATGGGTGGCAATCATTTTATTTTCTACCAGTGTACTCATGCGCATTTGGTTGGTTATGTTCATTAAGTCGGTAATATAACCATCCACGGTTGTATGTAGGCTTCTGAAATCAAAAGGCAGTACATCGGCTTCTACCATGCGTAAGGCAGCTCTGCCGGCAGTCTTCGCCAAGGCCACACCGTATTCAAATGTAGGGTCTTTAAATCGGCGGTACATATCCCATGAATCATAAATGGAATGGTATTCGCCGCCTGCATCTTCACCTCCAAAACCTAAATCTAAACAAGGCACGCCTAAGTGCTGAATAAAAGAAGAATAATCAGAGCCTGAGCCCATGGCGCCTAATTCTAATGTGTGTTCTTTCATTAAAGCCTGTTTTTTTTCATCAGTAGCAGCGTGTACTATCTGCTCGGCTAATCTTCTTTTAAAAATACTGACATCGATTTCAGGATCTTTTACTGTTTCACTAATTTGGTACATAAAATTATTCAGTGCATGTGAGCCTTCTGCATTCAGAAAGCCCCTGCCGTTACCATCAGAGTTAATGTATACTACTGCTTTTTGTTGCAATTCTTTTCCATGATCTTCGGCCCATTCGGTGCTGCCCAATAAACCTGGTTCTTCTCCATCCCATGCGCAGTATACTAAAGTACGTTTGGGTTGCCAGCCTTTTTTCACCAATTCGCCAATGGCTTTGGCTTCTTCTAATAATGCAGATTGCCCGCTGATAGGGTCATTGGCTCCATTTACCCATGCATCGTGGTGGTTGCCTCTAATTACCCATTCATCGGGGTAAGTGCTGCCTTTTATTTTGGCAATTACATCATAGGCCGGACGAATCTTCCAGTCGAATGTTAATTTTAAATGTACAATGGCTTTACCGGGACCTACATGATACGTAATGGGTAATCCGCCTGTCCAGTCAGCAGGTGCTACCGGCCCGTCTAAAGCGGCTAATAAAGGTTGCGCATCATGATAGCTGATGGGTAATACTGGAATTTTTAATATGGTGGTAGCATCTTTACGGTCTAAACGTTGTGCATTTTCAGTAGCGCCAACGCCAGGTGTTAAGGGGTCGCCGGGGTACAATACCATATCCATTACACTGCCACGTTGTACACCATATTCGTTTTTAAATGGTCCCTTTGGGTAAACATCGCCACGGCTGTAACCATCATCTTTAGGGTCGGAATAAATAATACAACCAATGGCGCCATGCTCATAAGCTACTTTTGGTTTAATGCCTCGCCAGCTTCTGCCATATTTGGCAATTACAATTTTACCTTTTACATCAACACCCAATTTGGCAAGGGTTTCATAATCGCTGGGTAATCCGTAATTAACAAATACTAATTGCCCGGTTACATCACCATCGGCACTCCAGGCATTGTAAGTAGGTAGTTGTCCCTCCTGCCCACTGGTGGCATCTTCTTTTAAAGCCGGTTCTTTTAAAATAGCAGTGTATTTGGTGGGCGAGGTCATTTCCAATACCCTGGTAACAGGTGTGGGAAATAAAACCTGATAGGTTTCAATATGTGCATCCCAGCCCCATGATTTGTATTTTGCTAAAATAGCTTCTGCAACTGCTTTGCTGCCAGGCGATCCGATTTCGTGTGGTTTGGCCGACAATTCCTGAATGGTGTTACCTACATTTTGTGCACTTAACAAAGCATCAAATTGTTGTTCTAATGCCATTTGTTTGGCACTGTTTTTTTCGGTAAAGCCACTGATTGCAGCAGTTTGCGACCATGCGCTTTGCTGTAAACTTAACAAGCCTATGCCCATTAGCAGTAATGTTTTTCTCATGTTGGTTGTTTTGTATGATGGGGAAATAAATACCTGTAGCAATATAACTTTTTTTAGGCAATAATTGAAGATGTGGTTAATGCCATCCATCATTTTTAATGGCATTTTTAATGCGCATGCAGATTTAAATAGTGGATGCGATGAATATGATAATTATGATTTGCAGCGAAATGCTCCTTCAGCAAATGCTAAATACCCAATAAAATACAGAACTTTGCTGTATAAAAACAATTGCATTGTATCAGAAACTACAGGCCGATTTTTTATTTACAGGGAAAGAATTATTGCATAACGGTGAGGTATTGATTGCATTGTCTGATGGAACCATTGAAGCCATTGTTGCAGAAGCCGATGCGGGTACAGATATACAAAAGATGGATGGTGTGCTTTGTCCCGGATTTGTAAATACCCATTGCCACTTAGAGTTGAGCCATTTAAAGGGCACTATCCCTATGCATACCGGCCTGATAAATTTTGTTTTGGAAATTATTACCAAACGATTTGTTGAACCCGAAGCTATTGAACAGGCAATTATTGCAGCCGAAGCAGAAATGTTACGGAATGGCATTGTTGCAGTAGGTGATATTTGTAATACTGACCATACCCTTGCGCAAAAACAACAATCTGCTTTACATTACTATAACTTTATTGAAACCAGTGGATGGTTACCTGCTATTGCTGCAAAACGTTTTGAACTGGCCAAAAGTTTATGGCAACAATTTTCAACGCCTAAAAGTATAGTGCCACATGCTCCTTACTCTGTTTCCGCTATATTATGGCAAAAAATAGCACCCCAATTTTCAGGGAATGTTATTACCATGCACAATCAGGAAACACCTGCTGAAGATGCTTTATTTAGGAATGGTACCGGCGATTTTTTGCGTATGTATCGGCAAATGCAAATAGATAACAGCTTTTTTATTCCTTCGGGAAAAAGTAGTTTGCAAACCGTAGCGCCTTATTTCAACAATGCCGCTGCTGTTGTTTTAGTACACAATACATTTTCGACGAAGGATGATTTAATGTGGATACAACAATGGGCACAGCAATATAACACGCAACTTTTTGCTGCCATTTGTATCAATGCCAATTTATACATTGAACAGCAAGTGCCCACCGTTAGTGATATGATTGATGCTGGTATAGCTATCACCATTGGTACCGATAGTCTGGCCAGTAATCATTCACTCAGTGTGTTGGATGAAATAACAACTATTAACCAGTATTTTCCAAAAGTTCCAATATCTAATTTACTGCAATGGGCAACGCACAATGGCGCCAGGGCATTGGGTATGGAAAATAATTTGGGCACTTTTACGCCACATACTCAACCGGGTATTTTGCAATTGAAAGGCCTAGATGTTCAATGCAATAGCATTAAAAATGCACAGGTAAAAAGGCTTATGTAAAATTGTAATGGATTAAGCAGATAGTATTTCCTGTAAAATATCTAAACTTTTCAGCTTCCCGAATCCGGGAATATGTAAGGATAGGTAAAGCTGCAATGCTTGTAAAATGGCTCTTCTGGTACTTTGGTTTAACACAACTTCGCCAATGGTTTCAATTTGTTTGGGCATAATTTGCAATAAAGCAGCGGTGGCTTTTGCTGTTTCTTTTTCCATAAAATACACATGGTTGGGTTGTGTACTTACATAAAAGCCTTCCTGTAAATCGAGCCAGGGTGTTGCAACATTATATAGCCCTTGAATTTGGAAACCCAGAATGGCTGCCGCCTGCAGGGTAAAATAAATGGGAAGATTGGCCACCAATACATCATTGCCGGTATCAGTTAATTGCAGGGCTTCTTGTGTTAAATAAAACAATTCAACATGTGCTTCGGGTTGTTGTAAGCTGTGTTGCAGCAATTCTACAATATACAAGGTAACGGTATGCCTTTTTACATCGTTTAAAACATTTTGGTAAATATAACTCCAGCTAAATTCTTTAATAAACTGCAGTTGTTTTTGCTGGTGGTGGTACACTTCTAACGCCAGTATAGCCCCGGGTTGAAAATAAACAGCCTGTACTGGTTTGCGGCGTGTTGATTGATGTACGCCTTTTACAATATAACTCTGTATGCCAAATAACTCAGTATATATTTGGGTAATAATACTGGTTTCGCCATAACGGGTAGTTCTTAATACAATACCATTGGTTGTAAATACCATGATGTGGAAGCTAATGGTTGTAAATAGGCTATAGATATGAAAGCAGCCGCCACAATTTAGGTTGCTTTTGTATTATAAAGCAGCAGTAAATTGTTGTAAAAACCGCACATCGTTTTGTGAATACAATCGTAAATCATTCACACGGTATTTTAACTGGCAAATGCGTTCTATACCCATGCCAAAAGCAAAACCGGTGTATTTGTTGGAGTCAATATTAAAATTCTCCAATACTTTGGGGTGCACCATGCCACTTCCTAAAATTTCTACCCAGCCGGTATGCTTACAAACGGTGCAGCCTTTGCCGCCACATATCAGGCAACTGATATCCATTTCTGCACTGGGTTCGGTAAATGGAAAATAAGAGGGCCTGAAACGTACTTTCGTATCTTTTCCAAACATTTCCTGTACAAAAAAATAGAGGGTTTGTTTTAAATCGGCAAAGCTTACATTTTCATCTACATACAAACCTTCTACCTGATGAAAAAAGCAATGTGCTCTGGCGCTAATGGTTTCATTTCGGTAAACGCGGCCCGGACAAATTACCCTTATAGGTGGCTTTTGTTGTTCCATTACCCTGGCCTGTACACTGCTGGTATGGGTTCTTAACAGCCATGCGGGGTTTTGGTTAATGTAAAAGGTATCTTGCATGTCGCGTGCCGGATGATCTTCAGGCAAATTCATGGCGCCAAAGTTGTGCCAATCGTCTTCAATTTCAGGGCCTTCTGCTACCGCAAAGCCTAATCTCTGAAAAATAGTAACAATTTGCTGTCGCACAATACTTAATGGGTGCAATGTACCTACGGGAATGGGATCACCTGGTAAGCTCCAGTCGGTATCAACCGTTGCAGTTGTTGATGTATGATTGAGTGCAGCAAAAGATTGAAATCTTTCTTCTATCAGCAGTTTAAACTCGTTCAATAGTTGGCCCACAGCCCGCTTTTGTTCGGCGGGTACCCGTTTCATTTCGGCCATTAAACTTTTTACCAAACCTTTGGTACCCAGATATTTTATTCGAAAACTTTCTACCTCATCTGCATTTTGCGGGGTAAAAGCCAGTACTTCTTTTTTGTAATTTTCTAACTGTGTTGCTAACTGTTCCATTTGGCGAAGATAAAGAATTGAATGCATCTGCTGCAAGGGCATTATATTGAATTTTAATGCCAAAATAAGGCTATATTTCCAAAAAATAGCAATCAACTGCTTAAATACCTACATTTGCCTTTGATGAATGTAGATAACATGGAATATAACACCGCAAGAAGCTTATTAAGTATGCGGGAATATGGCAGGCATATTCACAAAATGGTAGAGTATGTAATGACCATAGAAGACCGCCAAAAAAGAAATGAACAGGCTAAGGCTGTAATAGAATTGATGGGTTTTTTAAACCCGCATTTGCGGAATGTAGAAGATTTCAGGCACATGCTTTGGGATCATTTATTCTTTATCAGCGATTTTAAATTGGATGTTGACAGTCCATACCCCATTCCGCAGAAAGAAACTTACAAAGCCAAATCTGATCCGTTACCTTATCCTAAACACAAACCCAAATATTCACATTTAGGCAGAAATCTGGAAGTGGTGATTGATAAAGCATTGAAAGAAGAAAATCCGGAGAAGAAAGCAGGCTTTGCCAATGCCATTGCTTACTATATGAAGCTGGCTTATAGTAACTGGCACAAAGAGCTGGTGCACGATGATGCCATTAGAAGCGAGTTGGATAGCATTACCGGCGGAGCGTTAGAGTTTAGCAATACACCCTATATTAAACACCGCAATCAAAATTTTGAACGGGATGATTATGCCCGCTCCGGTAATAACGGCCGCAGGCAACAAAATTTTGGCAGTCGTAATAACAATGGTCAGCGTAACAATAACAATAGTAACCGCAATGGCGGTGCAACAGGTAACCGAAACAATAATAACATCCAACGCGATAACCGCAATGCAGGACAAAGGGATACCAGAACCAACAATTTTAAAAAAAGGTATTGATACAACACCGTTCAATGCCTGTAAAAATATTTCAATAAAAGAGAGCTGTCCCCGATGGCTCTCTTTATTTTTGAGCAATCATTTTTAAAACACTTTTTATTTATGCATTCATTTGAAGTGATAGGAGGCAAAAAACTGCACGGCGAAATTATTCCACAAGGCGCTAAAAATGAGGCGCTTCAAATTTTGGCGGCGGTTTTGCTAACATCTGAAACAGTTACCATTCATAATATTCCCGATATTATTGATGTGAATATTTTAATTGAGTTATTGGCCGATATGGGCGTTCAGGTTGAACGTTTAAGCAGGCACAGTTGTAAGTTTACAGCGGCCAGTGTAAATACCGATTATCTCTCTTCCGAAGCGTTTAGAAGCAAAGGTGGAAAACTTCGCGGCAGTGTTATGCTGGCGGGCGCTATGCTGGGGCGTTACAAAAAGGCATTCCTGCCAAAACCGGGCGGCGATAAAATTGGCCGCAGAAGATTAGACACCCATGTAATTGGTTTTGAAAAATTAGGTGCCAATTACGTATATCAGGAGAAATTAGGCTGTTTTGAATTGTCGGCACCCCAATTAAAAGGCACTTTTATGTTGTTAGATGAGCCTTCTGTTACCGGAACAGCCAATATTATTATGGCGGCTGTATTGGCAGAAGGTAATACTTCTATATACAATGCAGCCTGCGAACCATATATTCAACAACTGTGTAAAATGTTGAATCGAATGGGAGCCAGAATTACGGGTATAGGTAGTAATTTATTGCAGATTGAAGGTGTAGATGCTTTATGCGGAACGGAACATACCCTTTTGCCCGATATGATTGAAGTAGGTAGCTTTATTGGTCTGGCGGCAATGACACAAAGTGCGCTTACCATTAAAGGGGCAGGTGTGCAACACCTCGGTGTAATTCCTGAAAAATTTCAACAATTAGGTATTCATTTGCAAATAAAAGGAGATGATATTATAATACCCGAGCAGGATGTGTATGAAATTCAAACTTATTTAGATGGGGGTATTCTTACTATTTACGATCATCCCTGGCCCGGCTTTACTCCCGACCTGCTCAGTATTGTGCTGGTAGTTGCCATACAGGCAAGAGGCAGTGTTTTGGTACACCAGAAAATGTTTGAAAGCAGATTGTTTTTTGTAGATAAACTAATTGATATGGGTGCGCAAATTATTTTATGCGATCCGCATCGGGCAACCGTAATTGGCCTGGCACGCAAAAATAAATTAAGAGGTATTACCATGAGTAGTCCCGATATCAGAGCAGGACAGGCATTGTTGATTGCTGCTTTGAGTGCAGAAGGCACCAGCGTTATTCAAAATATTGAGCAGATTGACAGAGGCTATCAGTATATTGATGAACGCTTACGCAATATTGGTGCACAAATTAAAAGAATAAACTAATACAGTTTTATTAGAATATAAAAATTGATATGTACAACAGCATGCACACAGGAAGGCCTGCTCATAGTGCAGGATTTTTGCTTATATGAGCAGTGCCGGTGTATGCAAGAATAGTATTTCCCTTAACAATGCTTTCCCTTATTTGATAAGGCATTGTTAACTTTAATTTATTTTTTCATCTATTCTTATTTTGCTCACTAAATTTTTATACCTTACAACACATCTTTGTGTTGCGTAATGATAATGACATTATTTCTTGAGTTTGACACCTGCTTTTTCAAAATCTTCTATAACTCAATAGGGTCTTTGGGTGCTGATGGATTTCAAAAAAAATGTAGTGAGCCAACATTTATCCACATTGCATACGGGCTTTTGAGTTGCT